>CAJTQM010000001.1:0-139577 GCA_910578255.1 uncultured Oscillospiraceae bacterium
CCAAAATGCGGTTCACATCCGATTCCCCCGCGCCGATGTACACATCCCCGGAGATGGCCTCGTCGGAAAGGGCGATCTCATCTTCGGCCTTTTTCATCAGCTGAACGATCTCCTCCGCCCGCTTGCGCAGAATCATCCCCTCCTCGGTGAGGGCGATGCCCTTATTGCTTCGGGTAAAAAGCTGCTTGCCTAACTCGTCCTCCAGATCCTTTAGCTGCCGGGAAAGGGTTGGCTGGGATAGATGTAGCGACTGGGCCGCCCCGGAAAGGCTCTGCTCTCGGGCCACCGCCAGAAAGTATTGCAGTACGCGAAATTCCATCCGATTTCACCTCCGATAGGGGCAGGATAGCACAAATTACTATACCTGTCAAACATAGATATCTATTTAAAATAAGTATTTGTTATCCAATCTTTCTTATGCTATCATAAAATCCGGCAAGCAGACGGGTTCTATGTCTATTGAGCATATAGGGATTTTTGGGATAAGCACTTGCTGCGAATGAAAAACGGTTTTATAATGGGAATTGGATCACTTCCATCCCCGGGAAAGGATGAACCAACATGAAGACCCCATTTTTTAAAGGGGATACTTCGACGACTTTGAGGAGCCCGTCAAGGCGGTAGAGGAAAACCCGGTGCTGTAAGGCCGGGGCAATAAGCTGGGATTCATGGCCCCTTGAATGAAGGAGGCAGCTGGCATGAAGCTGTGTGATTCTGAGGAAAAGATCATCCAAAACCTGCGGGATGCGGGCTGCGACGAAAAAACCGTCGCCGATATTTTAGACTGTGTCAAAAGCGGCAAAGACCCGGAGTGTTTTCGGCTGCTGAAAAAGCAGCGTAGCCGCCTTTTGGATGCGGTGCATCAAGAAGAAAAGAAGATTGACTGCCTGGACTATCTGGTATATCAGATGCAAAAGGCGAAACGGTGATTTGAAAGGAGTTTTTAGCATGAGAACCATATCCAACCAAACCTTTGACGAAGAAAGAGCCCTTTACGGTGAAACCGGCCTGCTGGTAAAAGACTGCTCCTTTGACGGCCCCGCCGACGGAGAGAGCGCTTTCAAAGAGGGGAAAGACATCCAGGTGGAGGGGTGCTTTTTGAACCTTCGGTATCCCTTCTGGCACGACGAGGGGCTGGTGATCCGGGACAGCCAAATGACCGAACTTTGCCGGGCGGCCCTGTGGTATTCCCATGATGTGGAGATCACCGGGACGAAACTCCACGGAATCAAGGCATTGCGGGAGTGCGGCAACATCCACATGAAAAATTGTGACATCGTTTCTCCGGAGTTCGGCTGGTCCACCCAGGGCATCCGGATGGAGGACTGCACCGCCCAGAGCGAATATTTTATGATGCGGGCCAAAGACCTCACCTTCCGGGGGGTGCAGATGAAGGGAAAATACTCCTTCCAGTACATCGAGAACGCTGTTTTTGAAAACTGCGTCTTCGACACCAAGGACGCTTTCTGGCATGGGAAGAATATCACCGTGAAAAACAGCGTGGTCAAGGGGGAATATCTGGCCTGGTACAGCGAGAACATTACCTTCATCGGCTGCAAGATCATCGGCACCCAGCCCCTTTGCTACTGCAAAAATCTGCGGCTTGTAGACTGCGAGATGATCGACACCGACCTTTGCTTTGAGCGATCGGAGGTGGAGGCCACTTTGACCGCCCCCATCCTCAGCATCAAAAATCCCCTCTCCGGCCGCATCCAGGTCCCGGCGGTGGGGGAGATCATCCGGGACATTGACGGGGCAAACGGAGAGATTATCGTGGGGAACGGGTGCTGCTGCGCATAAGTCCAAAAGGCGGGGCAGATGTATCATAAAACGGATGAGATAAAACTTTTGCGAAAGCGGGGGAATTTTATGAAAAACACGATGATTCTGATTTCGGGCATGCCGGCAACCGGAAAAACCACCCTGGCGGTGTGGCTTTCGCAAAAGCTGCGGGCGCCGCTTGTCAGCTACGACCGTATTTTGGAAAAACTGACGCAGATCAAAGAAAAAAGCGCTGGTTCGCGCAAAGACCATCCGGATTTTTCCATGATCCCTTATGAGTTTTTTCTCTTCGAAATGGAGGAGATCATGCGATCCTCCGCGCTTTTTATCGCCGAGTATATCTTCAGCAGCAAAATGGTGAATCTGCTGGATCCGCTTTCGGAAAAATACGGATATCAGACGATCAACATCCACATGAACGCCGCCCCTAAAACGGCATACCGGCGCTTTACCGAGCGCAACGACCAAGACGCAGAGTCCAAAAAGATTCGTCCGGCCATTTCGCCGGAGGATTTTTTCGAGGCCACCAAGCAAAACCGGGACTTTTTGTTCGGCACCCATCTGATTGAGGTCGACGCGGAGGATTTTTCCGCCATCAGCTACGAGCGCATTTATGAAGCGGTTAAAAAATGTATGCAGGAATCGGACAGCCAAATCTGAAAAAGGAGGGGCGGGATGAAACACGAATGCAAAACCTGGCATTTTGATACGAAGAACGATTTTTTCGTAAACCTTGTTCTGTCCAATCAAAAGACCGCCGTTACCTCTTTGTATGACGAAAACGCGGTTCCGGTTATTGGGGAAGAGGCTGTTTTGATCTTTGACAATGAAAAAAAGGCGTGCGTTACCAAGACCACAAAAGTGATGGTCACAAAATTTAAAAACATTCCCGAGTCCCTTTCCCGCTTAGAGGGCGAAGGATCCTTTGAAGAGTGGAAAAAAGCCCGGACCCACGCGCTGAAAAGTGTGGATCCGGGTTTTTGCGAAGAGACAAAGGTGGTCTTTCAGGTCTTTGCGGTGACCCGAAATCTGGTAGAAGAGCGGATGAAACTGGCAAAAAGCATCGCGCGGGCCAACGAGGACCTGTTGGGCGATCTGGGGCAGATTTACGAGATCAACGCAGGATACAATAACAGCATTTTTTGCGTCAACGATCGATACATCCTCAAGGTCTGCGGCGACGAGCAGAAGGAAGAGCTGTTCGATGTGGAAGCCAATTTCTACCGCGCCAATCAGGGCAGCGAGAACCTTCCCTTTTTATACCGGTACGATCCGTCCAAAAAGGCCGCGCCGTGCGTCTACGAGATTTTGGAAAGAATCAAGGGAAAATCCGTTTACTATCATTGGTATAAAATGGATGAGACGCAAAGGGAGACGCTGATTCGGGAACTGGTTGAGGTGTTAAAAAAACTCCATGCCCAAAAGTATCCGGCGTATGATTGGGGCGCTTATGTAAAAGAGCGGGTTTTGGCAGATTTTCAAAAGACGCAGGATCTGTTTTGCCAGGAGGAAAAAGACCTTCTTCTGGCGTCGTTTGAAAAATACGGTCGGATATTGGAGGAAAACACCTTTTGCTTGGTACACAACGATCTGCACTTTGACAATATTTTGCTGGACGAAGAAAACCATATCAAGCTGATCGACTTTAACGATTCTTTCGTCGCGCCATTTGACTTTGATTTAAGACTATTTTATATGAGCGTATCCCTGCCGTGGAAGTGGGCCAATACCGAAATGGATCCACTGCAAAAGCCAGAGGATTACCGGAATTTGTTTTTCTATCTCAAAAAGTATTATCCCCAGCTGAGAGATGTAAGGTATTTGGAGGAGCGTATGCTAATCTATTGGGTGCTGAACGATTTTTCGCTGCTGCCCCGGTTTCGGGATAAAGAGGGAAAGGAACAGATTCTTGTCCATTCCCAAAAAATCTTAGACGCAAAGCTTTAGAAAAAATTTTTTGTGCCATTGTCCCAAAACCGGCCATAAATATGCTTTATACGTATAAACAAATATTCAATATAAGTATTTGCTATTTTGCAATGCTTCCTTTAAACTGATGATCGAAAGGAAAAACAGGATGTAAAGCGGTCCGCCGGTTTTGGCAAAGCAGTCCCGGCGGGAGGAGGAAAAGAAAGGAAGATTGTATGAAAAAAATTTGGGTTCTATTGCTGGCCTGCGCCTGCCTGCTGTCCGCCTGCTCGCCGGCTATGGCGGATAGATCAGCCGGGACGGACCGTTCGGCAGCCCAGTTTTCCACCGTCGGGTCCAGTGCGGCGGACTCTTTGCCGGCATCCTCGTCGGAGCCGGAGCCGGAACCTCAGCCGGAAAACGACTGGGAAACGGACGACCCCCAAAACCACGGGATGGATCCGGCGGTGTTGGAACAGATGCACGAAGCGCTGAAGGGCAAGCAGGTTTACGCGGTGTTGACGGTGAAAGACGGGGTAATCGTCGACGAGTTTTATCAAGAGGGGTATGACCAAAACAGCGCCTTTGCGTTTCATTCGGCCTCAAAATCCGTCACCAGCGCACTTTTCGGCATCGCCATGGAAGAGGGCTATATCGGCGGGGTGGACGATCTGCTGTCCGACTATTTGCCCCAGGTGCTGGAGCAGGAGGATGCCAGAAAGCACACGATCACCTTAAGTCAGCTGCTCACCCATACCTCCGGGCTGGAATGGTACGAGTGGGGCGGCAGCTACAGCAACTGGGAGGAGTTTCGCTCGGCCGAAAACTGGGTGGACTATATCCTGGGCCGCCGCCTGGTGTACGAGCCGGGAAGCGTGTTCAACTACAGCACCGGCAACACCCATCTGCTGGCGGCGGTTTTGGAACAGGCCACCGGCAAAGGACTGTTTGATTACGCCCGGGAAAAGCTTTTTGACCCCATGGGGATGGAAAGTGTTTCCTGGGGAACCGATCCCCAGGGAATTGCCGACGGCGGCAACGGCGTGGTCATGTCCGCCCGGGACGCGGCGAAATTCGGCCAGCTGTTTTTAAACGGCGGCGTTTGGCAGGGTCGGCAGCTGGTCCCGGCGGACTGGGTGGAGGAATCCACCGCCGCCAAAAACAACGGCGCGGGCGACGGAACGGGGAAATATGGCTACCAGTGGTGGAGCCGCTCTTTTGGCGGCTATGACACCTACTATGCCTTCGGCGCCTGGGGGCAGTATATCCTCGTCGTTCCGGAACTGGAATTGGTAACGGTAATCGCCAGTCCCGGCCCCCAAAGCAGCTATGCCTCCCGCGATTATTTTACCAACTACATCCTGCCCGCCCGCGTGGAATAAAGCGGAAAAGATTTCTGCGGCATAGGCAGGACCCTGCCGGCAAAGAAGAAGTGTTGGAAAAATCCCTCTGTCCTTTATAAGACTGAGGGATTTTTCCTTGCTGTTTTGGCCGATGGGGCGTATAATATTCCTAGTTGAAAACCTCTGTTTTACGGCTTTTTGAAAGGATGTGCTCCTATGGAGAAAATTGCAAGCTTTACCATCAACCATCTGGACCTTTTGCCGGGCATCTACGTCTCCCGCAAGGACAAGGCGGGGGATGCGGTGCTGACCACCTTTGATCTGCGGATGACCAAGCCGAACCGGGAGCCGGTGATGAACACGGCGGAACTGCACACCATCGAGCATCTGGGCGCCACCTATCTGCGAAACCATCCGGTCTGGGCGCAGCGGATCATTTACTTTGGGCCTATGGGCTGCCGCACCGGCAATTATCTGATTGTGAACGGCGACTACACCTCCCGGGATATGCTGGAACTGGTAACCGGCATGTTTGAGTTTATCCGGGATTTTGAGGGGGAGATTCCCGGCGCCGCCGCCAAGGACTGCGGCAATTATCTGGACCAAAACTTGGGAATGGCCAAATGGCTGGCGAAAAAATATCTGGATACCTGTTTGTATTGTATCAAAGAAGAAAATCTGGTTTATCCCAAATAAGGCGGGGGACAGCCCCAGCCGAAACGGATGGAGGAAGCGGCGAATGAGCGAAGTGGCGATCTATTGGTACGGGCCAAAGCGCCCGACCTCCCAGGAGTGTCTGGCCCGCAGCGCGGCGCTGTTTTCCGGCCAGCCGGCCGAGGGCGCGCCGGACCGCTGGCAGATTGGGCGCACCCCCAAGGGAAAGCCGTACTTTTTGTCGGCGCCGGCTCTTCACTGCTCGGTGACCCACAGCGGCGATTACTGGCTGGGCGCTTTTTCGGATCAGCCTTTGGGCATCGACCTGCAAATTTATCGGAAGGTCCGGCGGGAGGCTGTGTCCCGGCGGTTTTTCCATCCGACGGAGGACGCCTATCTGCAATCGGAGGGGTACCGGGACTTTTTTCGGGTATGGGCGGCGAAGGAAAGCTTTGTCAAGTGCTCGGGAGAGGGGATCGACAGCGGTTTCGGCCGGTTTTCCGTGGCGGATTCCGGGGGACTTTTGCCAAGGGTGCAGGGACAGTCGCTCTGGTTCGTGCCGTTTCGGGAAGGGTATTCCCTGTGCGTCTGTACGAAAGAGATTTCTTCGGTGACCCTTTTGCCGGGAAAATAACCGTTAAAAAAGCACCGTTTTAAAGCTGTAATTTGGCTGCAAAACGGTGCTTTTTTTGCGCGGTTTTTTGGGGAAGCGGCCCCTTTTTAAGGACTATTCCGCCTTTTCATAATACTGGGCCTGGGCGTGCCAAAGCCTGTAGTACTGCCCGGACGAATCCTGAATGAGCTGATCATGACTGCCCCGTTGGATCAGACGTCCCTGGTCAAAGACCAGAATATCGCCGCAGAACCGGCAGGAGGAAAGCCGGTGGGAGATGTAAACGGCGGTTTTTTCCCCGACGATCTGATCAAAGTGAGAATAGATGTCAAACTCGGCGATCGGGTCTAAGGCGGCGGTGGGCTCATCCAGGATGATGAACGGTGCGCCCTTGTAAAGGGCCCGGGCCAGGGCGATTTTCTGGGCCTCCCCGCCGGATATTTCCACGCCGTCCTCCGAGAAATCCCGGTACAGCGGCGTGTCCAAGCCTTTGGGCAGACGGGCGAGCCGGTCCCCAAAGCCGGCCCGGTTCAGACAGTCCGCCGCCCGCCCCGCATCGTATGCAAAGGAGGCGGCCACATTCTGCCCCAAAGAGAAGGAAAACAGCTTAAAATCCTGAAAGACCACCGAAAAAATCCCCAGATAATCTTGGTAGTCGTATTTTCGGATGTCGATGCCGTTGAGGGTGATATGCCCTTCGGTGGGGTCGTACAGGCGGCACAAAAGCTTAATCATGGTGGTTTTGCCGCTGCCGTTTCGCCCGACCACCGCCATCCTCCGGCCGATATGGAATTTGAGGCTTACATGGCGCAGGGCATATGCTTTGGCGCCGGGATAGCGGAAGGATACGTCGTGAAACTCGATTTCGTATTCGTTGTCCGCCCGCTTTTCCACCGGCAGGCTCCCCTGGTACTTGCGGTCCGGCTGACCGAGAAAGTCAAAATATTCCTTCAGCGCGTCGGCGTTGGCCAGCAAGACAGCAATCTGCCCGATCAGCAGGGTGATGCCGGTGCTTAGCTGGGTCAGGCTGCCCGCGTACTGGACGATCTTTCCCACGCCGAAGGCGCCGGCCAGGGCCTTGAGGGCCACATAGGCATAGACGACGCCAAGAAACAGCGTGCTGACCGCCGCGCCGAGACAGTTGTAGCGGCAGTTGATCCTCTGCCATTTTTTTGCAAACCGATTTATCGGTCGACTTTCATTTCTGTCCAATTCCTCTTTCAGTAAGCCGCGCATCCCATAGATTTTCAGTTCCTTGCCCGCTTTGTACTGGCGAATCAGGTCTCTAAAATAGGTTTCGTACCGGCTGACGCCCTCAAATGTCCGGAACAGCGCGCGGGTCTCTTTTGCCTTTTTAAAATTCCAAAAGCCGCTGGCCGCCGCGTACGCGGCGGTGAAAAGCAGCAGCAGCGCCGTGAACCAGGGAGAGAACAAAAAGGAAAGGGGGCCGTTTACGGCGTTGGGCCGGGCGGCAAAGGCGCTGATGGTCATGGCCAGGGAAAAAACGGTGAGGAAAAAGCCCCGGCATCCGTGAAAGAAGGCAAACAGAATCTGCATCAGCCCCAGGCCGCCGCTCTGCTGCATCAGCTGGATTTGACCTAATCTTTTATGGGTGCGCGCGTCCTCCACCTGCTCGTAATCCATCTGCTGAACCTTTTCCCATAAGGGCAGCTGCCAACACAGCCAGCTTTTATCAATCAGATAATCCGCCGCCCGGCCGGAGCCGTTTTCTATCAGCCGCAGCAGCAGGTTTACGCCGACTGCAGCGGCCCCCAGCCATAACAGGTCCTCCAGCGGACGGCCGTCCGCCAAAAAGGTGATGATCTGGGCCGACAGCCAGACGTTGATAAAAGGGGTCAGCGCCCGGAAAAGGTTTTGGATAAAGGCTGCCAAAAACGCCCCGGGGACAAGCTTATGCAAAAGCCGGCCCCCTCGCAGGGACAGGGAAAGCTTTTCCTTAACGGTCATGCTCCGCCGCCTCCTTTTTATAATAATGACTTTGAATTTCGAATAACTCAAAATATTTTCCCTGCTTTTTCATCAGCTGATCATGGCTTCCGGATTCGGCGATCCGGCCGTTTTCCAAAAAGAAAATCCGGTCGCAGAATCGGGTGCTGGCCAGCCGATGGGAGATGAACACGGCGGTACGGCCGCCGGCCATCCGGTTGTACTGCCGGTAAATTTCGCTTTCGGCGATAGGGTCTAAGGCGGCGGTGGGCTCGTCCAGCAAAAGGGTCGGCGCGTCCTTGTAAAGGGCCCGGGCCAAAGCCAGTTTCTGCACCTGACCGCCGGAAAGATCCAGCGCGCCGTCGAACACGCTTCGCACCAGTACGGTGTCCATCCCCTGGGGAAGGGCCTGAACCTGCTCCCAAAGGCCGGCGGTCTCCAGGACCTGCCGGACCTTGTCCCGGTCCAGTTCCCCGGCCGGGCAGGCGGAGACGTTGACAGCCACCGATTGGGGCAGCAGAAAAATATCCTGAAACACGGCGGAAAAAAGCTTGTAGTAAGCCTGACGGTCAAACTGGCCGCGGTCGGCGCCGTCGATGAGGATGACGCCGGAGGTAGGCTGGTAAAAGCCGCAGATCAGCTTGATGAGGGTGGTTTTGCCCGCGCCGTTCAGTCCCACCACCGCCAGCTTTTCCCCTTTGGGGATGAAAAAACTCAGGTTGTGCAGCGTGTCCTCCTCGCTGCCGGGATAACGGAAGCTGACCTGGCGAAATTCGATGGAAAAGGGCGCGGCAGGCAGACCGTCGGTCCGGCCGCCGGGATCGCCGCAGGTCTGGTCTAAAAATTCCCGCATTTCACAAAAGCCCAGCTGGAACCGGTACAGCTTATCCAGGTTTTTTGCCAGCTGGAACAGCCAGTTGGACAGGCCGTCGATGACGCCAAAGTATAAAACAAAATCCGCCGCGCCCATACCGTTGGCAAAAACCGCCCAGATGAGCCCGCCGTAGGAGACTACCTCCCTTCCAAAAGCCAGCAGGTTCTGGAAAGTGTCGGCGGCAAAGCCAACCTGCTCCTGCTTTTTGTGCCAACCCATCCGCCCGGCAAGGGCCTGGTCAAACAGCGAGCGAAACCATCCGGTCATGCCGTACAGCCGCAGATCCTTGGCCTGGGAAAGATCGACGGAGCGGGCGCTGATGTAGTCTAAGCGGCGGTCGTCCCCCTTCCAGCGGTCCTTGTTGCGGTAGGCCCACTGGGAGTTGGCCCGCATGAGAAAAAAGCTGCCCAGGGTGGAAGCGCTGACGGCCAGCAGGATCCAGGGGCTCAGGCTTAGTATCATCCCTGCGTAGGTGAAAAAGCCCAGCGCGTTTTCCAAAAGGGATAGCAGGATTTCGACAACCATCCGCGCGCCGCCGCCGTCTTTGCCGGTGTTTTCCAAAGCTTTGCTCATACGGTTCTGGCCGTGGGGAGATTCCATCGCCGCGTAATCGGCGGCGAGGTATCGGTCCATGATCATCTGATGGTAATAAAGGTCGTGGCACAGCATAAACGGCTCGGTATTCGAGTCCATCGCCTGCTGCATAAGGCGGCACAAAAGAAGCGCCAGGCCGATCCAGCCGATCCGGGTCAGGACGGCCTGGGGACCTTGCCCCTCGGTGACCGCGCGGACCACCGCCTGGGACAGATAGATCCCCAGAAAGGAGCCGATTACCCCAAAGGGCGCGCAAAGAAAGCACAAGAGCGTCTCGCCCTTGCTGTGGCTCCACATGTTTTTACACAGAAAGCAAAGATTGCCGCCAAAGGAATAAGACGGTTTATTGCGTTGTTTTTCCATAGGGCTTTCCTCCTTTACGGGACCATCCTAGCAGAAAATGAAGCGTCCGGGGGGATTTTTGCGCCAAATGCAAAAAAATGTGCGCCAACGGTAAAAAAACGCGCCAGACCTTTGGTTCTGACGCGATAGAGTGTCGTCTGTTTATTGGTCGGCGGCAAGGGGAAGCAGCACTTCGCAGCAAAAGACCCCTTGCTCGTCCGCCCGCTTCAGATAGCCCTGGTGCTTGGCCACCAGCCGGTCAATCCGCTCCAGGCCAAAGCCGTGCCGCCCCGGCTTGCGGCTTACATATTTCCCGTTTTGCTTTTTGACCTGCTGACAGGCGTTGGTGACGCACAGATACAGGTTGTTCTTTTTTAAGTCCAGGTACAGCCGGATAAAGCGGTCGGCAGGATTCTCCAGCCACCGGCAGGCTTCGATGGCGTTGTCCAAAAGGTTCCCCAAAATGACGCATAGATCGGTTTCGGGCAAAGACAGCTCCCGGGGGATCACCGCTTTGGCGTTGACCGCGATCTGATGGGTTTTAGCCAGGGACAGTTTGGAATTGATCACCGCGTCGATCATTACGTTGCCGGAGCGGATGAGGATGTCGAAATCCCGCAGATCCTGCTCCAGCTGCTCCAGATAAGCGTCTAGGCGATCCTCCTCGCCCAGGGCGCGGTAGGCCTTGATCATCTGGATGTGGTTGTGATAGTCATGCCGCCAGCCCCGCATCTGCCGGTAGAGGTTTTCCACCTCCGCCACATGCTGGCTCATCCATTCGTCCTGCAAAGCGGACACACGGCGGCTGACAGCTTTTCCGAAAAAGAAATCGAAAATCCGCATAAAGACTCCTTTTTAAGAAGAATGTAGAAACGCCTGGACCATACCGTCGTAGGCGCCGCGGGACAAAGGGATCTGCTGGCTGTCGTCCAGTACCACGGCGGTCCGTAGCACCTGACGGGTGTGCTCCAGCGAGACGATATAGGAGCGGTGGCACCGGTAAAATCCCTGGCCCAGGACCTCCTCCAGATCGGATAGGCGCATCCGCAGGGCTTCTTCCCCGTTTTTCAGATGCAGGGTCAGGGTATGGGAAAAGGCCTCCGCGTACAAAATGTCCGATGTAAAAATCCGCACCGGCCGGCCGTTGATGGGCAGAAGGACGGTTCGGGGCGCCTGCTGCAGCCGGTCCGCCGCCCGGTCCAGCACCTGGAAGAGTTTTTCCTCCCGCACCGGCTTGAGAAGATAGTGCAGCGCGTCGACCTCGTAGCCCTCCCCCATAAAGTCCGGCAGACCGGTGATAAAGATGATTTGTATGCGCTGGTTGCCCTCCCGGATTTTTTTGGCCAGCGAAACGCCGTCCATCCCGTCCAACTGAATATCCAAAAGGAGGATGTCCCCGGCGGGGTCTTCGCTGTAGGAAAACAAAAACGACTCGGCGCTGGGATAGCTCAAAATCTGCACCGGCAGCCGGCGCCGGTCGGCCCACCGCTGGACCAGTTCGGCCAGAAAGGCGGTCTGAGCCGGCTCGTCTTCGCAAATCATCAGGGAAAGCACAGAAAAACCGCCTCCTTTTTTCATACAGAGTATTTTTATCGTAGCACAGAAAAAATCCGGCGCAAAAAAGGTTAGCAGAAAGCGCGGCAAAACGGGTCCCGGCCTCCTCCCGGCTTACTTTGTCCAATCGGCAAACCGCGCGCCAAAAACCGACGGGTTCTTGACATATTCTAGCGGAATGGCCGGGACGAAATAGGATTGGAGCACCTCGCCCTGATCCCGGCCGTCGGTATAGAAGTACTGGCCCACCAGGTTCAAAGGGGCAGGAAGATAAAACTGGTAAAAAGGGACAGTGACCGAAAAATAGTCGGGAAAGTAGATCAGATCCACCCCGGCGATTTTGTCCGGGTCCGGCGCGGGGGCGCGGTCCGCCCCGCCGGGGGAATAGGGGTTGGTAGTGTAAAAGCCTTCCAGCAGCATTTGGCGGGCTTCATCCGGCGAAAGGATGGGATAGTAGCCGATTCGCTCCAGATCGTCCGGCGTCCGGCGGGAAATGATAAAGGATCCCTCGTCATAAAAAAAGCCGACCCGGTTAAAATGCCAGGCTACAAACCGCTCGGTCAGGTTGCCCTTGCCCTCGTAGGCCGAGACGTACAGGCGATGGTCGGGATAGCGGTCGGTGCAGTCCACCGGCTTTTCGATTCCCAGGGTTTTGCCGTACCGCTTGAGAAAAAAGTTCAGCATGGACAAAGTCTGTTCTTCGTCGGCCGTGGCGACACTGTCCGGGAACCAGTCGGGCGGCCCAAAGGGAAGCTGGTCAAAGGAGATTTGGTAGCTCCCCGCGCCCAAAACCCGGATTGTGCCGCCTGCAAAATCCGTAAAAGTATGGGTGTGCTCGTGGGGACTGGGGAAAACCTGCACCCCGAACCGGGCGCCGAATTCCTGCGCCAGCGCCAGACGCTGCTGCGGCTCGAGCTCTTGTTCTAAATCGTTCTGGCGGAAGATGGGAAGCCGCCGCAGGCGGCTTTGGGGCGTCCAGGGATTGCCGTTTTCCAGTTCGGCGACGTCGGCCGCGTGATAATAAAAGCCGCCGCCCAGCCTTCCCGGCCCCACCGTCCGGACGTCCAGCTGCGGCGGCTTCTGCGGCGGATAAACGGCCAGAAGAAAAACGGACAGGAGCAAAATTCCGGCAAGATACCAAAGAATTTTTTGAAAGCGAAGCTTCTTTCCCACGGCGAAACCTCCTTTTCGCGGGACCGGCGGGCCTGTCCCGCCAGGGAAAACACGGGGCGAAAAACGTCTTGATTCTATCGCTATTATACCCTTTGCGGCGTTGTTTTACAACAGAAATTGGAAAATGCCACATTCTCGCGGTCCGCAGCCGGTAAGACGGCGCTTGGTTTGACAAAAATTTTCCCGTCCTGTCGTTTACAAAAAAGAGAAGTTTTCTGCCGGATGAAAAGGACGGTGAAAATCCGGCGCAAAGGAGCGAGAGCATGTATAAAATTTTTATTGTCGAGGACGATCCGGTTTTGGGGAGCGCGCTGGAACGGCAGCTTTCCCACCGGGGCTATCAGGTATGGCTGGTCCGGGACTTTCAGAATATTCTGACCCAGTTCGAGGCGTACCAGCCCCATCTGGTGCTTTTAGACGTTTCTCTGCCGTTTTTCGACGGCTTTTATTGGTGCGGCGAGATCCGCCGGATCAGCCAGGCGCCGATTTTGTTTTTAACCTGCGCCGGCGACGACGTCAATCTGGTAATGGCGGTCAACGAGGGGGCGGACGATCTGATTCCCAAGCCCTTTCGCATGGAGGCGGTGCTGGCAAAAATCCAGGCGGTGCTGCGCCGCGCCTATTCCTTCGGCGGCCAGCAGGAATTGGTGCGTTATGAGGACATTTCCTTAAATCCCGGCCGGGGGATTGTCAGCTGCGGACAGGCAAAGGTCCAGCTGACCAAAAACGAAAGCCAGATCCTGCAAATTCTTTTAGAGTCCCGCGGGGAAATTGTGCCGCGGGAGAGCATGATGAGAAGCCTGTGGGAGGATGAAAGCTTCATCGACGAAAATACCCTGACGGTAAACGTGGCCCGCCTGCGCAAAAAGCTCAAGGAGACGGGGATTCGGCCGTTTATCGGCACCCAAAAGGGGATCGGCTACTTTGTGAGGGCCGGCGCATGAGGCTTTTTTGGGCGTTTGCCAAAAGCCGCAGAGGATGGCTTTTGCTGGCGGGGCTCCAGCTTTCGCTGCCGGTTCTGGTCTGCTGGCTGTACCGGACGCCGCTGGCGCCGGTTCAGTACGCCGCACTTTTCACGGCGGCGCTTTTTTGCCTTTTTGCGGCGGCGGATTTTTGGCGTTTTTCCCACAGGATCCGGCGTCTAACGGAAAAGAAGGCGCAGTTTTTCTGCCGCCCCGACGGTCTGGAAGAGGCGCGGGACCTGGACGAGCGTCTGTTTTGGGAAATCCTCTGGCAAGCGGAAGAACTTTACTGGAAAGAGCAGCAAAGGGCGGCGGAAGAAAAAGCGGACACGGCCCTTTACTACAGTCTTTGGTCCCACCAGGCCAAAACGCCGTTGGCCGCCATCGACCTTTTATTACAGGAGCAAACGCCGGACAGAGGGATTTTAGAGCAGCAGCTTTTCCATGCCCGGCAATATGTGGATATGGCACTGCAATTTCAGCGGCTGAGCGCCCATTCCACCGATCTGGTTTTGTGCCGCTGCCCGCTGCGAGAGATTGTCAGCCAGGCGGTGAAGGAGGTTTCGGTCCTGTTTATTTACAAAAAGCTTCGTCTGGATTTGGGGGGCCTGTCCGAAACGGTTCTCACCGACGCAAAATGGCTGCGGTTCGCCTTAGTCCAGCTTTTGAGCAACGCGGTGAAATATACCCCCTCCGGCGGCGTTTTTATCTGGAGTGGGCAGGGAAAGCTGTACGTTCGGGATACAGGTGTCGGCATCAGTCCGGAGGATCTGCCCCGGATTTTCGAATGGGGATACACCGGCGGCAACGGACATGGGCAGTCCCGCTCCACCGGCGTGGGACTGAACCTTTGCAAAAGGGCACTTCACATGCTGGGCCACACCATCGAGGTCCAGTCGGTTTTAGGCAGCGGGACGACGGTGAGCATCGGCCTTTCCCGGCAAAAGCTGGAGACGGACTAAAGTATTTCATCCTTACAAAACTGTAAGGAACAAGCGGTCAAATGTAAGCCGGTTCGATGGAAGGGCGGGGATTTTCCCGCTATACTGGGAAAAAAGAGAAATTTCGTTTGCAAGGGGGAGCGACCATGACGCTTTTAGAGGTGCGAAATGTCAAAAAAATTTATGCCACCCGGTTTGGAGGCAATCAGGTTCAGGCGCTGACCGACGTGAACTTTTCGGTGGAGCAGGGGGAATATGTGGCCATTATGGGCGAATCCGGTTCCGGCAAGACCACCCTTTTAAACATCCTGGCGGCGCTGGATAAGCCCACCGGCGGGCAGGTGCTGTTGGACGGCAAGGACACGGTGCGCATTCCCGACGGGCAGATGGCGGCCTTTCGCCGGGATAATCTGGGCTTTGTGTTCCAGGATTTTAATCTGCTGGATACCTTTTCGGTGAAAGACAATATCCTGCTGCCGCTGGTACTGGCGCGAAAAAGCTATCCGGAAATGGAAAAGCGGCTGATCCCCGTGGCCCAGAAGCTGGGGATTATGGAATTGCTGGAAAAATTCCCTTACGAGATTTCCGGCGGGCAGAAGCAGCGGACGGCGGTGGCCCGGGCGCTGATCACCCGGCCGAAGCTGGTGTTGGCCGACGAGCCCACCGGCGCTTTAGACTCCAAGGCCACCGGCAGTCTGCTGGACTTTTTCCAGCAGATCAACGAGGAGGGCCAGACCATTTTGATGGTCACCCATTCCACCCGGGCGGCCAGCCGCGCGGGACGGGTGCTGTTTATTAAGGATGGCATCGTCTATCATCAGCTGCACAAGGGCCGGATGAATAACGAGGAAATGTACCAGCAGATTGCCCAGACCCTTACGGTGCTGGCCACGGGAGGGAAAGAATTTGAGTAGGCATTTTTACACAAGGCTTGCTTTGTTAAACATCCGCAGCAACAAAAACGTCTATCTGCCGTATCTGCTGGCCAGTTCTTTAATCGTCATGCTGTTTTACAGCCTTCGTTCCGTTTCGGCTATGGTAACGGCTAGCGCCTGTGCCGGCAGCGGGACCATGAGCGTGATGCTGGAGTTAAGTTCCTGGATCTGCGGGATTTTGTCTTTGGCGATTTTATTTTACGTAAACAGCTTTATTATGAAGCGGCGCAAAAAGGAATTTGGCCTTTACAGCATTCTGGGCATGGAAAAACGGCATATCTGCCTGGTGATGATCTGGGAGGTGCTCTTTGCCGGGGCGGTCAGCATTCTGTGCGGGATTTTATGCGGCGCCCTTTCCGGGCAGCTTTTGTTTTTGCTTTTGTTAAAAATCGTGGGGCTTCCAGCGGCCTTGCAGTTCCAGATCCCCTTTGGGGAGGTGGCTGCCACGGTGGTTTTATTCGGGGTGGGATTCTTTCTTTTGTTGTGCTACGATGTGGCAAGCGTTTGCCGCACCGACCCCATCGGGCTTTTGCGAAGCGAAAAGGAGGGAGAGCGGGAGCCCAAGACCAAGTGGGCCATTGCGCTGCTGGGCCTGTTGACCCTGGGCGGCGGTTATCTGCTGGCCCTAACCGTCCAGTCTGCCTCCGACGCGATTACCTTCTTTTTCCCCGCGGTGTTTCTGGTCATTCTGGGCACCTATTGTTTATTTGTGGCCGGCAGCATCCTGTTTTTAAAGCTTCTGCGGAAAAACAAGGGCTTTTACTATAAGCCGAAGAATTTTATCTCGGTTTCCGGCATGATGTACCGGATGAAGCAAAACGCCGTTGGTCTTGCCAATATCTGCATCCTTTCCACCTGCGTGCTGGTAACCCTTTCCTCCACCGTCAGCTTATTTTTAGGCGAGGAGGACATTCTGCGAGCCCAGTATCCCCGGCAGATGATGACAAGCTGCTTAATCGAAACAGAAGAAAGCGGCCCCGCGCTGGTTAAGGCCTGCCGCCGCCATGCCCAACGCTATGGGGTGTCGCTGCAAAACGAGGTGGAATACGCCGATCTTAACTATCCCGCCGGGTATCACGACGGCAGCTTTCTGGCATCAGACGTTTACGACAGTTCGGTGTACGAGGTGGACGTGATCCCGCTGGACGATTACAACCACATGATGGGTACGCAGCTGCAGCTTTCGCATGACGAGGCGCTGCTGGCCGTATCCCAGATGCAGGTGGACACCGACCGAATCTGGCTGGAAGGGACCGGCTACAAGATCCGGCAGCAGGTGGAAATGCCTGATTTTTTGGGGCGGCTCAGCGGCTATCCCGGCGCGCTGGTGATATTGCCGGATCTTTCCCATCTAAAGGGTCTGGTCCAGCGGATAGGGGAAATGAACGGCGGACGGTATAACCTTGTGTACTACCATAACTATGATCTGTCGGGAGAGGTGCCGGAAGAATATTACGCTACTTTGCGGGAGGATCTGCTGGGGTCGGTCGACCGGCTGATGCGCACCGGAACAGCAGAAACGGCCCGGCAGGATTTTTATCAGCTTTACGGCAGCCTTTTGTTTGTGGGAATCTTCTTCATCTGCTTATTTATGATCGCAACGGTGCTGATCATCTACTACAAGCAGATCACCGAAGGCTTTGACGACCACGACCGCTTTCGCATTATGCGAAACGTGGGGCTGAGCGACCGGGAAATTCGAAGCACCATCAACAAGCAGGTCCTGATGGTTTTCTTTCTTCCGCTGGGGATGGCGGTAGTGCATATCGCAGTGGCTTTCCCGGTGCTGTGCAAGCTGCTTTTGGCCTTTAATATGGCCAATCGGCTGCTGTTTTTGGGATGTACCGCCGGCGCGGTGCTGCTTTTTGCAGCGGTATACTACATCGTTTACCACAAAACCTCTAAAACCTATTACCGGATTGTACAGGCAAAATAAGGGCCTTTTCTCTTCAGGATAAAGGACCGGAACCCAAAGGTTCCGGTCCTTTTTGCCGATGCGTTTCTTTTTTTGTGAACAAGAAATTCAGAGGAAAAGGGATATTTTTTCAAATTTCGTTTTTTCGTCCGTTACAATCCTCCGGTAAGATAGGGCAAGGAAAGGAGGAAGACGGACAGATGGAAAATCAAAAGCATTTTCGGCACGAGTACAAATACGAAATCGACTTTTTTTCCTACCAAACCCTCAGGATGCGCTTATCCGCCGTAATGCAGCGAGATCCCCACGCTTTGGAAGACGGGCGGTACCGAATCCACAGCCTTTACTTTGACAATTGCTGCGACAAGGCGTTGCGGGAAAAACAAGACGGGGTCAATCGCCGGGAAAAGTTTCGGCTGCGCCGGTACAACGACGACCGGCAAAACCTGTTTTTGGAAAAAAAGCAGAAGGTCAACGGACTTTGCTTAAAAACCGGCTGCCGGATTCTGCCCCAGGACTGCGAGCGGCTGCTGGCAGGGGAGCCGGATTGGCTGCCGCGGCAGGCCCATCCGCTTTTGCAGGAACTGGATTTTCGGATGAAAAGCCAGCTGCTGCGGCCCAAAGTACTGGTATCCTACCTGCGGGAGCCGTATATTTATCCGGCGGGAAATGTGCGGGTGACCTTTGACATGGATATCCAAAGCGGCTTGTCCGGCACCCGGTTTCTGGACGCGCCGTTGGCGGCGGTTTCGGCCATGCCCGCCGGACGGATGATCCTGGAGGTGAAGTACGACGGGTTTTTACCCTCTTTCATCGCTGACGCTTTGCAGCTGGGGGTGGCCAGGACCGGCGCTTTTTCCAAGTATGCCGCCTGCCGGGCGTTTTTGTAGTCCGGGCCCAGGGCGCAGGCTTATCCCCGCGTTTTCAAAAAATAAAAACCGTGCAAACGGCGGAAAGGATTTTTTTATGAGCTTCAACGATATTTTTAAGTCCAGCTTTTTAGAGAGCGTTACGGAATTCTCTGTCATGGATACCCTGATCGGCCTGGTCTTTTCCCTGGTGGTGGGCCTTTTTATCTATTTGATCTACAAAAAGACCCTAACCGGCATCCTGTATTCTGCTGGGCTTGCGCTGACGCTGGTGGGCCTTACGATGGTCACTACGCTGGTGATTATGGCGGTCACCTCCAACGTGGTGCTTTCTTTGGGCATGGTGGGCGCATTGTCCATCGTCCGTTTTCGCGCGGCGATTAAAGAGCCGGTGGAAATTGTCTTTTTGTTCTGGGCGCTGGCCGCCGGAATCGTCATCGGCGCGGGGATGATTCCGCTGGCGGTGATCGGGTCGCTGATTATCGGCGGGATGCTTCTTCTTTTGGCCAACCGCCGGTACAGCGACGACCCTTACATGCTGGTGCTGCGCTGCGAAAACGAAACGGCGGAAAAAGGCGCCATGGATCTTTTGAAAAACGCCGGATGCCGCAGCAAGCTGAAAGCCAAAACCGTAAGCCAAAACGGAATCGAGCTGTCGGTGGAGGTGAAGCTTCGGGATGCTTCCACCGGGTTTATCCACGCGATGAGCGCGGTGGAAGGGGTGCAAAGCGCAACCCTTTGCAGCTACAACGGCGAATATATGTCCTGATTGGGGGGAAGACCCATGACAACAAACCGATGGGCGGACAGAGCCATTTTGGCGGCGGTGCTGCTGGCAGTGCTGGCGCTGGGGATTTTCGCCGCTTTTTCCGACCGCTTTTCGTCCGGCGTTTCTCTGTCCTACCAGCAAAATCTGTTTAGCGGCGAACAGGTGATGGAGGTGGAGATCCAGCTGGACCCGGACCAGTGGCAGGAACTTTTGGACACGGCGGTTTCGGAAACCTATTATTGCTGCGACATCACGGTGAACGGGGAAACCTATTACCGGGTGGGCATTCGCGCCAAGGGAAACACCAGTCTTTCGATGGTGGCCGCCAGTGACTCGGACCGGTACAGCTTTAAGGTGAAATTCGACGAGTATGTGGACGGGCAGACCTGCCACGGGCTGGATAAGCTGGTGCTCAACAACAATTATGCCGACGCGACCTTGATGAAAGAGGCGGTCGTTTACGATATGTTCTCTTTTTTGGAGGTTCCCGCCAGCCTTTTTAGCTACGCCAAAGTTTCGGTAAACGGGGAGTACTGGGGACTATATCTGGCGCTGGAGGCGGTGGAGGAATCCTTTGCCCTGCGCAATTACGGCACCCATTACGGAAAGCTGTATAAGCCGGACAGCATGGAAATGGGCGGTCCCGGGAAAATGGAGCAGGTGGACCCAAACACGCTCGAAGAATGGCTGTCGCCCGACGGGGAAAAAGAGGACCCGGCCGGGCAGGAAGACGGCCGGCCGGACCGCATCCCCCAGGACGGATCGTTTCCCGGCGGGGAAGGGGGTCCTCCCTTTGCCCAGGGCGGCGCGGAAGGCTTTTCGCCGGACAACGGCTTTCCCGGGGGGATGGGCGGCTTTTCTGGCAGCGCCGCCTCGCTTAATTATATAGGGGACGAGTTGGACGATTACGCGCTCATTTGGGACTCGGAAGTGTTCTCCAGCAAAAAAAGCGACCACAAGCGGGTGGTCCAGGCCCTAAAAAACATCAGCGAGGGAACCGATTTGGAAAAATCCATGGACGTGGACCGGGTACTGCGGTATCTGGCGGTACAGACCTTTGTAGTCAACCTGGACGGACTGGCCGGAAACATGGCCCACAATTACTATCTTTACGAGAAAAACGGGCAGCTGAGTCTGGTGCCCTGGGATTACAATCTGGCCTTTGGGGGATTCGGGTCCGGCGACGCCTCTTCGGTCATCCATTTTCCGGTGGACACCCCCTTTTCCTCCGACGTTTCCACCGGAGACCGGCAGTTTTTCATGGCGCTTTTAAACCGGGAGGAATACTGGGAAAAATACCATGACTATTTACGGCAGCTGGCACAGGAATATGTAAACGGCGGCCGGTTCGACGCGTTTTACCAAAGCGTTCGCGCCCAGATCGACACGCTGGCCGCGGCGGATCCCACCGCCTTTTACTCGGGCGAAGAGTACGACGCGGCGGCGCAGATGCTGTATCAGACGGTGCGGTTAAGGGCCGAAAGCGTTTTGGGGCAGTTGGCGGGCGAGATCCCCGCCACCCACGAGGCCCAGACCCGGGATCCTGCTTTTTTGTTTGACGTTTCGAAGATTGATCTGACCGTAATGGGCAGCATGATGGGCGGCGGCCCCGGGGAAGAAGGCCGACCCGGCGGCGCGGGTTTCGGCGGATTCCCCGGCGCGCAACGCCAGGAGCGGCCCTCCGGTGAGGCCGATTTGGCAAAACCGGCGGGGCCCGATGAATCGCCGCCCGCGGCTTCCGGTCCGGAACAGCCGTCCTTCTCCGATGCGCCGGCTTTGAACGTGCCGCCGGGCGGGAAAGGGCAGGAGGTCCCGGACATGCCGCCGGGCGAAGAGGGGCAGGAAGGCGCTTTCCCGGAGAATGGGCAAGCGCCGCCGGAAGAGTCTAAGCTGCCGGAACAAGAACCCATACAGGATCCCGCAGAAAACCCGGACTCTTCCGGTGCGCAGCCCCAAAAGCAGCCGATACCGCCCGGAGAAAACGGCTTTCAGGGGCAGCCGCCTTCCCGGAATCAGCAGGATACGGAGGATCGAACAAATCGTCTGCCGGTTTTAGGCGGCCTTTTGCTGGCCATGGGACTGGCGGTATTGGGCGCCGCCAAATACCGCCGCCGGTAGGGAAAATCAGGCCGGATTTTTTCGGGGCAAAGAGATGCCGGCGAGTGGTTTTTCCCGTTGCCGCGGCCGCCTGATCAAGGGGATTTTACCGATTCCGACATTGCTTTTGTAGCCTTTTGTCGAAACGGTGTGAAACGGCTCGGAATCAGGCAAAACGCGCTGTCAAAAGGGGCAAAAAACCCCACAAACTTTTCTTAAAAAGTTCATGCAGTCCATTGATTGCCATGTCGAGGGAAAACGTGATAGTATTTGGATAGACAAAATGTTGCGGGAAAAACGTTTTTGGAGGAATCATCGACATGGGAATTACAAGAAAAGTCATAATCGCAGACGAAAGCCGGGAATTTGCCGTTCCCTGCGCGAGTTTATTAAAAAGCTTTGGCGTAGAAGCGTTGCTGGTGCCGAAGGACGGTGAAGCGCTGTACGAAGCGATTGTCGCCCAAAGACCGCAGGCGGTTTTGTGCGACGTGTTTATGCCCCACAGCGACGCCATCGGCGTTATGCGGCGGGTACAGGAGCAGGAGGATCTGCCCCAGCCCCAGTTCATGGTCCTGTCGGGCTTTGACAATATGGCGCTGCAAAAAGAGGTCATGCAGTCCGGCGCCCGGTATTATTTCCTCAAGCCCTTTGACACCGAGGTCTTGGCGGAACGGATTGTGCAGCTGATCAGCAGTCCGGAAGGGGAAAGGGGCAAAAGCGGAAAAACCGTGCCCTTTTCCTCCGGCGGCCAGGACATGGAACTGATGGTGACCGAAATGATCCACCAGATCGGTGTTCCTGCCCACATTAAAGGATATCACTATCTGCGGGAATCCATCCTGCTTTCGGTAAAGGATCCGGAGGTGATGAACGCGGTGACCAAGGTGCTTTACCCAACGGTGGCCAAAAAGTTTGCCACCACCGCCTCCCGGGTGGAACGGGCCATCCGTCATGCCATTGAGGTGGCCTGGGACCGAGGGGATGTGGATACGCTCAACGCCTATTTTGGCTACACCATCCACAATTCCCGCGGAAAGCCCACCAACAGTGAATTTATCGCCATGCTCAGCGACAAGCTGCGGCTGACCCTTAAAGTCTCCTGACGATCGGTTCGCCATTTTGACCCGTCCCCCCAAAAAAGTCGCTGCCGGGCCTTTAAGGAAAAAAGAGAAGGATATTTAGGCTTCCTGTCATAAAAAAGATCAATACCCGCCCAAAAGAAACTGCTTTTCGGCGGGTGTTCCTTTATGATCGTTTCACCAGAAATTTCCATTTATCAAAAGGATGCCGAAATGTTCATTTGCATTGCTTGCCGCAACGGGTTTTCCTTTGTATGATAGCAGTGAAAGGAGGCCATCCCTGATGCTAAATGAAAACATAAAAACAATCAGAAAATCCAAAGGGCTTTCGCAAGAGGAACTTGCGATCAGGTTGAATGTGGTGAGGCAAACAATCTCAAAATGGGAAACGGGCCTGTCGGTTCCGGATGCCGATCTGTTGATCTCCCTGTCAGAAGTGTTTGAAATACCTGTGAGCACACTGCTGGGAGAAACCATTGTCGAGGCGAAGGCGGATGACTTAAAAGCAATTTCCGAGAAGCTTGAGGTCATAAACCTACAGCTTGCGCATAGAAAAGCAGCGAGACAAAAAGTGATTCATTGGCTTTTTATCGCATTGTGCGCGGTTATAGTGGCTATTTTGGCAACACTAATCGTGTTAAATAGTCCTTACCTGGTCTGGGATTACAGCCAACCCGAAACCGCAGTGATTGGAGTAGTGTTTCACGCATTTGAGTGGCTGTTTGTTAGAATAGCGCCGCTTGTCCTGATTGGATCAATCGTTGGGATTTGTTTGACACAGAAAAAAGTGTTGTAGCAAGTTTACAGTAAAAAAGGACAAGGCAGATTGTCGCAGTCTGCCTTGTCCTCAATTTTTTATGAAGACGTCCCTTTTCGTCCTCTTCTCATTTTTGTTGTATCCGGTCCAGCGAAGATTTGCCCAAGGGGAAATCCCCATTAGCATGAACTCTGTCAGCCAAGCAGCATCCGGTCGTTGTCCAGCGTTTTATGCTGCTTTTCGGCATACAATTCCATCAGATCGGAAACGGTCATCTTCTTTCGTTCTTCACCGCAAAGATCCAGGATAATCTGCCCTTCATCCATCATGATGGTGCGGCTGCCGCAGGTTAAGGCGGACTGGATGTTGTGGGTGATCATCATGGCGGTCAGATGATTTTTGGAAACGATTTTTTTTGTAATCTCCAGCACCTTCTGGGCGGTCGCCGGATCCAGAGCGGCGGTGTGCTCATCCAAAAGCAAAAGCTTCGGCGGCACGATGGTGCTCATCAATAAGGTCAGCGCCTGCCGCTGCCCGCCGGACAAAAGCCCCACCTGGGCGTCCATCCGGTCTTCCAGGCCCATGCCGAATTCGGCCAGCGCGGACCGGAAAAAATCCCGGTCCTTTTTGCATACCGCCAGATGAAGGCCCCGCCGCTGGCTTCTGGAATAGGATAATGCCAGGTTTTCTTCGATGGTCATGTGAGGGGCCGTTCCCTTCATGGGATCCTGAAACAGACGGCCGATTTTTGCCGCCCGCTTGTATTCCGGCAGATAGGTGATGTTTTCCCCGTCCAGAAAGACACTGCCGCTGTCGGCCCAAAAACCGCCGCTGATGGCGGAAAAAAGGGTGGATTTCCCGGCTCCATTGGAGCCGATGACAGTGACAAACTCGCCGGGCGCCAAATGCAGGTCCAGATGCTTAAGCGCTGTGTGGGCGTTGGGAGTTCCCGGTGCGAATACCTTGCAAAGGTCACGGACGTACAGCATGGGCAAGCCCCTCCTTTTTGATCTTTCTGCGGGCCAGCATTTCCTTAATCGCCGGGATGGAAAGAGCTGCCGCCACGATCACCGCCGAAACGACCTTTAAAAAATAGGCGGGGAACAGGCTGGTTTTTAAAGCCAGCGCGATAATCAGCCGGTAGACGATGGAACCGGCGATGGTGGCCGCCAATCCCCAGGTGACCCCCCGCTGGCCGAACAGCCGCTCGCCGATGATCACCGAGGCCAGGCCCACCGCCACAATGCCGATGCCGGAACTGATATCCGCGAAGCCCTGATACTGGGCCAGCAGCGCGCCGGAAAGGCCAATACATCCGTTGCCGATGGCCAGCGCCAGAATTTTGGTGGAATCCACGTTGATGGAGGAGGCGCGGACCATATCCTCGTTGTCCCCTGCGGCCCGGATGCAAAGACCGATGTGGGTCTTAAAGAAAAGGGCCAGCACCGCTGCAGCCGCCGCGCAGAACAACACCGCCAGCGCCAGCTTGAGAAGCTCCTTGTCGGCGCCGGGGAACAGGGCGAAGGTCATGCGAAACAGGGTGTCCAGCCCGACTAAGGAGATGTTGGAACTGGAGCCCATAATCACCAGGTTAATGGAATACAGGCCGCTCATGGTCAGAATGCCCGCCAAAATTGGATGGATGCGCAGCTTGGTCTGCAAAAGACCGGTAATCGCACCGCCCAGACAGCCGGCCAGAAATCCCATGGGGATGCCCAAAAGCGGATGTCCCTTTGCGGTCAGCGCGGCGGAAACCGCCAGTCCAAAGGTGAAGGTCCCCTCCGCCGAAAGGTCCGGGATATCCAGGATGCGGAAGGCCAGGTAAACCCCCACCGCCAGCAGCCCGTAGATGCAGCCCAGCTGCAAAGAGCCTAGTATCAAGGTCATAATCGCTTCTCCTTTTTTGCCGGCCTGCCGCCGGATCGTTTGCCGCTTTTGGACCTTAGTCCTTTACAATGGTCGCCGAAGCGGCGATCCCCTCCGGAATCGTGGCGCCGATGGCCTCGGCCGTTGTTTGGTTGATGACCACGTCGTTGGCCGGAACGACCACCGAGGGGATGTCGGCGATGGCCTTGCCGCCCAGGTACTCGATGGCCATATCCGCCGTAATGGCGCCGATTTCCTTGTCGCTGATGGCGACGGTGGCGAATCCGCCGGACTCGACGGTGGTGCTGGAACTGCAGTAGGCGGGGATTTTTGCCTCCCGGGCTACCTCCGCCACCAGGTTCATGGCGCTTTGGATAACCGAATCGTTGGGGATGAACAGAGCATCCACCTTGCCGATGAGGCTCTGGGCCGCCTGCTGTACCTCGGAGGAATTGGTCACCACTGCTTCTTCATAGGAAAGGCCGATGGATTTTAAATACTCCTTGCTGTTTTCCACTGTGGTCACGGCGTTGATCTCGCTGGTGCAGTACAAAAAGCCGTAGGTCTTGCAGCCGGGGGTCAGCTGGTCCGCCAGGTCGAAAATCTCGTTGACCGGAATGGCGTTGGAGGTGCCGGTGGCGTTTTTATCCGGCTTTTCCATGTCGCTGATAATCCGCGCCCCCACCGGGTTGGAAACCGAGATGAAAAACACCGGAATATCACTTTCCAGATTGACCATCGCCTGAGAGGCGGGGGTGGCGATGGTCACCACCAGATCCATGCCGTTATCCACCATTTCCTGGCAGATGGAATTGAGGTTGGTCGCGTCGCCCTGGGCGTTTTTGTAGTTGAAATTCACCTTGTCTTCGCCGTAGCCTTTGTCCTTCATCTGTTGGATAAAGCCTTCGCGCATATCGTTGAACGCGCCGTTTTCGATCAGCTGAATGATGCCGACGTCCAGTTTGTCCGTCTTCTGCTGGCCGCAGCCCGCCAAAAGGGTGAGCAGCAGACAAACGGCCGATAAGACGGCGGTGATTTTACCAAGTTTTTTTCTTTTCATGATGGGTTCTCCTTTTTCGATTGATTTTCGCCGGAAAAAGCCGAGGGTTTCGCAGGCGGCGCGTTTTTTGTTGGAATAAAAAAACGTCCGTCCTTGAAAAACAAGGACAGACGTGTAAACATCTGCGGTACCACCTTGATTGGCATGCAAAAACATGCCCACCTCTGCGGAGTGCCGACACACTCCCCGCCCTGTAACGCTGGCGCAGCGTCGCGGAATACTAAGGACTTGACGTCCTGTTCCCCGCGCCCTCGGTGGTCCATTTGTCGGTTCCGCATCTCTGCCGGGCTCGCACCTGCCCCGACTCTCTGAAAGCGCGTAAACCGTTTTATCTCCACTTCACCGGTTTGCATTTTAGGTTTGAACCTATAAAACCACAATCCGGCGGATTTGTCAATAGTTTTTTTAAAATTTTTGGCGGGAGATGCGCCGCTTTGGGCAGGTCAGGCCGCGAAAGCAAGCGCAAAAAGATCGGGGCCTTTCTTTTGCGCAGGATGCCAGGCGCGGGATTACGCCTTCTTTTTAACAGGCAGCCAAATCTCTGTATAATAATTCTCGTCGCTTGTTTTGTTGGGATACTTTTGCGGATCGTCATACATTTCGATACAGTACCCGGCGGCAAATTCGTAATCCTTCAGCGCCGGCAGCCATTCGGAAAAAACTTTGGTGTTTACATTCTGCAGCGCGTCGGGAAGCGGGCCCCTGCAGGGGAAAACCGCCCAGGTAAAAGCGGGGATGACCCGCACACAAAATCCGTCCGGAATATCGACGGCGGGGTTATAAAGATCCGCAATCAGGTATTCGAATTTTTCGTCTGCCATTTGCGGGTCAATGTTTACGCCAAACATGCCCTGGACATGCTTTCCTTTTCCCGAAGCGTAATGCTCTTGATAAAACAGAGGAATTTCCCGCTTGGCGTTTTCATAAAGAAACTCTTTTGATACGCCCAAAACACAAAAGGCTTCTTTTTTTGTGATCCTGTACTCCATGATAGAACCACCCTTCAATGAAATCGTCAGCTGAAGCGGCGCGAAAGCTTTGAGCATGGTTTTGTTTTTTCGCACCGCCGAAGGCGTCTGTCCGTGAAAGCGGGAAAACGCTCGGGTAAAGCTGTCGGGGGAATCATACCCGTACTTTAGGGCCAGTTCGATAATCGAACAATCGCCGGTGATCAATTCTTCTCCCGCCAGCGCCATCCGGCGGTTGCGGACATATTCCATCACAGAATACCCGCACAACAGGCTGAACCCCTTGTGAAAATAAAAGGGAGAGATGTTTACACAGCCCGCCACGTCGTACAAGGTGATCTCCTCGGTGATATGGTTTTCGATGTATTCCACAGCATCCCCAATGGCCCTTACCCAATCCACGATTTTCACCTCCGCTGCCCTTCCAGTATAGCCCATGCAGGCGGCGTTTGTCCCGACCGGTCTTGCTTTGTTTTGTCGCGGCAGACATTTGAGCGGCCTCGAATAAACAAGACTTTCCTATTCGCCTAAAACATAGGGCACCGTACTGCCGCCGTGGGGCATGACGATCACGTCTTTCCCGGTAAAATCCACTTGGGAAAGAAGTGCCGCCGGATCGGTATAGCCCTCGATGCCCATATCCTTTAGGGTTTCGGGGGAAAGCTCGGTGAGCATCAGCACCCGGCCCTTTCGGATGGTTTCGCAGCCGGCGTAGAAGATATAGCCCGCGATGGTAAAGCCCGCCCGCAGGTCCGCGTCCAGCGAATCGGTTTTTAAAGAACGGCTCCAGTCAAAAAAGTCCGGCGCGCCGCCGCCGTCCTGGCATTGGGCCAGAAAAATCATGGTCCCGCCGGGCTTTACCGCCTGCCCCATATTCAAAAGGGTCTTGATGCCCTGGTAGAGGTTGATATCTTTGGGGTACCCACCGCAGCTGGCGATGACGATATCCGCCTTTTCCCGGATGGGAACGCCGGCGACCTCTTGAACGATCCGGCAGCTTTCCTCCCAGGCCTTCAGCCAGTGGCCGCAGACCAGCCGGCACTGGCGTCCGTCCTTGTTCATGACGATGTTGATCCCGAAGACCGGATTCACCATCGCCGCCGCCTCCACCATGTCCAGATGGACCGGGTTATCTTCCAGCTTTCCCATGCCGATGCGGCCGGAGGATTGGGGCTTTTGGGGGTCCAGGCACATCATGTGGTTGTGAAGAATGGTTTCCTTGCCGCTGATGCCGGGCAGAATGCTCTTTCGGCCGCCGCCGTACCCGGACATAAGGTGGTGGACCGTGGCGCCGATGGTGATCACCTTGCGGTCCCCCGCCAGGGGGTTCACCCAAACCGGGGTGCCGAAGCTGGTTTTCCCCAGAAAGACAAGTTCCCCTTCGCAGTCGTGGCAGACCACCTGTACCTTTTCGTAGACTTCTTGAGACGCGATTTTTTTCAGTTCCTCCTGGCTTTGCCCCCGGTGGGTACCCAGTGCCACCAGCACCGCCATATTTTCATAAGGAACGCCGCAGCTTTGATGCAGAAAGTCCACAAGTTCCCGGCAGACCAGATCCTGCCGGGACCAAAAACGGGTAATGTCGCTGATGACGATGGTCACCCGGTCATCCTTTCCCACCAGCCGGTCCAGCGGCTCGCTGCCCACCGGACGGACCACCGCCTCGCGATAAAAGGCCGCCTTGATGTCCGCAATCGCCGGCCGGTCCGCCGGTTCTAAATAGGTCACCGATTTGGCACCGTCAAAGGCCGCCTCCACCCGAGTCTGGCCGTAATCCAGCAAAATTCTTTCCAAATCATCCGCCCCGCTTTCCCAAAAATCCAATTTCCCGAATCTGCCGGGATTCTATGTTTTTCTATGATACGCTTCTTTTTTTTCGCTGTCAATTGTGCTATACTCCTTGCAAAGGAGGAGTCGTTATGTTTAAGCATCTGGTATTGTGGAAGTTTTCCCCCGAGATCCCCCGGGAAGAGTGGGGCGGACTGGTGGAAAAACTCAACCGGCAGTTCGGCGATATGGTCGGGCAGGTGCCGGGCCTTTTAAAAGCGGAAACCGGCCTGAATCTCGCGCCGGACGGGGATCATCACATGGTCCTTTACACGGAATTCGTAAGCCGGGAAGCGATGGAGGCTTACCAGACCCATCCGCTGCATCTGGCGGTAAAGGAGAAGATGAAGGATGCGGTTGCCGGCCGTGAGGTCTTAGACTACTGGATTTGATTTTTCGTATCGCCGCTTTTTTGCAGTTTCTTAACATTTTTGCCCCCGACCTTATGCTATACTGGTAAAGGAAAGCATTTGATTTGTCCGGGGCCGCCATCCTCTCTCGCTCCGGCCGCGCCTTTTGGGCGGGTGTACAGGTCCTTATGCTTACAGGGGAGTTTTCCCGGCTATCTGGACATTAGGAGGGGCGTGGTACAAATTGAATAAGAAACTCAAGGAAAAAATTTACGAATCTCTTTCGTCGGTGATTCCCATTACGCTGATCGTTCTGGCCCTGAGCACAACGGTGGCGCCGATGCCGCTGGAAACGATGATGCTTTTTCTCACCGGCGCGGTGCTTTTGGTAGTGGGCATGGGCTTTTTTTCACTGGGGGCGGATATGGCGATGATGCCCATCGGTCAGCAGGCAGGCGAGCATCTGACCCGTACAAAAAAGCTGTGGCTGATTGTGATCGCCTGCTTTGTGGTGGGGATTGTGGTGACCATTGCGGAGCCGGATCTTCAGGTTTTGGCCCGGCAGACCCCCGCGGTACCGGACATGGTGCTGATTTTGACGGTGGCGGCAGGGGTGGGCCTGTTTCTGGTCCTGGCCTTTCTGCGGATTTTGTTTTGCTGGAAGCTTTCGTATCTTCTGCTTTTTTTCTACGCCGTGGTTTTCCTTTTGGCGTTTTTTGTGCCGGATTCTTTCTTGGCCGTCGCCTTTGATTCCGGCGGCGTGACCACCGGCCCGATTACGGTGCCGTTTATCATGGCGCTGGGCCTGGGCCTTACATCGGTGCGAAGCGACAAAGACGCCCAGGACGACAGCTTTGGTCTGGTTGCCCTGTGCTCCATCGGGCCGATTCTGTCGGTGCTGATTCTGGGCTTTTTGTACAACCCCTCCGGCTCCAGCTATACGCCGCTGCAAATTCCGGCAATCGGGAGTACCAAGGAGTTGTTTTTGGAATTCGGCCGGGCCCTTCCCAGCTACGCCAAAGAGGTGGTGCTGGCGCTGACGCCGATTCTTTTACTGTTTTTGCTGTTGCGGGTCTTTTTCCTCAAGCTGCGCCGCCGCCAGCTGATCAAAATCCTCATCGGCATTCTTTACACCTTTGTGGGGCTGACGCTGTTTCTGACCGGGGTCAACGTGGGCTTTATGCCCGCCGGCAATTCCCTGGGCGGGGAGATCGCCGGACTTTCTTACCGCTGGATCTTGATCCCGCTGGCAATGGTTGTAGGTTACTACATTGTCAAGGCCGAACCGGCGGTGCTGGTATTAAATAAGCAGGTGGAGAACATCACCGGCGGCGCCATCTCTCAGCGGGCCATGATGACGGCTTTATCCATCGGCATGGCGGTTTCTCTGGGCCTTTCCATGACGCGGGTGCTTACCGGCCTTTCGGTGCTGTGGTTTCTGCTTCCCGGCTATGGACTGGCGTTGGGGCTTTCCTTCGTCACGCCGCATATTTTTACCGCCATCGCCTTTGACTCCGGCGGCGTGGCCTCCGGACCCATGACCGCCACCTTTTTGTTGCCCTTTGCCATGGGCGCCTGCGACGCGGTGGGCGGCAATATTTTAACCGACGCATTTGGCATCGTGGCCATGGTGGCCATGACGCCCCTGATTACCATCCAGCTTTTAGGACTTTTGTACCGGCTGAAAACCCGCGGCGTCCCCGAAGAGAAGACGCAAAAACCCGTCGAGGACGAGATCATTGATTTTCACCAGGAGGAAGCGGAAAATGTCTGAACAGAAAATGGGCCAATTCCCGGTAAAATGGCTCGTTACCATTGTGGACCGGGGCAAAGGGGAGGCGGCGGTGGAAACGCTGAACCAAATCCATAAAAGCATCCATATGATCAGCCTTGGAAAGGGCACCGCCAGTTCAGAGGTAATGGACTATCTGGGCCTGGACGAGCCGGAGAAGGATATTGTCATGAGCCTGATCCCCCAATCGCTGGAAAAAAGGTTTTTGTGGGCGCTGGGGGAACGTCTGTCCCTTTCGGCCCCCGGCAAGGGGATTGCGTTTACCCTTTCTTTAGACAGCATCAGCGCGGCCGTAAGCCGCCATGCCGACCCGCAAAACAGCGTACAAACCATGATGCAGAAGGAGGCTGTACCCGCCATGCCGGAAAATAGACAATTCGCCTTAATTGCCGCCGTTATCCCCCATGGGGAATCGGACCTGGTTGTAGATGCAACTCGAGCGGCAGGCGCCCGGGGCGGGACGATGGTCCGCGCCCGCGCGGCAGGTGCCGAAGAGGCCAGCCGTTTTTTTCATATTACCATCCAGCCGGAAAAAGAGGTGGTTTTCACCATCGTCCCGTTGTCGATGAAGAAAACGGTCATGCAGTCCATCTGCAGCCGGATCCTGGAAAAAAGCGGTGAGCACGCAATTGTATTTTCTCTGCCGGTAGATGAGGCTTTGGGTCTTCGAATGCCCGATCCGGCGAAGGAACCGGAGGAACCCGGCATTCCTTCTTAAAACGCGGGGTTTTACCCTGGGCGCCTGTCCTTTTATGCGCAAAAGGGACAGGCGCCCCTTTATGCGCTGAATTCTAGATAAAAACGGCTCCTTTTTTTCACTGTGCAGAAAAGTACTGTTAAGTTTGTATAAATTCGCTATAGGAAATTTTGTCAGTTTTTGTTACAATATCAGGCAGTGGTGTTCTTTCCACTAGGAATTTTTGAAGAAGGAGAAAAAGAATGGAGAAATTTTTTAAGCTGAAGGAAAACGGTACGAATGTCAAGACCGAGCTCCTGGCCGGCCTGACCACATTCATGACGATGGCCTATATCATCGCCCTAAACCCCAATCTGCTTACCGGCTTTGACGTTGGCAGTCAGCTGTGGAACGGCGTGTTTCTGGCCACCTGTATCGCCTCGGCCGTGGCGATGTTCGTCATGGCGTTTCTGGCCAATAAGCCTTTTGCGCTGGCGCCCGGCATGGGGCTCAACAGCTTCTTTGCGATTGTGGTCGCCAACATCGCGGGGCTTGCCGGGGTTTCCTACCTGCAATCCTTCCAGGCGGCGTTGTGCATTATTCTTATTGAGGGAATTCTTTTCCTGATCCTGTCGCTGTTAAACATCCGCGAAAAGATTGTGGATTCGATCCCCCTGGGCGTGCGGATGGGGATTGCCCCTGGTATTGGGCTGATGCTGATGAATATCGGCTTAGGCTCTAACGTGGGCATCTACTCGGCGGACGGCGGCCCGTTTTATGTGATGCGCGACTTTTTCGGCGCGTTGACCCCCTCGGTCATCAAGGGCAGCATGGGCGACGCTTACCCCGAAATGGTCCTGACCGTCGTGACTATGTTTGTCGGGCTGTTTGCCATCTGCGTTCTGGCAAAGCTGGGCGTGAAAGGCGCGGTGCTTTTGGGGATGCTCGTTTCCTGCGTGATCTATTGGGCGGGAGAGGCGATCTTTTTGGGCAACAACCCGTTTGCCTCGCTGGCGAGCGCTTCTTTTGTGCCGCCTTTCGCCGACATGGCCGCAACCACCCTGTTTAAATTTGATTTTGCCACCTTCTTTTCCATCGGCTGGTTTACGGTGATCACCCTGATCATTACCTTCTGCATGATCGACATGTTTGATACCATCGGCACCTTTGTGGGAACCGCTTCCCGCGCGGGTATGCTGGACAAAGAAGGGAAAATGCCCAAGATGAAAGAGGCGCTGATTGCCGATGCCGTTGGGACCATCGCCGGCGCCGCCACCGGCACCTCGACGGTTACCACCTTTGTGGAATCGGCCTCCGGCGTTGAGGCGGGTGGACGCACCGGTCTGACCGCGCTGACCACCGGCGTGCTCTTTTTAGCCTGCATGTTTATCGCGCCGATTGCCGCGATTATCCCCGCCGCCGCTACCTCTGCCGCGTTGATCTACGTGGGCGTTTTGATGCTCGGCGGACTGAAAAATGTACATTTTGACGATATGACCGAAATTGTCCCCGTTGCGCTGATGCTGATTTCCATGCCGATCTCCGGCTCTATCGGCCACGGCATCGGTCTGGGCCTGATTGCCTATACGGTCATTAAGGTCTTCACCGGAAAAGCCAAGGATGTGTCGGTTGTAACCTATATTATTTCCGCTTTGTTCCTGGTGAAATTTTTCCTGGTCGTGTAAAAAAACATAAAATGAAACCAGCCGTCTTTTTGGGGCGGCTGGTTTTTTTGTGGACAAAAAAGCCTTTTTGGCAAAACAAAGGAACGAGGCTATCCCCTCAGATTTTTTAAAGCGTCGGGATGATTTGAGAAAATCGTTTCGACCGTCCGGCATTTTTTAAGATCCGGACAGCTGCCGCAGCTTGCCACAGCCTTTTTTAACGCGCACCGGCGAATTTCACAAAGATGGTCGCAATACACCGTTTTAACCCCACCGGTACGGCATCCTTCGCAGTTGATATGTTCGGGCAGGATCGGCGCGTTGTTTAACGCGGCCCATTGCTTGGCGGTTTTCTCACGCAGCGCCTGGTCGTTGTTGACGGTTGCAAGATATGCGTCACATTTTTCGCAGTCCAGTCCGCAATAACCGATCATATCCTTCATGGTTTTATACCCCCTTAAAAAATCCGATTGGGTTGTCGGGCTGATTGTAAAGCGGCAGCGCTTTTTGCAGCTGTTTTTCCATGCCGCGCACCGCCGTTTCCGGCGACAGGATCCGCACCCCGTCTCCCAGAGCGAAAATCCACCCGTAAAATTGGGGGCTCAGCACCACCCGGGTATAGATTTCGAAGGTTTCGTCCTCTTTGGGAAAAACGGTGACATCCTTGCCGAATCGGTCCATCGCTACGCCGATGAGCCGGTTTTGAAAGCGCAGCTGGACCAGTTCTTCCTCTCCGCCGAACATGGAAAAAACCTTGCGGGTGTAATCGGCCGTATCCAGCTGCCGAAACTGCTCGCCGCCTTCCCGGGGAAGCGCCAGAAGGGAGATATCGCTCATTTTGTCTACCCGGTAATGCTTTAAAATGCCCGCCTGAGAATCAAAACCCAGCATATAGTAGTTTTCGTCTTCCCAGGCCAGGGCAAAGGGGCTGATCCGGTATTGGGCTCCGTCGTGCCGGAAGCGGCGCTTTTTTTCTACGGTGTATTCAAAATAGCGAAAGCCGATCTGCCGGTTTTGGCCGATTGCCGCGTGAATCTGGTCGATGTTGTAATAAACGCTTTCGTTCATTGTCTTGACCCGTCCTGCCACGAAAACCTGACGCTGCAGCTGCTGCGCCTGGTAGACGCTGGTGAGGCTTTCCAGCTTTTTTATTAACTCCATAGATTTTTTGTAGGTGATAAATTTCGACGCCTGCACACTGTCCACCAAAAGCTTCAACTCCGCCAGCTGGAACAGGCGGTTTGGCACATGGTAGCCTTTGCCTCTGACAAACTCCACGTCCAGCCCCATTTGGCGAAGATGGGCCAGATCGTTATAAAGGCTTTTTCGTTCGCCGTCCAGCCCCTGCTGGGCCAGCAGCTGGGAAAGCTGGACCTGGCTGAGGTAGTGGTTTTCGTCGGTCTGTTTCAGCAAAAGCTGCGCCAGGTAGAGAATCCTTCTTTTCTGGTTGGACGATTTTGGCATTCGGGCGCCTTCCTTCTTTTTGTTGTACCGGATTTACCGGTTTTTGCCGCTTTCTTTTTTTGCGGCCAACCTTTCCCGTACCCGCTTTAACATCTCGTCATACCGCTCGGACCGGGCGTTGGGGAAAGCCTTGAGCAGACGAACCGGCATTTTTTCCTGCATGATTTTTTCGTATTCCAAAGAAAGCTGGGACAGCCGGGCTTTCTTCTCTTCGAGCGACTCGAAAAGGGCCTGTTTTCTCTGTTCGGCGTTTTGGACAAGTTCCTCCCCTTTGCTCTCAAGCCGGTCGCGCAACGCTTCCCGCCGCTGCTGGGCCTGCTCCTTCCACTGGGCGGAGGATTCCTTCACCTTTTCGCCGGTCTGGGCCAGCTTTAAGGCGCTTTGAGCCAGGCCGCCGCCGATCTCCTCCGAAAGCTGGAACATTAAGCCGCTGACCTCATCCAGCCTTTTCAGGCGGCGGTTCAGCTTCAGGATATTGGCTACCGTCACATAGAAATCGCACGCGAAGCACAAAAGGCAGACGCCGACCACAATCTCCCCGGCCAGAAGCGGGATCCAGCGGACAAACCGCACAATCGGCGGATGGATCAGATCCATCACCAGCACGCAGCCAAAGCCCCAGAGAATGGAAAAACGCAGGCAGATGTAGCCGCCCAGATTAAACGGCTGGTCGGAATAGTCCCACCAGCTGGTGTGAAACACTTTTTTGAGTATGTATCCGGTGATCCCCTCCAGCACGCTGGTTAAAATCATCGATCCCACAAACAGAAAAAACCAGTTTTCCTGAAGGGGGGTTAGGCAAAACACGACGATCACCATACCAAAACCATAGATGGGGCAGACCGGACCTTTTAAAAATCCCCGGTTGACAAAATGGCCGGTGCTAAGGGTGTTAAAGATTACCTCGGCGCACCAGCCCAAAAAGGCGTAGATGACAAAAAACGCCAGATATTCGTAAAAAGAATACATAAAACTCCCTCTTTTTTATGGAATGCCCTTATTATAATGCACATTTAAAAGGACTGCAAGGGCTTTTGGCAGAAGGCAAAAAATGATCTCCGCCAGCCGGGGAAGAAACAGGCGGCACGGATCCAAAATGGTCCGCGCCGCCTGTTTTTGTTGCTGTTACAGCATTTTTACCATGCGAAAAAGTCCGTTATTTTTGGGGGATCAGCTTGGCTTTTTGCAGTACGATCACCACAACCGGAACCAGCACCAGCTGCAAAATAATGCCGGGGATGGCGCTTAACACGGCGCCGGATAAAAAGGCCGCCCAGGTAAAGGCACCGCCGTTTACGCCAAGGCAGATCATCATGGCGATTCCCCAGACAACGCGGCCGCCGATCATGGCGATCAGCAGGTCGGCGTAAAGGAAAAGCGGCTTTTTCGGCAGCTTTTTGTAGCAGATACCGGTAATCGCGCCGTAGGCCGCCAACTCAAAGGCCATGGCCACCGCGGTGGGGAAAATCGGGGGCATCCCCAATGTCAGAGAGCGAAGCAGCGGCGCTACCAATCCCACACTCAGGCCGTAGGGCCATCCGCAGACAAAGCCGCACAGCAGCACCGGCAGATGCATCGGCAAAAGCATGCTGCCGATCTCCGGGATCTGGCCGGTCAAAAAGGGCAAAAGATAGCAAAGGGCCAGAAACAGCGCTGCCAGAATCATTTTTTTGGTGGACTGATTTTTCATATGTACCCTCCTTCTGGAAACGACAAAGCAATGGCCGGGATCTGCCCGGCCAGGGTGAAACCGACAAAGAGAAGGGGGAACCGGAAAGGTTCTCCCCAAAGCCATTACGCTTGCTCGGACAGATATTCGTTGATTTTTTGGACCAGCTCGTCCACATCCGCGCCGTGAACCGCACAGGCCTCCTCCAGACTCTCCATCGCGGAGGCCGGGCAGCCGACGCAGTGCATCCCCATTTCAAACAGGAAGCGGGCGGTGTTTTGATCGTTTGCCAGCAAATCGCCGATCAGGGTGTTTTTTGTTACGGTCATCGAAAACTCCTCCTAACTGATTGATGATAAAATTATACCCGTTTTGCCGCCGTTTAGCAATACCGGCGGTTTTGCCGCTCTTTTCGGGGAGAGAAAGGGCGGACAATACGTTGTCCTCGCCTTGCCAGACCGGTGGAAATGTGATAGAATAACCACAGAAGCGGCTATTGTACCGAATTTCTGTGGCCGCTTTATGGGTATGGCCGATTCCGCCATGAAGGCAAGGCCGTACAGGATATCATAACCCGAAATTTTTTATAAAGGAGAACGAGTGGATGTTAAGAGCATTTGAGTCGGTGATCGCAGCAAACCGGGAGGCTTATGCGAACTGATTTTTGCAAAACCTCCCATAGAAGATTTTTTTAAATTTCGGGAGGACTTTTTCGTGAACCAACCAGCTAAGAAAGAAGACAAAAGCGATTTTGGAGCAAAGGAGTTTGTCTGCAAGGTGTGCGGCGCGCTTGTCGGCCCCGTTTTTGACGGAGGCCGCCAGCGCAATCATTGTCCGGTATGCCTGTCCAGCATCCATCTGGACGACTTACCGGGGGACCGGTCGGCTGGTTGCGGCGGCATTATGGACCCGGTGGGCGTATGGGTGCGCAAAAACGGCGAATGGGCGATCATCCACCGATGCCGCCGGTGCGGCGTTTTCCATTCCAATCGCGTCGCCGCTGACGACAATCCGTTAAAGCTGATGTCTATCGCGGTAAAACCGCTGGCCTCTCCGCCTTTTCCAATGGAGCGAATGGAGGAAATGGCAAGAGGAGAACAACTTTTGCCCAAAGAAAAATAGGAGGGATTTTTCCCCAAAAAAAGCCGGCTATTTTTATAGCCGGCTTTTTTTGTCCTCTATGTATAAGGGTATAAGGGGAAAATCAGGTCATGGCATAAGGATCCAGCAGCTTATTGATCTCCTCTTCGGTCAGCAGATTGCGGCCTAACAGCACATCCTTAACCGATTCCCCGGTACGGATAGCTGTTTTGGCGATATCCGCCGCCACCGAATAGCCTACCCGCGGGCAGATGGCGGTGATGATGCCCACGCTGTGGTCTACCAGTTCTTTACAATGGGCCTCGTTGGCGGTGATGTCGCAGATGCAGTTGTCGGTAAAGGTCTGGATTCCGCCGGTGAGGGTGTTGATGGATTCGAACAGCTTATAGAAAATGACCGGCTCAAAGGCGTTGAGTTCCAGCTGGCCCGCCTCTGCCGCCATGGTGACGGTTACGTCGTTGCCGATGATGTTAAAGGCCACCTGGCTCATCACCTCGGGGATGACCGGGTTTACCTTACCGGGCATAATCGAGGAGCCGTTCTGCTTGGGCGGCAGGTTGATCTCGTGGAAGCCGGTACGGGGGCCTGAGGACATCATCCGCAGGTCGTTGGAGATTTTCGACAGGTTCACCGCGCAGGTCTTCATGGTAGCCGAAGCGGTGACAAAGCAGTCCAGATTCTGGGTGGAGTCGATCAGGTTTTTCGCCTGGCGCAGATCCAGCCCGGTAACGGTGGACAGATTGGACACGATGGCGCTGACATAGCTTTCGTCGGCGTTGATACAGGTGCCGATGGCGGTGCCGCCCATGTTGACATACATTAACTCATCGGTAATATGGGTCATGCGGCCCAGATCCCGTTCCACTACCGCCCGGTAAGCGCCGAATTCCTGGCCCAGCCGAATCGGCACCGCGTCCTGCATCTGGGTGCGGCCCATTTTTAAGATGTGGTCAAATTCCTTTTCCTTTTTGCGCAGAGCGCCGATTAACCGGGTCAGCTGGAAGTTTGCCCCCTGCAAAAGCTTGATGGCAGTGATTTTGCCTGCGGTGGGGATTACGTCGTTGGTGGACTGGGACATATTGACATGGTCGTTGGGGTGAACGATGCTGTAATCGCCCTTTTCGCCGCCTAAAATTTCAATGGCCCGATTGGCAATCACCTCGTTGGCGTTCATGTTAAAGGAGGTTCCGGCGCCGCCCTGAATCGAGTCGGTGACAAAGGCGTCGTGCAATTTTCCCGCGAGAATTTCGTCGCAGGCCTCTACAATCGCGTCCTTGATTTTCTCCGGCAACTCACCGGTCTGGCAGTTGGTGATGGCCGCCGCCTTTTTCACCGCGGCCAGAGAGCGGATAAATTCCGGCTGTGCCCGCCGACCGGTGATGTTGAAGTTTTCATAGGCGCGCAACGTCTGTAAGCCGTAATACGCGTCCTTTTCAATTTCTTTGCTTCCAATTAAATCGGTTTCCACACGCATGGTTTTTCCTCCCGCAAAAAAGATGTCTTATTTGTTGACAAAAACGGCTTTTTCCAATGGATCGAAGAGATCCGCCGGTAAAGCAGAATTCTTTGCGCCCTTGTATAAAAGACGCAATTCCTGCATCTTTTACAAATTATAGACCGGGAACTGGAAAAATGCAAGAAAAAAATGAAAGTTTTCCGTTTTTTTGCAGGGCCAAAAGAAAAGCCGGACTGGGGATGGATTCCAAAGCGGCCGCGCATCAGCGGAAAAACCGCGCAAAGACGGCTATTTTGTAATCTTCTTCGGGAAATATACCAATTGTATCGAATCCTGCCGAAGTGTAGAACCGGCGCAGGGTGTCGTTGCCCGCCCAGCAGTCCAGGTACAGGTCCTTTTTTGCCGCTTCGGCCAGCCGGGAAGCAAACCGGACCAGCGTCCGCCCCTCTCCTTTTCCCTGGCGGGCGGGGTGCAGCGCCACCCGGTACAGATACCATTGGCCGCCGGGCTTCGCATCGCCGGGCAGCCAATGGGCGGATTCCAAGGGCCTTAGCGAAAAGGTCCCGGCCAAAGCGCCGCCGCCCCAGGCGGACCAGACCCGCCCCCCGGTGATTTCCCGGCGGATCTCCTCCGGGTCCCAGGGGGTTTCCCATTGGCGGATTCCCCGCCGGTGCAGATCTGCCGTCGCCTCATTTAACAGTTCTGTGAGGGCGCAGGCGTCTGAAAATACTGCTTTTTGGATGGAAAGGTCCATAGCTTGCCTCCTTTGCCGCATATGAGCGGAAGGGATTAAAGTTCGTCGTAAGAAACCAGTTCCTTTAAAGGAATACGGGTCTTCTGGTGGCGTTCTGGATCGGCAAGGGGCTTATCGGCGTATCCAACAGCCAGAATATTGACCGGCTCCAGATGGTCGGGAAGCTGGAACTCCTGACGCAGAACGTCCGGTTTAAAATAGCAGATCCATACGCTGCCCAATCCCAGTTCTGTGGCCTGCAGCATCATGTGGTCGGTCAGAATAGAAGCGTCGATATCCCCCGTCTGTTTTTGGTCATAGGAACGCACCCACGCCTTATTGCGGTCGGCGCAGACGATCACCGCTAAAGGCGCGCCGTAAATATTGGCGGCTTTGCCGATTTTTGTAAGGCCGTTCTCGCTTTGAACGGCGATCAGATGGATCGGCTGAAGGTTTGCGGCGGTAGGGGCGACATGGGCCGCCTGTAAAATTTTCTCCAATTTCTCCGGCTCCACCTTTTTGTCCGAATAGCTGCGAACGGAGCAGCGCTGTTTTGCCATTGTGATGAAATCCATCCTGTTCAGCTCCTTGATTTTATTTTTTTGTGGTTTATAATAAATGTATCCTTTATCAAAAACCGCTGATTTTATTCTAGCAAGCTTTCGGTATATCCGCAAGATTGCACTTTTGGGGTAGATACTTTCCAAAAGAATAGGGGGCAAAACGCGATGGAGAGAAAGCCTGTATGTGAAAAAGCAAGATTCGATTGCCCGGTGGAAGCCGCGCTTTCTTTTATCGGCGGAAAATATAAACCGCTTATTCTATGGTATTTGAAGGAAAACGCGCTGTACTATATGCAGCTGCAGCGCCTGATTCCAAAAGCGACGCCCAAAATGCTTTCCCAGCAGCTTCACAGCCTGGAAAGCTGCGGAATGGTCCGCCGGGAGGTAATCCCGGAAAAGCCGCCGAGAACCAGGTATTCTCTTACGCCGTTTGGACAAAGCGTGATCCCGGTAATCGACGCGATGTGCGATTGGGGGGCGCTTTATATGAATCAGCAGCTTGGCCGGTCCCCCTGCGGACGGGCTGTACTGCGGAAAAAATAGCCTTGCGGACGAACGTATAGGGTCAGACAAGAAAGGGGGCAGGCGAATGGAAATTCGCAGATACGATCCGGTGAATCTGCCGGAGATTTACCGGCTGTTTTACGATACGGTCCACCAGGTCAACCGAGCGGACTACACCCAGGCCCAGGTGGACGCCTGGGCCCCGGCGGAAATGGACCGCGCCCGGTGGGAAACCTCGCTGGCGGCTCACGAAACCTGGGTCGCGTGGGAGGGCGGCGAAATTGCCGGCTTCGGCGATTTGGGGGAGGAGGGCTACCTGGACCGGCTGTATGTGCAAAAGGATTTTTTGCGCCGGGGGGTCGCCTCCGCGATTTTGGACCGTCTGGAACAGTCGGCCTTACGGCAGAGATGCCGGCGCATGTATACCGAGGCGTCCATTACTGCCCGGCCATTTTTTGAGCGCCGGGGATACCAGGTGGTGAAAAAGCAGGAAAAACCCCTGCGCGGTCAGGTGTTTATCAATTTCGTCATGGAAAAAATACTGTAGGAATAGAACAAAGGAGGAATTTGCCCATGAAAAACCCAGTTGTAACAATTCAAATGGAAAACGGCAACCAGATGAAGGTGGAATTGTATCCGGAAATTGCGCCGAACACGGTGAAGAATTTTGTCTCCCTTGTAAAAAAGGGATTCTATGACGGCGTGATCTTCCACCGGGTGATTCCCGGCTTTATGATCCAGGGCGGGGATCCGGAAGGGGTCGGGACCGGCGGTCCCGGCTACAGCATCAAAGGAGAGTTTGCGGCCAACGGCTTTCCCAACGATTTAAAGCACACAAAGGGCGTTATTTCCATGGCCCGGTCCTCCCGGCCGGACAGCGCTGGCAGCCAGTTCTTTATCATGGTGGACGACGCGCCCCATTTAGACGGCAGCTATGCGGCTTTCGGCAAGGTGATTGAGGGCATTGAGGAGGCGGACCGGATCGTATCGGTCAAGCGGAATCTCTCGGACAAGCCGCTGGAGGATCAGCGGATGGCCAAGGTGACGGTGGAGACCTTCAGCGAGGAAGTCGGCGAGCCGGACACGCTGTAGCGTATCCCTGGTAGCTGGAAAAAGGAAGCTTTTACAAAGGGTACGGTATAACTCGGTAAAATGGGTTATACCGTATTTTTTGTTATGATGCAAAGAAAAAGTCCTGTGGGTTTTGCGCATTTCTCTTTTCTAAAACTCCTTGACAAACCGACCGGTTTTCTTCATACTGTGTATAGTTTTTCCTGCCGTTTGCACATTAAAAGCGCTTGCGTTTTTTAAACAGAGCAAAAAACGGCCGGCAGGACTTCGGGAAATTTTTCAAAGGAGTGGATCTTATGAAAAAACTGTTGGTGGCAGTTCTGGCGCTGGCCCTTTTGGCCGGCTGTTCCTCCGCACCGCCGAAGGAGGATGCGGGTACCGCGTCCTCTGCGCCGGGCGAGGTGTCCGAGCCGGCCGCGTCTTCTTCCGAATCGGTCGCGCCATCCGAGCCAGATGAGGAACCCCAACCGGCGGCGGACTGGTTTTCGAGCAACGGCCTTCAGGTCATGCCGCAGGGTGGTTATACCATCCCCCTTCAGAGTGTGGAGTCTCTTGGCGATGCGGAAGGAATTGATTTTGACGCGGATTTTACAGTTAGCATTACCGAAACCCGTGAGGGAGTGGGGCCAAACGAAAAGATGGTAACCTGTCTGTTTACCTTTGATTTTTCCAACAATCCTCTCTCTGTTGTGAATTACTGGACCAGTGCGTTTGACCGGTACACCGGCACCAGCTTTGAGTTCACTTCCGGCGTTACGTATGCTGACCGGGGAGAGACCAAAACCAAAAACGGTTACGCGCAAATCCCCCTGGAAGATGGCGGCTATGCCGATGTTTCCATCGACTTTACCGTCGACAGCGACTATCCGATTGTAGAAAAGACCATTTCGGTCATCTGCCCGGCCGACTACGACGGCGCGGTGTTCCAGATCGGGTACGACTGTGCGGCGAAGGTCGAAGCGACTACCAGTATTATGGCCGAGGAAAAGCTGCACCGTGTGGAGGAGTTGCCCTACATCGGAGATGGCTACATGTACTTTTCGGCGACAGATCGCTGAGTTTTTTCGATGGCTCGGTCCTTCCGGTCGGCCGGCACCGGCAGCCAGTTTTCGATCATGGTGGGCGACGCGCCCCATTTAGACGGCAGCTAAGAAAAAAGAGGCTTCGTAAAGAAGCCTCTTTTTTATCGCTTTTCTAAACCGCCGATGCTCCAGCAGATCGCTCGGCCAGCAGCTTTTCGAATTTCTTTTCGGAAAGGATTTCGTGGGTCACAAACTGTCCTTCATAAAATAAAGAAAAGGTGGTGAAAGGCGACGGCGCGTTTTGGGCCGCTTCTCTTGTGTCCAGGTGGATGGCCTGGAACGCGGCGCCCTTTTCCCGGGCGAGTGCTTCTAAAAGCGGCACGTATTTGGCGGTGAAGGGACATTGATTCGTATAATACAGGGTAAATCCTTTGGCATCGCCATTCAGCTGCGGATTTTTTACCGCGTCTTTAAAGCGGGGCTTTTCACAATCCGGGTCAAACGGCAAATATAAAAGTTCGAAATACGGGTCCGCTTCGTCGGCGAGGAAAAACCCTTTATACCGCATATATTTTGGGTCGGAAAGAAAGCCCGTCTTCTTTTTGGAGGATAGGCAGACCAGCCCCTTTTTCCCCTTTGCTTTGCTGTCGTTGATACATTCATCCAGCAAAAGGCTGGAATATCCATGGCCCTTAAACTGCCCGGATACCCATAAGCAGTCGATGTACATAAACCCGTCCGCCTTTACCGGCGCCCAGGCGTATTCGGCGGGGATGTACTCGATAAAGCATTTGCCGCGCACATTCCCCTTTAAAAAGACAAGCCCCTCGTCCAACCGTTTTTCCAGCCAGGCCTTCTTCGACACCACCTGTACATCCTTATCGTTGGAAATGGCGCAGCAGATGTGTTCCTTCGAAAGATTCTCCCGGGTGATTTTGATAAACTCCATTTTTTGCTCCTCATATCATGCTGAAAGGTTCGGATCGCCCACCCGGACGCTTTACTCCTCGATGATCTTTTCCACCTTGACATGGTCGGAATACCCTGCGGTGACGATTTCCACAAAGGTATTTTTTTCGTGCAGGTAGTAGTATTTAAAACGGATAGTGGAATCCTTGGGGATCGCGCTGATCGCGTAGCCCTTGTGGTTTTTGGTGTTCCAGCTTTGGGGCAGCGAAATCTGGTCCATATCCGCCTGCATTTTGTCGAACAGGTTAGAGGCAAAGCTTTCCAGACTATAAGTATTGGTATCTTCTTTGACCGAGATCCGGCAGGTTTCCAGCGTTTTTCCGTTGAGCAGGAAGATTTTTTCCGCCGTATAGGTCTCCGGCTGGGAATTGACCAGGTTCCCATCTTCGTCCACATAATTTTTTAACAACTCGGGGTCCTGAAAAATGGCGTCGGCTTCCTCTTCTGTCGTTACAAACCAAGGGGCGGGGAAGGAATAGGACAGACGCATAGACGGGATGGAAACCGTGTCTCCCTCTACCTTGACGCAACGGTCTTCGGGGGATCCGGCACAGCCTGCCAGCAGCGCGGCGGCCATAACCAAGACCAAAAACAGAGAAAGCATCCGATTGGATTTTATCATACGAAAAAAGGTCCTTTCTTGTTATGAATTTGCCGGAAGGCGGCTAAAGCTTGGACAAGGCCTCCCGCCGGCCGGGGAAGAAAAATTCCAGCGCGTACTGAAGGGATTGGTCCCAGAAGCCCCATTCATGAACGCCGGGCCATTCCCGGTAAGCAAATTCATAGGGCAGAGCCTGGATCGTATCCCGGAAGCGAACGTTGTGGGCATACAAAAAATCCTCACAGCCGCAGGTGACCATCACCTTAGGGCGCTGGCTCTTGGGCAGCCGCGCGGTCTTTTCTACCAGATAAAACAAATTATCCTCCGGTTTTATTACAAGATCTTCGCCGAAAATCGCCCTGGCCTCTCCCAGCAGGGCGGGGTCGGACTCGGACAGGGTGGCGCGCAGCGCCTCGATATCCAAACAGCCGGAGAATCCGGCACAGCCGGCGAACAGGTCCGGCCGGCGCAGCCCCAGTTTCACAGCGCCGTAGCCGCCCATGGAAAGACCCGCCGCAAAGCGGCCCTCCCGCCGTGAGGCGACCGAAAAAAGCCGCGCGCACAGCTGGGGAAGTTCCTCGGAAACATAAGAAAAATAGGCAAGGCCCGCCGCCATATCGGTATAAAAGCTTCGCTGCACCTCCGGCATAATCAGCGCGACGCCATAGGCGTTGGCATACCGTTCCGCCGAGGTCATGCGGCACCAGACGTCCGCGTTTTCTCCGTGGCCGTGCAGCAGATAAACCACCGGGCACTCCTTTTCCGGCACCGCCGCCCGATCAATGGGGAGCACGACCGTCAGGCCGGTATCCATCCCCAGAATCTTTGAACGGATTGAACCTTTAAAAAAAGCCATAAGGCGCCTCCTTTTTTCAAGCGGCCGCTTTGCCGGCCGGCAGATACAGACACATTCTAACACCTTATGATGAAAAAAACAACCTTACTGCGCCAAAAGCCGGAGGATGTTTTTGGAAAAGATGGACTCCATTTCCCCGCTGGACAGGCCGGATCTTTCAATCATCGCCTTTTCCTGCCGAGGATAGCTCCAGGGGCAGTCACTGGCAAAAAGAATCCGGTCGGCGCCGTGCTTTTGGATCAGCCGCTTTAGCTGGGCAGGATCCATGGCCCCGGCACAGCAGGCAGTGTCCAGCCAAACAGGCTGCCCCGCCAGATACTCCTCCACCTCGTCCCACAGCCGCATACCGCCCATGTGGGCCAAAATCAGCTTTACTCCCGGGCAGTCCTCCAAAAGCTGGCGGCAGGCCCGGGGCCGGCAGTGGATGTGATCGGGGGAGAGGGGATCAAAGCCTGCGTGGACGACGACGCAAAGCCCCAGGTCCCGGATCTTTCGGAAAATGGGCAGAATTCGGGGTTCGTCCATGTCAAAGCCCTGATAGTCCGGATGCAGCTTAACGCCCCGAAGCCCCAAACCGGCGATCCGTTCCAGTTCCGGCTCCCAGTCCGGCGCGTCCGGATGGACCGAGCCGAAGGGGATCACCCGCTCTGCGGCGATGGCGGCGCAGAAATCGTTGATGGATTTTTGCTGGGAGGGCTTGGTGGCAATGCTTAAAAAGACCCCTTTGTCCACCCCCCAGGCATCCATTTTTTTTAGCGTATCGGCCAGGGTCCCGTCGGTTTGGTTGACATAGCCGGAAATACTTGCCAGATGGGGGATAGCCTTCGGGGCCAGTGCGTCAGGGAAAATATGAATATGAGAATCAATCAGCATAATACAACATCCTTTCCAAACTAGGAGGAATATGGCAGTATTATACTAGCCTTTTTTGCCGCTGGCAAGGGCGGTAGGGGAAAAACGTCCGGCATCTTTACACCAGGGCGGTTTTATGCTATGGTAGAATAACGACAGAATCGTTATTCTACTGGATTTCTATGGCCGTCCTACGGACATGGCCAATTCTGCCATTGGCGGCTTCGCCTCCATGGCAGAATAACGACAGAATCGTTAATCTACAGATTTCTATGGCCGTCCTGGAGACATGGCCCACTATACCATTATGGGTTTCGCTTTGCAATGGGAAAGAGGGGACGCATATGACAAAAAACTTCGCGCACCGGGGATTTTCCGCCGCTTATCCGGAAAATACAATGCTGGCGTTTCAAAAGGCCGAGGAGGTGGGCTGCGACGGCATTGAGATGGACCTGCACCTGAGCGCCGACGGGGTGCCGGTAATCATCCACGACGAAACGCTGGAACGCACCACCGGCGAGACCGGCTGGGTGGGGGATACCTCTTTTGCCCAGCTACGCCGGCTGGACGCGTCCTACCGGTTTGCCGGCAAAACCCGGGAAAACCCTATTCCGGCGCTGGAAGAGGTGCTGGAATGGTGCAAAGAAACCGGCCTGCGGCTGAATCTGGAACTGAAGACCAACGTCCGGGAATATCCGGGCATCGAACAGAAGGCTGTTGATCTTGTGGCCCGTATGGGGATGGAAGAGCGGGTCATTTTTTCCTCCTTTAACCATTACACGCTGCTGCGGTTAAAAGAAATCGCGCCGTCCATTCCCTGCGGCGCGCTGGTGGAAAGCTGGATTGTGGGTTTTGGCGAATATCTGCAAGGGTTGGGGCTGGAGTGTGCCCATCCGCTGTACAGCTATCTGACCGAGGAAAACTTGGCGGATCTAAAAGGGCGCGGGCTTCGGGTCCACACCTGGACGGTGAATCAGCCCGAGCAGATGCGCTGGTTGATCCGGTTGGGCGCCGATATTTTAATCACCAACCATCCGGACGTGCTGGCAAAGATTTTGCAAAAAGAAGAAGCCTGCCGGTGAGAACGTCCCGGCGGGGCTCTATAAAATCCTGCGTTTTTTGCCGGACCCGTCTGGGAAAGAGGCAAAAATGGGCAGAAAAAAAGGCTGATTGATGAGGTCAGCCCTTTTTCCCGGTTAAAATTATCTATTAGGAGAAGCAATAAGATGAGGAATCAATTAAATGTTGTTATCCTGATGAACCTATTATAGCAAGAGAAGGCGCATTTGTAAATGAATTTTTGTGCAAAAACACAAAAATCGGGATTAGCAACGAAAAAGATCTCGTCTTTTTGTGCCTTTCCCCCAGGATTTTGCAGGGCGCCTTATAAATATTGCGGTCGTTTTTCAAATAAGGAGTCGAAAAGATTGGAATATCAGCAGATTTTTCCCGCTGTTTTTTTGGAGCGCCCCAACCGGTTCACAGCGGTCTGCTCTCTGGACGGGGCCCAAGTGCTAGCCCATGTGAAAAACACCGGCCGGTGCCGGGAATTGCTCACCCCAGACGCGCGAGTGTTTTTGCAGCACAATTCGGCGCCGGGCCGAAAGACCCGGTACACCCTGACCCATGTGCAGAAGGGGGAAAGGCTGGTGCATATTGATTCTCAGGCGCCCAACCGTCTGGTGGAGGAGGCGCTGCGAAACGGCTCCCTATCGCTGCCGGGGCTGGGAAAGCCGCAGATCATCCGGCCGGAGACCTTTTATGGAGATTCCCGCTTCGACTTTTATCTGGAGGGGCCGGGGACCAGGGGCTTTGCCGAGATCAAGGGGGTGACCCTGGAGGAGGACGGCTGGGCCCGTTTTCCCGACGCGCCCACCGAACGGGGGGTCAAGCATCTGGAGCATCTTGCCCGGGCGGCGGGGGAAGGCTATTTGTGCTATGTCATCTTTGTCATCCAAATGGGCGGGATCCGCCTGTTTTCCCCTAACTGGCAGACCCATCCGGCTTTTGGTCAGGCGCTTGTGTCCGCGCAGAATGCGGGGGTGCGCCTAATGGCCTTTCAAACAAACGTGACGCCGCTGTGGGTGGAACTGGCCGGCCCGGTGCCCATTGATTTAGAAAAAGGGAGAAACGAACCATGCTGACAAGTACGAAAGAAATGCTGGCAAAAGCCAGGGACGGCGGGTATGCCGTTGGCGCGTTTAACGTGGAAAACGCCGAGATGGTGTTTTCCGTTGTGGCGGCGGCGGAAAAATGCAAAGCGCCGGTGATCCTTCAGACGACGCCTTCGACCCTTCGCTACCTGCCGCCGGCCTGCTTTGCCGGAATGGTGCAGGCCGCGGCGGACAAAGCTTCGGTGCCGGTGGCGCTGCATCTTGACCACGGCGACAGTCTGGAACTGGTGCGCGCCTGTCTGGAGGCCGGGTATACGTCGGTGATGTTCGACGGCTCCGGTCTGCCCTTTGAGGAAAATGCCGCCCAAACCGCCCAGGCGGTGCAGATGGCCCGGTCCTTCGGCGCCTGCTGCGAAGGGGAATTGGGCGCCATCGGCGGAAAGGAGGATTCCCGGCAGGCGCAGGCCGGCGAGTATACCGACCCGGATCAGGCGGCCCAGTTCGCCAGCCTTTGCGGTGTGGACAGTCTGGCGGTGGCCATCGGCACTGCCCACGGCGTTTATCATTCGCCGCCCCGGCTGGATCTGGGACGCATCCCCCTTCTGGAGGCCAAAACCGGCCTGCCGCTGGTGCTGCACGGCGCTTCCGGGCTTTCGGACGCAACGGTCCGGGAGGCAGTGGCCAAGGGAATGGCGAAGGTCAACTTCGCCACCGAACTGCGGCAGGCGTTTACCAAAGGCGTGCGGACCGCTCTGGCGGCCCAGCCCCAAGCTTTCGACCCCAAAAAGTACCTGTCCCAGGGCCAGAAGTGCGTCCAGCAGCTGACCGAGCATAAAATTCAGGTCTGCGGCGGGATCGGGCAGGCGTAAGGGCCCGCTGCCAGACGAACCCATCGCCGGGAAAAACGAAATCGAAAGATTCCCTTTTCCGCCGGTTGACGGGAACCCTTCTTTGTGCTATGTTAAAAATGAATCGGACATCGACCGTTTAAAGGGAAAAATCTGTTTTTTCGCATGGGCGCGGCAAAACAGACCACAGCAGAGGGGAAGCGTTTTTATGCATATCAAAATTACGGCGGACAGCACCTGTGATCTGTCCCGGGAACTGTTGGACCAGTACCAGATTGAAATTCTGCCGCTTTATGTGGTAAAAGACGGCGTCTCTTACCGGGACGGGCTGGAAATCATCCCCCAGGATATTTTTGATTTTGTGGCTCAGGGCAACGATCCGTGCAAGACCGCGGCGGTCAGCGTGGCGGACTACGAGGCCTGCTTTGCCCGCCTTTCTCCCCTGTACGACGCGGTGATCCATGTAAATATCAGCGCGGAATTTTCCAGCTGCTACCAAAACGCGTCCTTGGCGGCGCAGCAGTTTTCCAACGTTTACGCGGTGGATTCCCGCAACCTTTCCACCGGCAGCGGCCATGTGGTGTTGGAGGCGGCACAGCTGGCGGAGCAGGGTTTTGAGGCGGAGGAAATCGTCCGCCGCTTGCAGGATCTGGCCGGCCGGGTGGAGGCCAGCTTTGTCATCGACAGTCTGGAATATCTGCATAAGGGAGGGCGCTGCTCTTCGCTGGCGGCTTTAGGCGCCAATCTTTTGCACCTAAAGCCCTGTATCGAGGTGGTGGACGGCCGGATGAAGGTGGGAAAGAAGTACCGCGGTCCGTTTGAAAAATGTCTGCTTTCTTATGTGGAGGAGCGGCTGAAGGATCGGAAGGACCTTTTGGACGACCGGATTTTTGTCACCCACACCCCCTGCGATCCAAAGACGGTGGAAGCGGTGAAAAAAAGCGTGAAGCGCTATGGCCGGTTCAGCCGGATTTTCGAGACCGAGGCGGGATGTACCGTGTCCAGCCATTGCGGGCCGAACACGCTGGGAATCCTTTTTATCCGCAGGCAAAAAAAAGGCGCTTAAAAAAACAAAAACACGAAAGGGGACGGAGAACCGGCGGTCGGTTTTTCCGTCTTTTTTGCATACCGAAAAAAAGAAAGAGGGAAAAGCAAAAGCGGCTTTTTTCGACAGGGATGACGGCTATAATAAAAAGAAATGAAAGCGGAAAAATTTTTTCTGCTTTCTGTAGCAAAATCCCTGTTCGGCGCGTTTTACTTTGTAGAGAGAAAAAACGCAAGACCACAAAGGAGGAAGGAAAATGGATGGACTGAAAAAATGGATGATTTCGATGCTTTTATACTTATTTTAAGCGTTCTGGCAGCGGATCCTCCTCGAACAGTACCCCTGCAAAAAAAGAGCCGGAAGGCTCTTTTTTTGCGTTGCGCACAAAACGGATTTCTGCTATAATGGGAAAATCCTACAATAAAACGAAAGCAGCGGTTAAAGGGGAGTGTTTGTATGCGCCATCAAGGAACGGTCAAAATCGAAACCGAGCGGCTGACTCTGCGAAGATTTACCCTGGAGGACGCGCCGGCGGCCTTTCGAAATTGGGAGAGCGACCAGCGGGTGACAAAATTTCTGACCTGGTCCCATTATACGGCCTTAGAGGATACGAGAAAGGGCCTGGCCAAATGGGTTGATTCCTACCAGAAGCCGGATTTTTACCAATGGGCCATTGTGCCCAAGGACGGCCGGGACGAGCCGGTGGGCTCCATCAGTGCCGTAGAGATTCACGAGAAAACCAAAGAGGTGGAAATCGGCTACTGCATCGGCGTGGACTGGTGGGGAAAAGGAATCATGACCGAGGCGTTTCGGGGAATCATACCATTCTTTTTTGAGCAGGTAGGGGCCAGGCGCATCTGCGCCCGGCACGATCCGGAAAATCCCGCTTCCGGGCGGGTAATGGAAAAATGCGGCTTACAATATGAGGGGACGCTGCGGCAGGCGGATTACAATAACCGCGGCATCGTGGACGTGGCGGTCTGGGGCCTTTTGGCCAGCGAATACCAGGCGGATAAAAAATAAAAAAGAGACGGCGATTGGGGCACCCTCCGTAAAGAAGTATATGGCTTTCTGGAATACACTTGTTCTCTGCAAGAACTTTTAGTATAATGTAAGTAATGAATTATTAATCAACAAGGAGGTTTTATGAAGATCGTGGTAAAACAAAATAGTGTTTGGTATCACGGTTCGGATAAAATCTTTTCCGAACTGAAAGCCGGCAGTACAATAACACAATGGAGGGAATTAGCCGAAGCATTTTCACATAAGCCGACGATACTCAGTTATGATGATAATGGAATAATTAAACATAACGGCATTAAAAATGGCTATCTATATATCATCGATGAACCAATTGAAGTAGGCGTAGACATATATCAACACCCTAATACATCCATGGATGATGGTGTGGAGTTTTTAACAAAAAGGGTTTTAAAAGTCAAGCTGATTGAAGGAATTGAAGATTTGTTATCTGAGTAAAATTGACACTTTCAAAGTTTGAAAGTGTCATAGTGGGTTATATTGTTTCGGTTGTTCATAAATGAAGTAGAAAAATATAGTAACGATACATTAAGGGCGACCTTCCTTACGGATGGTCGCCCTTTGCCGTCTCTTTTTTATCGGATATCCGGGGCGCTTTACACGTTAAAGCGAAACAGCACCACGTCCCCGTCCTGGAACACATATTCTTTGCCCTCGGAGCGGACCAGCCCCTTTTCCTTGGCGGCGGCCATGGAGCCGCAGGCCTCCAGGTCGCTGAAGGCCACCACCTCCGCCCGAATAAAGCCCTTTTCAAAATCCGAGTGGATTTTGCCCGCCGCCTGGGGTGCCTTGGTCCCCTTTTTGATGGTCCAAGCCCGCACCTCCTGCTTGCCGGCGGTCAGATAGGAGATGAGCCCCAAAAGTTCGTAGCCCTTTTGAATCAGCCGGTCCAGCCCGGAGGACGCAAGCCCCAATTCGTCTAAAAACAGCTGCTTGTCCTCCCGGGACATGTCGGCGATCTCCTCTTCGATTTTGGCGCAGATGGGCAGCACCAGCGACCCCTCCGCCTGGGCGATTTGGCAGACCTCTTGATAAAAGGGGTTCTCGTCCAAGGAGCCCATAAAATCGTCCTCGCTTAAATTGGCGGCGTAAATCACCGGCTTGGCAGACAAAAGAGAAACGGTGGAGAGAATCTCCGCCTCCTCGTCGCTTCCCACCGGGAAGGAGCGGGCCGGCTTTCCCTCCTCCAGATGGGCCTTCAGCCGCTGCAGAAGTTCCACCTCGGCCAGATATTTTTTGTCCGCCTTGGCCGCTTTCTGGGATTTGTCAATCCGCCGGTCTAAAATATCCAGATCGGAGAAAATCAGTTCCAGATTGATCGTTTCAATATCCCGAGCGGGGCCGATCTGCCCGTCCACATGGATGATTTCGGTGCTTTCAAAGCAGCGCACCACATGGATAATGGCGTCCACCTCCCGGATGTGGGAGAGAAATTTGTTGCCCAGCCCTTCCCCCTTGGAAGCGCCCTTTACCAATCCGGCAATGTCCACAAACTCAATGACGGCGGGGGTGTATTTGTCCGGGAGCCGTGGGTCGGGCACGGCGACGCGGCCGACATTGGGCTCGATGGTGCAGAACGGATAGTTGGCCGACTCGGCGCCGGCGTTGGTGATAGCGTTAAAAAGGGTGCTTTTGCCCACGTTGGGCAGCCCTACGATGCCTAATTTCATATGAAAGCTTCGTCCTTTCCGAAAAACTGGGTCCCGCGCCCCGGATTCTGCCGGGTAAAAACGCGCCCTTATCCCCGGCGGCCTCTGTACAAACGGCCGCCCATAGACTATAATTATACATAGAAAAAACGGGATCGGCAAGAGCGGTTTCAGAATATCCCCAAAAGGTTTATAAATTTGTAACCTTTCGCGCTTTTTTTCGGGTATAATGGTATGGTAGAAGGCGGCGGCAGCCCGTTTTGGTACTGGCAAGGAGGTAAAAAGATGGCGATGGGAAAGGTCCTGGTTGCGGACGACGATAAAAATATCTGCGAATTGTTGCGGCTTTACCTGGTGAAGGAAGGGTTCCAGGTGGTGCTGGCTGGAGATGGAGAGGAGGCGCTGGCCCGCTTTTCGGCGGAAGCCCCTGACATCATCCTGCTGGATGTGATGATGCCCCGGCTGGACGGCTGGCAGGTCTGCCGGGAGATCCGAAAAAAATCCGAATGCCCGATTATCATGATCACCGCCAAGGGCGAAACCTTTGACAAGGTGCTTGGGCTGGAGTTGGGGGCCGACGATTATGTGGTCAAGCCCTTTGAGACCAAGGAAATTGTCGCCCGGATTAAGGCGGTGATGCGCCGCACCGGCAAAAGCGCTTCGGAAAACGACGTGAAAGAGGTCAGCTACGACAAACTGGTGGTCAATATGACCAAATATGAACTGAAGGTAGACGGCAAGGTGGTGGATACGCCGCCCAAGGAACTGGAACTTTTGTACCATCTGGCCAGCAATCCCAACCGGGTGTACACCCGCGACCAGCTGCTGGACGAGGTCTGGGGATTTGAGTATTACGGCGATTCCAGAACGGTGGATGTACATGTCAAGCGCCTTCGGGAAAAGCTGGAGGGCGTTTCGGACAAATGGGTGTTAAAAACCGTCTGGGGCGTAGGCTATAAGTTTGAGGTAAAAGAATAGTCCGCAAAAAACGATGGAAACTTTTCGCGGCGGATTGCCCGGGCCTTGTTGGGCAGTCCGCCGCGGTTTTCTCTTTGAGGAGGGCTAAAAATGCAGAAAAACCTTTTCACCAAGTATTTTACCATCTGCGTTGGGATCATTTTAGCCAGCATCACCGTTTTGGGGGCATTGCTGATGGGCTTTGCCTCTCAGTATTTTCGGGGCGATAAACTGAAGGTGCTGGACCGCTACGTCGATCAGGCGACCGTTTTAACTCTGACCGACTATCAGAAAAACAACTATTTATATATTGATGAAACCACCCTCGATTCGGTGTATACCGTATTGGCCGACGCCATTGAGGCGACGATTTTTCTCTCCGACACCGAGGGGAAGATTTTAATCTGCACCAATGAGGAAATTTTTGCCGCGTCGCCGGCGAAGATCCCGGAGGCGGTGCTCAAGCAGGCAGCGTCCGGCAGCTTTCAGGATACCGGACGGTTAGGCGGCGCTTATAAAAAGCGAAATTACACCGTGGCGCGCCCCATCGGTCTTCCCAACGGGCAGATTACCGGCTTTGTTTTCGTCAGCGCCTCTTCCAAAAGCCTAAGCGTATTTTTGGGCCAGCTTTTAAATATGTTCCTGTTAAGTTCTTTGACCATGGTGGTCATCGCGTTTATCGTCATCTATTTTGTCACCGCCCGGATGGTCAAGCCCCTAAGAGATATGCTGGCGGCGACCCAAAGCTTTTCCAGGGGAGACTATACGGTCCGGGTGCAGGTGGGCAGCAGCGATGAAATCGGACAGCTGGCCCAGGAGTTTAACGATATGGCCCAGGCGCTGGCCCGCAACGAGGCCATGAACCGCAGCTTTGTGGCCAACGTCTCCCACGAGTTAAAAACGCCTATGACCACCATCGGCGGCTTTGTGGACGGAATTTTAGACGGGACCATCCCGGAGGAAAAGCACCGGCAGTATCTGGCAATTGTGTCCGAGGAGGTCAAGCGCCTGTCGAGGATGGTGCGTTCTATGCTGGATCTGGCGAAAATTGAGGCGGGAGAGATGAAGCTGAACCCTTCCCAATTCGATTTAAACAACACGGTCTGCCAGGTGATTTTCAGCTTCGAGCAGGCCATCGAGGCCAAGCATCTGGATATTATCGGCCTGGATGTGGACAAGGTCTTGGTCAGCGCCGACCCGGATTTGATCCATCAGGTGATTTATAACCTGATTGAAAACGCGGTGAAGTTTGTCAACGACGGCGGTTATATCGAGGTCAAATACCACACGGACAGCGCACGGACCTTGGTGGCCATCCGCAATTCCGGCGCGGGTATCGCCCCGCAGGATTTATCCAACGTGTTCGAGCGCTTTTACAAAACCGACCGGTCCCGCAGCCAGGACAAAAGCGGTGTAGGTCTTGGCCTTTACATTGTGCGCACGGTGATTCAGCTGCACGGCGGAGAAATCCACGCCAACTCCAAAGAAGGGGAGTACACCGAGTTCGCTTTCTCCCTCCCCCACGCCGGCACAAAAAATTCACAGAATTTATTTAGAAAAAACGGATAATTCCCCAAGTTTTTTAAAATGTCCGTTACGTAATGGACACAATTGTTTTTTATAATGGGGGCAATAAAAAAACAGCCGGGTCTTTAAGACCCAGGGCTTTTCCCGGATAAAAGGAGGAAGAAGTATGAATGATATGGAAAGAAACGGCATGGACGGCACTTTCGAGGAGAACGGCCCGGCACAGTCCTCAGAGCCTGAGCGGCAGCCGGAATCCGCCGCCGGCGATCCGGCCGCCAATTCCCAGCCCTACCGCTACCAGCCGCCGGCCGGCGCGCCGCAGAATCCGCCGCTTTACGGCGGCTATGGCCAGGCGCAGCCGCCCTATACCGATCAATGGACTTTTCCGGAATACGCCGCGCCCCAAAAGCCTAAGGAAAAAAAGAAAGGCAGAGGTCTTAAAATCTTCGCTGGAATCATCGGCGCCGTTTTGGGACTGGCTTTGGTGAGTTTTGCGGCGTTCGGGATCTACAGCTTTGTCATGCAGCCCGGCGATCTCTCGGAGCCGCCGTCTCAGTCGCAGCAGGGCAGCACCGGCCCCCAGGTGAATGGGAATGTACCGGAGCTTGAGAAAAACTCGAAGCCGTCGGATAATACCGTATCCGCCGACGGAATTCTGACGACGGCCCAGATCAACAAAAAGGTTTCGCCGTCGGTGGTGGGGATTGTCCAATATCGGTCTAATTATTTCCAGCCAACCGGCCAGGGCTCTGGTATCATCCTGTCGGAGGATGGCTACATCGCCACCAATGCGCATGTCATTGAAAACGCCGATAGTCTGGAGGTCGTTTTAAGCAACGGAGAGACCTATAAGGGCACCGTTGTGGGTTACGACAAAAAAACCGACCTGGCGGTGGTGAAGATCGACGCTTCCGGCCTGACCGCGGCGGAACTGGGCGTATCCGGCGAACTGGAGGTAGGGGAAAAGGCCATCGTCATCGGCAACCCCGGCGGCCTGACCTACGCGGGCTCTGTTTCCGAAGGGATCATCTCCGGGCTGAACCGGTCTTTGCGGGCGGCCAATGAAGGGTACACCATGAACTTTATCCAGACCGATGCGGCAATAAGCCCCGGCAACTCCGGCGGCGCGTTGGTCAATGAATTCGGTCAGGTGGTGGGGATCAACTCCCAGAAGCTGGCGGAGGACGGTTACGAGGGCATCGGTTTTGCCATTCCCATCGACGAGGCGCTGCCGGTTTTGGAGGACCTGATGCGGTATGGCCGGGTCACCGGCCGGGTGAAGCTGGGCGTTACCGCCTACGCGGTCAATGAGTATGTGGCCAGCGTCAACGGGATCCCCAGCGGCATTTTAATCGACACCATTGAGTCAGACTCCTCTCTGCTGGCCGCCGGGATCCAGTCCGGCGACATCATCACCCAGGTGGAGGGCACGCCAGTCAACAGCTTTATCGGCCTGTCCGACCTGCTGCGCGGGTATAAGCCCGGCGACCAGGTGACCATGACCATCTTCCGCGCCAGCCAGTCCATCGGCGGCTCCCGCTATGGCTATTCCTACGGCGGGCAGACGGTGCAGGGCACCACCTTCGAGGTGAAGGTGACCCTGATGGAGGATACGGGAACCACCGCCTCTTCCGGACTGCAGAGCAACAGCACCCAGGGATAGACAAGTAAAAAAAGGACCCGGCAATCTGCCGGGTCCTTTTTCGTTTATTCCGGAAGGGGATACAGCATTTTCATCCCTTCTTCGCTATGCAGTAAAAAAACCAGGTTGGAACACGGGTAATCCTCCGGGGAAAACGGACGGCTGCCCCCTTCGGTCACCGAAAAAATATGAGAAAAGTGAGGGAAAAATCGGTTCATTTCCGGATCAATCCCGTCGTTTTGCGGGTTGTAGATGGAATAGTAAAAGGCGAAATTGGTCAGAGGGGCTAGGCTATGGATTCTCTCGTCGGTCGTAAACATTTTTTCGGCTTTTTTCTCCGGGATAAAAAACCGGTAAACGGTGCCCTCCGAAAGAAAATAAAGCAGATACCGGTCATTGTAGGTATAGCCTTCGATGGGCGCGGTGTGCTGGTAGTATACCTCGTCCTCCCCGTTTGCAAGATGCCGGTAAATGATGTCCCGATCCCATTCATTGTGACCCTTCGAATATAAGACGTTCCACGGGCTGCCCGGGTTAAAGTAGCGTTCCTCGGAAAAATATTCTTCGTAGGTCATGTCGTATGGGGATTGGAAGGAGGCGTTGTTTCGCTCCCCTGCGCTTTCCTCGGGCGAAGAGACGGCAGAAACGTTTTCCTCGGGCGGGGAGGAGGCGGAAGAACTTTCTTCGGCGGGAAGAGAGACGCTCTGCTCCGGGACGGAATCCTCGGGCAGGGAAAAGTCATCGGAGGAAAGTCCGGACGACGCCTGGCATCCGGCAAAAAGCAGAGCCAGAGAAAAAAGAAAGGCGTACACGGTCTTTTTCATGCTTAAAGCTCCTTTCTTAAGGGCAAAGGCCAGCGCGCAATGGCCTTTTGGTTACCGATAATATGCAATATGGTCTATTGAATAAGTTTCAAACATTTGCTTTTTTGTCAACTGCCGGATATACACTTTTTGATCGCCAAAAATATTGGAATCATAAAGAATATATGCTGTGGAATACCATCCAGCTACTATCACAGTATGCTGATTCCCAAGTTTCTTGTCTTTGAAGTTGAGACGGAGCAAACTTCCTCTGGGATAATATGTTATAATGTTATACATTTCATCTTCACTTGTAGTGGATGGGTATACTCGATAGTACCACCTGTTGTAATAAGTTGACGGTGCACGATTATGAATACGAGAGAATACAACAATTGCAAAATTTTGGCAGAATTGCGCACTAACACTAGGATCATCTATATATCTATCTCCATACCGAAAACCAGATTCGTTAATGGGTATAGATGTACTCCCAATAGTAGTACTGTACGCGGGTAATAATAGGCCCCCATCAACTGCCGTACGAGCTAATAACATTTCAGGGTTTTTGGCTATTTCGGATTTCCCTTCATTTGCATCAAATAAATAATATGTGCCGTTATGAATTTCTTCGATGCAAAAAGTTACAGCAGACGACTTGGCTGTTGCTTTTTTCCAGAGAATTTTATGAGATGTAATAGGATAAAATTCTTCCATATCTGGTGCGTAAAACATAAAATCTATTTTTTGAGATTTTACATGGTACCGATAAACAGAATGATTTATCGAAAAGAACATTAACTCGGAATTACCAACAGAATCATCCACTTTGTTATTATTATAGAATAAATCTGAGTTGCGTTTTTGAAGTGAATATGCAGAAGTTGATGCCCTAAAGTTCATAAATGATTTAGATTTTGTAATCTCATCCTTATAAAAGAAATGTTCATACTGGAAATAGTCCTCATAATTTAGTTGATTTTGTGGCAAAAGAGTTTTATCTACCTCATTTGCAACGGCAAATCCAATAGATGAAAGAACCATTAAAATTGCACAACAAAGAGAGATAAACTTTTTCATGATGAAACCTCCTTATTTTTTTACAGCGAAAAGAAATGTGCGCGCTTCATTTCTTTTGTTAAAATACGTAAATTCTATAAAAATATTATATAATCTATAGAAATGTTTTCCAATCTTTTCTTTTGTTGCAAACGCCGCTCTTTTCCGATACAATAAAAACAACAGAATTGCCGCTCTTGTCTTTGCTTTGACAAAGGGGGCGGGCGGCTTTTGTCCCGACCGGTGTTTTTTGTGAGGAGGCGCGTTTTATGTTTGCCATCGTGTTCCAGCAGGTTTTCATCATGTTTTTGCTGATGCTCATCGGCTTTGTTTACGCAAAGGCCACCCGGATGAAAAAAGAGGAGTGCAACCGCATCTGCAACATCCTTTTGATGATCGTCACCCCCTGCCTTTTGTTAAGCAATCTCCAGCGGCCGTTCCAACAAGAAATCCTCTGGCAGATGCTTTTTTCTCTGGCACTGGCTCTCGCTTCCTCCTTTATCGCGATTTTGGTGGCGCGTTTTTTGTTTCTGCCCGGGCAGAAGGGGGAAAACCGCCGGATCGAGCGGTACGGCGCCAGCTTTGGCAACGTGGGCTTTATCGGCATCCCGCTGGTCACCGGCATTTTCGGCGCGGAATACGCGGTGTACGCCGTGGTTTTTGTGGTGGCTTTTCACGTGCTGTCCTGGACGGTGGGGGTAGGCATCCTCAAGGGATCCTTTAAACAGATGTCCTGGAAAGAAGCGCTGATCAATCCCGGGGTACTCAGCTGCCTGGTGGCGGTGCCGCTGTTTGTTTTGAACATTACGCTTCCTTCCCCCATCGGACCGGCGGTCAACTATCTTTCTTCGTTAAACACGCCGCTGGCCATGCTGGTATGCGGATTTTTCATCGCCGGCGTGGACTGGAAGCGGTTTGGGGAAAAGGGAGTGCTGTACACCGCCCTCATCCGGCTGGTGCTGATCCCCCTTTTGACCATGCTTTTATACTGGGCGCTGGGGGTTCACCGCTGGCTGGCGGATGGTCCGACCCTGGTGCTGGTCAACCTGATCGCCGGCGCCTGTCCGTCGGCCATCGCCACCAGCATGATGGCCGCCCGCTACGGGCTGGACGGGGAATACGCCTCGGTGATTGTGGCGGTGACGACGGTAGGCTGCCTTATTACCGTGCCGCTGATCGCCATGGCGGGCCAGTTCATCTTTGTCTGATTCGCCTCCCTTTTGTACAGCGGGATGGCGGAAAATCTTCTGTAAAGCCTGCGTGTTTTTTGGGATTCTGCACAGAATTACCCCGGAAATCACGCAGGTTTTTTCTGGATTGGGAAAAAATGCGCAAAGTGGTTGACAAATTGAGTTAGCGGAAGTAAACTATAGTCAGTCAAACAGTTAGATCATGCTAACTAAAAGAGCAAGCACCTGAATCAGATGCGAGAGGAGAGGTTGGATATGCCGTTGACCATGGCTGCGTCCGGCGAAATCAACACGGTTAAAAGGATTAATGGAAAGGATGAAACCAGACGCTTTTTGGAAAATCTGGGATTTGTAAAGGGCGGACAGGTGCAGGTGATTGCAAAAATCAGCGGAAATCTGATCGTCAATGTCAAAGACACCAGAATCGCGTTAAGCCAAAGCATGGCCAACCGGATTCTGGTTTAAAACGCCGGATCCCGGCGGTTTACATCGAAGAAAGAAGGGGTAAGATGAAAACACTCAAGCAGACCAAATGCGGCGAAACGGTCACGGTTGCCCGGCTGGACGGGGAAGGGGCTTTAAAGCGCCGGATCATGGACATGGGCATCACCAAGGGAACCGCTGTTTATGTGCGCAAGGTGGCCCCCTTAGGCGACCCGGTGGAAATTACCGTCCGCGGCTACGAGTTGTCCATCCGCAAATCGGACGCGGAAAATATTTTGGTAGAGTAAACGGCGGCTGTTTATTTTTTTCACCATTGGTTAGCGAATGCTAATTAAAAAACTGCGCAGCCGTTTCAGGCGGCGAAAGGAGTTTGAGGAATATGGCGATTAAAATCGCGCTTGCAGGAAATCCCAACTGCGGCAAAACCACCCTATTTAACAGTCTGACGGGGGCCAATCAGTTCGTGGGAAACTGGCCCGGCGTGACGGTGGAGAAAAAAGAGGGAAAACTCAAAGGCCATAAAGATATCATCGTCACCGACCTGCCCGGCATTTATTCTCTGTCCCCCTATACGCTGGAGGAGGTGGTGACCCGAAACTACCTGATCGAGGAAAAGCCGGATGTGATTTTAAACCTGGTGGATGCTTCCAACATCGAGCGAAACCTCTATCTGACCACCCAGCTGGCTGAAATGGGCGTTCCGATGGTGGTCGCCTTAAACATGATGGACGTGGTCCGCAAAAACGGCGATCAGATTGATACCAAAAAGCTGTCCGAGGCGCTGGGCTGCCCGGTAATCGAGACGGCGGCGGTCAAGGGCGAAGGATGTATGCAGGCGGCAGAGGCAGCGATTGCCGCGGCCCAATCCGGCGGCGTCTTCCGGCACTGCCACGCTTTCGACGATGCGGTGGAAAACGCCCTGTCCGAAATCGAGTCGCTGATGGCCGGGCTGATCCCCCAGACGAGCGCCCGCTGGTTTGCGGTCAAGCTTTTGGAGCGGGACGAAAAGGTATTGGCGTCCCTTTCCTTGGCGGAAAATCTGCAAATTCAGCTGGAGGAGATCATCTCCAAACTGGAGAAGGAAAAGGAGGACGACAGCGAGAGCATCATCACCAACGAGCGGTACGACGCCATTGCCAAGCTGGTGAAACGCTGTGTCAAAAAGAAAGAATCCGGCTTGAGCGTTTCGGATAAAATCGACCGGATTGTCACCAACCGCTGGCTGGGCCTGCCAATTTTCGCGGCGGTGATGACGCTGGTATACTTTATCTCCTGGACCACCGTCGGCACCCTGGTCACCGATTTTACCAACGATACCCTGTTCGGTGAGTGGATCAGCCCCGCGGTGGAGAATTTCCTGGTCAGCCTGGGCACCGCCGACTGGCTGGTGGGGCTGGTAGTCGAGGGCGTTGTAGGCGGCGTTGGCGCGGTATTGGGCTTTGTCCCCCAGATGCTGGTGCTTTTCCTGCTTTTGTGCCTGTTGGAGGACTGCGGCTATATGGCCCGCATCGCCTTTATGATGGACCGGATCTTCCGCCGCTTCGGCCTGTCCGGCAAATCCTTTATCCCGATGCTTATCGGTACCGGCTGCGGCGTTCCCGGGGTCATGGCCTCCCGAACCATCGAACAGGACCGGGATCGGAAAATGACCGTTATGACCACCACCTTTATCCCCTGCGGCGCAAAAATGCCCATTGTGGGGCTGATCGCCGGCGCCATCTTCGGCGGCGCCTGGTGGGTGGCGCCCTCCGCTTACTTTATCGGCGTCGGGGCCATCGTCGTTTCCGGCATCCTTTTAAAGAAAACCAAACTGTTTGCGGGAGATCCGGCTCCCTTTGTGATGGAGCTGCCCGCCTACCATGCGCCTACGCTGGTTAACACCCTGCGCGGTACCTGGGAACGGGGCTGGTCCTTCATAAAAAAAGCCGGCACCATCATCCTGCTGGCCAGTATCCTTGTCTGGTTCGGTAAGAGCTTCGGCTTTGTGGACGGCTCCTTCGGTATGGTAGAGGATATGGACGCTTCGCTGCTGGCGGCGGTGGGCAGCTTTGTGGCCCCTCTTTTCGCGCCTTTGGGCTTTGGCAACTGGCAGTCCACCGTCGCGACGGTTCTGGGCCTGGTGGCCAAAGAAGAGGTGGTCGGTGTGTTCGGCGTTTTGTACGGTGTTTCCGGCAACGCGCTGGAACTGGTGGAGGAAGGCGCCTTCAACGAACTGGGTCCCATCGCCCAGCATTTTACCGCCCTTTCCGCCTATTCGTTTTTAATCTTTAATCTTCTGTGCGCCCCCTGCTTCGCCGCTATGGGCGCCATCAAGCGGGAAATGAACAACGCCAAGTGGACCTGGTTTGCCATCGGCTACCAGACGGTATTCGCCTATACGATTTCGCTGATTGTTTACCAGCTGGGATTGCTGTTTACCGGCGGCAGCTTCGGCGTCGGGACCCTGGCCGCCCTGATTCTGGTGGTGGGATACATCTGGCTTTTGGCCCGCAAGGGTCAGGAAGGCGCGGAAAAATCCGCCCGCTCGGTTCAGGCGGTGGGCGCGGGTGCTGACTAAAAGCTTTTGCGAAAGAAAGGAGCGCGGATCATGGGTACATGGATTGTTCTGGGCATCTTGGCCGCCGGCGTTGTGCTGGCCCTGCGGTCGGTTCGAAAAAGCGTTCGGGATGGCGGATGCCCCGGCGGCTGTTCCGGCTGCTCGGGCGGTTGCCACTGCCATTCGGCAGAGTTGGAGGCCCGGCGCGCAAAAAACCGTAGTTTTTGATTCCCTCTTATTTCCTCCCCTTACAAATAAAGTGACCTTAAGGAAAAAAGGCGGCCGACAGGACGCCTTTTTTCTGTTAAAATCGCCGCACAGAAAAACAAAAAATGGAAATTTTGAAAAATATCTGGAAACTCTCCGGCTTTTTTGCTATTATAAAGATAGCTAATCTGCGGCCTTTGGCAAAACCGTTCGTGGCTGTCCGGCGATTTAAGTGCTAAGAAGGAGGGGGAAGGATGAAAGGAAAACGGCACATTCTTATGCTGGTGTGTGTTCTGCTGTTGGGAAGCTTTTTTTGCTTGTTCTCCGGTTCTAGAAAAGCCGGTCGAACCGAAAGGGACGCCGATGGAAACATTGTGATTTTAGACGACAAACTGGTTTTACCGGACATGTCGCCCGAAGCGCAACTTCGGCGATTGAGAGAGTCCGGCAGAACAGAAGAGCAGATCCGGCAGGCAGAAGAAAAGTTGGGATTGACGCCGTCCTCCGCTTCGTCCGAGGAAGAAAGGCCCTGGTCGTCCAAAGCCAGTATCAGCAATTTCGCCGCCTTTGACGGATATTTTGTGGTCGAAATCCTCGATCCCGGCACCTCGGGCATTACTCTGGGCTGGATTGAGCGGGAGGAGGGGAAAGACGCTTACACCCTGGAGGACGTTCAGCCTTACCCCTTTGGACAGGTGGAGCGGGCCACCTGCTTTGAAGCCTATGAAAAGGGCGGCGAGGATTACCTTTTTACCCGCGCCGGCTTTTACAAGGTGTCTATGGGCGTGGTGGAGGAACTTCGCGCCTTTCCGACCCAGCGCTATTCCAGGGTTCAGTATGACCATTCGCTGGGGGCCTTTTTGTATGTGGACCTTCAAGACCGAAGCCTGTACCTGTCGCCGCTGGAGGGGGAATCCCGTTGCATCTGCCAGGGCCAGTTTATTGAGGAAGGCTCCTCGCAGCAGGGCAAGGACATGCACAACCCCGATCTGCTGGCGTATCCGATAGAGTCCCGCCTGTCCGGCCAGCGGATCCTCTACTGGTATTTTCACGCCGACGGAAAACGCACCCTGCGGGTCTGCGATTTGGAAGGGAACCTTCTGTCCGAAACGGACGGCGGCGATCAGTACCCGTTTTCCTTTCACCCGGACTGGCTGGGAAGCGGCTTTGCCGGGGAGGATACCTTCCTGCTCTGGTGGATGGAAAGGTCGGTGGACGAAAACCGAAATTACCGCTACACCACCCATCTTACCCTGTACGACCAGAACTTTCAGGCCCTGCGGGAAATGGACCTTCCCTACGGAATTGACACGTTTTTGCCGCCGTACCGCGGCGAGGAGGGGACCGTCTACTTTGTGGGCGGCTCCAGCCATGAGGGGGCGACCGAAATCAAAAGCCATTTAATCGAACTGCGCCCCGACGAGGGGACCTATAAGGTGCTGGCAGAGGATGAATTCATCGACCAAGTGAGTGCAGCAGAGGAGGGGCTTTATTATCTTAACGCGAAGGATGTCATACAAAAGATCGGGTAAAAATGAGTGCAAATAAGGGCGGGAAAAATCCCGCCCTTGCTTTTTTGGGCCCGGCGGGTTACCATAGGAAAAAAGGAGGGTGCGCGAGGATGACGGGAGAAATTTTGTGCGTAGGCACCGAACTTTTGTTAGGAGATATCGTCAATACCAACGGGGCTTTTCTGGCCCGGGAACTGGCGGCGCTGGGGATCGGCGTCTACCATCAGACGGTGGTGGGGGATAATGCCGGAAGACTGCGGGAGGCCATCGAACTGGCCCTTTCCCGCAGCGATTTACTGATCATGACCGGCGGGCTGGGCCCCACCTGCGACGATCTCACCAAAGAGACCGCCGCCGCGGCGCTGGGCAAGTCCCTTTGCTGGAACCAGCAGGTCTACGACCGGATGGCGGCCTATTTTGCCCGCACCGGCCGGGAGATGAGCGAAAACAACCGCAAGCAGGCTATGATTCCCCAGGGCGCGGCGGTGTTCCAAAACGAAAACGGCACCGCCCCCGGCGTCGGGATAGAGGAAAATGGAAAAATTTTGATCCTTCTGCCTGGGCCCCCTTCCGAAATGGAGCCCATGTTTTTGGCCCAGGTCCGCCCGTATCTGGCGGGAAGAACCGGCATGACCTTTTTTTCCCGGACGGTCCATCTGTTTGGAATCGGGGAGTCGGCGGCGGAGCAGGCGTTGCGGGATCTGATGGAATCGGGGATCAATCCGACCATCGCGCCCTACGCCAAAACCGGGGAGGTGCTTTTGCGGGTCACCGCCGCGGCGGCGGACCGGCAGAAAGCCGAAGCGCTTTTGGCGCCGGCGGTGGAGGAAATCCGCCGCCGGTTGGGACGGTATATCTATGGCGTGGACGTGGGTACCCTGGAAAAAGCAGCGGTGCTGGCCCTGGGGGAAGAGGGACTTACCCTGGCTGCCGCCGAATCCTGTACCGGCGGCGGGGTGGCCCGGCGGATTACCGACGTACCCGGCGCGTCGCTGGTGTTTCGGGCGGGGCTTTGCACCTATACCAATGAGATGAAGCGTTCGCTTTTGGGCGTTCGCAAGGATACGCTGGAGATTCACGGCGCGGTTTCCGCCGACGCGGCGCTGGAAATGGCCCGGGGTGCCCGGGCGAAAACCGGAGCGGACGTAGGCGTCGCCGTCACCGGTGTGGCGGGGCCCGGCCGGTCGGAGGGAAAGCCGGTGGGCCTTGTGTTTGTGGCGGTGTCCAGCGCGTGGAAGGAAGAGATCAAGGAACTGCACCTGGCCCGGGGCAGCGGCAACGAGCGGGAGCGGGTGCGCCGTCTGGCGGAAAACCACGCCCTGTACGCGGTGCTGCAGCTGATCCAAAAGCGCGGCCCAAGGTAATGTCCCGCCCGGATAAAGGAGGAAACGGATGAGAAAGGTCTACAAAATCGGAGAAGTGGCGAATATCCTGGGCGTTTCCGCCGACACCATCCGGTATTACGAAAAAAACGGGATCGTCTATTCCCATAAGGACGCAGCAAACGGCTACCGGTATTTTACCTCGGCGGATATCTACGCGTTGCTGGACGTGCTTTTTTACCGCAGCATGGATATTCCGGTAGAAGAGGTCTGCAAAATCATGAATTCCTACCAGCACAAGGATGTGAAAAAGCTGCTGGAGCAAAAGGAGAAGCAGGTGGAGGCCAAAATCCGCGAGCAGCGGATTTTGCTGGGCCAGATCCGCGCGACCATCGAGGATTACCGGATTATGGAGGAGGGCCTGGATGTGCTCAAGGTCTGCCCCATGCCTCAGATGGCGCTTTTGTACGAGTCCGCCGCCGACAATCAGGCTTACTTTCACGGCATGATGGAGCAGGAGGATCCCGGCGCCGTTCAGCCGGCGGGGTCGCTGATCGAGGCGGGTTTTATTGCAGGCCGTACTGCCGGCGGCTGGGAGATGACCCGCCTGTTTACGGCGGCGATTCTCCCCCCGGAGGGGGGAAAGGCGCCCCCCGAGGAGGGGCGGCTGGTCAGCGCGCCCAAGGCGGTCTATACGGTGGTGCGCTCCCCCTGGGGCCTTGGGATAGAGGAAATGCTGGCCCCAGTGCTGGATTTTGCGGCGGCCCAAAAGCTCACCGTAAAGGGCGAGGCGTTCGGACTTTATATTTTTACCGACTACAGCCAGCCAACGCCGCTGGACTACATTGCCTTATATCTGCTGGTGGATTAGCGGCCGGTGTCCTTTTCTTGACATCGCCCCGGGAAAAAGGTAAGATAAAGCGGTAGAGCATGCGTTTTTGTTCGTGTGCAAAAAACAGAAAGGATGACATCTTTATGAAACAGATTATCGCTACCAATAAAGCGCCGGGCGCCATCGGCCCTTACTCCCAGGGGACTGTCGGCGGTCAGATGGTGTTCACCTCCGGTCAGCTGGGAATCAATCCAGCTACCGGCAAGCTGGCGGGCCAGTCGGTGGAGGAGCAGACCATGCAGGCTTTAAAGAATCTGGGCGAGGTGCTCAAGGCCGGCGGCGCGGATTACGACACAGTGTTAAAAACCACCGTATATCTGAAGAATATCGGCGATTTTGCCTCGGTCAACAGCATTTACGCGACCTATTTTAAGACCGATTGCCCGGCCAGAAGCTGCTTTGAGGTGGCGAATCTGCCTATGGGCGGCCTGGTGGAGATCGAAGCAGTGGCGCTGAAAAAATAGCACGCCAAAACATTTTTTCAAAAAGGATCTGCAAAGCGCTTTGCGGATCCTTTTTTCGTGGGTTTTTCCCGCAAACCTTGTTGTAGAAAAGGCAAAAAGCGTGTATAATAATATCCGCTGATACGCTTACCCGCGCCGACCGGCCGTGCGGACAAGGACCCGCTGGTTTGGCCAGACAGCGCCTGGAAAGGATCGATGGAAAAAATGGACGGATGGAAAAAATTCCTCAAGGAATGGGTCCTTCCGCTGGGAGCGGAGGTCCTTGTGATCGTGTTTTTGTTAAAGGTCGTGTTCATGCTGGTGCTGGTTCCCTCTGGCTCCATGCTGCCGACCATTCAAAAAACCAGCGTGCTGTTTTGCACCTATGTCCACAATACGGACAAGCTGGAGCGGGGACAGATTCTGGTTTTTGACTCGGACGAATTGGACAAGACGCTGATTAAAAGACTGGTGGGTCTGCCCGGCGAAACGGTCGTCATCGGGGAGGACGGCAGCATCACGGTGGACGGTCAGCCTCTGGAGGAGCCGTATGTGGTCTATCCTGCCGGCGGCGACGAAATGGAGTTTGAGATTCCCCAGGGGCACTACCTGTTTTTGGGGGACAACCGGGCCGGCTCCGAGGACGCCCGCTATTGGGCGGAACCGTTTATCCCGGCGGAAAAAATCAAGGCCAGAGCCCGTTTTACCCTGTGGCCCTTCAGCCATTTCGGCGGCCTGCGTTAGAAAAAAGGAGGAAGCAGTATGCTTTTGTGTGTAAAAAACGCGGATGTCTACAGTCCCGCTCCGTTGGGCAGAAACGATATCCTCATCTGCAACGACAGAATTCTTGCCATCCAGCCGGATATCGACGGTCTGCCCCAAAACTGCCGGATCATCGACGCCGCCGGCCACCGGGTGATTCCGGGCTTAATTGACCAGCATGTGCACATTACCGGAGGCGGCGGGGAAAGCGGCTTTACCAGCCGGGTGCCGGAACTTCGCTTCTCCGACAGCGTCAGGGCCGGGGTCACTACCCTGGTGGGCCTTTTGGGCACCGACTCACGGACCCGCAGCGTCCAGAACCTGCTGGCTAAGACCAAGGCACTTAACGAAGAAGGGATCACCGCCTACTGCCTGACCGGCGCGTATGAAATTCCGTCGCCCACCCTCACCGGCTCGGTAGGGGACGATATTATGTTTTTACAGGAGGTCATCGGCGTAAAGGTGGCCATCTCCGACCACCGCAGTTCGAACCTCACCAAGGAGGAGATGATCAAGCTGGCCAGCGAGGCCCGAATCGCCGGCCTTTTGAGCAAAAAGCCCGGCGTGGTTCATATGCACACCGGCTCAGGCCGCCAGGGCCTTGGGATGATTTTGGATATTGTAAAAACCACCGACATCCCCATTAAACACTTCCGCCCCACCCATATGCGAAAGATGCTGGAGGACGACGTGGTGGAATTCGCCGGCTTAGGCGGGTATGTGGATTATACCAGCAGCGAGGAGCCGGACGAAAAGTCCCAGGAGATTTTGGATGTGCTGGCCCGGGGAATCCCCGAGGACCATCTGACCATCAGTTCCGACTCTAACGGCAGTATGCCCAAATGGGGTCCCAACCGGGAACTGATCGGCATCACCTATGCCAAAATGACCAGCCTGTTCGGCCAGATCCGCTCGCTGGTACAGGTCAAGGGACTGCCGCTGGAGCGAGCGCTGTGCTTTGTGACCCAAAACGTGGCTCAGGCTCTGGAAATCTACCCCCGCAAGGGCTGCTTGGCGCCGGACAGTGACGCGGACCTGGTGATCCTTGGCCCCCAAATGGAGATCGAAACGGTGCTGGCCAAAGGGCAGGTGCTGATGGAAGAGGGAAAAGTTTTAAAAAAAGGACTGTTTGAGGATTAGTTGACAGCTTTCAGGGAAAAGGCTACAATAAGAGTAGGATAAATTTTGATTGGAGTTGAATCGCTTTGGCTGAAAATTGTAATCACGATTGCGCCTCCTGCGGCGAGGAATGCGCTTCCCGGGAGGTCCCGGAAAACTGCACCCACGATTGCAGCAGCTGCGGGGAAAACTGCCCTTCCAGAACCAAAAGCCTAAAGGATTTTCTGGAAGCGCCCCATGAGATGAGTTCGGTGCGCAAGGTCATCGCGGTGGCCAGCGGCAAGGGCGGGGTGGGCAAATCTTTGGTCACCTCTTTGCTGGCGATTGCCATGAACCGGCTGGGCTACCGGGTGGGTATTCTGGATTCGGATATCACCGGCCCGTCGATCCCCCGGGCGTTTGGCGCAACCGGCCGGGCCATGTCGGACGAGGCGGGCATTTACCCGGCGGAAACCCCTGCCGGAATCAGCATCATCTCCGCTAACATGCTTTTGGAGGAGGAGACCGCCCCCATCATCTGGCGCGGACCGATGATCGCCGGCGTGGTCAAGCAGTTCTGGACCGACGTGATCTGGAACGACATCGACTTTTTGTTTGTGGACATGCCTCCGGGAACCGGCGACGTGCCGATCACCGTTTTCCAGTCCATTCCGGTGGACGGGGTGGTGGTTGTGGCCTCTCCCCAAGAATTGGTGGGCATGGTGGTGGAAAAGGCGCTTAACATGGCCAACGCCATGCAGGTCAACGTTATTGGCCTGGTGGAGAACATGAGTTATGTGGAGTGCCCGGACTGTCATAAAAAACTGAAAGTCTTCGGCGAAAGCCACATCGACCGAATCGGCGAGGAATTTAATCTGCCGGTGCTGGCCAAAATGCCCATTGATCCGGAACTGGCCCAGCTGTGCGACCAGGGAAAGATCGAACAGGCCCAGGCGGATTATCTGGCCGATGCCTGCCGCAAGATTGTGGAATACTGCGAAAAAGAAAACTGATGGCGCTTTTCATACCGGCAGCGGCTGCTGCCGGTCTTTTTTTGCGCAGACACGGCATGGATGCGGGAAAACAAATCCAAACGAATTTTCGTTTTTTTCTTGTTTTTTTTTCGGTTGATGCTACAATAAGAAAGGACTGTTTTTCATAAGCGGGATTGTGAAAATCCGCTTTTATTGCGCATCGATAAAAAATAATGACAAAACAGTGAAAATTCGTTCGTTCCTGCAACAAATCCGTTTTTAATGGGTACTTATTATGCGAGACTTATGCGAACGCATAAGAGGAATACACAAAAAAGGGGATGCGTACATGCTTCCAAACCATAGAAAACCTTACAGCAGAACCCAAAAGGCGCCGGCCCGGTCTGCTGCGTATTCTGCCGGCCCGGCGGCGCCGGCGCCCCGGCGGAAAAAGAAAATCCCCTGGTACAAAAAGCTTCTTCGCATGATGGTGCCGACCAAAAAGGACAGCACGATAGATAAGGCCCGCAAGATCATTTTCGATCTGGCGATTTTGGTCTTCATCGGCTCGTGTACCTACCTGGTCAGCTATTACGGCGAATCGGACCGCAACGCCAAGTTTTACGACGGCGTTGCTGGCATGCTGGGCAAGGGCGAGGTCAGCGAGAATTATCCCCGGGCCTATCTGACCAAATTCGCCTCCCTGTGGGAGATGAACGAGGATATCGTCGGGTGGCTTTCCATCGACGGGACAAAGGTCAATTACCCGGTGGTTCAAAGCGACGATAACGAATACTATCTGCACAAGGACTTTTCCAAGGCGGACAACAAGCACGGCATCCCCTTTGCCGACTGCCGGGTGGACATTTCCCTCCCCAGCACCAACATCCCCATTTACAGCCACAATATGAAGGATGGGCAGATGTTCGGCGAACTGATCAATTACCAGGACTTAAACTACTATAAGCAGCATCCGGTGATTAATTTCGACAGCCTCTACGAAGAGGGAAAATACAAGATCGTGGCCATGTTTATCGCCTCGACCCTACCGGAGCACGCGCCCAACTTCGAATACCACAACTTTATCCAGGCCAATTCTGACGAAGAGCTGATGAATTTTGCCAACGAGGTTCTCTCCCGTTCGCTGATCGTCACCGGCGTGGATATTCAGCCGGGCGACCAGCTGATCACCCTTTCTACCTGTACCTACGATTTTAAAGAGGCCCGCTTTGCCATGGTGGCCCGACGGGTGCGGGAGGGCGAATCGGAGACGGTGGACACCTCCACCGCCCACATTAACCCCAATCCGGTGATGCCCAAGGCCTGGTACGAAGCCAAAAAGATCGCCGCGCTGGTGGCCGGTGTCTCCCTCTCCCCGGAGAATCTGAACCTGAAGCCGGGCGAAACCGCCACCCTGACCGCCACGGTGCTGCCCAATACGGCGGTTAACCGCAACGTCCGCTGGGATTCCAGCGACTCGTCGGTGGCCAGCGTGGACCAGACCGGTACCGTCACCGCCCACCGCAGCGGTACGGCGGTGATTACCGTCACCACCGAAGAAAGCAGCTTTACCGCCTCCGCCACCGTAACGGTAGGCGCCGGACCCATTACGTCCATGTATTTTGCCAGCGAAGGAATCAGCGTCCAGGCGGGCGGCGGCGCGGATCTTGCCAGTCTGCTGGTGGTGGAGCCGGAGGGGGCCAATCTGGATGAGTTGCAGTGGTCCTCCAGCGACCCGTCGGTGGCCAGCGTTTCCGGCGGAGGTGTAACCGGCAAAAAGATGGGCACCGCGACCATTACCGTCACCGCGCCCAGCGGCGCTTCCGCGTCCATCACCGTGCAGGTGGGCAGTTATGTGCCTATTGATTACATGAGCATTGCGGGCAGCGGCACGGTCACCGTCGGCGGCAGCACCAGCTTAAGCTTGGTCATCAACCCGGACAACGCCACCAACCGGAACGTGGAGTGGTCGACCGACCGCGCCGGCGGCAAGATCATCTCTTTAAGCGGAAGCGGCACCTCTGCTACTGTCACCGGCAAAAAACCGGGCACCGCGAAGGTTACGGCCACCATCAACGACAACGGTCAGGTTCAAGAGGCGTCTATCACTATTACCGTCACCGACAAGGCGGTTGCTCCCTCCGAGTTGGAATTTGTGGACGGCAACGGCAACCCGGTAGAAGGGTATAATATTGCTGTCGGCAATGGAGACAGTTTGCTCAAATATCTGCGGGTTGATCCCGTCGGCGCCGATACGAGCCAACTGGTTTGGTCCTCCTCCGACGAGGATGTGGCGACCGTTGAGGGCGGGCACCTGCAGGGCCTTACCGATGGGGTGGTAACCATTACGGTCAAAACATCCGACGGCAGTGTTGTCAAAAAAGTGCAGGTCACCGTCGGCAATGGAAATACGGTAAAGCCGTCCAGTAAGCCTTCCAGTAGCAGTTCTGTCCCGGAGCAGTCCTCTTCCTCGAAAGCGGATGAACAGTCCTCCTCCGTTCCGGAGCAATCCTCATCTAAAGCGGAGGACCCCAATCCGCCGGAGGAAACCCCCGATCCTGATACCCCCGACCCGGAGAATCCCGGCGGTGAGGGCGAAGGAGAAGGCGGCGAAGAGCCGCCAGCCAATATCTGGGGTTAGCGTGTTGTGTTTAACAGTGTGGCAAAATGCAATTGAATCGAAAACCCCCGGCGCAAAATCGCGCCGGGGGTTTTTCTGGCTGTTTCGACTTATGTCCGGCTCTTTTTGGGCCGGGGCGGCAGCTTACCGCCGCTGGGAGCGCTTGCTCCCGGCTTTGGGTGGTCGGGACGGTGGTTGGACCTGTTTCCGCCAGGACCCGCCTTTTTGGCTTCTGCGGCTTTTGCCCCGCCGGCCGGCGTCCGCCCCTTCTTTTGGACCGGCGGCAGATTTTTGGACCGGTCAAAAAACAGCGGGGTCCAGCCCAGCAGTTCGCCGTCGCCGTATTCCCCGTCCGGCCGAACCAAAACCTGGACCACCTCCGCCCAACGCTCTTTGGGATTGCCCAGGGTGTGGTACTTTCCCTCGCCGGCAACGGCCAGCGTCACCCCGTTGTCCAGCTGCACCCGGGTGTTCCCCAGCTCCATGCCGTCGACAATCCGGATTTTTCGCGGGTCCACCTCCCGCTCTTCGCCGGTAAAGCAGTCGATTACAACCGTCTTTTTGACCGTCTTTTGACCGGCGCCATTTCTTGGTTGGGAAGAATTCTTTTTCATTTGTCCCGCGCTCCTTATACTTTCTTTTTCTATCATACTGCGGAAGAGAAAATTTGGCAACCGAAGGTTCGCTGCCGCTTCCGGCTAGGACCCTTGGGTAAGGGGGAAAATCACCGCGCCGCCTTTTCCATCCAGCTATCCAAAAAAGCAAGCTGTTCCTTGGTGTGGAACCAATGTTCCCCCTGTTTCAGAACCGTGAGGCCCGCAGGGTGATGGCGGATAAAGTTTTCGACGGTCTGAAAAGAGACGAGACGGTCGTTTTCCCCATAGAGGATTTCTGTGGGAACCTCCCATACGATAGGGTGTTCCCGGACAAAGCATAGATACTCCCAGGATAAGGTCTCCCCAAAATCCGTAAGGATTTCCCCCCGCTGGCGCAGTTTCTGTTCCGATACGTTCGCCCAGCCCATCATGTCCTTTATCAGCCGTTCCATATCCAGCACCGGCGAGATGAACAAGGCTTTTTCTATGGGGCGGTCCTGCAGCGCGAACATGGCAAAGTAGGCACCGATGCTGTTGGCGAGCACGAAAATACGCCCATATTTCTCCCGCGCCTGATCGTAAGCGGCCCAAATGGGATCCTGCACGGTCCAGGGAGGCCCGTCCCGGTAATCGACCCCAATCATCGCAAAATCCGGGCAGCTTTTTTGGTATTGCTGGGCCTCCAAGGAATTTCCGCCCTTGCCGTGGATATAAAGCATCGCCTTTTTCAAAAAACCGCCTCCCGTCATTCTTTGTCAGGTCCATTGTATCTTCGTTTTTTCAAAATGTCAAAAATTTTTCAGCTTCCGGCGCCAAAAGCGCAAAATGGACTTTTCTTGCGGGCCGATCAATGGTATACTAAAACCAACGATTTACCGCAAGGAGGATTTTTATGACCCCGGTTTTAGACAGATTTTTAAAGTATGTTAGCTTTGATACCCAGTCCGCTCCCGGTGCGGACTGCTTCCCCAGTACGGAAAAGCAGAAGACGCTGGCCCGGTATCTGGTGGAGGAGCTCAAGGGCATCGGCATTGCCGACGCGGCCATGGACGAATTCGGTTACGTCACCGGAACACTGCCCTCCAACGTGGACTTTGACGTTCCGGTTTTCGGCTTTATTTCCCATATGGATACCTCTCCAGACATGCCCGGCAACAACATCAAGCCCCAGGTGATCAAAAACTACGACGGTGGCGACATTGTGTTAAATAAGGAATTGGGCATTGTGCTAAGCCCCAAAAACTTCCCCAAAATGCTGATGTATAAGGGAAAGGACCTGATCACCACCGACGGCACCACCCTGTTAGGGGCCGACAATAAGGCGGGCGTCACCGCGATTGTGGGGATGGCGGAGTATCTGCTGGAGCATCCGGAAATAAAACACGGCACCATTAAAATCGGCTTTACGCCGGACGAAGAGGTAGGCACCGGCGTGGACCACTTCGACGTGGAGAAGTTCGGCGCGCAGTTTGCCTACACGGTGGACGGCGGCACCATCGGCAGCCTGGAGTACGACAACTTCAACGCCTCCTCCGCCAAGGTGCATATTAACGGACAGAGCGTTCATCCCGGCTCGGCCAAGGGAAAGCTGGTCAGCGCCCTTTTGGTGGGCATGGAATTTCAGGGGATGCTGCCGGTCTTCGAAAACCCCGCCTATACCGAAGGGCACGAGGGCTTCAGCCACCTAGGCTCTATGAAGGGCAATGTGGAAACAGCGGATCTGTCCTACATCCTGCGCGACCATGACTCGGCCAAGCTGGAAAAGAAGAAGGAGACCTTCCGCAAAATCGCCGCTTACTTAAACGATAAATACGGCGAAAACACCGTTGAGGTGACCATCACCGACTCCTACCGCAACATGAAAGAGCAGATTCTCAACAACATGTATATTGTAGACGCAGCCAAGGAGGCTATTGAGCGGGTTGGCGTCCAGGTGATCAGCGGTCCGGTCCGCGGCGGCACCGACGGCGCGCGCCTTTCGTTTATGGGACTGCCCTGCCCCAATCTGGGGGCGGCCAGCCACAGCGCCCATGGAAAATATGAATACACCTGCGTACAGGCGATGGAAAAGAATATCGAAATTCTGACCAGCATCGCCACCCGCATTTGTGAAATCCACGCAAAATAACCGGCAAAACGCAGGGAAAAAACAGTCTGGAAACGGGCTGTTTTTTCTTGTTTTTCACCGGCTTTTGCCGGGTCTTTCAATCGCCGGCGGAGATACCCTTGACCAACCGCCCAAAGGGCGGTACAATTTACGGTAAAACAAATGGGAAGGCGGCAAAACGGATGACGGACCTTCTGGTAAGACTTTTTGTAAAGAACGCGGATCAGACAGGGTCCCCCAAGGTGCGGGAACGGTACGGAATGCTTAGCAGCTGGGTGGCGATTGTCTGCAATCTTCTTTTGTTCACGGCAAAATTCATTCTGGGCATGATTTCCAACTCCATCGCCATCACCGGCGACGCGTTTAACAACCTGTCGGACGTGGGCAGCGGCGCGGCGACCTTCATCGGGTTTAAAGCGGCCTCCGTCCCGGCGGACGAGGACCATCCCTTTGGGCATGGGCGGATTGAGTACGTCAGCGGACTGGTCATCACCTTTCTGGTGTTTTTGGTGGGGATCGACGTGATCCAAAGCGCCTTTGGCAAGATCCTGCACCCGGAGCCGGTGGAGTTCAGCGTCTTTGTCATCGCCGGTCTGGCTTTATCCATTCTGGTCAAGCTGTGGATGAGCGCTTTTAACCGCAAGCTGGATAAAAAAATTGATTCCGGCGCTCTGCGGGCGGCGGCGCAGGACAGTCTGAACGACTGCATTTCCACCGGCGCCACTACCCTGGGAATTTTGATCGCCCGATTTTTGCCCTTTTCCATCGACGGATACCTGGGACTGATGGTGGGCGGATTCATCCTCTATTCGGGCTATGGACTGGCCAAGGATACCATCAGCCCGCTTTTGGGGCAGAAGCCGGACCCGGAACTGGTCCACCGGCTGTACGACATGATTTTGGGCTATCCCGAGATCACCGGCGTACACGATTTGGTCCTGCACGACTACGGCCCCGGGCGGATGATGGGCAGCGCCCATGTGGAGGTATCCCGCACCATCGACGTGATGCAGGCCCACGACGCGATCGACAACGCGGAAAAGCATGTACAGGCGGTTTTGCATATGCCGTTTGTGCTGCATTACGATCCCATTGCCGACGACTGCGAGGAGACGATCGCCATGCGCAAAAGGGTTGAGGAGATCGCCTCCCAGGTAAACCGGGAAATGACCATCCACGATTTTCGGATGGTGCCGGGTCCCACCCACACCAATCTGATTTTCGATTTGGTGGTCCCTCAGGGGGAGAACCGGAAAAATGGGGAACTGAAAAAGGAGATCGACAGCCGTCTGCAAGGAGAAAAGGAAACCTACTTTACAGTGATTACCTTTGACCGTAATTATATTTAAGGCGGACCTTTTGGCGCGCCGTATAACCGTATAAAAACGCCGGTAAGATTTTTTGCCGGCGTTTTGCCGCTTGTTTGGGGCCGGGATTTTCTGTGATACCGGCCTTGGCGACGCAGCAAACCGCCTTTGGATACTGTCCAAAGGCGGTTTGTGCAAATTGCGGACCATCCATCCGGGAAGGGGCTGTTGGGAAAAGCGCCATCCCCAAAAAGGCGGCCATGCCCGCCGGTGAAGCCGGCGTTTTATAAAAGAAAACAGCCGCCGGCCTGAACAGCACCGGCAGGCGTGCAATTTCGAAAAAATCAAGACGCAAAGGGAAAAAAGAGGCGCAGGGACGGTTCTCTTTTTGCGTCCGGCGCGACAGTTCGCTTCCGCCCCCAATTTTTATAAAAAAACGCATTTTCTCTCTTATTATAGTAAAGATATTTACTAAAAGCAATAGTAAATATCTTTACTATGCTAACATTTTGAAAAAGAATGTTGGTGAGAGAAATGTCTTCTTATATGCAGCGTCTGCGCAACCTGCGGGAGGATCATGACCTGACCCAGGCGCAGGTGGCGAAGGTTTTGGGAACCTCCCAGACCATGTATGCCCGCTATGAAAGAGGGGCCAGCGAACTGCCCATCCGGCACCTGATCGCCTTATGCCGCCATTACCAGGTTTCGGCGGACTTTGTGCTGGGGCTGAAGCCGCCTGAGAACCGTTTGGGTCAAAAGCGCGGGGGATAAGTCCTGCGGGGAAGAGCCGCCAGGTCCTGGCGAGGGGAAAAAGAATCCCCGGGGAAGGAGCGTCCTTCTCCGGGGGAGAGAGTTGGCGGTTAAAGAATCTGACTTTGGATGTATCCGCCGCCCAGGACCCAGTCCCCATCGTACAAAACGCAGGACTGGCCGGGGGCAGGAGCGCGCTGGGGGGTATCGAATAGCACCTGGGCCCCGCCGTTTTCCAAAGGGGTGACAGTGGCCGGGGCTTCTTTGGCGGCGGAGCGGATTTTGGCTCCGGCCCGCAGCGGTCCGTCCGGCCGGTCGAAGGGAATCCAACGGCAGTCCCGCAGAAGAACGCCGGCGGCAAATTCTTCTCCGGACTCGCCCAAATAGATGCGGTTGGTCTGCGGGTCCATGGACCGGATAAACACCGGCCTGCCCAGGGCGATGCCCAGACCCTTTCGCTGGCCTACGGTGTAATGCAAAAGACCTTTATGCCGCCCGCAGATCGCGCCGTCCGGGCCGATAAAATCCCCCTGGGGCATGGGGCCGAATTGCTTTTCGATGTAGGCCGGATAGTCGTTGTCCGGGATAAAGCAGATCTCCTGGCTGTCCGGCGCGTTGGCGCAGGGGAGTCCTTCCCGGGCGGCGATGGCGCGCACCTCGTCTTTAGAAAGGACCTCCAGCGGCAGAGACAGTAAAGAAAGCTGTTCCTGGCTTAACCGGTACAGCATGTAGGATTGATCCCGGGGGAGAAACGCCGCCTTTTTCAGTAAGTACCGCCCCTCCCGCTGCCGGACGCCGGCGTAATGACCGGTGACCACCTGGCAAAAGCCCCGGGCTTTCGCCTCCCGATAAAGAAGGGCGAATTTGGTGGAGGGATTGCAAAGGATGCAGGGATTGGGCGTTTCCCCCCGGCGATAGGCTTCGGCCCAGGGGCAGACCACCTCCCGCTGGAACCACTCCTCCTCCCGGGCCACGATCAAGGGGATATCCATGGCCCGGGCCACGGATTCGGCAGCCCGGACGGTCCCTTCATGGGCAGGGGAGAGACTGAGCACCAGGCCGGTGACGTCGCAGCCCTGCCGCTTCATCAAGGAGACGCAGACCGAGGAATCCACCCCGCCGGAAAGGGCCACCAGCACTTTTTTACCGTTCACAGGCCAGATGCTCCTCGTCCGGGTCCTTCAATTCGCCAACAAAGGGGGTGGGGTCGATCCCCTGGCGGGTATAGTAGTCGGCCAGGGCGGTTTTGATCGCCTGCTCCGCCAGCACCGAGCAATGGATTTTTACCGGCGGCAGACCCTCCAGCGCCTCGACCACCGCGCTGTTGGTCAGCTTGAGCGCATCCTCCACCGTTTTGCCCTTGATCATTTCGGTGGCCATGGAACTGGTGGCGATGGCCGCGCCGCAGCCGAAGGTTTTAAACTTCACGTCCTCGATGACGCCGTTTTCAATTTTCAGATACATTTTCATAATATCGCCGCATTTGGCGTTGCCCACTTCACCTACGCCGTTGGCGTCCGGGATTTCCCCCACGTTGCGGGGATTGGTGAAATGATCCATTACTTTTTCCGAGTACAGCATGGCAAAAAATCCTCCTTACGCTTTTGTAATCCGTTCCCACAAGGGGGACATGGCCCGCAGCCGGCTGATGACGCCGGGCAGGACCTCCAGGATATAATCTACGTCCTCCATGGTGTTTTCGTCGCTGAGACTCAGCCGCAGGGAGCCGTGGGCCACCTCGTGCGCCAGACCGATGCCCAAAAGCACGTGGCTGGGGTCCAGGGAGCCGGAGGTACAGGCGGAGCCGGAGGAGGCGCAGACGCCCAGGGTGTCCAGCGACAGAAGCAGAGCCTCGCCCTCCACCCCCTCGAAGGAGAAGTTGACGTTGCCGGGCAGCCGGCGGACCGGGTCGCCGTTTAAGCGCGCCCGCTCGATGGGCGAAATCCCCGCGATCAGCCGGTCGCGCATGGCGGTCAGCCGGGCGGCCCGGCCGGGGATGTCGGCGCAGGCGGCCTCGATGGCCGTACCCAGTCCCACGATGGCGGCGATGTTTTCGGTGCCGGCCCGGCGGCCCCGCTCCTGGGCACCGCCGTCGATCAGGTTGGGAAGGCGGATGCCTTTGCGGCAGTATAGGGCGCCGATGCCTTTCTGGGCGTGGATTTTGTGGCCGGACAAGGAAAGCAGGTCGATATTCTGCTCGACCACATTGATGGGAACGCTGCCCACGGCCTGGACCGCGTCGGTGTGAAACAGTACCCCGTGCTTTCGGCATACGGCGCCGATTTGGGGAATGGGCTGGATGGTGCCGATTTCGTTGTTGGCATACATGATGCTGACCAGCGCCGTGTCCTCCCGCAGGGCGGCCTCTACCTGCTCGGCGGTGACCAGTCCCTGTTCGCTGACCGGCAGGTAGGTGACCGAAAAGCCCTCCTTTTCCAGGGCGTCGCAGGTGTGCAGCACCGCGTGATGCTCAAACACGGTGGTGACGATGTGCTTTTTTCCCTCTTTGGCCATCAGGTGAGCGGCGCCTTTAATCGCCCAGTTGTCCGCCTCGGAGCCGCCGGAGGTAAAATAGACCTCCACCGGGTAGTCTGGGCGGGACTGGGGGACGCCCAGGGCCTTTTCCACCTGGTGACGGGCGTTTTCCATGGCAAGACGGGCCTCCCGGCCCTTTTGATAGATGCTGGAGGCGTTGCCGTACCCGTCGGTGAGCCAGGGCATCATGGCCTCGAGTACCGCCGGGGAGATTTTCGTGGTGGCCGCGTTGTCCGCGTACACAAATCGTTTCATGCTTTTCTCATCCTTTTTGCAATGGCATTGGATTTCATTTTTTCGGGAAGGTCTGGGAGACTTTCCCGTTTCCGACTTTATAATATAGTAAATTGGTAGGAAATGCAAGGGGCCTGGACAAATTTTTCCGCCGGTCCCGCCCGGGGGGGCGCGAAGATGCCTTTTTACCGGGAAAAATGAGAGGTGTAGTAGTCGACGGCCAGCCGGTCGCACAGCTCGTTTTCCGGATGGCCCGCATGGCCCTTGACCCAGCGGAAGGTGACGGTATGCCGGTCGCACAAATCCAGCAGCGCCTGCCATAAATCGGCGTTGAGCGCGGGGGTTTTGTCGCTTTTGCGCCAGCCGTTGGCCCGCCATTTTTTGGCCCAGCCCTTTTCGATGCCGTTGACCACGTACTGGGAGTCGGTGGTCAGGGTAACCCGGCAGGGCTCTTTGAGGGCCGATAGGGCAAAGATGGCGGCCGAGAGTTCCATCCGGTTATTGGTGGTTTTCTCTTCGCCGCCGCACAGCTGTTTTTCGGCGCCGCCAAAGCGCAGAAGCGCTCCCCACCCGCCGGGACCGGGGTTGCCGGAGCAAGCGCCGTCGGTAAAAATTTCGACCTGTTTCATCTTTTGGCCATCCCTTTCATTGTTGCCGCCCATTCCTTTTCTCATGCGGAAAAAATTTCGACAAACGATTCTACCAAATGATTATACAATGAAAATATGCCCAGAACAAGAAAAATCCTTTTTGCCAAGCTTAAAGGGGGCGGCAAAGCGCCATACTAAAAAGAAAGAGCCTGCCGGTTGGCGGCGGTGTTCGCGCAAGGGGGGCTTGACAGCACCCGCGCCAGCGGTTACACTGGATAGAAAGATTGTGTTCGTGTTTTCTTTCTGAAAGTCTTTCCCTTTTTCTAAGAAGGGGAGAGCGGGCCGTTCACGTTAAATAAGAGTTTATGGACGGTTTTGTTTTTCAAAAGGACGCCGCGAAAGGACGCCGCGAAAATCTCCTTGGGCCTGGGGGCGGAAAAGGGCGCGGGGAAACAAGTTTGCAGGCGGAACGTCCGGCGATTGGTCAAACAAAAAAGGAGAAACGGCTGCTAAAAAAGCGCCGCCGCAAAGGGCGGACGTTTTTTAAAGTGCGGCGTACCGGCGGGGAGGACCCCGAGATCCGGCGGAAAGGGATTGTGCGCTTTTTAGAAAAGGCACCGGGAAAACAACAATCGGATAGAAAATCCGCAAAGGCAAAAACTTTGGAAAAACCGGCGGGCGCGGGGATTTTTCCTGTTCCAGCGCTTTTTAAAGGGCCGGGGAGATTTTCCCGGCTTTCGGCGGGGAAACCAAAGGCAGAAAACAACGAAAATTCGGAGGTAGTATTGTGTCAGCAAATCTGGAAGAAAAAATCAAGAAAGAAAATGAGCAGCTGGAAAAAAGTGAGAGCCTTTTGGAAAAAACCGTAAAAAAAGCGATGAATTTTGGCAGAAAGCCTAAGAACGTCCCGAAGAAGGCAGCCGGGGATGGCGAAAAAAAACAGGCTGAGCAGAAAAAGGAAGAGGTCAAGGGCGCGGCGAAGGAGTCGGCCAGAAAGAAAGGCCAGCCGGCCAAGCGCACCGGAGGCAAAAAGCCGTCTCAGGGGCAGACAGAGTCGGCGGCGGCAAAGCAGACCGCGGCCGCCAAAAGCCCCGCCAAGTCCCGCCAGGGGACCGGAAAGGCCGCCTCCAAATCCCAGACCGGGACCCGGGGCAGAAAGGCCGCGCCCAAGAGCGAAAAAAAGCAGCCGGTGCGGATTATCTCGTTAGGCGGGCTGGGGGAAATCGGCAAAAACGTCACGGTTTACGAGTCGGGCAACGACATGTTTGTGGTGGACTGCGGCCTGGCTTTCCCGGAGGCGGATATGCCGGGGGTGGATCTGGTAATCCCGGACTTTACCTATCTTATAAAAAACAAGGATAAGCTGCGGGGGATAGTGATCACCCACGGCCACGAAGACCATATCGGGTCGCTGCCCTATCTTCTCAAAGAACTGAACGTGCCGCTGTACGGCACCCGCCTGACCCTGGGCCTTGTGGAGGGAAAGCTGCGGGAGCACGGGCTTTTGTCCCGAACCAAGCTGCATGTGATCTCTCCCGGCGACGTGGTGAAAATGGGCTGCATGTCGGTGGAGGCCATCCGGGTGAACCACTCGATTCCCGACGCGGTGGCCTTTGCCATCCACACGCCGGCGGGGGTCATCGTCCACACCGGGGACTTTAAAATCGACTACAACCCCATCGAGGGGGAGGTCATCGACCTGGGCCGTTTCGGCGAGTTGGGCAAGCAGGGGGTCCTGGCGCTTTTGCAGGATTCCACCAATGTGGAAAAGCCCGGCAGCACCCCCAGCGAAAGCAAGGTGGGAGAATCCTTTAACATGCTGTTCGCCAGAGGGGAAAACAAGCGAATTATTGTGGCCAGCTTTTCCTCCAACATCCACCGCATTCAGCAGATTGTGGATTTGTGCCACAAGCTGGGGCGCAAGGTGGCGGTATCCGGCCGCAGCATGATCAATGTGGTGACCAAGGCCATTGAATTGGGATATCTGCACGTGCCCAAGGGCCTTTTGATCGACATCGACGACATTCGCCGGTATCCAGCCTCGAAAATTACGGTCATCACCACCGGCAGCCAGGGGGAGCCTATGTCCGCCCTGACGCGGATGGCGGGCGGCGACCACCGGCAGGTCCAGGTAACCGAGGACGACCTGATCATCATCTCGGCGACCCCCATCCCCGGCAATGAAAAGCTGGTGGGCCGGGTGGTCAATGAACTGCTGAAGCTGGGCGCCGATGTGGTATACGAAAAAATGTACGAGGTGCATGTGTCCGGCCACGCCTGCCAGGATGAGTTAAAGCTGATGATGAACCTGGTGCGGCCCCAATTTTTTATCCCGGTGCATGGCGAGTATAAGCATCTTCGCAAACACGCGGATTTGGCTGTGGCCATGGGGATTCCGGCCAAAAATGTGCACATAAGCGAAATCGGCGAGGTAATGGAGTTGGACGGCCAGTCCTTAAAGGTGGTAGGCTCGGTGCCCTCAGGCCAGGTACTGGTCGACGGGCTGGGCGTAGGCGATGTGGGCAGCATTGTGCTGCGGGACCGCAAGCATCTGGCGGAGGATGGGCTAATTATTCTGGTGGCGGCCATCGACGGGAACTCGGGCGCGCTGCTGTCCGGGCCGGATATCGTCTCCCGCGGGTTTGTGTATGTGCGGGAGGCGGAGGATTTGATGAACGAGACCCGCCGGATCGCCAAAAAGACCATCGAGGAATGCCGGGCGGGCAACATCCGGGAATGGGGCACCATGAAAAACCGGCTGCGGGACGAAGTCGGCGGCTTTTTATTCCAGAAGACCCGCCGCTCTCCCATGATTCTGCCGATCATCCAGGAAATCCGGCAATAAACCGAAAAAACCAGGGCCGTCCGTGTATGCGGGCGGCCATCGGCGTTTTTGGGCGAAAGGGGACGGGAGAAATCTTTTGCCGGATGGTTGAGATTCCCTATAAGGTTATGGTATAATAACAACAAGATCGTTATTATACCCGGATTTTCATGGCCGCCCTATGGGCATGGCCAATTATACCATCTGACATACAAAATCCATACGGTCACTCTGTGCAGGATGACCGCGTGGAAAGACGACAGAATTTCCAGACGAAATTTTTGCAAAAGGAGAGGCGGTATGGAGAAAAAATATTGGTGGCTCAGACCCGTTTTGGCGGCGCCATTGGCCCTTGGTGCTTTGTTGACCCTCTTATCCGCTTTTGTGAATATCTACCTTTTTTATCTGGAGGCGCTGCTGTTAATCTGCGTGACCATGTACGTGCTGTTTAAGCTGCGGGGCTTTCAGCAGGATATGTACGCGTTTTTGTCCTATTTAAGCGACAATCTGACCCTGACCCGCCGGGAGAGTCTGGAAAACATCCCGTTCCCAATTCTTGTGGCGGACAAAAACGGGAAAATCGTCTGGTACAACCGCAGGTGCAAGGACGATGTATTGCAGGGCGAGGACCTGTTCGGCCTGCCGGTTTCGGATGTGGTGGCCGGGGCGGACCCGGCGGATCCGGCCCGGGTACAAGGCAGCGGAATCCGCTATAAAAACAAGCTGTACACGGTACATGTAAGCACGGTTGTGTCCGAAGAGGGCGCGCCGGTCAGCGTATATTTTTTAATCGACGACACCACCTTGAAAAAATACATGTTCGAATACAAGGAATCCCGTCCGTCGGTGGGCATTGTGGTGATTGACAACTATCAGGAGATCATGCAGGACGCCAAGGAGAGCGAGAAGGCCCAGACCATCGGCCAGCTGGAGACCATCATCGAAAACTATATGGCCCAGGGCAACTGCCTTTTGCGGCGGCTGGACCGGGACCGGTTTTTATTGGTGGCCGAGGAGCGGCAGCTGCGCAAGATGATTGAGCGGCGGTTCGACATCTTAGATCAGGTGCGGCAGGTATCCCTAAGCGACAACGTGCCGTCGACCTTGTCCATCGGCATCGGTCAGGGGGCCGCCAGCTTGCAGGAGAGCGAGAAAATGGCCCGGCAAGCGCTGGAGATGGCGTTGGGCCGGGGCGGCGACCAGGTGGCGATCAAGTCCGGCAGCAGCTTCTCCTTTTACGGCGGCACCTCCAAGGGGGTGGAGAAACGGACCAAGGTCAAGACCCGAATTATGGCTTCGGCGCTGGCGGAGTTAATCGGCACAGCGGAAAACGTGCTGATTATGGGACATCAGTTCGCCGATTTGGACTGTTTGGGCTCCGCCGTGGGCATGTACCGGGCGGTCCGGCAGATGGGCAAGCCGGCGTCGATTGTGTTAAACCGCCAGCGGAACCTGGCCTTCCCCTTATACAATCTGCTGGCCCAAAACGGGTACGCCGAGGCGTTTGTGGAGCCGGAATCCGCAGTCGATCTGATCGGGAAGAAAACCCTTTTGATTGTGGTGGACACCCATCTGCCCCATATTCTGGAATCCCGGGAGGTGTACAACGCCTGTAAGACGGTGGTTGTCATCGACCATCACCGCAAGATGGTGGGACACATCGACAACGCGGTGATTTTTTACCACGAGCCTTACGCGTCCTCCGCGTCGGAGATGGTCACAGAACTGGTGCAGTATTTCGGCGACCATGTGAAAATCGGCAAGCTGGAGGCTGAGTCCCTTTTGTCCGGCATTATGCTGGACACCAAAAATTTTGTGATGAAAACCGGCGTGCGGACCTTTGAGGCGGCGGCCTATCTGCGCAAGCAGGGGGCGGACACGGTGGAAGTGCGGGGGCTGTTCTCCAACTCTATGGACGATTACCAGAAAAAGACCCGGCTGGTGTCTTCGGCGGAGGTTTACCGGGGCTGCGCCATTGCCGCCGGCGAATACACCGAGGATATTAAGCTGATCGCGCCCCAGGCGGCGGATGAACTTTTGGGCATCAACGACGTGACCGCTTCGTTTGTTTTGTATGAGTATGACGGCGGGGTATCCTTCTCGGCCCGGAGCATGGGCGGCATGAACGTTCAGGTGATTATGGAGGCCTTAGGCGGTGGCGGACACATGACCATGGCCGGCGCCCAGATGAAGGACGTGAACATGGAATCGGCCCGGCAGAAGCTGTTGGAGGCCATCGACCAGTATTTTGAGCAGCAGCCTAAAGAGAAAGTAAGACAAAAGCCCTGAAAGGGGCGTTTAGGAGGAGAAATGCAATGAAGGTTATTTTGCAACAGGATGTGAAGGGATCTGGGAAAAAAGGACAGCTGATCCAGGTATCGGACGGGTACGCCAGAAATTTTCTTTTGCCCAAGGGGCTGGCGATTGAGGCCACCGCTCAGGCGATGAACGATCTGAAGACCCGGGCGGCGGCGGCGCAGCACAAGGCCGACGTGGAAAAGGAAGCGGCGGTAGAGTTGGGCAAAAAGATTGAGGGGAAAACGGTGAAGCGCACCGCCAAGGCGGGCACCGGCGGCCGGCTGTTCGGCGCGGTGACCACCAAGGAAATCGCCGAGGACCTGCAAAAGCAGTTCGGCACCGCCATCGACAAAAAGAAAATCACGCTGGAAGGCGAGATCAAGGCCTTTGGTACCTACAAGGCAGAGGTACGCTTACATCCGGAGGTCAAGGCGAATTTTTACGTGACCATCAGCGAAGAATAGTCGAAGGGACGGCCGCTTAAAAGGGCGGCTGTCTTTTTCATCCCAACAAGAAAAAACAAAGGGAGGGACGCAAAATGCCGCAGGACACGCTTTACACCGGGGAACAAAACGCCGCGCCGCCTTTTAGCATGGAGGCGGAACAGTCGGTGCTGGGGGCGGTGCTGGCCGATTCCTCCTGCCTTTCCACCGTGATGGAGTACATCCGGCCCGAATGCTTTTACGACAAGCGCCATCAGGGGATTTTTTCGGTGATGCTGCGCTTTTTCGGCGCGGGCCAGCCCATTGATTTTGTAACGGTGCTGGACGGGGTGATTTCCGAGGAGATTTTTCCCACGCAGGAAGACGCCAAGGTCTATTTGGCGCGTCTGGTGGAGGTAGTTCCCACCATCTCTAACGTGGAGGCTTACGCGCGGATCATTCAGGAAAAGCATTATCTTCGCAGCCTGATCGAAACGGCCCAGGGCATTATCGAGAACGCCAGGGATCCGCAAAACGAGGCCAAGAGTCTTTTGGATTCGGCGGAGCAGCGGATTTTCGAGATCCGGCAGGGGCGGGAAGGCCGGGGCCTGCAGCGGATTGACGAGATTATTATCGATACCTACGACCGGCTGCAAAAGCTTTCCAGCGCCGACCGGGAGCAGTATCTGGGCCTTCCCACCGGATTTACCATGCTGGACCAGATCACCACCGGTCTTAACAAAACTGATCTGATTTTTGTGGCGGCCCGGCCCGGTATGGGGAAAACCGCCTTCGCCTTAAATGTGGCCACCCATGTGGCCAAAAAGGGGAAGCGGGTGGCGATTTTTAATCTGGAGATGAGCAAGGACCAGCTGGCGGGCCGCATCCTTTCGGGGGAAGCACGGATTCCGGGAAACGCTCTGCGCACCGGCAACCTTTCCGCCGAGGATTGGAACCGGCTGGCGGAGGCGGCGGGCTATCTTTCCAAAGCGGAAATTTACATCGACGACGCCACCGGCATCTCTCCTGGGGAGATTAAGGCGCGGCTGCGGCGGATGCGGGAGGTGGATCTGGTGATCATCGACTATTTGCAGCTGATGACCACCGGCCGGCGGATTGACAACCGGGTACAGGAGGTTTCGGAAATGACCCGGTCGTTAAAGGTGATGGCCAAGGAACTGCAGGTACCGGTGATGACCTTGTCTCAGCTGTCCCGCGGACCGGAAAGCCGCCGGGACAACCATCGGCCCATGCTGTCCGATCTGCGCGAGTCCGGCTCGATTGAGCAGGACGCCGACGCGGTCTGGTTTTTATACCGGGACGCTTACTACAACAAGGACTCGGACGAGCAGAACATCGCCGAATGTATCGTGGCCAAAAACCGCCATGGGGAAACGGATACGGTAAAGCTTGCCTGGGACGGCGCCTATACCCGATTCGGCAATCTGGAGATGTACCGCAATGAGGGATAAGGCGCTGCGGGCGCTGGAAGAATACAAAATGCTCCCGCCCGGCAGCCGGGTGACGGTAGCCGTCTCCGGCGGGGCGGATTCGGCGGCGCTTTTGCATTTTTTATGCGGCCTGCGCCGGGAAAAGGACCTGACCGTTACGACCTGCCATGTCAACCATCTGCTGCGGGGAGAGGAAAGCCAGCGGGACGAGGATTTTGTCCGGGAACTGTGCCGGAAATGGCAGGTGCCTTTACAGGTGTTTCGGGAGGATGTGTCCGCCGGGGCGGCGGCCGCTGGGGAATCGGTGGAACTGTACGGCCGGCGGGTGCGGTACAGCCGGCTGGAGCAGGCGGCCCGGGGAGGGCGGATCGCCACCGCCCACACCTTAAGCGACCGGGCGGAGACCACCCTTTTGAACCTTTTGCGGGGAACGGGGCTCAAGGGCCTTTGCTCCATCCCGCCGGTACAGGGGCGGGTGATCCGGCCGCTGATTTTTTGCACCCGGGAGGAGGTGGAGGACTACTGCCGGGAAAACCGGATCGGCTATGTGACCGATTCCAGCAATTTAAGCGACGCGTATACGCGAAACCGCGTCCGGCAGACGGTGATTCCCCCCCTGCGCGCGTTGCAGCCTGCTTTTTACACGGTCTATGGGCGGATGCTGGAAAATTTAGGCCAGGACGAGGATTTTTTGCAAAGCCAAGCGGACGAGGCGCTGGACCGGGCGACGGATCCGCCGGGACTTCAGGCGCAGGTTCTGGCCGGGCTGCATCCGGCGATTTTGTTTCGGGTGCTGCGGCGCTTTTTTGACCGGGAGGGTCTTCCCTGCGAGGAGACCGGCATAAAAGGGGTGCAGCGGCTTTTGCAGGCGAAAAGCGGGCAGTTTCAGCTAAAGAAGGACGTCTGGATCATTCTGCGCGGCGGGCGCCTTACGGTCCTGCAGGACCCGGGAAGGCTGGTTTTTGAGCCGCTGGCGGTAGAACCCGGCCCGCTGCCGCCCAATCCGCTGGCAAAGGGGCGCCTTCGGCTGGTCAATTATGAACAATTTACAAATTTACAGAAACTTGGGTGTAACATCTTAAAAAAAACGATTGACTATGATAAAATATACGGTAGACTTTTCCTAAGGCAGAGAAAAGAAGGGGATTATCTGCGCTGCGCCCGGCGGGGCGTGGGAAAGCCGCTGCGAAAATGGTGGAATGAGCAGAAGATCCCTCCCCAGCGTCGGGATCGGATTCCGGTTCTGGCCGACGAACGCTCACCGGTCTGGGTTTGGGGACTGGGAGCGGACGAAAGGGTGTGTCCGACAGAGGTGACCACCCGTTTTTTGGTGATTGACATTGAGGAGGATAACGCATGAAGGAAGACATCCAGTCGGTTTTGTATTCAAAAGAGCAGCTGGCCCAAAAGGTCCGGCAGCTGGGACAGGAGATTTCGCGGGACTACGCGGGAAAAAATCCGCTTCTGGTCAGCGTGCTCAAGGGCTCGGTGGTTTTTATGAGCGATTTGATGCGCGCCATTGACATCCCCTGCCAGATTGATTTTATGATGGTTTCCAGTTATGGGTCCGGGGTAAAAACCTCCGGCGTGGTTAAAATAATGAAGGATCTGGATACCCCTCTGGAAGGACGCGACCTGATTATTGTAGAGGATATTCTCGACAGCGGGAAGACGCTTTACTATCTGAAGGGGATGCTCTCTGACCGGCAGCCCAAAAGTATTCGCATCGCCGCGCTGTTGGATAAGCCGGACCGCAGGGAAGCGCCTGTGTCGGCAGACTACTGCGGCTTTGTGGTGCCGGACCAGTTCATTGTAGGGTATGGGCTGGACTATGCGGAAAAGTACAGAAATTTGCCTTATATCGGCGTGTTAAAGCCGGAAATCTACAGCGAATAGCCCTTCTCGGCAAAAAGGACAAGGAGTGAAACGTTTGAACAGAAAACCGTCCAGAGGAATTGGCGTATATATTGTCATTTTGGCCATGCTGATGATGACGATCTATTTTGCCGTATCCATGATGTCGGACCAGGAGCAGCCCAAGTATTACGAAATAATCTCCTATTTTGAAAAGGAGCAGGTGCAGGAATTCACCCTGAATGTCAGCAGCGGTGAGATGAGCATGCGCATTCAAAACGACGGCGGCCAGACGGCGATGATCAACTATCGGGTGGCCAGCGTAAACATGTTTTACGAGGACACCAAGGATCTGATCCAGGCTTATAACGAAAAGCATCCGGATGCGGTGATGAAAACCGATTTTATCCGGCCCAAAGACGCGCCCTGGTGGCTGAGTATGCTGCCGTATCTTCTGCTCATTGGCGCGATGGTGTTTTTGTGGTTTATGATGATGCGTCAGGCCGGCGGAGGCACCGGCAAGGCCATGAGTTTTGCCAAGGCCAAGGTGCGCACGGCGGAGGACGGCAAAAAGACCACCTTTGCGGATGTGGCCGGCGCGGACGAGGAAAAGGCCGAGTTGGTGGAAATCGTGGAGTTTTTGAAAAATCCCAAAAAGTTTAACGAGTTGGGCGCGCGCATCCCTAAGGGCGTGATGCTCATGGGCCCTCCCGGAACCGGTAAGACCCTGCTGGCCCGGGCGGTGGCGGGGGAAGCGGGCGTTCCCTTCTTCTCCATTTCCGGCTCGGATTTTGTGGAGATGTTCGTGGGCGTCGGCGCCTCCCGTGTGCGGGATCTGTTCGAACAGGCCAAGAAAAACGCCCCTTCCATTGTGTTTATCGACGAAATCGATGCGGTGGGCCGCCATCGGGGCGCCGGCCTTGGCGGCGGTCACGACGAGCGCGAGCAGACCTTAAACCAGCTGCTGGTAGAAATGGACGGGTTCGGCAACAATTCCGGGGTCATTATCCTGGCGGCCACCAACCGAATCGACATTCTGGACCCGGCGCTGCTGCGTCCCGGACGGTTTGACCGGCAGATCGTGGTAGGGCGGCCGGATGTGGGCGGCCGTGAGGAGATCTTAAAGGTTCACACCCGCAATAAGCCCATTGGCCCGGATGTGGATTTATCGGTGATTGCCAAAACAACGGTGGGCTTTACCGGCGCGGATCTGGAAAATTTGATGAACGAGGCGGCGCTTTTGGCTGCACGGCGCAACCGCAAGGCCATCACCATGCAGGAAATCGAGGAGGCGACCATCAAGGTCGTGGCGGGGCCGGAGAAAAAGTCCCACAAGGTGTCGGACAAAGACAAAAAACTCACCGCCTATCACGAGGCGGGGCACGCGGTCTGCACCTACTACTGTCCCACCCAGGACCCGGTACACATGGTCTCCATTATCCCCCGGGGCATGGCGGGCGGTTTTACCATGTCCTTGCCCATTGAGGACAGCGGATACGAGACCAAACGGCACATGAACGAAAATCTGGTGGTGCTTTTAGGCGGCCGGATGGCGGAAAAGCTGGTACTGGATGACATTTCCACCGGCGCTTCCAACGATCTGGAGCGCGCTTCCAAGATCGCCCGCAACATGGTCACCCGCTACGGCTTCAGCGAGAAGCTGGGCCCGGTGGTGTACGGCCAGGACGAGGGGGAGATTTTCCTGGGTCGGGATATTTCCCAGAACCGGAATTTCTCGGAAAATGTGGCGGCGGAAATTGACGCGGAGGTCCGGGAACTGGTGGACAACGCCTATGAGTCGGCGGAGGAGATTTTGACCGGCCATATGGACCAGCTGCATCTGGTGGCGAAATACGTTTACCATCACGAAAAAATTGATGGGGAAGAGTTTAGAAAGATTATGACCGGACAAATGGAGTGGAAGCCTGAGGATCTGGCTCCGCTGCCCGGCGAAGGGGAAGAGCCGCCGCAGGAGCGCGCTGAGGAGGATTATCCTTCCGGGGAACTTTTGTAACCGCATACAATCTGTATTCTCCGGGACCTCCCGGAGAATCTTTTTGTCTTGCGGCAAAGAAGGTCCACAGCAGGCGAAGAAGCAAAGGGCTTTGCAAATCGGAAAAAAATGTGGTATGATAGCCCGGAAACGGCCGCTTTTTGGCTTTGGCCGGCGGAAGGGAAAAGAAATTTCAGTTTTTGGAGGGGCCCATGTCTAAGAAGGCGAGTTATGACAATGAAAGCATCCAGTCTTTGAAGGGAGCGGATCGGGTCCGCAAACGGCCGGGGGTGATCTTCGGCTCCGATGGAATCGAGGGATGCGAGCACTCGGTTTTTGAAATTCTCTCCAACTCCATCGACGAGGCAAGAGAGGGCCGGGGGGATCGGATCGTCATCACCCGCTTTTTAGACGGGTCGGTGGAGGTGCAGGACTTCGGCGCCGGCATTCCGGTGGACTACAATAAAAACGAGGGCCGGTACAACTGGGAACTGTGCTTTTGCGAGTTGTATGCCGGCGGCAAGTACAAGACAAACGAGGGCGAAGGCTACGAATATTCCCTGGGGCTGAACGGTCTGGGCCTTTGCGCCACCCAGTATGCCGCTGAGTATATGGACGTGGAAATCTTCCGGGACGGATATCGCTATACCCTTCGGTTCGAAAAAGGGGAAAATGTAGGCGGACTGCAAAAGGAACCGACGAAGCAGAAAAAGACCGGCAGCCGGATCCGCTGGAAACCGGACCTAGAGGTGTTTACCGATATCGACATCCCGGCGGAATACTATACCGAGGTGCTCAAGCGGCAGGCAGTGGTCAACGCGGGGCTTTTGTTTTTGTTCCGGAATCAGACGGACGGCGGGTTCGAGGAGCAGGAATTTTGCTACGAAAATGGGATCACCGACTATGTGAAGGAACTTTCCGGCGAGGAGACGATCACCGGCGTTCAGTACTGGGAGGCCCAGCGCCGCGGCCGGGACCGGGAGGACAAGCCGGAATACAAGGTCAAGATGCAGGTGGCCTGCTGCTTTTCCAACCGGGTCAGGCTGCTGGAATACTACCACAACTCCAGCCATTTAGAACACGGCGGCGCGCCGGAAAAGGCGGTCAAGGCGGCGTTTGTGTCCCAGATCGACGGGATTTTAAAGCAGCAGGGCAAATACTTAAAAAACGAGAGCAAAATCACCTTTCAGGACGTGGAGGACTGTCTGGTACTGGTCTCCTCCTCCTTTTCCACCCAGACCTCCTATGAAAACCAGACGAAAAAAAGCATCACAAACCGGTTTATTTACGAGGCGATGACCGATTTTTTAAAGCATTCGCTGGAGGTTTACTTCATCGAAAACCCGATGGAGGCGGCTAAAATCGCCGACCAGGTGCTGGTGAACAAGCGCAGCCGGGAAAACGCGGAAAAGACCCGGCTGAACCTGAAAAAAAAGCTGGCCGGGACGATTGACCTTGCCAATCGGGTACAGAAATTCGTGGACTGCCGCACAAAGGACGTAAACCGCCGGGAGATTTTTATTGTGGAGGGGGATTCAGCCTTAGGCTCCTGCAAGCTTTCCCGGGACGCGGAGTTTCAGGCGATCATCCCGGTGCGGGGAAAAATCCTCAACTGCTTAAAGGCGGAGTACGACAAAATCTTCAAAAACGAGATCATTGTGGATATCCTCAAGGTGCTGGGCTGCGGGGTAGAGGTACAGTCCAAATCCAACAAGGAAATTTCCAATTTTGACCTGGGAAACCTGCGCTGGAACAAGGTGATTATCTGTACCGACGCAGATGTGGACGGCTACCAGATCCGGACGCTGATTTTGACCATGCTGTACCGGCTGGTACCCACCCTGATCCAGAAAGGATATGTATATATCGCCGAGTCGCCCCTTTATGAGATCAACACCAAGGACAAGGCGTATTTTGCCTACAACGAGGCGGAAAAAGTTCAGATCCTGAGCCGGATCAAGGGCAAATACACCATCCAGCGCTCCAAGGGGCTGGGGGAAAACGAGCCGGACATGATGTGGATGACCACCATGAATCCCGAAACCCGACGGCTCATAAAGGTCAATCCCGAAGAGGCCGAAGCCACCGCCCGGATGTTCGATCTGCTTTTGGGCAAGGATTTGGAGGGGCGCAAGGAGTTTATCACCGAAAACGGCTACCGGTATCTGGACGCGGCGGACGTCTCCTGACATACCGGGTCTTTGGCGAAAAACGATTCAAAAGGGAAACCGAAATTGCAATCTGACACGGGAGGAAAACCATGGCTCCAAGAAAGAAAAACAGCCAGCCGCCCAAGCGGCAGGCGAGCAGTTTGACGGCGGAAATTGAAAACGCCGGCGTAGTGGTGGAGCAGCCCATCACCCAGACGCTGGAAACCAATTTTATGCCCTACGCGATGAGCGTGATCATCTCCCGGGCGATTCCGGAAATCGACGGATTTAAGCCGGCTCATCGAAAGCTTTTATACACTATGTATAAAATGGGCCTTTTAACCGGCGCCCGGACCAAGTCGGCCAACATTGTAGGCCAGACCATGCGGCTGAATCCCCATGGCGACGCGGCGATTTACGAGACGATGGTGCGTCTGGCAAGAGGAAACCAGGCGCTTTTGCATCCGTATGTCGATTCCAAGGGGAATTTCGGCAAGGCCTATTCCCGGGACATGGCTTACGCCGCCTCCCGTTACACCGAGGCGAAGCTGGACGCCATCTGCAATGAGTTGTTTGCCGATATCGACAAGGATACGGTGGATTTTGTGGACAATTACGACGGGAGCATGAAGGAGCCGTCCCTTTTGCCGGTGCGGTTTCCCAGTATCCTGCTCAACGCAAACATCGGCATTGCGGTGAGCATGGCCAGCGCCATCTGCCCGTTTAACCTGGAAGAGTTATGCGACACGACCATTGCGCTGATTAAAAACCCGGCGCACGATCTGCTCTCCACCCTGACCGCACCGGATTTTCCCGGCGGCGGGTACATTTTATACGACGAGCCCCAGCTTCGCAAAATCTACGAGACCGGCCGGGGAAGCGTTCGGGTGCGGGCGCGGTACAGTTACGATAAATCGGTCAACTGCCTGGAGATCACTGAAATTCCGCCGACCACAACGGTGGAGGTCATCATCGACAAGATTGTGGAACTGGCCAAAAGCGGCAAGGCCCGGGAGGTGGCCGACATCCGGGATGAAACCGATCTGTCGGGGCTTAAAATCACCATTGATTTAAAAAGGGGAACCGATCCGGACAAGCTGATGTCCAAGCTGTTTCGCATGACTCCCTTAGAGGATGTGATGTCCTGCAATTTCAATGTGCTCATCAGCGGCTATCCCCGGGTGCTGGGGGCCCGCGGGCTTTTGGAGGAATGGATCGCCTTTCGGGAGGAATGCATTAAGCGGCGGGTGTATTTTGATTTAAACAAGAAAAAGGAAAAGCTGCATCTTCTGCTGGGGCTTTCCAAAATCCTTTTGGATATTGACAAGGCCATCCGAATCGTGCGGGAAACCGACGAGGAGTCGGAGGTGGTCATGAACCTGATGATCGGCTTTGGCATCGACGAGGTCCAGGCGGAATATGTGGCGGAGATTCGGCTGCGCCATTTAAACCGGGAGTACATCCTCAAGCGGACCGAGGAAGTGGAAAGCTTAAAACAGGAAATCGGGCAGATGCAGCAGATTCTGGACGACCCCAAAAAGGTGCGGGGAATCATTGTGGAGGAACTGCAGGAGGTAAAGAAAAAATACGCCCAGCCCCGCCGGAGTCTGATTTTATACGATGTGCCGGCAGCCCAGGAAGGGGAGGACGAAGAACCGCCGGATTATCCGGTTCATCTGTTTCTTTCCCGGGAGGGGTACTTTAAAAAGATCACCCCCCAGTCGCTGCGCATGAGTTCGGAGCAAAAACTCAAGGAGGGGGACGAAATCGCCAGGGGGATGGAAAGCACCAACCGGGCGCATCTTTTGTTTTTCACCGACCGGCAGCAGGTTTACAAATCCCACGCATATGATTTTGAGGATACAAAGGCAAGCGTCCTGGGGGATTATCTGCCGGCGAAGCTGGGCTTTGACGAGGGGGAGCGGATCGTCTGCTTTGCGGCGGTGAAGGAATACACCGGGTATATGATCTTCTTTTTTCAAAACGGCAAGGCGGCCAAGGTGGAGATGAAATCCTACGAAACCAGGACCAACCGCAAGCGCCTGACCGGCGCGTACAGCGGAAAAGAGGGTCTGACCGGCGCGTTTTATGTAAAGGAGGACCGGGAATTTTTGCTGCGGGCCACCGGCGGACGGACGCTGATTGTCCACACCGGCGCCATCAACCCCAAACAGTCCCGGGACACCCAGGGCGTGGCGGTTATGTCGTTAAAGAAAAACGCGGTGGTAAGCGAGGCAATCCCCTTTGAGCCGGAAATGCTTAATAATCCCCACCGGTTCAGGACCAAGTCGCTGCCGGCGGCCGGCGTCATTCCCAAGGGGGAGGATCTGGCAGAGCAGATGAGCCTTTTAGATCCGGCCGAAGGAAAGGCGTAGGCAAAAAACAGCAAAAAAAGGCTGCCCGCGAAGGCGCCGGCAGCCGGGTGGTTCTGCCGGCGCCCTTTCAAACGCAACAGGGATAAAGAACACCCGCACAACCAGTAAACAGTATGCCCCAGGCGGGCGGTTTTATACTTTTGCGAAAAGATTGTCCGGATTTTAAAAGAAAATATTGCAAACAGGAAAAAGCTATGGTAAAATAGCAATGTTAAACAGAATTTTCGGAGGTGCGCTATGAAGGCATTTGAAATAATCGGCGGTGTTTTGCTGATACTGATGGCGATTGCGATCATCATTATGGTCTTGATGCAGGAGGGAAAGGGCGGCGGCGCGGCGGCGCTGGGCGGTGCGCAGGCCCAGAATTTCGGAAGGAACCGGGCAAAGACGTTAGATGTGCTTCTTTCCAAGTATACAAAGGTAATTGGGGCGGCGTTTTTGATCGTGACATTCCTGGTGTGGATTTTAAGTATTTATTTCTGATGATGGGAAAGGCCCTGCCGCTGGCAGGGCCTTTCTTGCAATCGGTACATACGGCGAAAAAGATTCTGGCGCCAAACGCACGGCTTGGATTTTTTAAGGCGCCAGAGTATCCTGCCGGCCGGCGGATTGGAAAGAGAAGGACCTTTGGCAGAACGAAACGATAAAAAAGAAGAATGGAAGAAGAAAATGAAACAGAATCCAAAAATGAGAAAAAAGAGCGCCCGTCCCCATCGGGTAGGGAAGAAACCGGCGGTCCGCCCGGATTTTCAAAGGGAGATCCTGCGGGTTTTGCAGCGGGCGGGAAGCCGGGGCGCTTCGGCCAAGTATTTGCAGGAGCAGGCGGGGGTGCGCCGCCATCAGTCCGAGGGCTTTTTGCTGACGCTGGCGGACATGGTAAAAAAAGGGGAGGTCCAGCAGAAAAGGGACCGGTATTATAAGGAAAACAAGACCAAAACCCAAGAGGGAACGGTGGTCAAGATCACCGAGGGTTTTGGCTTTGTCCGGCCGGACGAGGCACAGGCGGATGTATTTATCCCGGGGCGCTATCTGATGGGTACGCTGCCTGGCGACCGGGTAAAAATATCGGTGCGGCCAGGAAAGGGCAACCTTCTGGAAGGGGAGGTTCTGGCGATCCTGGAAGAGAAGGACTATCATTTTACTGGCGTTTTCCGCCTGGAAAACGGGATGCCGGCGGTGTATCCCGACGCGCAGATGAAAGGGCCGGTGCCGGTGGCCAAGGACAGGACGATGGACGCGAAGGAAGGGGACAAAGTTCTGGCCCGGATTGTCAAGCGGGGCCAGCGGCACTTTGACCACCGGGCGGCGGTAATGGCGGTGTACGGCTCCAGCCAGCTGGCGTCGGTTTGCTGCGAGGCGATTTTGGCGGACAACGGCATTGAAAAGGCGTTCCCGGCGCAGGTGCTGGAGGAAGCCCAAAGAGAGCAGGAAAAGGGAATCCCCCAGCGGGAGATCGACCGTCGGCTGGATTTGCGCGGCGAGATCATCTTTACCATCGACGGCACGGATACCAAGGATATTGACGATGCGGTTTCCCTGACCAAATTAGAGGACGGCTGGCAGCTGGGGGTACACATTGCCGACGTCAGCCACTATGTGCGGCCGGGTTCTGCGCTGGATGAGGAGGCATTTGGGCGGGGCACGTCGGTTTACTATGCCAACGCGGTGATTCCCATGCTGCCCAAGGAACTTTCCAACGGCATCTGCTCGCTAAATCCCCAGGAGGACCGGCTGGCGTTTTCGGCGCTTTTGCGTTTGGACCGGGAGGGCGCGATACGAGATTACGCCTTTCAAAAGTCGGTGATCCGTTCCCGGGTAAAAGGGGTATACAGCGAAATTAACCAGATTTTTGACGGGACGGCGGAGGCGGCGGTCCATCAAAAATACAACGGGCTGGAGCCGGTACTTTGGGATATGAAGGAACTGGCGGGCCTTTTATCCCGGCGGAGAATGGAGCGGGGTGGGCTGGAACTGGAATCCTCCGAGGCGAAGATCCTCATTGGGGAAGACGGCCGGGTCCGCGACATCCTTCCCCGCAAAAGCGGCGTGGCAGAGGGCCTGATTGAAGAGTTTATGCTGGCAGCCAACGAGGCGGCGGCGTCCTTTGGGCTCGAGCGGGAACTTCCCTTTTTGTTCCGGGTTCACGAGGATCCTTCTGCGGAGAAGCTGGAGGCGCTGTCCGAGATCGTGACGGTGTTGGGACTGGACGCTTCGGATATAAAGCCGGGGGTGCAGCCCTCTCAGCTGCAAAAAATCCTTCGGGCCGTGCGGGGAACCGATATGCAGACGCTTGTGAACAGCCAGATGCTGCGGTCGATGGCCAAGGCCCAGTACTCCGAGGTCAACAAGGGCCATTTTGGTCTGGTACTGCAAAAATACTCCCACTTTACCTCGCCGATCCGCCGGTATCCGGATCTGGCGATTCACCGTGTGATGAGCGAGGCGCTGAAGGGAACGGACAGTCAGGAACTGCGGCGCCGGTTCGGCCGGTTTGCCAAGGAAGCGGCGGTCCATTCCAGCGCAGCGGAGCAGTTGGCCATGACGGTGGAGAGAAAATGCGAGGACTGCTATAAGGCGGAGTATATGGCGGGGCATCTGGGCGAATCCTATGACGGGGTGGTTTCCGGCGTGACCCAGCGGGGGATTTTTGTGGAACTGCCCAACACGGTGGAAGGCATGGTCCGTATTTCGGAAATGCCCGGCCATTTTGAATATGACGGGAAGATCGAGGTCCGGGACCTGGACAGCGGCCGGCGGCTGCGGGTCGGCGACCAGGTTCGGGTCAAGGCGGCCCGGGCGGATGTTTCCTCCGGCGAGGTGGATTTCGCGCTGGAGAGCCTTTCCTTGTAGAGAAAAAAGACAGAAAAAAGCCCCTTTTCCGTTTTTGGCGGCAGGGGGCTTTTTTTATTGGATTTCTTTTTTGCAGGGGGCGCTTTGCCAGTCGCCGTAGCCGTCCTGATGAGAGCAGCTGCCCTGGTTTAGGCACTGCTCCTGGCGAACGCCGTCGTCATCCCACCAGATTTCCACCGGGACATTTTTTTCTTTTGCGGGGCAGTAGCGCTCCCCCACGGTGCCAAAATTTTTCATTGCGGTTCCTCCCGTTTTCAGGATAAACTTTATACCAGATTCCCACAAAAAGTTTTTGTGGGAATTTCGATGAGACAAGGCGACGCAAATGGGGTGAATAGCCGGTTTTCATCGATTGGTATTAGTATGCGCGAAAAGGCGCCGGATAACCGGACGGCAGGCTGAATAAGCTTTGGCATAAATGCCCATGCTTTTTGCATAAAATAAATGCAGAAAGGCGGAATGGATGATGGAGGGTATTTTGAAAAACAGCCGGCTGTTCGCCAAGGAAAAGGAAAAAGAAGACCGTCAGGCAGTGGAGCAATACCGGGATATCCTGCGGGATCTGGCGTTTTTGCGCGCACAGATTGAGCGGGTAGACTCCAATTTCAACATGACCGATGATCAGGATCTGGTGGAAAGCTATATTTACGAGTCCAACGCTTTGGCGGCGCGCTACCGCTTTTTGCTGCGGACGGCGAAGGAACAAAGAGCCCGGCTGGGCAATGCCGGGGCCTTGATTGGAATGACGGAGTGATGAAAATGTTGGTTTGGGTCGCGGTGGGAGCAGGCGTTTTGATGGCTTTTTTCTTTTTAAAAACAGGGCGGCCGGTGCGCAATCTTCTTTCCAGCGTTCTGGGCGGCGGACTGGCCTTTTGGGTGCTGAATCTGGCGTCCGGGCTGACCGGGGTCACGCTGTCTTTGAACCTGGCGTCGGTCTGCTCGGCGCTGTTCTTAGGCCCGCCGGGGATCTGTTCGTTATGGCTGTTAAAACTTTTTTGGAAGTAAAATAAGAGAAAAAAGCCGCCCGAAAAGGCGGTCCGATAAAATAAATCCCACAGGCCAATCTAGCCTGTGGGATTTGTTTTATATGGAATCGAGCGCTTAAAAAGAGCGGTTAGTGGGGGCTTTTTTCCTCTGCAAGCGGGGACATTTCTGCCCATTTTTTGCATTGTTCGATTCTCGCGCCATGGGGATTGTCTCCATGCTCGGGGTCGCAGGAATACTGGGTCAGCAAATCGCAGGGAATTTGCGGGCATTGGCCGCAGTGCAGAAAGCCTTTCTCCTGGCAGCACATGGCGACAGGGCATTCCCCGTGGAAGGGATGGCCGTTTGTGGCGATACACCCCTCGCAATGACAGCTTTCTACAAATGCGCAGCCGTCGCAGCGCAAGCCGCATCTTGTGTCGATCATTTGTATCACCTCCGGAAAATCGAGAATTTATTTGTGGATCAAACATGATACCAGCCGGAAGAGGGGCTGGAAAAGGAAAAAAGAGCCGTTATAGCGGCTCTTTTTTTATCCTAAACGCGACCAGGCATATAAGCCGAGTTCTGTTAAAAACAGCAATCTTTCTAGACCTTCCGTCGCCGGAAGGTTCAAGCCACCTGGACGGGACCCGCCGGGCAGGCGGTAACGGTCCCCTTTCGGTGTTGCTTCGGATAGGGTTTACATAGCCGCGCGGTCTCCCGCGCGCTGGTGAGCTCTTGCCTCGCCTTTCCATCCTTGCCGCAGAAGCGGCGGTTTCTTTCTGTTGCACTTTCCCTAGAGTCGCCTCCGGCTGCCGTTAGCAGCTATCCTTGCCCTGTGAAGCCCGGACTTTCCTCATACACGGCCTTTCGGCGCTGTGCACGCTGCTGTTCTGCCTGCTCGCAGACCGCGCGAAGGATTATTGCTGCAGCGGCATACCGTTGCCGTCGACGATGATGCTGCCGGTCAAAAGCATAATGCCTTCAATAAATCCCCAGATACCGGAGACAAAGCTTAAAATACCACAGGAAAGCAAGGTCATACAAAGCTGGATGACCGCTTTGGTGGTATAGCCCAGATAGAAGTTATGCACGCCGAACGCGCCTAAAAAAATGCCCAGAAGGCCGGCGGCCATTTTGGATTTTAGCGGCGCCGCTACCGGCGGGTAAGCGGGGGGCGGATATCCTCCCTGGCTGGGCGCCTGATAGGTCGCCTGCGGATTCTGCGCGGGATCCTGATAATAGGTCTGCTGCGCCTGCTCCGGCGCAAACTGGCATCCGCACTGGGAGCAGAACACTGTGCCCGGCTGGCACTGGGCGCCGCAATTGGCACAGTAATTGCTGCCGGAGCCACTGGCTACGCCGCAGGAGGGGCATACGGTGGCGTCGGGGTTCATCTGTGTGCCGCAATGTCTACAATACATGGGGAACAACTCCTTTAAAAGCTTTCTAAACAAAACAACGCTTTTGTTAGACAAAAGTCTTCACTTTTACAAACAGCATAGCATATTTTCGTGGTTTTGACTAGTTGCCCGAGAGAAAAATCTTTGCTTTTTTTGCAGGAAATCTTCGGTTATTCAGGTGAAACAGCCCAGGAACGGAATTTTTTTGCATGTAAGAAAAAATTTCTTGCAAAAAATAGAGAAAGGACTATAATAGATACATGGATACAACGTTTTCGCCTTTTGGCGGGACGGTTTTTCACAAAAGAGGAGGAAAAACAATGGCTTTGAAAAGCGATTACATGAAAGAAGTCTATCAAAAGGTCTGCCAGCGGGACCAGGGGGAGCCGGAATTTTTGCAGGCAGTGCAGGAGGTTTTGGAATCCCTTGAGCCGGTGGTGGAAAAACGGCCGGATATAAAAGAAGCGGGCATCGTGGAACGGATGGTAGAGCCGGAGCGTTTTTTACAGTTTCGGGTGTCCTGGGTGGACGACAGCGGGAAGGTGCAGGTCAACCGGGGATACCGGGTACAGTATAACTCGGCCATCGGCCCGTACAAGGGCGGACTGCGGCTGCATCCGTCGGTGAACGCCTCGATCATTAAGTTTTTGGGATTTGAGCAGTGCTTTAAAAACGCGCTGACCGGTCTGCCTATGGGCGGCGGCAAAGGCGGCTCGGACTTCGATCCGAAGGGAAAATCCGACGGGGAGATCATGCGTTTTTGCCAGAGTTTTATGACCGAGTTGTGCCGCCATATCGGCGCGGATACCGACGTACCTGCCGGCGACATCGGCGTAGGGGCGCGGGAAATTGGATTTTTGTACGGCCAGTATAAAAAGATCCGAAATGAACATACCGGCGTATTGACCGGCAAGGGACTGACCTACGGCGGGTCTCTGGTCCGCAAGGAAGCCACCGGGTATGGGCTTTTGTATTTTACCGAAGAAATGCTCAAAAATATGAAGAAGGATTCGGTTAAGGGGAAAAAGGTCGTGATTTCCGGCTCCGGTAACGTGGCGATTTACGCGGCGGAGAAGGCCGGACAGCTAGGCGGCAAGGTGATCGCCATGAGCGATTCCTCCGGCTATGTGTATGACCCGGAGGGCATCCGGCTGGAGGTAGTCAAAGAGATTAAAGAGGTGCGGCGCGGCCGCATCAGCGAATATGTAAAGGAGGTCCCCGGCGCAAAATACACCGAAGGATGCAAGGGAATCTGGTCGATCCCCTGCGAAATCGCGCTGCCCTGCGCCACCCAGAATGAGTTGGATGGCGAAGGCGCCAAGGCGCTGGTGAAAAACGGGGTCATCGCGGTGGCGGAGGGGGCGAATATGCCCAGCACGCCGGAAGCAGTGGAACTGTTTTTGGAAAAGGGCGTGCTGTTTGGACCGGCCAAAGCGGCCAACGCCGGCGGCGTTGCCACCAGCGGTCTGGAGATGAGCCAGAATTCCATGCGTTACAGCTGGAGTTTTGAGGAAGTGGACAAAAAGCTTCAGGATATTATGGTGGGAATTTTCCGCAGCGCCTATGACGCTTCGAAGGAATTTGGCGCCCAGGGCAATTTGGTGGTCGGCGCCAACGCGGCGGGCTTTTTGAAGATCGCCGAAACGATGCTGGCCTACGGGCTGACCTTCTAAAGGGGATTTTTTAGTCGAAAGGCGCAGGATACAGGGCGGAGAGGTTTTTCCGTCCGGGATGTCCCGCGCTTTTTGCGTTTTCTGTGGAAATAGACAAAACAAAAGACTGGTCCGCAGCGCTTTTTGGCGGGAAAGTACTTGTGCTTGTTGCATTAAAGTGCTAAAATTACAGAAAAATATAAAGGTGTTTCACCGAAAAGACACAAGATTGAGAAAAGGTGTGAAGGAAAATGAGCGAAATCAAGATCGTAAAGACCACTGCGCCCAAGCAAAAACCCCAGGACGAGACCAAGCTGGGATTTGGCGCCATCACCACCGACCACATGTTTTTGATGGATTATACCGAAGGCAAGGGCTGGCACGATCCGCGGATCGTACCCTATGGACCCATTGAGCTGGATCCCTTTGCCAAATGCCTGCATTATGGCCAGGAGGTTTTTGAGGGCCTGAAGGCGTACCGGGGGGACAAAGGCGAAATTCGTCTGTTCCGGCCGGAAGAAAACTTTAAGCGGATCAATCGTTCCAACGACCGGATGTGCATCCCCCAGCTGGACGAGGGCCTTTGCCTGGAGGCGCTAAAAAAGCTGATCGAGTTGGACCAGGATTGGGTTCCTCACGCAGAAGGCACCACCTTATATATCCGCCCGTTTGTCATCGCCACCGAGCCGAAGCTGGGGACCGATTCTTCCAAAACCTATCTGTTTTTGATTGTGCTCTCCCCCTCCGGCGCCTACTATCCCCAGGGCTTTAACCCGGTGAAAATCTACGTGGAGACCCAGTATGTCCGGGCAGTCCGCGGCGGCATGGGCGAAGCGAAGACCGGTGGCAACTACGCCTGTTCGTTAAAGGGGCAGGAGGTGGCCCACGAGCAGGGCTATTCCCAGGTGTTGTGGCTGGACGGCGTTGAGCGCAAATACATCGAAGAGGTGGGCGCCATGAACGTCTTCTTTGTCATCGACAATAAGATTGTCACCCCGATGCTCACCGGCAGCATCCTGCCCGGCATCACCCGCAAATCCTGTATTGCGCTTTTGAAAGATTGGGGATATGAGGTAGAGGAGCGGCGCATCTCGGTGGAGGAGTTGCTGCAGGCAGGCAAGGAAGGCCGTTTGCAGGAGGCATTTGGCAGCGGCACGGCGGCGGTCATCTCCCCCATTGGCGAGTTGAAGATCGACGAGCACATCCTGCCTTTGTCCGGCGGCAAGATCGGTCCGATTTCCCAGCGGCTGTACGACCAGCTGACCGGGATTCAGTGGGGACGCATCCCCGGGCCGGAGGGCTGGAGCGTAAAGGTCTGCGGCTGATCGGAAAAAGATATGCACAAAGAGGCGGCGAAGGCCGCCTTTTTTCCGTCCGGATAGAAAAAGAGAGGAGCATCTTTCTGGAAAAACTGATTTTTACCGTTCCGCCGGCGTTTGACGGCCGCACGGTCAACGACTTTCTGCGCCGGGGGCAGGGAGTCTCCTACCGGCTTATCAAAAAACTCAAACGGGAGGTACCGCCCGGCGGCATCTACCGAAACGGCGCCCATGTGCGGACCATCGACCCGGTGCAGACAGGCGACCAGCTGCTTTTGCGCTGGCGGGAGGAGGGAGCCGGTCCGGCGGCGTCTGCCGAAACGGTGCAGGTGCTGTACGAGGATGAGGCGCTGATCGTGTTTAATAAGCCCTGGGACATGCCCTGCCATCCGGCCAAAAGGCACCAGGGCGACACACTGGGCAATGTGTTCGCCGCCCGTTGCGCCGCCGCCGGGCAGACGCTGCCCTTTCGCGCGGTAAACCGCCTGGACAAGGACACCACCGGCATTGTGGTGGCGGCCAAAAATCAGTTTGCGGCCTCCCGGTTGGCGGGGCAGGTGGAAAAGCAGTACCTGGCGATTTTGTGCGGGATCCCCCAGCCGCCGACCGGAACGGTAGACGCGCCCATTGGCCGGGTGGATCCGGTGCACATCCTGCGGCAGGTTTCGCCGGACGGCCAGCAGGCGATAACCCATTACGAAACATTGGCCGCGGCAGAGAATTACAGCCTTGTCCGGCTTTGGCTGGAGACGGGAAGAACTCACCAGATCCGGGTACACATGGCCCATATCGGCCATCCACTGGCCGGAGACGCCTTATACGGCGGGGACAACCGGATCATAGAGCGGCAGGCGCTGCCCTGCGCCGCCTGCCGGTTTGCCCATCCGGTGAGCCAAAAGGAGGTAAAAATTCTCGCCCCTTTGCACGAACCGTTTAAAAAAGCACTTGAAAATGCATATATATCCGTATATACTGAATAAAAACGAAAAAAAATTTAAAAATATACTTGATTTTTGCAAATTTATGCATATAATAAGATTATACCAATTCAACAGACAGGAGAGAAAATAAGATGAAAAAAGCAATATCCCTCATTTTGACAGCGCTGATGCTGCTGACCCTTGCCGCCTGTAACGGCACCACCCCTTCCCCGGCTGCGGGCGATTCTTCCACCGCATCCCAGACTGATACCAGTTCCTCGGCTGACACCGGCTCCTCCGATACGTCTGACGGGGAAAAGCCGAAACTCAACACCGTGACCCCCGGCAAACTGACCATGTCCACCGACGCCGGCTTCGCCCCGTATGAATATGTAGAAGGCGAAAAAGTCGTGGGCGTTGACGCGGACATTGCCCAGGCCATTGCCGATTACTACGGGCTGGAACTGGTCATCCAGGACATGGACTTTACCAACGCGTTGCTGGCGCCGCAGAACGGCACCGCGGATTTTGCCGCCGCTGGTATTTCCATTACGGAAGAGCGCTTGGAAACGATGGATTTCACCATGGAATACGCCGAGTCCGAGCAGGTGATCTTAGTCAGAAAGGGCTTTGCCGATATCAAAGAGGAAAAGGACCTGGCCAATGTGAAGATCGGCGTACAGCAAAGCACAACGGCCGACCTGTACTGCCAGGACATGGAGTATGCCAATGTAAGCGCGTATAAAAAGAATCTGGTTGCGGCGGAGGACCTGAAAAACGGTCAGATCGACTGCATGATCTTAGACAACATGCCGGCTAAGGCGATTTTGCAGCAAAACGAGGCGGAACTGGAGATTCTGGATGTGGTATTGTTTACCGACGTATACGCTCTGGCGGTGAAAAAGGGCAACACCGAAATGGCCGAGGCGCTGAACACCGTTTTGAAAAAGCTGATCGACGAAGGAAAAATTCAGGAATTTACCAAAACGCATATGGACGCTTCGATGTAAAACGAGGCGAGTCGTCCGACGGATGAAACGCAGGGGGGAAGACTTCCCCCCTTACGTTTATCTTGCGACAGGAAAGGGAGTGACGGTTTGTTCTCGTATTTTGGCGCCCAGCATCTGCTTTGGATGCAGGGACTGCAAAAAAGTCTGTACCGAACCTTTGTGGAGAAGGACCGGTATATGGCGTTTTTGAAAGGAATCGGCGTTACGCTGGAGATTTCGTTTTTCGCGGTGCTTTTGGGTACAATCATCGGTGTAGTGGTGGCGGTGGTCAAGCATATGTCCAAAAAGCACCATTTTCTGCGTCCGCTGGAATGGCTTTTGGACGCGTATGTACTGGTGACGCGGGGAACGCCGGTTTATGTGCAGCTGCTGATTTTAAACACGGTGGTCTTCGCTTCGGTACAGAACAAAATTCTGGTGGCGGTCATCACCTTCGGCATCAACTCCGGCGCTTATGTGGCGGAAATCATCCGCGCGGGCATCAACTCGGTGGATAAAGGCCAGTTTGAGGCGGGCAATTCCCTGGGATTGCGCGACGGCGCCGTTATGCGGCTGATCGTTCTGCCCCAGGCGATCCGCAACATCCTGCCGGCGTTGGGCAATGAGTTTATCACGCTGGTGAAGGAAACCTCCATCGCCGGGACCATGGCGGTCAACGACCTGACCAAGGCGGCGGAGCGGATCGGTGGCGCCACCTATGATCTGTACACGCCGCTTTTGTCTATTGCGGTGATCTATTTTGTGCTGGTGTTCGGCATGACCCGTCTGCTGAAGCTGTTTGAAAGGAGGCTGGCCAGAAGTGATAACCGTTAAAAATCTGCAAAAATCCTTTGGAGAGCATCAGGTGCTGCAGGGCATTGACCAGACCATCGAGCAGGGGGAAAAGGTGGTGGTAATCGGGCCGTCCGGATCGGGAAAATCCACCTTTCTGCGGTGCCTGAACCTTTTGGAGGTGCCTACCGGCGGAGAGATCTGGTTCGAAGGGCAGAACATCACCAGTAAGGAGACGGACATCCACGCGCTGCGCCAGAAAATGGGGATGGTGTTCCAGCAGTTTAACCTGTTCCCCCATCTGACGGTATTAGAAAACATCACCTTAGCGCCGGTTAGGCTGAAGCTTCAGTCGCCGCAGCAGGCGCAGGAAAAGGCCAAGTCGCTTTTGGAGCGGATTGGATTGTGGGAAAAGGCCAATGCCTATCCGGGTCAGCTTTCCGGCGGGCAGAAGCAGAGGATTGCCATCGTCCGGGCTCTGGCCATGAACCCGGACGTGATGCTCTTTGACGAGCCCACCTCCGCTTTGGATCCGGAGATGGTGGGCGAGGTGCTGGAACTGATGAAGGATCTGGCAAACGAGGGGATGACCATGGTGGTGGTCACCCATGAAATGGGCTTTGCCCGGGAGGTGGCGACCCGGGTGCTGTTTATGGACGAGGGAAAGGTTTTGGAGCAGGGAGCGCCGGACACCTTTTTCGGCAATCCTCAGCATCCGCGCTTGCAGGATTTTCTTTCCAAGGTGCTGTAAAGAAGATTGCCGGTTTGGAACGAATTTTTTTGTGTTTTGTAAAACGGCGTCAAAAAATGCGTCTGTCCCTTAAAGGGACGGGCGTTTTTTTTGACGGATTTTCGCGCCGGCGTCCAAGATTTGCAGGTTGGGCAGAATCGTGGTAAAATATACGCGGACATAAAGCTTGCAACCGGATGAAAAGCCAAAGATTCCGGGAAAATTCTTTTTTCGGAATTTAGACAAGCCGTCACAAAGGCAACACACTTTATTGTCAATATATCTATTTTTCGAGGGAATAATAGAAAAATATTTATACAATACGTCCATAACTTTTTTACATTTTTGTGAATTCGGTTGATAAAAAAGGCAGAGTGTGTATAATGAAGAAGAAAACAAGCGGAATGATCTGTCCCGCGAAGGAAAGGAGAGGAGTGGATGGAAAGCAGCCAGAGTATCGGCAAAAAAAGTCCGAGTCCAAAACAGCGTGTGCCGGAAAACCGGTCCTTGCCGGAAACCGTTAAAAGCGGATTTGTGGCGGGCTACCGTTTTTGTTATTTTGTCGGACTTCAGCTGATCCGTTATTTTAGGCGGTACAAAAAAAGAGTGGTGCGCTTTGCAGTTCAAACCCGTCTGGGTATTGGCCTGCGGTTAAAAAAGCGCCAGACCCTGTTAAAGCGCAAGCTGCGCTTTGCCGTAAACGACGCGATGCGGCCTTACCGCCAGGTACAGCAGCTGCGGCAGACCCGGGAAGAGCGGGTGGCACTGGCAAAGGACCAGGGGACCAAAGCGGTTCTGCGGGAGAAAACCCTGCTTTTTCGCGAGAGCCTGCGGCTTGTATTTAAAACGCTTGGAGCGGTGCTTTGTTATGTGGCACCGGTTGTCAGTTTTGTTTTATTTTTGAATTTAATCCACCAAAGCCTGAATCTTCAGTTCGCGTTGGAGGTAGAGTATAACGATAAAATCATCGGCTATATCGCAAGGGAATCCGATTTTGACGAATCGGAAAAAATCATGCAGAGCCGTATTGTGTACGAGGAATATCAGCCCCCTTTGGACACGGTGCCAAAATACACCTTAAAGATTATTGATGAGGAAAATCTTTCCACCATCAATGAAATCGCCGACGAATTGATCGCCGCTTCGGGCAACGAAATCACCGAGGCCAGCGGACTTTATGTGGACGGAGTTTTTTACGGCGCGGTGGAGGACGCGGCGCCGGTCCACGCACTTTTAGACGGCATGCTGGACGAGTTTCGCACTGGCAATGAAAACGAACGGGTGGATTTTGTCCAGGACGTGCAGCTTTCCAAAGGCCTGTATCTATTGAGCAGCCTAGTGGAGCCGGAGGAAATGGAAGAGGTGCTCACCTCTGAGATAGCCGGCGAGGTGACCTATACCGTCGAGGCCGGCGACGCGCCTACACTGATTTCCCAAAAGATGGACATCCCTTATTCTCAGCTGAAAGCGCTCAATCCGGGAATCGAAGAAAAGCTGCTGGTGGGGCAGGAGGTTTTGATCTCCAACCGGGTCAACTTTTTAACGGTGAAGCGCACCGTCACCGAGGTTTATGAGGAGGATGTGCCGTTCGGCACCGAAGAGGTGGTGGACGCCAATTACGCCAAGGGCTATCAGGCGGTCCGCAGTTCCGGCGTGCTGGGCAAGCGGCTGGTAACCGCCGACGTGGTATACATTAATGGCATGGAAGAGGACCGGGAGGAAGTAAGTTCCCTGATGGTGAAAGAACCGGTGGATCAGGTGGTGACGGTGGGAACGGCGGAGCCCATCCGGGTGCTGAGCAACTCCGGCTCCAGCGTCAGCGGCACCGGCGGTTTTCTCTGGCCGGTGGACGGCGGACATATCACCTGCGGGATCAACGGCTACTGGGGACACACCGGCTTGGACATTGGGGCGCCTCGGGGCACGGTGATCCGGGCGGCGGCCTCCGGCACGGTGGTCAAGGCGGTCCGTCAGTATTACGCTTACGGCTTCCATGTAAAGATCAGCCACGGCAACGGCATCTATACCCTGTATGCCCATATGAGCCAGCTGGCGGTATCCTACGGCGATTATGTCCAGCAGGGGCAGATCGTCGGCTATGTGGGAATGACCGGCAACGCTTCGGGCAATCACTGTCATTTTGAAATTATCATCAACGGCAGATTTATGGATCCGACCAAATATATCGGCACCTATTATCCCGGCCGGTAACAGTACAAAATAGCGAAAAGGCGTCCTTAAAAAGGGCGCCTTTTTTTGCCGCAAAAAGGAAGGGGAAGCGGCAGGGCACAGCGCATATCCGGCGGGGAAAGGGGAAGAATTTTTGTTGCCAGAGAAATTTTTATAAAACGGCGAAAGACACAAAAGTCCCGCAGGGAAAGAGCAATTTTTTCTTTCCGATTGGGCTTTTATTTTGCGGACGCTTGTGTTATAATACTATCGCTAGTGATATGTCCGCAGATTTTCTGCGTTTTTTATGAGAGAAAAAGAGAATCGGATAAAGGAGAGACTGCAATGGAGAAATTTTTCATTGAAGGTCCCAGCCGGCTGGAGGGTGAGGTTGTCATCAGCGGCGCAAAAAATGCGGCGGTGGCGATTATCCCTGCGGTTTTATTGGCCGAAGAGCCTTGCGTATTAGAGAATATCCCGAACATCAACGATGTAAATATTTCCCTGCAAATTTTAAAGGAACTGGGCGCGAAGATCAAAATGCTTAACAAGACCACGGTGGAGATTGACGCTACCCATATTCTTTCCCCGTCGGTGCCGTTTGATATCGCTCGCAACATGCGTGCTTCTTATTATTTTCTGGGTGCGCTTTTGGGCCGCTGTTCCAAAGGGGCGGTGACCATGCCCGGCGGTTGCAATTTCGGCGGTGTGCGTCCCATCGACCAGCACATCAAGGGCTTTGAGACCTTGGGCGCTGAGGTTTCCATCGACCACGGCATGATCTGCGCCGAGGCGCAGCAGCTGGTGGGCAGCCATATTTATTTCGACGGCGTCACCGTTGGCGCGACCATCAACGTCATGTTGGCGGCGGTGCGGGCCCAGGGCCTGACCATTCTGGAAAACGTGGCCAAAGAGCCGCATGTGGTAGATCTGGCCAACTTTTTAAACTCCATGGGCGCGGATGTGCGCGGCGCCGGAACGGATGTCATTAAGATCCGGGGCGTGGAGCATATGCACGGCGCCACCTATTCGATTATCCCCGACCAGATTGAGGCGGGGACCTTTATGGTCGCGGCGGCGGCTACCAACGGAGATGTTTTGGTGAAAAACGTCATTCCCAAGCACCTGGAGTCCATTACGGCGAAGTTGGTGGCGGCGGGCGCGACGGTGGAGGAGTTTGACGACGCGGTCCGGGTAACCCGAAAAGGTCCGTTAAACAAAATTAACCTAAAAACCCTGCCGCATCCCGGTTTTCCAACCGATTTACAGCCCCAGATGGCGGTAATGCTTTCGGTAGCCCAGGGGACAAGCATCATCACCGAAGGCGTATGGGACAACCGCTATAAATATGTGGACGAGCTGCGGCGGATGGGCGCGAAGGTTCAGGTTGACGGCAAGGTTGCGGTGGTCGAAGGGGTGGAAGGTCTCACCGGCGCACCGGTAAAGGCCACCGATCTGCGGGCAGGCGCCGCACTGATTATCGCCGGGCTGATCGCCCATGGGCGGACAGAGGTGGAAGAAATCCGCCACATTGAGCGCGGATACGAATGCGTTGTGGAAAAATTCTGCGGGCTGGGCGCGAAAATGAAAAAAGTGGATGTGCCGGACGCAGATGTGCAGCGCGCAATCGGATAGACAGATTGTTTCGGCTTAACCCCTCGCAGGGGCTTAGGCCGATTTCTTTTTAGAAAACGAGGCATAAGGCGCTTTTTCTTCGACTTTTTTCCATTTTCCGGCGCCGGTCCGGGGCTTTACAGAAAGGATTGACAGGATGGCATGTTTTTGCACCCTCGCCAGCGGCAGCAGCGGCAACAGCACCTATATCGGAAGCGGCGTTGGCGGCGTATTGATTGACGCGGGAATCAGCTGTCGGGCGATTTTTGCGGCGCTGCAGTCCCGGGGAATTGAGCGGGAGGGAATCGGCGCAGTGTTCATCACCCACGAGCATACCGACCACATCAAGGGGCTCAAGGTGCTGTTAAAAAGACTGGCCGTTCCGGTGTACGCCACCGAGGAGGTGCTGGATTTTCTGGCCGATCGGGATCAGCTTCCGGCACAGGCCAAGGCGGTGCCTATGCCGGCTCAGGGCGTCGCGGTGGGGGATCTGTACATAGGCGCATTTGAAACCTCCCACGACAGCGTACACAGCGTGGGCTATGTGGCGGTCAGCGGCAACGGGAAAAAGATGGCGGTTTCCACCGATCTGGGGGTCGTCACCCCCACGGTCCGCCAGGCGGTGTGCGGGTGTGACCTGGTACTGCTGGAATCCAATTACGATAAAAATATGCTGATGGCAGGCGGGTACCCCTATCCGTTAAAAAGGCGGATCGACGGGGAAAAAGGCCATCTTTCCAACGAAGGCTGCGCCGCCTTTCTGCCCCAGCTGGTAGAGGACGGCGCCCGGCGGCTGGTGCTGGGGCATCTGAGCCGTGAAAATAACCTGCCGGGTCTGGCGCTGGAAACGGCGGCGCTGGCTTTGGAAAATGCCGGGATGCACCGGGCTAAGGACTACGAAATCGAGGTGGCCCCCCGGTATGAGCCGGGAAGTCTCATTTGTTTGTAAATCCCGAAAAGCGCGTTCTAAAGGGAAAATAAGGCGGCCTTCGGCTGCTTTTTTGAAAGGAGCGGCGGGCGGTTATGCAGGCGGTGACCATCCTGTGTGTGGGAAAACTGAAGGAGGACTACTGGCGGCAGGCGGCGGCGGAGTACCAAAAGCGCTTGGGCGCTTTTTGCCGGCTTTCGATTGTGGAGATTGAGGAGGAGCGGCTGCCCCAGAATCCTTCTGCGGCGCAGATCGCCGCCGGGCTGGAGGCGGAGGGCCGGCGGATCCTTTCCCGCATACCGGCGGGGAGCCTTGTGGCGGCGCTGTGCATCGAGGGGCGGCAGGCCGATTCCAAGGAACTGTCCCACCTGCTGGCGAATACGGCGCTGTCGGGGAAAAGCGGCGTGGTATTTGTAATCGGCGGCTCCTTCGGGCTGTCCGACCCGGTGAAAAGCCGGGCAGACCAAAAGGTGTCCATGTCCCGGATGACCTTTCCTCATCAGCTGGCCCGGGTGATGCTGTTAGAGCAGGTCTACCGGGGCTATCAGATTTTAAACGGCGGAAAATACCATAAATAACGGTACCAGGGCGCTTTTGCCAAAAAAGAAGTCCCCGGCGGTCCGAGTAATCGGGCGGTCGAGGGCTTCTTTTCTTCGTTTATGGCTTCTGATCTTCGTCCTCCTCCTCCGGCAGGGGGATTTGCAGGCGCTGTCCGCCGCCGGTTCGGCTCTGCTGCCGGTCGAGAATCTGGCGGATGCGGCGGTTGACCTCCTCTACCTCCAGCCGAAATTCATCGGCGGAAACGGAAACGGCATCATGGCCTAAGATGATCATCTGCTCCAGATTGTCGGAGGAGGCGACCCGCACCCGGTGCTTTTTGGCCATATCGTAGGTAACGCGCTCGATGTACATGTCGGCGGTTTCCTTTTCCTTTGTATAGACCACATGAATCCCGCTGGCTTCCTCGACCTTTTCCACGCCGCCCTTGACCTTGTACGCGTCAAAAACCAGGATGACGGCGATTCCCTTGTATCCATGGTAATTGACCAGAATATCGGTGAGGGTCTGGCGGGCGGCGTCCAGATCGCGGCTCGCCAACTCCTTTAATTCGTCCCAGGCAAAAATGATGTTGTATCCGTCTATCAAAAGGTATTCGTCCCGGGGCCGGGCGGGCCGGGCAGAGGGCCGGATCGGTTCGGCGGGCTGGACGCGTACCGGCTTTTTTACCGGGGCAAAGGCGTCGCGCTTTCCCGGCGCGCCATAGGTCCGCTCGAAAATTTCGGCGAGGATTTTTTCCTCCTCCAGCGAAAAAGGGACCAGCGGTCGGCTGCGGCTGAAGGCGCTGGCCGAGGGGCGCGCCTGTAAAGGCGAAGCGGTTTTAAAAGGACTTTGGGTGTGCGCCTCCTGCGGGACCTGGTACCAGGGGACCACATGACCAGCCCCGTGGGAACAGAAGATGGAATCGCAGGGATTTTCCAGATCGCGGCTGCTGTCATAGCCGATGCGCTCGATCACTGCCTCTTCGTCGTGGCAGGGGGCGTAGCCTGTGACTTGCAGGGAAATGCGGCCCCGCCCTTTGGAAAAGGAGACCAATTCCTGAGGATATTCCTTCATTTCCGCCACCGGTACCGTCCCGGTCAGGGCGGCCATGCCGTCGGACCCTTCCTCAAGCTGAAAGCTGCCGCTTTTTTGCTGGATATCGGCGATGACCCGGCCGGTGTTTTCCGGCGGCACCTCGATCCGAAACCGGTACCAGGGCTCCAGCAGACGGCATTTCCCCCGCTTGAGTCCCTGCCGGACGGCGCGGTAAGTGGCCTGGCGGAAGTCGCCGCCCTCGGTGTGCTTTAGGTGCCCCTTGCCGGCCAGCAGGGTGATTTTTACGTCGGTCAGCGGCGCGCCGGCCAGCACACCGGGATGCTCCCGCTCGGCCAGATGGGTCAAAATCAGCCGCTGCCAGTTTAGGTCCAGATTGTCGGTGCTGCAAACCGAGTCAAAGACCAGGCCGCTGCCGGGCTCGCCCGGCTCCAGCAGCAGGCGGACCTCGGCGTAATGGCGAAGCGGCTCGTAATGGCCGATCCCTTCCACCGGCTCGAGAACCGTCTCCCGATACAGGATGCCGCCCTCCTCAAAATCCACCGAAACGCCGAAGCGGTCGTGGATGGTCTGACGCAGAATCTCCAGCTGAACCTGTCCCATCAGCCGAAGGTGGATTTGCTGTAAAGCTTCCTTCCACTCCACCTTCAGCAGGGGATCCTCCTCCTGCAAAAGGCGCATATAGCCCAGCATGGTGTGGGGGTCGCATTCGGCGGGGTAGATGAGCCGGTAAGAGAGCACCGGCTGTAATTGGGGCGAATCGGATGGGGCCTCGCAGCCAAGGCCCATGCCGGGATAGGTAAGGGTCAGGCCGGTCACGGCACAGATGGCGCCGGCCCCCACTGACTGGACCGGCGAAAACCGGCTGCCGGAGTAAACCCGCAGCTGGTTGGCCTTTTCCTGCCAGGGCTGGGGCTTTTCGCCAGACAGGGTATCCCGCACCTGCAAAACACCGCCGGTCACCTTTAAGTAGGTCAAGCGCTCCCCCTTTTCGTCCCGGGCGATTTTAAACACCTTGGCGCCAAAATCCTTTGGGTAGTCGGGCATTTGGGTCAACGCCTTCATGGCGGCCAAAAGCGGAGCGACGCCTTCCAGCCGAAGGGCAGAACCGAAAAAGCAGGGGAAAAGGCGCCGCTGCCGGATAGGTAGGGCCAGTTCCTGCGGGGAAAGGCAGCCTTTTTTAAGATAGGTCTCCAGCAGCGGCTCGTCGCACAAAGAAGCCTCCTCCCAGATTTGTTCTTCCGGCGCGGAAAAATTGACAAATCCCGGGCCAAAGCGTTTTTGTAGCCCCTCTAAAATAGGCGCGGCCGAAGCGCCGGCCAAATCCATTTTGTTGATAAACAAAAACACCGGGATCCGCCGGCGGCACAGCAGTTCCCAAAGGGTTTGGGTGTGGGCCTGAATCCCCTCGGCGCCGCTGATTACCAGGATGGCGTAATCCAGCACGTCGAGGGTCCGCTCCATTTCCGAGGAAAAATCCACATGGCCGGGGGTGTCGAGAAGGGCAATGGAAAAGCCTTCTCCCTCCAGCATCGCCTGCTTGGAAAAGATGGTGATCCCCCTTTGCCGCTCTAACGCGAAGGTATCGAGAAAGGCATCCTTGTGGTCCACCCGACCGGCCCGGCGGATGCTGCCCGCCGTATACAAAAGCGCTTCGGACAGGGTGGTTTTCCCCGCGTCCACATGGGCCAAAATGCCGAAAACAAGTCGTTTCATCATCCAGTTATCCTCGTGCTTTCCAAAAAATTCGAGCGGACGCGCCGCGCTTACGCGTGGGAAATCTGCGGAAAAAGAAGGTCCTTCGTCTTAAAGGGATTGTCCTTTCCGGTGAGGACAAACAGGTGTTCTTCTCCGGGGAGGAAACTGGAAGAAAGAAGGCCGGACTTGGGGGTAAAGCCCAACCGAATCTGCCGGATCTCGGGACCGGCCAGCCTCTCCAGCAGCTGGGGAAGGCTAAGCGTGGGCCTGCCCAGCAGCTCATGACAGTACAGGACCTTGCCGTCTTCCTCTAAAATAGCCACGGCGTTCTGGTTGATCAGTTCGTAGAACATGTTCCGGAAGGGTCCCAAGGCGTAAAAGAGCAAGAGTCCCTCGTTCCCTTCCATGGAAAATGCAGAAAAGGGATTGGACTGGCGGTAGGCATTTAAAATGCGCGTCCGCTCCTCCGGTAGGTCCGGGCAGAGCCTGCGCCGGGGAATTGGCCGGCCGGGGACAACCGGGAAAACCGGCTGCGCCTCTTTTGCCGGGACAAAGCCGAATTTGGGATAAAAGTCCAGCACCGTGTCGTTGGCAAACAGATACAGGCAGTCGCACCGGTCCTTCCAGGCCTCCAACACCGTTTCCAGCAAAAAGCGGGAAAGGCCCATGCCCCGAAAATCCGGATGGGTCATGACGGTACCCAGCTGGACATAGCTGCGGCGGACGCCATCCAGCAAAAAGTCGATGGGATTGACTGATACGTTGGCTGCCACCTGCCCGTCCAGCACCAGCGCGTGGGGGATGTACCGGTCCTGCCATCCGCCGCCCTGGTACCAGGGGGCGAAATCCAGCGAGAAGACCTGCCGGGCCAGAGAAAAAAGGCTTTCCCGCAGGCCGGGGTCGTCCCGGACCTGATTGGTGAAGGAAAAGCTATGGCCGTTTTTTTGTAAAGTCATAAAGAACCTCCTTAACGGGACCAGTATTTTCGGTCCAGACTGCGGTACTGCACCGCTTCGGCAATGTGCCGGCGCTGAATCACCTCGGTACCGTCCAGGTCGGCGATGGTACGGGATACCTTTAAAATCCGGTCGTAGGCGCGGGCGGAAAGCCCCATGGTTTCAAACGCCCGGGAAAGAAGGGCCGACGCGCCGTCGTCCAGCGGGCAGAATTGGTTGACCGCTGGGGAGGGCAGCTTGGCGTTGCAGGAAATGCCGATGTTTTGGTATCGCTCCTGCTGGATTTTCCGGGCGCCGTTGACCCGCCGGCGGATGGATTCGGACGATTCTTCCGGCTGAGGGGAGGTCAGGTTCTGGTATTGCACCGGCGCCACCTCCACATGCAGATCCAGCCGGTCCAAAAGCGGGCCGGATACCCGGGACAGATACCGGCTGACCGCTTGGGGCGAGCAGCCACACTCCCGCACCGGATGGCCAAAATAGCCACAGGGGCAGGGGTTCATGGCGGCAACCACCATCATGGAGCAGGGATAGGTCAGGGTACCGGACACCCGGGAGATGGTCACCTGCCCGTCCTCGATGGGCTGGCGCAGCACCTCCATGGCATCCCGGGAGAATTCGGGTAGCTCGTCTAAAAACAGCACGCCGTTGTGGGCCAGGGAAATTTCGCCCGGCCGGGGCACAGAGCCGCCGCCGGACAGTCCTGCCGGGGAGATGGTGTGATGGGGCGCGCGAAACGGCCGCTGGGTGATGAGGGCGCCGCCCTCCGGTAGGGTCCCCGCCACCGAATGGATTTTGGTGGTTTCGATGGATTCCTGGAAGGTCATTTCCGGCAGGATGGAGGGGATGCGTTTTGCCAGCATGGATTTGCCCGCGCCGGGGGAGCCGATCATCAGAAGGTTGTGCCCGCCGGCGGCGGCCACCTCCAGCGCACGCTTGGCCCCGGACTGGCCCTTGACGTCGGCAAAATCCAGATAGGGCGGCGCTTCGCGCCGGTCCGGCCCCTCGTTTTTGGCGGGGACCAGGGCGGTGCCTTTATAGTACCAGTTCAGCAGTTCTTTCACATGGGAAAGGCCGTATACCTCGATTCCCTGGACCAACGCGCCCTCCGCGGCGTTGGCCTGGGGGAGAAACACCCGGCGCATTCCCTGCTCCTTGGCGCCTAATACCAGCGGCAGCGCGCCGTTTACCCGCCGCACCTCGCCCGAGAGGGAAAGTTCGCCGAAAAACGCGCTGCCGGAAAGGTCCGCATCCAGCATTCCCGCAGCCTTGAGCACCCCGAGAAAAATCGGCAGATCGTATAAAGCGCCGTCTTTCTTTACGTCGGCGGGGGAGAGGTTTACGATGATTTTGCCGACGGGAAAGGCCATCCCGCAGTTGCGGATGGCGGAACGGACCCGGTCCCGGGATTCCTTTACCGCCGCGCCGGGCAGCCCGACAATTTCAAAGGCGGGCATGGACTGGGAAAGGTCCACCTCCGCCAGGACCGGATAGGCCGAAAGGCCCAACAGCCCCATACTGTTGACCGAATAGAACATAACAAGCACCTGCCAATCAAAACCAAACGATACTCTCAGTATACCGCATTTTGGGTCCGATGACCAGAGGCGGGGAGGATTCCGATTTGAAAAGGATTGGAAAAAAGGGATAAAATGCCGATCTCACCGGAAAATTTCCGGTTTATTTTGGGCAATCCATCTAAAAAACAGTTGAGAAAAGCGAAAAAATGCGCTATACTAATAAAAAGCGGACAACGAGTTTCTGCAAAAAGTTGGAGGCGATTAAGCATGACAGAAAAAATGCAGTATCAGCGCTGGGTGGATTATCCCCTGGAGGATCTGGCGCTGAAGGAAGAATTGCTGAGCATAAAGGAAAAGGACGACGAAATCTTCGACCGGTTTTACCAGGAGTTGAGTTTCGGCACCGCCGGTCTGCGGGGTGTACTGGGCGCCGGCACCAACCGGATGAATATTTACACCGTCCGCAAGGCCACCCAGGGCATGGCGGACTATCTCAACGAGAAGTATCCCAAAAGCAGCATCGCCATCTCCTACGATTCCCGGATCAATTCCCGGCTGTTTGCCGAGGAGACGGCCCGGGTCATGGCGGCCAACGGGATCACCGCCTATTTATACGACCAGCTGATGCCCACCCCGGCCTTGTCCTTCGCCGTGCGGGATCTGGGCTGTCAGGCGGGGGTCATGGTCACCGCCAGCCACAATCCGGCCAAGTACAACGGCTATAAGGCTTACGGGCCGGATGGCTGCCAGATGACCGATGAGGCGGCAGGCGCGGTGCTGGAAAAAATCGGCCGCATTGATATTTTCGACGGGGTAAAGGTGGCGGACTTTGCCGCCGCGCTTTCCAGCGGAAAGATCCAGTACATCAAGCAGGAAGTGATCGACCGGTATCTTGACGCGGTCGAGGCCCAGTCAATCCGCAAGGGGATTTGCCGGGACAGCGGCATGAAGGTGGTTTACACGCCGTTAAACGGCGCCGGAAATATGTGTGTCCGGGCGATTTTAGAGCGAATCGGCGTAAAGAACGTGGTGCCGGTGAAGGAGCAGGAAATGCCGGACGGCAACTTCCCCACCTGCCCGTATCCCAACCCGGAGATTCGGGAAGCGCTGCAAAAGGGGCTTGACCTATGCGAGACCGAAAAGCCGGACCTGCTTTTGGCCACCGACCCGGACTGCGACCGGGTGGGCATCGCGGTTCCCCACGAGGGAAGCTATCTGCTGTTGACCGGCAACGAGGTGGGGGTGCTTTTGACCGATTACATCGCCGGTTCCCGCCGGGAGTTGGGGACCATGCCCCAGAATCCCATTGTGGTCAAGACCATCGTCACCACCTCTATGATCGACCGGCTGGCCGAGACCCATGGCTTTGAGGTGGTCAACATTCTGACCGGCTTTAAGTATATCGGCGAGCAGATTCTGCGTTTAGAGCAAAAGGGCGAGCAGGAGCGGTATATTTTCGGCTTTGAGGAAAGCTACGGCTATCTTTCCGGCGGCTATGTGCGGGACAAGGACGCGGTAAACGGCTCGATGCTCATCTGCGAGATGGCCGCTTACTACAAAAAGCAGGGCAAAACATTGGCGGACGTTCTGTTCGGCCTGTACGAAAAATACGGGATGCACCTGAATACCCAGGCCAGCTTTACCTGTGAGGGCGCCACTGGCATGGAGCGGATGCAGGGGATTATGGAAGGCCTGCGGAAAAATGCGCCGGAGGAAATCTGTGGAAAAAAGGTGCTGTGGGTGTCGGACTACCAAGCGTCGGTGAAAAAGACCGCCGAAAGCGAAGAGACCATCCATCTGCCAAAATCCAACGTGGTGGAATACGGGCTGCAAGGTAATAACGTCATTGTAGTCCGCCCCTCCGGCACCGAGCCGAAGATCAAGGTCTATTTTATGGTGCAGGGGCAAAATCGGGCCGAGGCGCAGGCGTTGGAGGAGCAGTTTAAGGCGCAGATGACCCGGATTATGGGCTTTTAATTCTTGGCAAAGGATGAATCTGCGATTGTTGGGCAAAAGGACTTGCTTTTTCACATCCGGTGTGGTATGATAACTCTGCTAATTATGCAAATGAGAAAGAGGTGACTTACCCAATGAAGCAAGGAATCCATCCCAACTATGAAAAAACGACTGTTCGCTGTGCCTGCGGCGCGGAATTCGAGACCCGGTCCACCAAAAAGGACATCCGGGTTGAAATTTGTTCCAAGTGCCATCCGTTCTTCACCGGCAGACAGAAGCTGGTGGACACCGGCGGTCGTGTTGACAGATTCAATAGACGTTTCAACCGAGGCGCCAAAGCGGAGTAAGTCGCATTTTTATGGCATAACAAAAGAGAAGGCGGTGCAGAAATGTACCGCCTTCTCTTTACCCCAAAAGCGGAAGAGAGGTGCTTTTTTGTTTAAGCCCTATGAAACGGTGGCCGATTTCGCCAGCGATGAATTCGTAGAACGCAAATCCCGGTTTATCGGGCAGATCGCGCCGGTAACCGACGAAGCCCAAGCGCTTCAGTTCCTTGCGGACGTTCGAACTAGACACCGGGAGGCTGCCCACCACGTCTACGCGTACATACTGCGCGAAAGCGGCGTAAAGCGCATGAGCGACGACGGCGAGCCCCAGGGAACCGGCGGCGTTCCGGTGCTGGAGGTGCTGGAGCGGGAGGGGCTGACCGACGTGGCGGTGGTGGTGACCCGCTATTTCGGTGGAATCCTTCTGGGGACCGGCGGTCTGGCGCGGGCCTATTCCCACGGAGCAAAGCTGGCGGTGGACGCGGCGGTGCGGAAAAAGATGATCCTTTGCGCCGTGCTGGAATCGGATTTCGGCTATGACTGGTATGGGAAGATCAACCACCTGCTGCCCCAATATGACGCGCGGGTACTGGAATCGGATTTTGGCGCGACGGTCCGCCTGCGGATTTTGCTGGACGCGCAAAAGGTCCCGGCTTTTTGCCGGGACCTGACCGAGTTGACCGCTGCGGCGGTACAGGCACGGGTGGTGGAGGAAGTCTGCGCGGACCTGTCCTGACTTTACCGAATGGGAAAAACGCCTCAGCCGTATTTTTTGCCGGTTTTGTAAACGGCCAGAAGGAGAGCAGCCGAAAACAAAACAAGCAGAGGCTTTTCCAGCGGCGTCCATCGATCGATTCCCCAAAGGCAGACGGTAATGAGGCAAAAAAGCGGGTACAAAACGGCGGTCGAGAGGCAGGCGGCCTTGATGGCCGTGCAGACGGGCCGCCAGTTTCCGTTGTGGAAAGATAGTCCCGGCAGATTGAGCCGCAGAAAACCCTGGGAGACAAAAGAAATTTTGTTTGTGTCGTAGTATCCGGGCAAAAGGTCCCTGGCGAAAAAGCAAAACCATCCGCCGAAGAGTAAAAAAAGGGCGGAGGCGGGAAGAACCACTTGGCCTAAAGCGTCCCTGCGGATTCCCAGCCGGTGCAGCAGGAGGATTTCGGCGGACGCGGCAGCCAGACAAAGGCAGAAGGCGGCCATCCACCCGCGCTTGCGCCGCCGCAAAACGGCGAGGACGGGAAGGGAACTTTCCTTTGGCGTTGGCGGTTGGAGGGGTTCGCGCTCCCCGCGTAAAAGCTCCGAGACGGTGACGTCCAGCAGCTGGGCTAAGGGCAGCAAAAGCCCGATATTGGGGATGCTGGCGCCTCGCTCCCATTTGCTGACCGCCTTGTCCGAGACGAACAGCTTGTCCGCCAGCTGCTTTTGGGTGAGCCCCTTTTCTTTGCGCAGCGCGATTAAAAAAGCGCCGAATTTTTGATTGTCGATTTGCTCCATGAAAAAACGCCTCCTTCTTTGCTCCAAGAATAGCATGTCCCCTCAAAAAGCGCAATCGACTGTCGGTAGAGTGGCGTCAAAAGGGGAAAAAGAGGGGCTTTTTTAAGGACGAGAAATTTTTTTTGGGAGAAAAGCAGGTTTTTGGAATTTTATTTCGTACTATATCTATGAGAAGTGTATCCGAAAAAGGGAGGATTCCATGACAATTCGGGAACAGACCCAACAGCAGGAAAAGCAGACCCTTTCCCCTTTGGCGGTGTACTCCCAATCCACCAGGGGGCGGGAAAAGCCGGAGGAAGAGGATTTGATCCGAACACCGTTTCAGCGGGATCGGGACCGGATTATCCACTGCAGGTCCTTTCGGCGGCTGATGCACAAGACACAGGTGTTTTTCAGTCCCCAGGACGACCATTACCGAACCCGGCTGACCCATACGCTGGAGGTGGCGCAGATTGCCCGCACCATTGCCCGGGCACTGCGCTTAAACGAGGATCTGACCGAGGCCATCGCCTTAGGGCACGATTTAGGCCATACCCCCTTTGGCCATGCGGGGGAACGGGCCCTAAACGAGGTCTGTCCCCAGGGATACCGCCATTATCAGCAGAGCGTGCGGGTGGTGGAAACGCTGGAAAAAGGCGGGCAGGGGCTCAATCTGTGCTGGGAGGTGCGCGACGGGATCCGCTGCCACACCGCCGGTCCGGCGGCGGCGACGCTGGAGGGGCAGCTGGTCCGGTTTTCGGATAAAATCGCGTACATGAATCACGATGTAGACGACGCGGTCCGGTCCGGCGTGCTGAGCGAAGAGGATCTTCCCTGGGATGTCAAATGGATGCTGGGGCGCACAAAAAGCCAGCGCATTGCGGCCCTGGTGAGTTCGGTCATTGAAAACAGCAATGAGGTCATCGCCATGGACCCGGAAACCCACCGCGTTTTTTTGCAGCTGCAGCAGTTTTTGTTTGATACGGTCTATACCCATCCGCTGGTGAAAAACGAGGAGGCGAAGGCCCAAAAGGTGATCGAAAGCCTGTATGAATATTTTATTGGCCACGGGGATAAACTTCCATCAGAGTACCGCGCCATAAGGGAGCGGGAGGGGATCCATACGGCGGTATGCGACTATATTTCCGGCATGAGCGACCGGTTTGCCGTCCATTTGTATACCGAGTTGTTCGTCCCCAAAAGCTGGCAGGGCGCCGACGGCTGATGGGAGGGAAAACGGCTGACGCAAAGGGGGACTGGTCCGGATGCTGAGTGAGCAGTTTATGATGGAACTGAAGGCGCGCAGCGATATTGAAGAAATCGTGGGCGCTTATGTCAATGTAAAGCGGCGGGGGCGGAACCTGGTGGGTTTATGCCCGTTTCACTCGGAAAAAACCCCGTCCTTTACCGTCTATCCGGACAGCCAGTCCTTTTACTGCTTTGGCTGCGGGGCCGGCGGCGATGTGGTCACCTTTGTGCGCCGGATCGAAAACCTGGACTACATTGAGGCGGTAAAGCTTTTGGCCCAGCGGGCGGGCATCCCTATGCCGGAGGACGGCTATGACGACAGCTTTGCAAAGCTTAAAACCCGCATTTTGGAGATCAACCGGGAACTCGCCCGGTTTTACCATGCGCATCTGATTTCTCCTGCGGGGAAAAAGGGTCTGGATTATCTTCGGGAGCGGGGTCTGTCGGATAGAACCATCCGGCGATTTGGACTGGGTTACGCGCCGGAGGACTGGGACGCGGCGATCCGGCACCTGCGGGAAAAAGGGTTTCGCTTAGAGGAACTGGCGGCGGCCACCGTTGCGGTCAAAAGCGCCCGGGGCAGCTACTACGACCAGTTTCGCGGCCGGGTGATCTTCCCGATCATCGACATTCGGGGAAACGTGGTGGCTTTTGGCGGTCGGCTTTTAGACGGCAGGGGACCCAAGTACCTCAACTCGCCGGACACGCCGGTTTTTAAAAAGAGCCGCAATCTGTTCGCCCTCAACTTTGCCAAATCGTCCAAGGAGCCGGCGCTGATTCTGGCGGAGGGGTACATGGACGTGGTGGCGCTGCATCAGGCGGGCTTTACCAACGCGGTGGCCACGCTGGGAACCTCTTTGACCACCGAGCAGGCGAGGATGATCTGCCAGTATGCGCAGGAGGTGGTGGTCGCCTACGACGCCGACGGCGCGGGACAAAAAGCGACCAACCGGGCGATTAACCTGTTTGGGGAAATCGGCGGAAGGGTTCGAGTTTTAAAGGTGCATGACGCAAAGGATCCGGACGAGTTTATCAAAAAATTCGGCGCTACCCGCTTTCGTTTGCTTTTGGAAGGGGCCGGCAGTGCGATGGATTTTGAAATCGGACGGCTGCGGCAGAAATACGATCTGGAAGCCTCTGACGGCAAGGTGGCTTTTTTAAAGGAATTCGTCCGGTTCATGGCCGATATAAAAAATCCCATTGAGCGGGACGTTTATGTGACCAGAACGGCAGAAGAACTGCGGGTTTCGAAGGAGCCTTTGACGGCACAGATTGATTATATCATCCGGCAGCGGGCGAAAAATGCCGAGAAGAAACAGGCCGGGGACCTGAGCGTTTTCGCCTCCGACCCCAAAAAGGGGCGGGACCCGCAGCGGGAGGCGCATCTCAAGGAGGCGCTGGCCGAGGAACGGCTGATTGGCATTTTGTTAAAAAATCCCGACTACCACCGCTTTATTTTGGAACGAATCGGTCCGCAGGATTTTCTGACCGACTTTAACCGGGAGATTTTCCAGGTGATTTGCCAGCGGCTGGAGCAAAACCGCCCGATTGAATTAATCGCGCTGTCGGAACAGCTGGACGAACGGCAGATGGGAAAGGTGGCGGGGATTTTGGCGGACGCCGTTTCGTCTAAAGCGACCCAGAAGGAAACACTGGATTACATCGATGCCATTCTGGCCGGAAAGAGAAAAAAATCGCCCGAAGAACTCAAGCAGATGGGCCGGGAGGAACTGGAGGAATATGTAGCAAAGCTGGCGGCGAAGAAAAAATAAACATTTGCCGGATAAAAAAATTGCCGACTTTCCCGAAAAAAGCGGCAAAGAAAAAAGAATCCCGGCGCCGTTGAACGATAAAAAGGGCGGCCCGGTTCAGGATAGAGCGTTCGCCGGCTTCGCGGGGCGGACAAAGGGAAAAGTTTTCTGCGGGGAGAAATAGGAGAGCAAAAAATATGGCAGCACAGGACAAAAAATCGGTCATCAAAGATTTGATCGAACTGGGGAAGTCCAAGGGAAAATTGACCACCAAAGAGATTACCGACGCGCTGGAAGAGTTGGATTTCGACGTAGAAAAAGTCGATAAGCTTTATGATACGCTGGATGGGTTAAATATCGAAATCATCGAGGATCTGGAGCCGGAAATGGATTTGGACCTCAACTCGATTCCGACAACGGCGGCTTCGGAAGAAGAGGCGCCTGCGGCAGAAGGGGTCAACATCGACGATCCGGTGAAGGTCTACTTAAAAGAAATCGGTCGGGTGCCGCTGTTAAGTTCGGAAGAAGAGGTCGAACTGGCCCAGCGGATGGCCCAGGGGGACGATTACGCCAAAAAACGCCTGTCCGAGGCAAATCTGCGCCTGGTGGTCAGCATTGCCAAGCGGTATGTGGGCCGGGGAATGCAGTTCCTGGACCTGATTCAGGAGGGGAATTTGGGCCTTATCAAAGCGGTAGAGAAGTTTGACCACACCAAGGGCTTTAAATTTTCCACCTATGCCACCTGGTGGATCCGGCAGGCGATTACCCGCGCCATCGCGGATCAGGCGCGGACCATCCGCATTCCGGTGCATATGGTGGAGACGATCAACAAAGTGAAAAAGGTTTCCAATCAGCTGCTGCACAAAAACGGGCATGAGCCGACGGCGGAGGAAATTTCCAAGGAGTTGGACATGCCGGTGGAGAAGGTGCGGGAAATTATGCGGGTTGCCCAGGAGCCGGTGAGTCTGGAAACACCCATCGGTGAGGAGGAGGACAGCCACCTGGGGGACTTTATCCCCGATGACGACGCGCCCGCCCCGGCGGAGGCGGCCTCCCATACGCTGTTAAAAGAGCAGCTGGGCGACGTTTTGCAGACACTGACCCCCCGGGAGGAAAAGGTCCTGCGGCTGCGCTTTGGCCTGGAGGACGGCAGAAGCCGCACGCTGGAAGAGGTGGGCAAGGAGTTTAACGTAACCCGCGAGCGAATTCGGCAGATCGAGGCGAAAGCGCTGCGGAAGCTGCGCCATCCCAGCCGCAGCAAAAAGCTGAAGGACTTTTTGGATTAAAAAGGCCGCGAGGGGAAAGACGCAGAATGTCTGCGGACAGCTGCCGGCAAAAAGGCCGGTTTATTCGGCAAAAGCGCGGCCGCCGGGGCAGGCGGTACATATTTTCCGCCGGCGTGAAGAGTGTTTTGCATCCCCAAAACGGGGATGGCTGTTTTGCCGCGCCGCGTAAAGGTTTTTCCCCGTTTAGACGCATAAAACAGGGCAGATTTTCACTGCGAAGAAAGGAACGGCGAGAAATGAAGATTGTAATTTTAGACGGTTTCGCGGCAAATCCGGGGGACTTAAGCTGGAAGGGACTGGAGCGGTTCGGTCAGGTGATCTGCTATCCCCGGACGGCGCCGGAGCAGGTTTTAAATCGGTCCGAGGGCGTCCAGGTGCTTTTGACCAATAAAACGGTGTTGGACCGCAGGACGATCGAGGCGCTTCCGGAGTTAAAAATGATCGGCGTTTTGGCCACCGGCTATAATATTGTGGATATTGAAGCGGCCAGAGAGCGGGGCGTTGTCGTCTGCAACGTCCCGGCTTACAGCACCGATTCGGTGGCGCAGCTGATCTTCAGCTTTATTTTGCAGCACGCAAACCATGTGTACGAGCACACTCAGAGCGTCCAAAAGGGAGACTGGGTGCGAAGCCGGGACTTTTCCTACATGATCGCCCCCCAAACCGAGTTGGCGGGCAAAACCATCGGCTTTGTGGGCTTTGGCCATGTGGCCCAGAAAACGGCGGACATCGCCGCGGCCTTTGGCATGCAGGTCATCGCCTATTCCCGCACCATGAAAGGGCAGCAGGACCGCGAAAACTTCCAATGGGTCAGCTTGGAAAAGCTTTGCGCCCAGGCGGATTATGTCAGCGTCAACTGCCCCTTGACCCCCCAGACCCAGGGGCTTATCAACCGGGATTTTCTGGCGGGGATGAAGCCGTCGGCCATGCTGATCAACACGTCCCGGGGGCCGGTGGTCGTTGAGCAGGATCTGGCCGACGCGCTCAACCAGGGGATTATCGCGGCAGCGGCAGTCGACGTGCTTTCCACCGAACCGCCAAAGGCGGACAATCCGCTGCTGCGGGCCAGAAACATCTATTTCACCCCCCATGTGGGCTGGGCGACCAAGGAAGCCCGCACCCGTCTTTTGCAGGTGACCGAAAACAATCTGGAGGCATTTGTCAAGGGCTGCCCCCAAAACGTGGTGAATCCATAAAAGAAATGCCCGCCTAAAGCCGATGGACCTTTTGGCGGGCGTTTTTTCTTAGGAACAAAGCGGTAAAATGCAGGAGGTGTCATGATGAAGGTTGGAATTGTCTGCGCAGGCGACGATGAACTGGAGCCCTTTTTGCCTGCCATCCAGGACTATAAGATAACCGAAAAGGCCATGCTGAAATTCTACGAAGGAAGGCTGCAGGGCATAGAGGTTGTGGTCTTGTATTCGGGGGTATGCAAGGTGAATGCCGCCATCGCCACGCAGATTTTGATTGATACGTTTGGCGTACAAGCCGTGATCAACGCGGGAACAGCAGGGGGAATGGATCCCAGCCTGGAAATATTCGACACGGTGATTTCCACGGAGGTTTGCTATCACGATGTGGCGCAGGATATTTTGACCGAATTTCACCCGTGGATGAAATCGGTGTTTTTTCCGGCGGACTGGCAGCTGGTTTCGTTATCCAGGACCGCCGTTAAAAAAACAAAACCGGCACAAAGGGTCTTTTGGGGGGCGGATGGCAACCGGCGAGGCGTTCATAACTGACGAGGGGCGGCAAAAAATCCTGGAGGAATTCGCGCCGTTAACGGTGGATATGGAAACGGCGGCCATCGCCCATGTGTGCTATGTAAACCGCGTTCCGTTTCTTGCCATCCGATGCGTTACCGACTCTGCCGCTCACAGCGGAAGCGAAAACTTCGATAAAAACTGCGCCAGGGCTTCGCTGCTTGCAAAGAATCTGACAGAGGCCTTGCTGCGGGAACTTGCGGCTGTTAAACGCTTATCCCAAACGAAGCTTGGCGGGATTCAAAAATAAAAAGGGCAGAACAAATCACGACGATTTGTTCTGCCCTTGGACTTTATGAAATATTATGCCTTTTTCCATTCGCGTTACAAAGGCCGCCTGACCGAAAAGAGGAAATGGGGCATATCGACGCCCCGGTAATGCCTGACGGCGGAATCGACGATCTCCATTCCGTTTCGTTTGGCCACCTTCTGCGAGGCCAAATTGGTATCCCGGATGATCGAGAAAACCTCCTTTGCCCCAAGGGTCTGAAACGCGTAATTTTTGCAGGCTTGGGCGGCCTCGGTGGCGTATCCACGATGCCAAAACGCTTTTTGAAACAGGTAGCCGATTTCCAATACCTGCCGATCCTTCCAATCCTGCATAGTCAGGCCGCACTGGCCGATCATCCGATCCGTTTCCTTTAGGATGACCGCCCACAGGCCAAACCCGAGGGACTCGTAGCGAAAAAGCTGCTTTTGCAGCCATGCCCGGGTTTGCTCCTGGTCAAAAGCGCCGTTATAAGCGTACATCACCTGATCATCCTGCAAAATCTGGCACAGGGCGGGATAGTCCTCCCAGGTCATTTCCCGCAGAATCAGCCGTGGGGTTTTTAGCTGAGAAGACATAGCGATCCTCCTGACAAGCGGTTCTTCCCAAGGGACGGGCCGCCTTTTTTGTTAAATAAACTGCTGCTGGTAGAAAAATAAGCCGATGGTATCCGGGCCAGCGTGGGTGCACATGGTTCCCCGCATCTGCCGGGCGGAAACCGAAGTGTCCGGCGCTACCCGCAAAATCGCCTCTTCCAATGCCTTTGCCTTGGCCGGGCAGTTGGAATGGGAAATAAACACGTCGGAGCCGGGGAAGGCGTTGTTTTGGAAAAGGGAGACTAACCGGGCAATCCCCTTTTGAAAGCCGAACGCGTTGGAATGGTTATACGCCATGCCGTTTCTTACGCCGATGATAGGCTTGATGCTCATCTTGTTAATCAGTCCGCCCTTAATGGAGGAAATCCGTCCGCCTTTGATCAAAAACCCGATATCCTCCACCAGATAATAAGCGCCGATGTGCAGGGTATCCGCAACCAGCTGGGTTACGATTTCGGCGGCAGGGCGGCCGTCCTCCCGCATTTTTGCCGCGTGAAAGGCCAGCATGGAGATGGCGAAGGAGGTGCTGGCCGAGTCCACCACGTGGATCCGGCAGGTGCTGTTCTCCTCCTCAAACAACTCCCGGGCCAATACGGCGCTTTGATGGGTGCCCGATGCCTTAGAGGACATGGTGATGACGATAATGTGTTCCTGGTCGGAAAAACGGCGATAGCAGTCTAAAAAAGCCTGGGGGCTGGGCTGAGCGGATTTGGGCACCTGGGGCGCGACCTTTAAATAATCGCAGTATTTGACTGAATCGAACCGCTCGTCGTCTAAAACGGTGCGCCCCTCGATTTGCAGGCTCAGCGGAACAACGGTGATATCATAGCTTTCGCAGTAATCCGCGGAAAGGTCGGAGCCGGAATCCACCAGAATTTTTATCTTGCTCATAGCCAAAACCTCCACAATATAGTATTCAAAACGATATAATAAACTAATCATACCACGTTTTGAGGATTTTACAATACTTTTTGCGTTTTTCTCCTTGCTCTGTTTGTAAATTTTTTGGGGAACACAAAAGGGATTTCCGTTTATTTTTCCCGAAGGCACTGAAAAAATCCACCGAACAGGTCTTTTGAACGCAGGTTTGCAGGCGCGCATACAATAGAATATTCTGAACAAGGGGGGAACACCCGATGCAAAACGGGATTGACGTTGCCAGTGTAAACGGCATGGTAGACTGGGAGCAGGTGAAGGCGGCGGGAATGGACTTTGCCATCATCCGGGCCGGCTGGACCTTTTATGAGGGGGGTCTGGAGGAGGACCGGCTCTTTGCGCGAAACATGGAGGGGGCTGCTGCCGCGGGTCTGGATATCGGCGTTTATGTCTATTCCTACGACCGTTCGCCACAGGCGGCGCGCACCGCGGCCCAAAGGCTGGACCGGCTGTTGCAGCCTTATAAGACCATCACCTATCCGGTTTGGTTTGACATAGAGGACCGGTGGAATCTGACGGCGGGAAAACAGCTGAACACGCAAATCTGCCAGGCGTTTTTGTCGTCGATGGAAGAAGCGGGCTATTACACCGGAATCTACAGCTTTGCCAACTTCCTCACCGGCTATCTGGACCGGGAGGCCCTTTCCGCCTACGACGTATGGGTGGCGGACTACCGCGAGCCTATGGGCTACGACGGGCCGTTTGGGATGTGGCAGTATGGCATTGTCGGAAGCCAGGGGCTCTTTGGCCGGGATTACACCATCCGCGGCCAGGTACCGGGGCTTTCGGGAAACTGCGATGTGGATTACGCTTACAAAGACTATCCGACGATTATCCGCCGGGCGGGGCTGAACCATCTGGACCCCTTCCCGGAGCCGGAGCCGGGTCCAGATCCGGAGCCCGACCCTGATCCTGATCCGAAACCCGATCCGGAGCCAAATCCGGACTGCGAGCAGGCTATCCAGCAGCTGGAAAAGGCCAAAGAGGCGTTGGCTTGGATTGAGCGGATCGCATCCCAGGCGCTGGAGGAGTAGCAGGGAAAAACCACCGGTGCGGCCTTTGAAAAATTAGTCCGCTTTATGGGACAGTGACTTTGCTATGATCAGAGTTGGGAAATCCCCATTGACTGACAGCAAGGAGAAGGACGACGGATGAAGCACGATCTGGAAGAGGTTTACAAGGATTTGGAAAAAGAGGACATTACGGTTTTGCCGTACCGGTTTCAGCACATCAAAAGCGTTTCACTGGAACAGGAAAAGGTGGTTGGAATCGACCAGAGCAAAATTGAAGGCCGCGCGGAGGAATACACGATTTTGATCCATGAAAAGGGACATTTCGACTCCGGCGCGTTTTATACGCCGTGCTGCCCGTACCTTTTGCGGGAGCAGGCCGAATGCCGGGCGGACCGGGCGGCGATTTTGCGGTATATTCCGCTGGAGGAACTGCGGGAGTTGGTTTCTCAAGGGGTGGTCGAGATCTGGGAGTTGGCGGAGCGGTTTGGCGTGACCGAAACGTTTATGAAAAAGGCGGTGACCTTTTACAAGGACGCCTTGGGGGTATCCCTTCGTTGGGAAAAGCCGGCGCCGGACAAAAAATAAAAGCCGGATGGGTCACAGTTGCCCATCCGGCTTTTGGCTGTAGTTTCGATTTTATTTTCGGTATTTCAGACAGATTTCGCTGAATTTTTGGAATAAAACGGTGGTGTCCGGCCCGTCGAAGGGATCGGGAAGATCGCCGCGCATCCGCTCCGGATGCCACTGCACCGCGTAGATGGGCAGCGACTGATGCTCTACCGCCTCGATTACGCCGTCGTGGGAGCGGGCGGTGACCTTTAAGGGATCGGCCAGCTGGTCAATCCGATTGTTGTGGCGGCTGTTGGTGATGAATTTTTCCCCGAACAGCCGGCCGATCAGCGAATCCGGCTCGGCAACAATTTCATGCTTGTGCATCAGATGCTCGACCCCGTCGGTCAGCTTAAACTTTTTGGCCAGAGTTCCGCCCAAAAAGACGTTGATATTCTGCTGCCCGCGGCAGATGCCCAGCACCGGCTTGCCGGCTTTTTCGAACGCGTGAAACAGCGCTTCGTCCAGTGGGTCGCGCTTTCCCTTTTCCACGGCCTTGGCCTGGGCGGCGTATTCGGGCGAGGGCATATACATGGCGCTGCCGGTGAGGACCAGCCCGTCGCACAGGCGGGCATATTCCTCCGCCAACTCGATGTCGGTGGCCATTACCGGCACGCCGCCGCCGGCGGTAACGCCCAGAAAATACTTTTTGTTGACCATCCATCCGTCGTTAAAAAACTGCGGTTCCACAGCGGGAGCCGGCGCGATACAGATCAAAGGCTTCATCAGCGGTTTCCTCCTTTGCAAAGGCTGATCAGGCGTTGGAACAGCTTTTGGTCCGCCGGGGACTGGGACTGCTCCGGGTGCCACTGAACGGCGAAAACCGGCAGGGAGGTATGCTCCACTGCTTCGATTAAGCCGTCAGGCGAATGGGCGCAGACCTTCAAATCCCGGCCCAGTTCCTTGATGCCCTGATGGTGCTGGCTGACGACCTCCTCTTGGCCGTAGCAATCGGCGAAGGTGCCGGGCTCGGCGAGGATCGGATGGTTTTTGCCGTCGTGCTCGCGGCCGCCGTCCTTTAAAAGATCCATGTACAAAGAGCCGCCCTGAGCCACGTTGAGAATTTGTATGCCGCGGCCGATGCCAAAGACCGGCTTGCCCAGCGCCATAAAGGCTTTTAACAGCGCAAAGTCCATGTCGTCCCGCAACTCGTTGAGCGGGTGACCCGGGCCGCCCATGCGGTCCTTATAAATTTCGCCGTAATTGCCTGCGTGGATGTCGCTGACGCCGCCGGTGAGCAAAAGCCCGTCGGCCATGGCGGCGTATTCGGCGGCGCAGGTCACGTCAAAAGCGGTGACGGGGATGCCGCCTGCCTCTTTGACACATTGGGTATACCGGCCGCTGATAATCGCGTGGGGGGCCTGGAACATGGGGTTAAACCCATCGTCCGGCCCGATTAGGATTACAGGTTTCATCGTCTTCCTCCAATCAAAAAAGAAACCGCCGCCGGCCAAAGCAAAAACGGCGGCGAGTATTAGAAAAATTCCTATTTCAATATACAATTTTTCAGGGATTCTGTCAAATTTTTTTACGGAGCCGCGGTTCTTTTTGTTTAATACACCGTATAACGCCGCTTCACTGCTGTTAAGGACGAAAAGCACCGTCGTTGTCCGGCCTGACGAGGGGTCGGATCACAGTGGTGCTTTTATAAAAAAATCGGAGCAAGCGATCTGTCGCTTGCTCCGATTTGTGAGCGCCGCATGAAAAAGATATTTTTGCATTTTCAGCGGTGGGATTTGAACTCTCAATAGTTATATAGTATTCTGTTTATTTCCTCCCTCTTTTTTATAAAAACAACTTTTCCCTTATAAGGTTCTAAAATTTTAATGATTTCCTTCATGTTTGTATTTTGAAAAGTATCGGTCCATTTCAAAAGCTTGCAAACAGTTTTTAATGTCTCTTTTTTACCTTTTTCAAGGCCAATCTTTCTCTTGATAAATCTCTTAATTATGCGAAATTTATATAACCATTTTGGCATGTCCATTACATAAATTATATTGGCTTCTTCAAAGCTTTGTTGTACCCAAGCATAATAAACACCATCTATAATCCAATTTGGGTATTGCAAGATATCCTTCAACATTTGATCACGCTTTTCAATGGGCATTTTAATTCCGTATGAATTTTGACTATTATCCCATTGAATATCATCTAAATCAAAATTCGGTATATTGTATTTTTTAGATAGTCTTTTTGCAAAATATGTTTTACCCGACCCACTGCAACCGATTATTCGGATTTTCATTTTGAATTCTCCTTTGCAGTATTAATACAGGCGATGGGCATTTTTTTAATTTCTTCTGCAAGTGAAAGTAAATCATCAAAATTGTAATCGATTAAATTTGTCATTTTTAATAGTGTCATCCAATAAATACTTTCGCCGGTTTCTTTCAGGGATATATGCAGTTTTGCAATAAAGTCAGCTTTGCTGTTACCATAAATCGCTTCATTTATATTTGCACCGACGCTTGTCGCAGAGCAGAGTAATTGCTTTGCTATGGTTGTATCCTTCCTTGTTTTTACATGTTCTTCATAAAACAAAACCGTTTGGGTTGCGAAATCAAGTGATTTTTCGAGAAGCGGACTTCGCATAAATTTCACCTCTGCATAAAATATAGCACACTTTTGATTTGTAATGAAGCAAAGCCAATGAATCTTTTCGCTTTTCTCTTTTATTTTTTCTCCGGAAACGACAATTTTAGAGAAGAGTGAAAAATGAAAAGAGAAGAGTGCAGAGTACAAAAAGAAACGACAATTTTCGCAAGAAGATTGTCGTTTCTTTTTGGCGGAGATGGAGAGACTCGAACTCTCGCGCCAGTTTCCCAGCCTACGCCCTTAGCAGGGGCGCCTCGTCACCAACTTGAGTACATCTCCGAATCGGTAACCAAAAAAGGTTATGCAGTTGTATCGCCGGATGGAATTTGGCGGAGAGGAAGGGATTCGAACCCTTGGCTCTGACGAGTCACTGGTTTTCAAGACCAGCTCCTTAAACCGCTCGGACACCTCTCCATCCGTGTGACGGAAATTATTTTAACATAAGCCGGCGGCAAAGTCAAGGAGAATCGGATAAAATCCTGTCCTTACTGGATTTGCATTTCTCCTAAAATAAGGCCGCGCGGCAATATGCTATAGTAAAAGCAGCGGCCATTGCGCTATGCAAATGGGTCAATTTTACAATACGGGTGATGAAAATGAAAGAACGAAAGCTGCGGGAAAAGGATCTGACACGCTATCTTCGTTATCTGCGGGAAGAAGAGCGCTCTCCGGCTACAATCCGAAAGTACGAGTGCGCGCTCCGCCGCTTTTTTGCACAAAATACCGCAGGTATTATCAAGGAAACGGTGATTTGCTACAAAGAGTCCTTGCTAAAACACCGGACCGCTTCGGGCGTAAACGGTGAACTGGCGGCGATCAACGGCTTTTTTGCCTTTATGCAGTGGTACGACTTCCGGGTGCGTCCCGTCAGGGTGCAAAGGCGGACCTACTGCGATCCGCAAAAGGAGTTAAGCCGCGAGGAATATCTGCGGCTGGTCACCACCGCGCAAAAGCAGGGCAACGAGCGTCTTGCGCTGCTGATGGAGACCATCTGCTCCACGGGCATTCGGGTCAGCGAGGTAAAACACCTTACGGTGCATTCGCTACACCGAGGTCAAATGGAGGTGCACAACAAGGGGAAAAGCCGGATGGTGTTTTTGCCGGGCGCGCTTTGCGCAAAGCTGCGCCGGTACTGCCAAAAGAAAGGCATCCGTCAGGGCAGCGTGTTTGTAACGCGTTCCGGCTGCCCGCTGGACCGCTCCAACATCTGGGCGATGATGAAGGCTTTGTGCCGGGCGGCGGGGGTAGCTGCGCAAAAGGTGTTCCCGCACAATCTTCGGCATCTGTTCGCGAGGTGCTTTTATGCGGTCCAGAAGGATATCGAGCATCTGGCCACCATTCTCGGCCACAGCAGCATCAACACCACCCGCATCTACACCTGCACCAGCGGTGCCGAACACCGCCGCCAGATCGAGCAGCTGCACCTGCTGCTTTAACGGATTCTTGCCCATATACACAAAAAGGCCGCCCTCGTGTTGCTTGGATGCAAACTCTCCGGGTCGGTCTGTTTTTTCACGCGCAAAATTTGGCGAATAACAAAAAACGCGCGATTCCTGCCCAAAGGCGGCTGCGTGAAAGAGGGTGGTTCAGAGACTTTACGACAGGATGTGAAGAAAGTTGTAATTATATGTAAAGAACACTCAAATGCACATTCATTATATAATAAGCGGTTAATATATGCAACTGTTTTTTCCTTATCGCCCTGCTGGAACCATTATCAAGCAGCTTTATTTCATTTTCATTTATAACGGAATTCACATTCTGTGGTAGACGGTGAACGAAGGCTTGAACGAATGCGATGACAAAGTGTTCGTTTAGAATCCGGACAAAAAGAGAGAGGTTGTTTGGGGAGGAAGAAAAATGCATGTATTGGTTACAGGCGCTGCGGGCTATATTGGCAGGCACGTTGTAAAAGAATTGCTTGAACAGGGGCACGATGTTACAGCATGTGATATTACGTTTAAGGGCATCGACGAAAGGGCAAATTTTTGCGAAACGGATATTTTTTCCCACGAAGATAGCATCTACAAGAAAACAGGCTGTCCCGACCTTTTGATCCATCTCGCATGGAAAAACGGTTTTGTACACAATTCGCCCGCGCATATGGAAAATCTTTCGGGTCACATTGTTTTTTTGCGGAATATGGCGGCACAGGGATGCAAAAAGATTGCAGTGATGGGCACGATGCACGAGATTGGATACCATGAGGGCGCAATTGACGAGAACACGCCGTGCAATCCGCTGTCGTAATACGGGATTGCAAAAAATGCCCTGCGGCAGTCGATGCTGCTTGCAGGCGAAGAATTAGGCTTTACACTGTATTGGCTGCGCGCGTATTACATATATGGTGACGACGCACACGGCAGCTCCATTTTTGCGAAAATTACACAGGCGGCGGGCGACGGCAAAAAGGAGTTTCCGTTCACCACGGGGGAAAACAAGTATGACTTTATCAGCGTGCAGAATCTTGCAAAGCTGATTATCGCTGCGTCGACACAGGACAAGATCACAGGCGTGATCAATGTGTGTAGCGGCAAGCCGGTGAGCCTTGCTGAGCAGGTGGAAAAATATATCAAGGACAATGGCTTTGATATCAAGCTGCAATACGGCGTATTCCCCGATAGGCCCTATGACTCGCCCGCCGTTTGGGGAGACAGCGAAAAAATCCATAAAATAATGGCAGGTTTATGATTGTGAAACGTTTAGGTGTATTCTTTTTTTATGATCAGGACGGCGTTGCGGACCGTTATGTTGATTATCTTTTGGAAAGCATGGATCCCTGCCTGGAGCGGCTTGTGGTCGTATCCAACGGGATATTAACAAAAGAATCAAAGGACATGTTCGGCAGGCATACCCAGAAGCGCGGACGCCAGACGCGGTGCCTGATTGAACGGGAAAACAAGGGATTTGACGTATGGGCGTACCGAACGGCTTTGCTGGCCGAGGGTTGGGAACGGCTGGAGGAATACGACGAGATTGTTTTATTTAACCATACCATTATGGGGTCGTTGTATCCTTTTCGCGTGATGTTTGAGGAAATGGAAAGGGTATCCGCTGATTTTTGGGGCATCAGCGAGCATTTTGGATATTATATGGACCCGACCGATGAAAATCCGTTTGGGTATTTACCCACACACCTGCAGTCGCATTTTATTGTGTGCCGGCGTTCCTTGGTAAAGGAAAAGCTGTTTCAGGACTATTGGGAGCATATGCCCGAAATTGAAAGCTATACCGATTCGGTGGGCAAGCATGAAAGCTATTTTACCAAATACTTTTCCGATCATGGCTACCAGGGAAGGGCTTATCTGGATTTATCAAAGCTTAGCGAAAAAACGACCTATCCAATGGTCGACCTTCCCGTTTCGACCGTAAAGCAAGCGCATAGTCCTATTTTTAAGAGAAAAAGCTTTTTTTGCCAGACAAGCAATTTTACTTTTAGGGGCAGCGGGGCGTTAGAGGCGCAGCAGCTGTTCCGGTATTTAAAGGATCACACGGATTACGACACAGATTTGATTGTGGAAAATATGATCCGCACCTGCCACCAAAGCGATTATGCCGTTTATCTGGACACACTGCTGCGAATGGAGACTTTGCCGCAGAAGGAAATTTCCCATTCTGACATTAAAATAGCGATCATCGGAACCGAGGAGGAAAGGCCTTTTATACAAAGAATATCGGAAAAATTCGATCACTGCGAATGTATGGTTCTGGGGGACAGAAACGAGCGTTTTACCGTCCGGCAATTGCTGGACATCGCAAAAAGATCCGACTACGTGTGTATGCTCAATTTGCCGGACGATCTGCCCGATCCATACGAGTCTGACGGTTTTGGCTATTCCGAATACCGGGATGAACTCTGCCGCGCGCTGTTTGAAAAAAACATGCGGAACCTGTCCTATATACTGCACGCACTTTCCGAGGATCCCCTGACAGGCTTGATCGTTGCCGCAAGGCTGATTACGTTGGATCATTCTTTCATCAGCCGGTGGAAAAATCTTTTTTCAAAGGAGATTTTACACGAGGACTTCTTTTTTCAAAAAGAGAAAATCCCCCAGGGGACGGGTCTGCCCTTTTTGATTGCCAAGGGCCCGGCTTTGGCCGGCTGTAAGGCGAAAATCCCTTCCGAGCGGATGGAGCTTGACCTGTTAAAAACAGGATGCGCCGATTTCATTGTTTCTCTTTTCATGCAGCAAGGAGGATATCTGACAAAATCCATTCTGCTTGAATCGGTGGGAATGGCGAATACGAACCTGCAAGCGGGTCTTTATATCAAAATGGAGCAGGCCGCAAAGGACAGGGAACAGGCTGCAAAGGACGAGCTGGACCGTTATAAATCGGCCCTCTCCCATTATTCGGTGAGGACTGCTTTGCGGCTAAAAATCAAACGCCATTTTCCCCGGAAGATATATGCTTTTCTTGTTAAAACCAAAAGGGCGGTTTTCGGCCCTCGTGGAATGGGATTTTCGTATGATGAAAACCCGTGGGAAAATCTATAAAACGCAGTGGGAGATCAGAAAGGAACTGCCAAAATGAAATTAAAGCTACATAAGCCCGAAAAACTTTTACTCTTAAGCTGTTTGACCCTGTCTTCGGTCCTATGCCTTTTTTCACCAGTGGATATGCTGCTCAATAATTCGGAAGCGGTTTGGTTCCATGTTTCTACGGTGATCTGGCCCATTATCGGAATCTATCTGGCGTCCGTGCTGCTTCTTGTTTTATTTGGGTGCTTTTTGGGCCCAAAAGCACAGAAAATGTATTCTTTCGTTTTGTTGGGCCTATCCGTTGCCTTTTATATACAGGGTAACTTCTTAAACCAAAGAATCAATGTGCTCAACGGAAATGTGGCCGAAAGCACAACCTATGCCATTCTGATCAATCTGTTGGTTTGGGCCGGTATTCTGGGCGCATTTGTTTGTATTCCGCTTTTTCTGAAAAGTTCTGTTCGGCTGGGCGGAATGATCGCCCTGATTCTGACATTGACCCTTATTTCTACCTTATGTATAGAGAGTGTAAAACTCTTTGATGATAAGGATACTTATAAAGGTTATGGTGTGAGGGTGACCACCGATCAGCTTTATACGATAGGCGAGGACGATAATATCATCGTTATTTTAATCGACATGCTCGATCAGATTTATATGGACGAATATATACAAAATAATCCCTCCTACTTTGATGATTACGAAGGGTTTGTCTACTATAAAAACTATATGGGACTGTTTACCTCTACCCGAAATTCCGTCAGACAGCTGCTTTCGGGAAAGCCCTTTCATAATGAAGTGGGATATTGGGAGTACCAAAGGGAGGCCTATTCTG
>CAJTQM010000001.1:139587-140515 GCA_910578255.1 uncultured Oscillospiraceae bacterium
AATTGTATTTAAAAAAATTAAACGACGCAGGCTATGAATGCGATGTGTATACGACAGACAGTTTTCTGAAATACTCGGATTTAACCCTTTTCAGCAACATCGAGGAAGAAACCAAAGATTCCATATCGCAGGAAAAGGCCAGCGGAGAACTGATTTATACCTGGATGAAGCTGTCGTGGTATCGCTACTTCCCGGAGCTGGCCCGCAGTTGTCTTACCCTAAACGCGTATGAATACGACGTTCTTAAAAGAAATGTGCAGACGAACGCCGGCAATATCTACACAGAAACGCAGGAAGCGCAAATTGAATTTTACAATCGATTAAAGAAAAACGAAATGTCGGTTGAGGGGGACAAACGGTATAAATTCATCCATTTGTGGGGAATGCATATTCCTTTTGGAATAAACGAAGATGTGAAAAGAGATGAAAACGCCATTTGGAGCCAATCTTTAGAGGGATGCATGAAAATTGTTTCGGCATATCTTGACGAGTTAAAACGGCTGGGAAAATACGATTCCTCCACGATTCTTTTATTGGCGGATCACGGCGCCTATAACTATTCGCCGACCAATCCTTTTTTGCTGGTAAAACCGCAAAACGCAAAATCGGAATTTTTTATATCCGAGGCGCCGGTTTGGCAGATGGATTATGTGCCGTCGATTTTAAAAGCAGCGGGGCTTTCGTATAGCGAATATGGCTTGGCGTTTGACGATATTGGGGAGGAGGAAAACCGCGAACGATATTATTACCTGCATTTTCAGGAGGATCAGCCCTTGTACGGGGTGCAGTCCAAGGAGCAGATTGAGTTTGTGAATCACGACCAAAGCGGCGGCGCACAACATTTTACCGCGACCGGAAAGGTATATGGCAATGATCATGCCGTGAGAGAATTGTCGGATTTCATCCCGGTGGAGAAAAACAAGCGAAT
>CAJTQM010000001.1:140525-149035 GCA_910578255.1 uncultured Oscillospiraceae bacterium
CTGGCCAATATGGAGAACCGAGGTGTTTTCGATTACGGTATATGTACCAGCGCGGATTCGTTGGCTTTTGCGTGGGGATACAGTTCGCAGCTAAGCTGCACGCTGCAGGATTACGACGGGACTTCTGATGTTACAATGGTTCTCGATGTGCAGGAGATACTGGAAAACCAGGAATTAATTATAAAATCGGGAGAAGCCGTTTTATACGAAGGGCCAATTCAGCAGCAGCTGGAGGTAAAGATTCCGGCGGACTGTATGGACAATGGACGGATTTTGCTGAAAATCGAGTATCCGCGCGCCCGAACAGCGCGCCTGACCGATCCGCAAAATGTGTTCATTATCTCTGTTTTATTCAACGCCATTACATTCAAATAAAATTTTTAGGGGGAAACAACTATGTACATCGATCCGTCAGCAACATCTTATATCATTCAGATCATCGCAGGTGTGGTGATTACCTGCGGCGTAGTAGTAGGCGCGTTTTGGGGAAAAATTAAGGCGGCGTTCCAGAAAAGGAAGATTGCACGCATGGAAAAGCAGCTGACCAAGGAGCGGGAGCAGAAGGATTAAGCGAAAAAAATAGATCCGATAAACCACCGGGGGCCCCATTGGGGCGGGCGCGGGGCAATTTTACACAAAGGAGAGGAAGACAAGCCGTATGTTCCAACCAGTGATAGATTTGCTCGGCTGGCTGATGGGGGTGTGCTATGCCTTTGTCGGCAGCTACGGGGCGGCAATACTGCTGTTTACCGTGGCGGTGAAGATCATATTTTTGCCGCTGAGCGTTTGGCAGCAGAAAAACGCCATTAAAATGGTGAAAATCCAGCCGGAGGTCAACCAAATCAAGGCGCAGTATATCAACGATTCCGCAAAGGCCGGAGAAGAGCAGCTTGCCCTGTATAAAAAGGCCGGCTATCGGCCCTTGGTTGGACTGATTCCCACATTGATCCAAATTCCGCTGATCATCGGCGTCATCAGCGTGGTGTACAATCCGCTTCGCTATCTGCTGAAAATCGATTCCGCCTCGGTGCAGGCACTTCGTTTGGGCTTGTCCGCCCTTCTTGGAACGGACAAGCTTGGCCTTGCGTGGCAGGTGGAGGCGATCCGGCTGCTGGAGAGCGGAGAGTTGACGGCGGCCGCCTCGGCTGCGGGCGCGCCGGTGGATGCGCTGCTGGCGGCGCTGCGGGGGTTGGACCGCACCTTCTTAGGCTGTGATCTGCTGCAAACGCCGGGCTTTCACGGGGCGATCCTTTTGTATCCTATCCTCGCCGTTGCCAGCACCTGGCTATTGTGTGTGCTGCAAAACCGCTCGAACGTTCTGCAGCGCGAGCAGGAGGGCTTTGGCCACTGGGGAACCTCGCTTCTTATGATTTTGCTGGCGGCCTATCTGTCGTTTGCTGTTCCGGCCGCCGCGGTGCTGTATTGGACGGCGGGGAATCTTTTGTCGATCGCCGTTATGTATTTGATGAATGCGGTGATCGACCCGCGCAGGCACATTGATTACGCGGCGCTGGAGCAAAGCAAGAGAATGCTTGCCGACGCGGCAAAGCACAAAAAATCCAAAAAGGAAATAAAGGAAGAGGCGCGGCTGAGCAAGGCGGATTACAAGCGCTTTTTCGCGGAAAGCGCCGAAAAAAAGGAGCTTGTCTTCTATTCTGTGCGGGGCGGCTTTTACCGTTATTACAAGGGCCTGATCGAGCACATTCTGTCAAGCAGCGATATTGTGATCCACTATGTGACAAGCGATCTGCACGACGAGGTGTTTTCGATGCAGAGCGAAAAATTCAAGGCTTATTACATAGACGGCAACGAGTTGATCTATTGGTTTATGAAGCTGGATACGGACGTTATGGTCATGACGATGCCGGAGCTGGAAAAATACTATTACAAACGGTCGCTGGTGCGCAAGGACATCGACTATATTTATGTGTTCCACGCGATGGTGAGCACCCACATGATTTACCGGACAGGCGCTTTCGACTGCTACGACACCATCTTCTGTGTGGGGCCGCACCACGTCCGGGAGATCCGGGAGACGGAAAAGCTGTGCGGTCTGCCCCCGAAACGGCTGGTCGAATTCGGGTACCCGTTGCTGGATGATTTGATCGGCCATTACCAGAGCCTGGCCCATGAGAAAAACGAGCGGTTCCAGGTTCTGATTGCGCCTTCCCATCACGAGGGCAATATTATGGACAGCTGCCTGGACGCGCTGCTCGCCTCTTTGGCGGGCCACGGTTGGCGCATCATCGTGCGCCCGCACCCCCAGTACGTCAAGCGAAACCCCGCAAGAATAGCCGAACTGAAAAACCGGTACAAAGCGGCGGGGGATATTGCATTCGAGACGGATTTTTCCACCAACGAAAGCCAATACCGCTCGGATGTGATGATCACCGACTGGTCGGGTATTTCGATGGAGTTTTCCTTTGCAACGTTAAAGCCGTGCATTTACATTGATACGCCCATGAAGGTATTAAACCCGGATTGGGAAAAATATGAGAGCCGCCCGGCGCTGCTTGAAATACGCAGCCAGATCGGACAATCCTTCCGGCTGGACGAGGTGGACAGGATCGGCCAAACCGTCGCCGACATCCAACAGGGAAAGATCCTGGACCAGGCGTCGATTGCAAAAATGATCGGGCAATATGTCTACCATGTAGGCGATTACGGCGCGGCGGGCGCAAGCTATATCATACAGGAAATTGAGGAAAATAGGGCCAAAAATCCAAAAGACGGGAGGGCACAGAATACTTGAACGAGAGGAAAAAGACCGTATATCTTTGCATGAGCACCGATGTGCTACATGGAGGACACATTGAGATAATCCGAAAAGCGGCGGAACTGGGGGATTTGACCGTCGGCGTGCTGACCGACGAGGTGGTTGCTACATACAAAAGATACCCGATGCTTTCGTGTGAAGAGAGAATGAAGATCGTTTCGGGGATCAAGGGCGTCTGCCGTGTTGTGAAACAGGATGAGATCAGCTATCAAAAGCCCCTGAAGGAATTTCAGCCGGACTACATTGTACACGGGGACGATTGGCGCACCGGGTTTCAGGCGCCGGTGCGGGAGGAGTGTATCCGCCTTTTAAAGGCGTACGGCGGAGAACTGGTAGAGTTTCCCTACTCGCAGAACAGCGAATACGAGGCGCTGGAGGCTGCGGTGCGGGCGCGGCTGTCCATTCCGGATTACCGCCGGGGCCGGTTAAAGCATCTGCTGGAGGAAAAGGGATTTGTCACCTGTATTGAGGCACACAACGGCATAACGGGCCTGATTGCGGAAACGGCATGCGTTCCAGAACAGGGAAAGGCGCGCCAGTTTGACGGGATGTGGGTGTCGAGCCTCTGCGATTCAACGGCCAAGGGAAAGCCGGACATTGAACTGGTGGATTTCTCCAGCCGCATGGCGACGATCAACGACATCATGGAGGTCACAACTAAGCCGATTATTTTAGACGGGGATACCGGCGGACTGACGGAGCATTTTGTCTATACGGTGCGCAGCCTGGAGCGGATTGGCGTTTCGGCCGTCATCATCGAGGACAAGGTGGGACTCAAGAAAAATTCGCTGTTCGGCACTGAGGTAGAGCAGACGCAGGACGGCATCGAAAATTTCTGCGAAAAGATCCGCGCCGGAAAGGCGGCGCAGAAGACAAAGGACTTTTTGATTATCGCGCGCATTGAAAGCCTGATTCTGGAAAAAGGGATTGATGACGCGCTGGACCGCGCGCGAGCCTATGTAAAAGCGGGCGCGGACGGGATTATGATCCACAGTAGGCAAAAATCGCCCGAGGAGATTTTTGCGTTTGTGGACCGTTTTCGCTGCGAAAACAGGCACTCCAACCTTGTTGTAGTGCCTACATCCTTTAACAGCGTGACAGAAGAGGAGTTCAAGGCGCGAGGCGTTAACGTGGTGATTTACGCGAATCATCTGATCCGTAGCAGCTTTCCGGCCATGAAGAAAACGGCGGAAGCGATTTTGAAAAACCACCGCGCAAAGGAGGCAGACGAGACATACTGTATGCCGATTAAAGAAATTTTATCGTTGATTCCGGAAGAATAGGGAGGAAGAAAAATGGATTTACAGGAGAGGGTACGTTTGAAAAAAGCGGATCGCAGCGAGTTGTACAGCTTGGAGCCGCCGTTTCCCTATACGAATTTTCTGATTGAACTTTCCAACGCGTGTAATCATGCATGTCTGTTCTGCGCACATCAAAAAATGAAGCGCAAGGTGGGAAAGATTGATCCCAAGATGGCGGAGCGTGTGCTGCGTCAGGCGTATGAGTTGGGCACGCGGGAGGTAGGGCTGTACGCGACGGGCGAGCCGTTTATCGTACCGGAATTAGCGGATTATGTCAAGCTTGCCAAAGACATCGGCTACGAATACGTCTATATCACCTCCAACGGCGCGTTGGCCACGCCGGAGCGTATCCGCGCGGTTGTGGACGCGGGGGTAGACAGCGTGAAATTTTCTATCAACGCGCCGGAGCGCAAAATGTACGCATTCATTCATGGCAAAGACGATTTTGACACGGTGATGGAGAACCTCAAATATCTGAACCAATACCGAAAAGAGAGCGGGCGCTCATTTAAGATTTATGTCACGGGAATCCTCACCCGCTTTACGGAAGCGATGCGGGACGACTACTTTACGGTGTTCGAGGGACTTGCCGATCAGATCGTGTTCAAGGATGTGTACAATCAGGGCGGCTATATGCCGGAGATCGATTATCTGCTGCGGTGCACCCATGATAAGGAGGTTTACCGGCGCTGTAATCTGCCGTTTGACGCGCTGTGCGTAACATGCGAGGGATATTTGTCGGTGGAAAATGCCGACTTCGAGAATATGCTGATTGTGGCTGATCTGAACAAGGTGTCTTTAAAAGACGGCTGGTACGGTGAGAAGATGAAGGAAGTGCGTCGGATGTTTTTACAAGACAAGCTGTGCGGAACACTGTGCGACGGATGCGTTCACCACAAGCAGCTTCCGGCCCAGCCGCTGATGCCCGAATACGCCACGCCCAACGACGACATCTATGTGGATTATCCGGTACGCAAGCGAATTAAGGACGCGGGCTTTGACTACCAAAAGCTTGTTTACGTGCCGATGGCGGCGGATATCATTCATCCGGGACACATTCATATTCTGCGCGTTGCCAGCAGTCTGGGCCGCGTAGTGGTCGGCCTTTTCAGCGACGAGGCGATTCGGTCGTACAAGCCGGAGCCGTACATGAACTATGAGCAGCGGAAAATGGTGGTGGAAAGCATCCAGGGGGTTGCCCTTGTGGTGGAGCAGTCGAGCAAGGATTACGAACAGAACCTGCGGAAATTTAAGCCGGACTATATGGTACATGGAACCGATTGGCGGGAGGGCCCGCTGGCGGCCGTTCGTCAAAAGGCGTTCGATATTATGGCGGAATGGGGCGGCGAAATCGTGGAGCCGGAATATACACAGGGTATTTCATCCACCGAACTGAAGAAAAAAGCGAAAGAGGCCCTGCAATGAGAGCGGAGGAATTGACAGCGGCGCTGGGAGCGGATTTTTACGCCGGCGTTCCGGATTCACAGCTGAAGGCGCTGTGCGACCATCTGATGGAGCGCTACCAAACCGATCCGAAGCACCACGTTATTGCAGCGAACGAGGGGAACTGCGCCGCGCTGGCGGCGGGATATTTCCTCGCGACCGGGAAAACGCCGGTTGTATACCTGCAGAATTCGGGTATTGGCAACATCGTCAACCCGGTGGCCTCGCTGCTGCATGAAAAGGTTTATGCGGTCCCGATGATTTTTGTGGTCGGCTGGCGCGGCGAGCCGGGCGTGTACGACGAGCCGCAGCACATTTATCAGGGCGAGGTCACGCTGCAGCTGCTGGAGGACATGGGAATGGCGACGTTTGTGTTGCACCAAAGCACAACTAAGGAGGAGCTGGCGGCAGCGATGGAGCGGTTTCGGCCGTTGCTTGCGGCAGGCGGACAGGCGGCAATCGTGGTGCGCAAGGGCTCGCTGACAGGCGGTCGGCCGGTGGCATATCAAAACGATGCGGTCATCGTGCGGGAGGAAGCGATCCGCCGCATTGCGGCTGCGGCGGGAACAGACCCGGTCGTATCCACAACCGGGAAGGCCAGCCGGGAACTGTTCGAGATCCGCGAGGCAAACGGGCAGGGCCACCAATTCGATTTTCTGACGGTGGGTTCCATGGGCCACGCGTCCTCCATCGCGCTTGGCATCGCGTTGCAAAGGCCGGAAAAACGGGTCTGGTGCATCGACGGGGACGGCGCGGCGCTGATGCACATGGGCGCGATGGCCGTGATTGGCGCCGCACATCCGGCGAATCTGATCCATATGATCCTCAACAACGGCGCGCACGAGACGGTAGGCGGTATGCCGACGGCTGCCAGAAAGATTGATTTGCCCGCAATCGCGCGCGCCTGCGGTTACGAAAGCGCTACGCGCGTGGATACGCTGTGCGAGTTGGACGCGGCGCTCGCCGCAGTAAAAGGGGGAAAATGCCCTGCCCTGCTTGAAATACGCTGTGCCATCTCTTCCCGCAAAGATCTCGGCCGGCCTACCGCCTCACCCCCAAAAAACAAGCAGGCATTTATGGAAATGCTGAGGGATATGGGGGAAAACGAATCAGAAACAGGATGCTCTGGAAGTTTCAGCCGCGAAAAATAAAACGCCTCTGCGCCCTTGCGTAATGCCGAACCGATTGCCGGGGACGGCCCTTCTGCAAGCCACATTTCACATAGGCTGGGCGAAAATTCCAAAGCGAGTTATATTCATGAGACGGAATAAAAAACCATGAGAACAGCAAAAGAACGAAAAAACGAATACACGCCGCCCGGGGTGCAGATCACGCCGGAAGCGGTGGAGAGGTTTTTGGAGCATCAGCGGCAAAAGCTGCTGGCGGAGGATACCATCGGCCGCTACACGCTTGGACTGCAAAAGCTGCAAATCTACCTCGAACCCACGGGCGTGCTTGAACTTGGAATGCTGGAGAACTGGAAAAAGGAACTGCAGCGCGCCGGTTATTCCGTAGGTACAATCAATCTAAACCTTTCAATCGCAAATAATCTGCTGGATTTTTTGCGCCGGGGCGATCTGAAAGCGGAACCCCTGCCGGCGGACGTACAGGCCGGTCCGGAGATTACGCGGGGCGAATATCTGCGGCTGCTGCAAACGGCACGGCTGGCGGGGAATGAGCGCGCGTATCTGCTCATCAAGCTGTTCGGCGTTGTGCCGCTCTCCGCGAATGATCTGGGGGCGGTGACGGTGGAGGCGGTGCGGGCCGGACATTTGCAGGTATTCAGCGGTAAAACGCCTCAGATGCTGTATATCCCTGCTGCGCTTGCCAAGGAACTGCTTTCATACGCACGGGAGCACGGCATCCGCGCCGGGGCGATTTTCCGTTCGCGCGTGGATACGCTTTACTCCCGCAGCCGAGTGACGGTGGAGATGCAGAAAATTGCCGCAGACGCCCGCATTTCACCTGAAAAGGCAACGCCCCGCGCACTGAAAAAGCTGTGCCGCAGGACGATGGATGAGATCGATGAAAAGCTGCGCATCCTTGCGCTCCAAAACTACGAAGCGCTTCTCAATTCCGAGCAAAAGGCCATCGGCTGGGAGGAAAGAGGGATGGCAAATATGTGAGGGAAAGCCGGACAGGGGCAATGGATCGTGGCAAGTTATTCGCCATCGCCTTTTTTCCTGTTGGGCAAGAGGACAAGCATCCCCCTTTTTTTAGCAAGAGGGTAAATCGCCTGCTCTGATTTTTATAAAGACAAAGAAAAAGCACCCTTGTGACCCGAACCCATGACGGGTTGGGAAAACGGTGCTTTTTTATACATCTCGTATTTTAGGCGGGGAATGTTCGGACATACTGTTCAAGCAATATCTGCTTGCCTTGTAACGAGAAGACAGAAAAAAGGATACCCATTCATTTTGAATGGGTATCCTTTCGCGCTTTCTACAAGTTTCTGCTTTTGATTTCCAACATTATATCGATTTTTTTTGCAATCATTTTGGATGTTTTTCTTGACATTCACATAAAATCCTGTCCTTGCTGGAGTTGTATTTCTCCTAAAATTTGATTGTCTTTTCATCCTATTTTTCGTCCTTAAAAAGATGCCCGGATAATAGATCGCCTGCTTGAATATTTAAAGCATCAGCAATGTTATATAATACTTCCAGTGAAAATGGGCGGATGATATTCGGCGCTTCGATGGAACTTAAATGGGATCGGCTGATTTTTGCTTTCGCCGCCAACTCCTCTTGCGACATACCGCGCATTTTTCTAAGTGCGGAAATTTCCAAGCCAAGTTCAATAAAGCGGTCACAGTTTTGAAACGGTGGTTTTTTGCTCAATGCTTTCCCTCTCCTCGCTTCTACCATAAAATCAAGAAATTCTACACGGCTTTTATGATAACAGCAAAAAATCCCCACTATGCCTAAATATAGTCATATATTGAAGAAAAATTTTTCCCACGATGGCTCCTGTGAGATCCGTCTAAGGGA
>CAJTQM010000002.1:0-25677 GCA_910578255.1 uncultured Oscillospiraceae bacterium
TGGCAAAGGTCATATCCAAGTTGGAGGTGGCCCTGTTTTGTTGCTCCCGCTCCCACGCCTGGGCATCCCGCTTGGTCTTGAAGCCCCGCTTCTGCGTCTGTTTCCGTTCACCGGTCCAGTCAGTGTAGCGGTAGATCACCCGCCAGGTACCGGCCTTTTCTTCTTTGTAGACCGCCATTACGACTCCTTCCTTTCCGCCCCACCGTAGCAGAGCTTTTCCATAAAGTACCGCCGGTTGACCCGGCCTGAGATCGTCAGGTATCCCTTTTCTCTCAGTTCGGCGTTGAGTTTCTGAACGATCTTATAGGCATAGGATTTGGAAATCCCCAGTTCCATTGCCACATCGTCCACCCGCATGAAGCTGTTCTCGTTCAAATAGTGTACCTCCTGTTTTTAATTTTATTAAGCAGAATCGCTTAGTTCTCTCGCATTATACTAAACAACTCTGTTAATGTCAAGCGGTTTCCAGAAAAATATTAAGCAAAATTATTTAGGTTCCTCTTGACTATCTTAAACATATCTGCTATATTGAATGCAACGATAGTCGAAATGGAGTTGACAGTTATGGCAATCGGTGAAAGAATCCACTTTTTCCGCACAATGCGGGGCATGACGCAGAAATATCTTGGTATGTTGCTGGGCTTCCCGGAGAAATCCGCGGATGTCCGGCTGGCGCAGTACGAAACTGGGGCCAGAACACCAAAGGCCGATTTGACCGCTTCGCTGGCTAATGCCTTGGGTGTGTCACCGCTGGCGCTGTCTGTACCAGATATTGATTCCTACCTCGGCTTGATACACACTTTGTTTACCTTGGAGGACAGGTATGGCCTCACCATTGACGAGCTGGATGGAGAGGTCTGCCTGCGGGTCAACGTGCGCCATAGCAAAGACGCTGCCCGTTTGCATGAAATGCTCTGTTCCTGGCGGCAGGCCGCTGCCATGCTCAAAGCTGGGGAGATCAGCCAGGAGGACTATGACCGCTGGCGCTACCGCTATCCGGAGTTTTCCAACACACCGGGCCGGGTCAAGCCTATTTCCCAGGGCTTGAGCGATATGCTGGTTGCAGACCTCAAAGGGCAATCCGAAGAATAAAAACAAAAAGAGCTAACTGGCCTAATCAAAACCAGTTAGCTCTTTTCTTGTGAATAATGAAAAAATGTTGCCAAATCGTTGCCACAGAGGTGGCTAAGCCTTGCAAAACCCAGTCATATCAAGGCTTTTCCGCCCTCTGAACTCATTCCCACTCCATCAACGCCTCCATCTCCCGGATAAGGGCGGCAATATCCTGCTCTCGAAATTGGACGCCGTACCAGTGCCAATGGGCCTGGGCCGCCTGCCAGACCAGCATGGACATGCCGCCTATCACCTGGCAGCCAGATTGCCCGGCCAGGCGCATCAGCTTGGTTTGGGCCGGATTGTAGATGGCGTCGAATACATTTTCGCACCGGGATAGTACCGACGGGTCTATCGGCATGGCATCCGTCTGGGGATACATGCCCACGGGGGTAGCGTTGACGAGCCACCGATAGCGAACCCCTTCGCCGGGCAGCTGGTCCAGCGCCACCGCCCGCACCTGGGCCTCGGGGAAGGACCGGGCGATTTCCTTTTGCAGCGTCAGCGCCTTTTCCATCCCGCTTGGGCGCACCGCCAGTGTGACCCCGGCCCCCTGCCGGGCCGCCTCGATGGCAAACATGCGCCCAACGCCGCCAGCACCGGCGATGAGGACCTCCCCTTCCAGCCGGCCTGGCAGAGAACGCAGGAACCCGACGCAGTCGGTGTTGTAGCCGGTGCCGCCGTTTTTGCAGTCCACTGTGTTGACCGATTGATACCGCGCCGCCGTCTCGTCCAGCCGGGCGCAGAAGGGGAGGATCTGCTGCTTGTAGGGCAGGGTGATGTTAAACCCGTCCAGCTTTCGCAGTTGGGGCCACAACGCCTCGAACTGCTCCGGCGGCGTTTGCAGCACCCGGTATTCCGCTTCCAGCCCGGACAACTCGAACAACCTCCGGTGGATCGGCGGAGACATGGTGTGTCCCAAAGGATATCCGATCAGGGCAAAACGCTTCATAAGAATCCCCCGTTTTTCATTCTTGAATTGATGTATTTTATTCTTTTTTTGCCTGATTGTCAAGGGATTTGTGACAGATTTGCAAAAAGCGAAGATTTTTCTGTTTTCTCGCTCAAATACTGTTGACAACTGGATAAAATATGAATATGATAGGGCAAGAACAACATTTGAGGAGGAGTTTCCCACATGGTATTCGAAAAGGTTAGAGAAATCATCTGCGATCAGCTGGATGTTGCAGAGGAAGACGTGACAATGGAGTCGAACATTGCCGACGACCTGGGCGCGGATTCTCTCGACGTGGTGGATCTGGTCATGAGCCTGGAGGAGGAATTCGACGCCGAGTTCCCGGATGAGGACATTGAATCCATCAAGACCGTCGGAGATGTGGTTAAATTTATCGAAGACCGCGTTTAATCTTCTATTCGATAAGAAAGCCGCCCTTTTAAAGGACGGCTTCTTTTTTTGCGGGATAATTAATACCCGCCGGTGTGAGGATTGTCTTTGCCGCCGGTTGAAGGTTGTACCGCATTGGCGACCGGGCTTTCAGTGATGATGTAATCGCTGTTGTGGAAAATGTCAAAGCCCAGATACCCGTCGTTGGATACAGTCGGGTTGGCGATAAACTCCAGCTGATTTCTCATTTTGTTAAAGTAGTACACCCAAAAGCTGTTCTGCCTGGAATGGGGGAAAAGATCATCTCTTTTCACTAAGATGTTCGCCTTTCCGGGCAGTGCGCCGTTGTTGGCAAAGGAGAGAACGGAGGCGGACTTGTCCTTTACCAGACCACTGATGAGCGCTTTGTTGGGACTGGTCGTGTATTGGAGCGTCGATACCTCCACTTTAACGTTGATCTGCTTGGGGTTGTTGATGTCTCTTCCGTTAAAGCGCCATTCCACAAGTCCGCTTTGCAGGATGATCGTTTTGGTCGTACCCTGAATGGCGGAAAAAACCTCGGTGCGCATGGTGTAGCTGACGCTGCACTTGATCCCGATGACGCTGCCGTTGGGCTGCGAATCGATATCCTGTACAAGATCGCTGTCAGATGCGTCCTTGACCAGGTCCATATCGAGATCACCAACACCTAAATTTATACTTGGCTCATAATTATTAGAGTCGTCACGATCGTCAGGGCGTACGCTAGGACTTGGCGTAGTATTCGGTGCTTCTTCTTCGGATGGGTCTTCTTCATCGTCTGCACCGGGGGTTCCGCCTACGTCAGGAACTTGCGTAGTCCTCTGTTCTTCTTCCAGCGCCGCCGCGATTCTGAAGTCTTCTGTCCCCTCAGGGGAGGTACTGTTTGCAGACAGATAAAACACCGCAGAGACGACCAAAACCGCCGCAAAAACCGCGAGCACATTTTTTACCCTTTTTTGCATAAAAACACCTCTCTCAAAATTGGTACCTTTATTATATTGGAAAATTGTAACAATGTAAAGAATCGGGACAAAAAACTCGCGGCAAATTTTAAAAGACAGCGCAAAAAAGAAAAAACCAGCAGCCCGTCGAAATCCCGCCAAAACTGGCTGAGACGCCGAGGCGTCGTTAGCGCGTTTATACGCGAACCCGCATAAGGCACAGCGGAGGTTTTCGCGAAAAAGGCGGAACATTCAAAGCGGGCGGCTGATTTTTATCCTATAGAGGGTGTTACGATTCTTGGCTTTTGTTAAGCAGCTTTATTTCATAGACAATCGGATAGTAAAACGGCGTTTCCTCATTAAAGGCATCTTTCAAAGTGACTTTGACGAAACTTTTGGGCTGAATATCGCGCACGGTTATTTTCTTGTCGTCTGCGCTTAACAATTTGGTATCCTTACTGATGCCGAGCGAATGGATCGGATCCCCGTAGATTTCTGTTGTACGCTCGACAATGAAACGGACTTCACCGTCGGGCTGCGTGATAATTTCTTTTACAACAGCTTCAAACGATCTCTGCGACCATTTAGGCGATTGGGTGAGCAGACCGATTGCCAAAACGATGATTCCAAGCACAACAGCGCCAAGAAGGATTCTTTTTTTCTTTTTCATAGTCCACCTCACGCTACCTGGTGCTTTTTAAAGCCCAATCCTGCAAGAGGCAGCATAACCGCCGTCAGAACCGCATACAAGATCGCCCTTACAGACCATGCGTCAAAAACCGTTCCGCCGATCTGATAGGAAATATATTTCCCGATTTCCGGCATCGTAGCGCGATACGGCAAAAGGAACAAGGTCAAATTATATACTCCGGTTGTGCCGTTGGGTGAAAGGAACAGCGGAAGAAAGAGCACCGGTACAAGCACGGTCAAAACAAGATAAGGGGTTTTCAGCTTAGCAGATAAAAGCAAGGTCAGTCCAATCACAGCAATCAGTACCAAATAGATGACGCTGAGATTGATAAGGGCTGCTTGCAGGAATGTGAACGGATAGGGAATCGTCGTACCCGCAATTTGCAAGGGCAGGTTCCAGCCGTCCGCTCCAAAGGCGGCAAGAGGAAGTCCAAAGGCGACGACGACATGAAGTGTAAACGCAAGAACGCCAAACAGTAGGGATGCGATTATTTTAGCTGTTACCAATTTGGTCTTTCCGTATTTGCCGGATAGAATCACCGCATCTGTTCCCGCCTGATATTCGCCCGAAAAGACAGGCGCTATCACAATACAGACGGCCAATAGAGCGAACATCAGCAGCTCAAAGCTGGTCATAATAACGGTCCAGCCCTCGTGATAGCCGTATTGGAGCGGCATTTCCACCTTACCGTTCATATTCCTCCAGTATGCTTTCTGTTCTGCCGACAGATTTCTCGACGGTGTGTTCAAAAGCGATTCTATCTTTTCGTTTCTCGCCTGATAAAATCTAGCGCCGTCTGTCAAATCCAGTTCGGGCAGTTTGTTAAGACCGGAATTTTCGCCGTAGGAATCATATACAGAGGCAATCGTGTTAAGAAGATCTTCTCTGGGAGCGACAAAATTCCAATATGCATCGCCAATCAGAAATTTTTCATTGCCGTCATAACCGACATTGTCAGAGTTTTCAAAAAGCTTTTGATATTCTGTAATCGTTTTTTCCACATATTCATCGGTAATGGGGACAGACACATTTTGATATTGTTCCTTTTCATAGGCGATGCCCTCGGAACCTTTGATCACGCCGTCCTGATTGTAGGTTTGAAATTGCAAAATCGGCAGCCCGAAAAGAAACGCCGTTAAAAGCAGACTGACCGCCATAACGATCATGGTCGATTTCTTTCGCAGGATTTTTAGAAACTCGTATTTAATCAGCATAATCATTACTCCTTTCACTCTGTGCATCTTCCCCGAAATGGTATAGGAACAAATCCTCCAAACTCGGCTCAACGGTAACTGCGTCTGCCGCCGGCGCTGTATCGCTGACCACTCTCAACCTTACCATATTGTTTTCATGATGCAGATTTACAACAGATAAACAGCGGCTGTATTCCGCCGCTTTTTTATTATCGGCGAAAAATTCCCACACTTTTCCCTTAATCCCGTCTGTAACCGTTTCCATAGATTCTCCGAGTAAAAATTGCCCGCCTTTCATCATTAGAATGTAGTCGGCAATATACGAAACATCCGAGACAATGTGTGTAGACAGAATGACAATTTTTTCCTTTGCGAAATCGGATATGAGGTTACGAAAACGGACCCGCTCTTTGGGGTCAAGTCCGGCGGTGGGTTCATCCAGTATCAATATAGACGGATGATTCAACTCTGCCTGAGCAATTCCTAATCGCTGCTTCATCCCGCCGGAATAGGATTTGACTTTTTTATCTGCCACTTCGTGCAGGTTTACCATATAAAGCAGCTGCTCTGTCCTTTGCTTCGCCGCTTTGGCGCCAAGCCCCTTTACCGCAGCCATATACAGCATAAATTCACGGGCGGTAAAATCGGGATAAAAGCCAAAATCCTGCGGCATATAACCTAAATGGGAATAATATCGTTCTCCTAATTGTTCGATGGTTTTTCCGTTCAGACGAATACTGCCGGAAGTTGGCTTGAGAACACCGCAGATCATTCTCATAAGTGTTGTTTTACCTGCGCCGTTTGCTCCAAGCAAGCCGTATACGCCCGGAACCAAATTTGCATTTACATGATTTACCGCACACTTTGTTTTGTACTGCTTACATAAGTCTTGTAACTGTAGCTGCATACAAAAATCCCCCTGATTGATTTTTCATAGGCACAAAAATAAGGCGGCCTATGCCAAATAGCATAAACCGCCTATCTTAGGATGAACTTTTTCCCATCTTAATTTAACCTTAATTTACGGCGTTCTCGCCTTGAAAGGGAATATGGATGATAAATTCTGTTCCGACGCCGGGCTGACTTTTAACGGTTATCTTACCGCCGTGAAGCGTTACAATCTGATTTGCTATGGCAAGTCCCAATCCGCTTCCCTCCGGCTTTTCTTTTGTATTTGTACCCCTGTAATACCGCTCAAATAACCGTTCCTGCTCCGATTCGCCAAGTCCCTTTCCGTTATCACGGATAGAAAGCAGAATGCCGCTGTTTTTATCTTGGTCGAGTGTAACGCTGACCTTTGTATCAGAAGCATTGTGTATCAGAGCGTTTATAACAAGATTTGTCACTGCCCGCCGGAACAGGTCGGGATCAATATCGGCATTAAGCCCCATAATATTGCTTTCAAACGCAATGTCACGATTCTCAAAAGCGGGATCGTTTATAATATCGATTACCCATTCTTTAACACAGCGTGTTATCCGAACCGTTTGAGGATTGTACGGGATAGAACCGGAATCCAGCTGATAGGTCAGCTTCAAATCGTTGATCAGATTTTCGGTATAGTTAATATTCTTCAGAATGATAGAGCCATATTCCTGTACGGTCGGTTTCTCCTTATCTGAACTGTCGGCAAGCATTTCCGCATATCCCTTAATGGGAGAAAGCGGCGTTTTCAAATCGTGCGTAGTATTGGCAATCCACTCCCGTCGTTTCGTTTCCGTTTCTTCACTTATCTGATCGGCGCGACGGATTTCTCTGTCCATTTTATTCAAAGCGCCATATATTTCACTGAACATTCCTTTTTCTTCCAGTGGCTTGTAGGAGCGAAGAGAGATATTTTGGATTCCGCCCGTAATACCCGAGAGTTTTCGTGAAAGCCAAAAACCATAAGCAAGCACAACAAGAACAAGCGTCCCCAAAGCAGAAAGAATCATTCCCCTTGCTACCGGGGAAAGTCTTGCCACTCGATCCCCGTTGTAATGCAGCATATACTTTCCTATGTCATAAGGGAAGCCGATAATATAGCTGCAAATTTCCTCGGTATCCTCCAAACTGCTCGCAAATACCGTATATCCGTTTTGATAGCCGCTTGCCTTAGAGGAGATTAATTCTGATGCGGAATATTTTTGGGGATAATCAGCCGGTTTGTTGTAGGAAAAAATCTCCTGCCCGGATTCATCCAAAAACTGAATCCACAAGCCGTATTCGTCTAATCGGTCAAGCCCGATTTGTTCAATAGAGAGTTTCCCGTTTTCATATGTGGTCCACTCCGAAAAATTGTCTGTAAAATTCTGCGGCCAGCTTGCTAGACTCAGTCCCTCCGGCTCGGGTATTGAAAACACATAATAGAATAGGCTGATTGCTGTTATAATACCGGCAAAAACTACAATCAGCAAAAGCAGAACCATTCTGAAAAACGGATTAAAGTTCTTTTTATTCTTCATACGGATCTACCAGCTTATAGCCTAGGCCTTTCATTGTAATAATGTATTTCGGAGAGGTGGGGTCACTCTCTAATTTTTCACGCAAATGCCGGATGTGAACCATAACCGTATTATCACAGCCAAAACTATCCTCGTTCCATATCGCTTCATATAAACGCTCACGACTGATCACCCGTCCTTTATTTTTGGCCAAGTGCCGCAGTATCTCAAACTCCTTGGCGGTCAATTCCATATCTCTGCCGTCTTTTGTTGCCCTGCATCCGTCTGTATCAATCGTCAATGCGCCGATTTGAATCGTTTTATTCTTCACAGGGTTTTGTCCGTATTCGACCCGGCGCAGCTGCGCTTTAACCCTGAACGCAATTTCTTTGGGACTGAAAGGTTTCGTTACATAATCGTCGCCGCCGACAGCTAACCCAAGTATTTTATCCAATTCATCATTTTTGGACGAAAGGAACAGAATCGGGCAATGGGAAAACGCCCGAATTTGTTTGCACACTTCATAGCCGTCAATATCCGGCAGCATAACATCCAAAATCATAAGATCCGGCTGGATTTTCTTGCAGGTATTTACCGCATTTATTCCTGTATCGATTTTTACAACCGTGCGAAAGCCCTCGATATTCAAAACCTTTTCAAGCAAATCCAAAATATCAGGCTCATCATCCACCACCATAATTTTATATTCGTTCATCACAAGTATCGTCCTTTGCTTTTTATATTCTGAATCTTCCGGCAGCAGGTTTCTCTACACTGTGGGGAATCGACCAAGTATTTCCCCTTTTAACAGTGCCTTTGATACGCTTTGCATCGGGCTCCTGCAACATCCGCCTGTCTTATATTCCCCACTTTTCAGCTGTCCTTTTTGCCGTATGGGATGAAGATACGGAAAAAGGTGAGATTCGAACCCACGAGCCCGTGAAGGCTACCTGATTTCGAGTCTTTACGGGTACTTATAAAACGCAGGTCGCTCCGTATACGCTTCGTCCCATTCCGTCCGGATTTAAAAAGCCGCATAATTCCTGACTTTTTTAACATTGTATCAAAAAACGCACATTTTCGGGAGGGGCAGTTCGAGTCTGACCAAAAAATCGTCGAAACCCGTATTTTCGGAAAGAACTGCGGAAAGAACAAAACAAGAATGTATAGACAAAGGGCATTTATGCCGCAATTTTCTTAGAGTACATAAAAACCGCAAAAAGTTGGTAGCGGCAGTGAGCCATCGTGAGGGCGTTTACAACTGAACAGGCGAGCCGAGCGCGACTTTTTGTGGAGAGGAGGAACAGTGACGTGGGCGACTGATTTTTACTTTGTAAAAATCAGAGCAAGCGGCACTTGTTCTGACAAGCAATACGGGGAAAAACTAACTGAACGCTTGCAGGGCGAAGATAAAGACCTGTTCCTTGATTTCTGCAACGCCTACGGCGGGTTTATGGGCGATGCAGAGGTCGACTCGTTTGTCATTGGCTTTCGCCTTGATGCTAAAATGATCTTCGATACCTTTTGTAGGGATGATAAATAGTTAGCGTTTAACGAGAAAAGGTCATGTGCGGTTTGATTGATCGCATCTGACCCTTTTATAAAGCATTGATTTTTCTCTTTTGTGTTGCTATTATGTAATTGCTTTAAGGCGTAATGAGTTGAATTTGAGACATTGTTTATAAGTGTTTATTCCTGTTTATGTAAGTGAACTTGGGTAAACAAGTGAAAACAAAGAATTCATATACTAGATTCTTCATCGGAATAATTGCTGTTTACAATGGCTTTGGCAAACCCCATAGAAGCAAATGTCGCATTACTCCCTGAAGAATCAATATTCATATCATCCAGCTTAGACCTTGAACTGTTTCCGGCAACGGTGTTCCAAATATTAACCCGTGTTTCATAATCCGCCGCCGGACCGGAGCCTACTCCGATTGATTTAGCTCCTTGATACAGCATAAAAATAACTCCGCCTGCAAGAACCACAATAATAGCTAAAATAATCAGCATGATCTTTACCGCTTTTTTCCTAGCTGTTCCTCCAGTCTCTGTTTTTACAAACAAATCTCACCGCAGTTTATTCACCGGCATATATTGATTCAGATATTGTTCTACGGCTTCCATGTATTCTTTGTATATTTTGTCATCATTTTGCAGTCCGTGACCGGAATGCGGACATTCAAAATATTTGTAATCCACCGAATACTGTTTATAGGCTTCCAATAATCTTTGAGAGCCTTTATATGGCTGAATCCTATCGTATTTTCCATATGCAACAACACTCGGAACGGTATTTTCGTCCACCCACATAACTGCCGATATGGGTTTTAACTTTTCTATATAAGAGCCGTCCTTTATCATTTCCGGCGTCAATTCCACACCGCCCATAACACCTAAAAGACCGGCGGCGCCTTCTCTTGATTCATCCGTGTCCCGATCAAAGCCGTATATTTCCCAATCTTCCGCATAAAAGCTGGAAGGCCCCACAGCGCCGAATAATAATTTGACCGGAACCGGCGATTCGTCCGCATCTCTGTAAGCATAAATCATAGCAAGTGCATGACCGGCCGAGCCGCCTCCCATAGCCAATTTGTCTATATGGTATCCAAGCCTTTGTGCTTCTTCCACGACCTTTGGCATAGCCTCTTTGATTTCCATCGACTGCGAATATACGCTTTTGTTATTCGTTTCGTTACGCAGAGTATAGTTGATTCCTGCCGCAACATAGCCTTTGGAACACAGCCATGAAAGCATTTCGGCGTCCCCCGACTTATCCCCCTGTGTAAATCCGCCTGCGTGGAGATAAACCACCAAACCGTAACTTTCTTTACTTCCGTCTGCGGGAACATACAGGTCAAATTTGTTGGCTTCGCCGTTACTGTAGGAAATATCCTTATAAACCTTTCCGATCTCGTCCGTTAATTGGACAGAGTATTGTTTTGCCCATGACGGTTGAATCGCAAATTTTGAAGCTACTCCAAGACCAAAAGAAACAAGAAACGCTGCTATACAAATAAATACAAACATACCTCTGCCTTTCTTTTTTTCTGTTTTCATAGGAAATTACCTCCGAACAATGTTCCGCCGAGCAGAAGATTCATAATCCCTCGGACTGCCAACCGTCCTAAAAGGGCGGCAATAATGACGATTACCAATACAATAATCAGCCGTTTTTGTGTAAGTGTCATTTCTTTCTTTCCTTTCTGCCATTACCTATTGACTTTTTGTTTTCAGCGTGTTATGATAACGATGAAACAATTGTCTTGTTGATTTAATTGTATTATCGAATTTTCTTGGTGTCAATAGGAGGCGGAAAAATGAGACAAACCCCGAAAAATGTATCACCGTTCAGCAACGAAGCAAGAAACGCTTATGTCATAGAGCATATTACGGACGCACTTCTGGAATTGCTGCGGGACAAGCCCATCGGAGATATATCCATCAGCGAACTGTGCGACCTTGCCGGTATTGGCAGAGCTTCGTTTTACCGTAATTTTGAAAGTAAAGAGGATATTCTGCGGGGATATATCAATAAAATATTTCAGGAATGGCCGGATAAAGATGGAGAACAAAATAAGTCACTTGACAAGTTTCTCTACGCCATGTTTGCACACTTTGAAAAGCATAGGGAATTTTACGAATTGCTAAATAAAAGGAATCTAATCTATCTTCTGAAAGATGTGATTATTGGTATTTGCGGGCCAAAACCCGAACATTCCAAAGAAGAAGCATATGGGAAAGCGTATGTTGCTTACGCTCTGTATGGCTGGATTGAAGTTTGGTTTCAAAGAGGAATGCAGGAGACCGCAGAAGAAATAGCAAATATATTTAACTTTCAAGGCAAATAAAAAATCAAATGAATTTTAATCTATACAAACGAAACTTTCTATGTAACAGCCGCCTTGTCAGGCGGCTGATTTTTTAATACTGTAGCATAGCGCATTCAAGAAGCTCATATGTCTTTTACAACGAGTAAGGGTTTCAGGGCTTTCCCCTGACTACCGGGGTTCCCCGCAAAACATGTATGTTTTGTGGGGTGGTAAATGCCTTTGTGGTACCACAAAGGCGATGCTTGCTGGTATATCACATAGCGGTTTCCCATTGTTCGCATTTGAACAACTCGACAAAGAAAATTTCTGCCGATTTGCTGCAAAGATATAAAAATCGCCGCCCTGTAAATATCTCTTTTTCGGGTAGTACAGGTAGTTTTGAGGGGGAGAGGTGTGGAGAGGGGGAACAAGCGGACACCGCCACATCTCTCATTGCAAAATGGTATGGTTATCCCTTGGTAGTGGTCTTCTCTTTTTTGAACGACCTACAAACACAATAAGTAAATTTGTACGGGCGTCCCCAATACAGAGTTACTGTTTTTTATCCTTCGTTTTCGTAGTCGATCATCAGGTCGTGGGTGTCAAGCAAAAATTCAATGATAAATCGCTTGATTGCTTCCGGATATGGTTCAAGTCCGATAACATCAAGCGGAATTTCAATGGCAATCAAATCGTATACCGCAAGAATCAGGTTGTAGGATTCCAATTCATTGCCCGTAAAATAGAGCGTTTCAAGAACCGACCTTATTTTTCGGATAGTATCCAATGTGCCGGTGACTTCTCGCAATCCGTCCCAAAATGGAGCGGAATATGCACCCGATACATTGCTGATAAGTTCGATTTTTGCGGGACTTAGGGTGTGGGTTTCGTTAGTCATTTTTTTTGCCTCCAAAATATTATGGTTATGTAACGCCCCGCTTTTCATTATGTCTATTTATATCGCTTTACTCGATTTGATAACATTTTTACAACAATTCGATTTTTCAGTACGGTTTATGGCTCAATTTATTTAGCCGTTTTATGGGCGTGTTATCCTGAAAAGCGTGATAACAATAGCCTGAAAATAACAAAACGGCAGGAATTTTGTTCCTACCGTAAAAGTTATTGGGATATGAAAAAGCCGCATAAACACTTGGTTTATGCGGCTTCCCGATGGCGGAAGCGGTGGGATTCGAACCCACGAGCCCGTGAGGGCTACCTGATTTCGAGTCAGGCCCGTTATGACCACTTCGATACGCTTCCGTATAAAAATTTGTCCTACTTATTTTAGCAAAGATTCACGGAAAAGTCAATCTATCCTGTAACGCCCGGGCGGCTTTGGCAAAAACCACGCCCCAAAAGCCGCCTTCCGGCGCAGGATTCCCCGAAAATCTCGGCGCCGGGCTAAAGGATTCGCCGGGAAAGGCTATAAAATCCGCGCTAAAATGGCGTTGGAGAGCAAAAAACCCTCCGGCGTAAAGAAAAGCCGGTCATCCGTTTGCCCCATGTATCCGGCCCGGACCATCGGCGCCGCCTTTTGCCAAAGGCCCGCCCAGTCGTAATCCGGAAAGGCGGCGGCCCCCTCTTTTCTGCTGATACCCTGGGTCAGCCGAAGCCCCAGCAGGACAAACTCCTGCGGGCCGCCACCGGGCCCGTCGTCGGTCACCAAGGCCAGCGGGTCCTCTGCCGATAAAAAGACGGCAAGGTCCGGCGGGAAAAACCGCCGCCGCCCCCCTAAAAAGCTGTGAGCCGCCGGACCTAATCCCAGATACTCGGCGCCCAGCCAGTATTTGCAGTTGTGCCGGCTGTGAAAGCCCGGTTTGGCAAAACTGGAGATTTCGTATTGGAAAAAACCATGCTTTTCTAAGGCGTTTACCGCGCACAGATACAAATCCGCCTGGCCGTCGGCGTCGGGACAGCGCGCCGCCACGCCGTTTTGGTCAAAGGGGGTGCCGGGCTCCACCTTTAAAAGATAGGCGGAGATGTGGGAAACACCGGTTTTGGCGCAAAAATCCACCGAGTTTTCCACCGATTGGGCCGTCTGCTGTGGAAGGCCTAGCATCAGATCCAGCGACAGGTTAAAAAAGCCCGCCCTTTGGGCCTGCTCCACCGCCTGGGCCGCCTCTTTGGCCGTATGGCGGCGGCCCAAAAGCCGAAGTTCCCCTTCGTCTGCCGACTGCAGACCGAAGGACAATCGGTTGACCCCGGCGGCGTACAGTTCCCGCAGCACCGGCTCCAGCGTCGAGGCGGGATTGGCCTCCAGAGTGATCTCCGCCTGTTCCAGGGAAAAATACCGCCGGGCGGCACCCAGAATTTTTTCGATACGGGTGGGCCCTAACAAAATCGGGGTGCCACCGCCAAAATACAAAGAATCCATCCGGCGGGGCCAGCGTCTGGCGGACTGTTCCAGCGTCTGGCACAGCTTTTCGGTGTAGGCATCCATCAGACTGTCCTGCGCCTTGACCGAGTAAAAATTGCAGTAGGGGCATTTGGCCGCGCAAAAGGGCACATGGACGTAAATCCCCGGCCGGCGTTCTTTTATCTGCAAGGGATACCGGCTCATCTGGCCGCCTCCCCGCAAGGGCCGGGGATTCTGGCAGGGACGCAAAGAGAAGCAGCGGAAGCTTTTTTCATAAGTGTCCTCCTTCTTCACCGGGAAACAGACCGTGGCAAATTCTGCGGTCCGTTTTTTTGGTCGGAAGAAAATTTCGCTTTTTCGTCGCGAAGCCGCTAATCCAGCTTGAGCACCGACATAAACGCCTCCTGGGGCACCTCTACCGAGCCTAACTGGCGCATGCGCTTTTTGCCTTCCTTCTGCTTTTCCAAAAGCTTCTTTTTGCGGGTGATGTCGCCGCCGTAGCACTTGGCCAAAACGTCCTTGCGCATGGCCTTAACCGTCTCCCGGGCGATGACCTTGCCGCCGACCGCCGCCTGAATGGGCACCTCGAACAGCTGGCGCGGAATGTGCTCCTTGAGGTTTTCGGCCATTTTGCGGGCGCGGGAATAGGCCTTATCCGCGTGGACGATGAAGCTTAAAGCGTCCACCATTTCGCCGTTTAAGAGAATATCCAGCTTGACCAGCTTGGAGGGCTGGTAGCCGTCCAGCTCATAGTCATAGGAGGCATATCCCTTGGTCCGGGATTTAAGCGCGTCGAAAAAGTCGTAGACGATTTCGTTTAACGGCAGATCGTAATGCAGTTCCACCCGGTCGGTATCCAGATATTTGGTATCCTTGTAAACGCCCCGCCGCTCCTGGCACAGTTCCATAATAGAACCGATATACTGGGCCGGGGTAAAGATGCTGGCCTTAACGTGCGGCTCCTCCGCCGAGGCGATCAGCGACGGATCCGGGTAGTTGGTGGGGTTGTCGATAGAGACGGTGGTCCCGTCGGTCAGATGGATTTTATAGATAACGCTGGGCGCGGTGGTGACCAGGTCCAGATTAAACTCCCGCTCCAGCCGTTCTTGGATAATTTCCATGTGCAAAAGCCCCAAAAATCCGCAGCGAAAGCCAAAGCCCAGGGCGATAGAGGTTTCCGGCTCGAAGGAGAGGGACGCGTCGTTGAGCTGCAATTTTTCCAAAGCGTCCCGCAGATCCGGGTAGCGGGCGCCGTCCGCCGGGTAGATGCCGCAGAACACCATGGGAACCGCCTTGCGGTAGCCGGGCAGCGGCTCGGCACAGGGAAAATCCCGCAGGGTGACCGTGTCGCCGACGGTGGTATCCTGCACATTTTTGATGCTGGCGGTCAGATACCCCACCTGCCCCGCCTTTAGTTCATCGCAGGGGACCAGCGAGGTGGCGCCCATGGTGCCCACCTCCACCACCGAAAATTCCGCACCGGTGGCCATCATGCGGATGGCGTCGCCGCTGCGCAGCGTCCCCTCCTTTACCCGGATGTAGACGATGACTCCTTTATAACTGTCATAGTAAGAATCAAAAATCAGCGCCTTTAAAGGGGCCGACGGGTCGCCCGAGGGGGCAGGGATATCGGTGACGATCCGTTCCAAAACCTCCTCGATATTGATTCCGTTTTTGGCCGAAATGTAGGGCGCGTCCAGGCAGGGCAGGCCGATGACGTCCTCCACCTCGTGGGCCACCCGTTCCGGGTCGGCGGCGGGCAGATCGATTTTATTGATGACCGGCACCACCTCCAGGTCGTGCTCGATGGCCAGGTAGGTGTTGGCCAGGGTTTGGGCCTCAATGCCCTGAGAGGCGTCCACTACCAAAAGCGCCCCTTCGCAGGCGGCCAACGAACGGGATACTTCATAGTTAAAGTCCACATGTCCCGGTGTGTCGATCAGGTTAAAGTCATAGACCTGACCGTTTTTGGCGGTGTATTGCAGCCGAACGGCCCGGGCTTTAATGGTGATGCCCCTTTCCCGTTCGATGTCCATATTATCCAAAAGCTGTTCTTCCATGTCCCGTTTTGCCACCGTGCTGGTCAGTTCCAGAATCCGGTCGGCCAGGGTGGATTTTCCGTGGTCGATGTGGGCGATGATGCAAAAGTTGCGGGTACGCTCCAAAACAGGATCAATCAAAGACAATCCGTTCACCTCTTTTATTTTTGCCGCCATCTGCGCGGCAGATAGCCCGTCCAGGCTTGATTTTTTATTTTGTACAATGCAATTTAGTATAGCATATTTTGCCGGCGGATACAACGAAAATCCCAAGAGGAAAGTAGCCGCTTGCAGCTTTTATAGAAATATGCTAATATTAGCGTGTTATAGGTAGCTGGATGCAAAGCCTTGGGGGATCTTTTCGCCCGGCTGTCAAAGCGGCCATCATCCATTAAAAAAGAAAGCTTTTCCCTTATGTAGGCGGGATTATTCGGCTTGGAATGTTCCGGCCTTTTTGAAGGGCATGCAAGAAAGGGACGATACGAATGGCTACGCAAAAAAAGAAAGGAAGCCGCAACACCCATTTTTTGATTGGGAGTTTTTCGCTCCTTCTGATCATCAGCATCGGCGCTTTTGTCTACCTTGGGCAGAACATGAGCAAAATGAGCGCCGAGTCCATTGGTACAGTGGGAGAATTGTATATGGTGGGGATAAACGAGCATATTTCCGCCCATTTCCGCACTCTGATTGATCTGAAGCTGGAGCAGGTGGAGGCGGTACTGGCAGTAGTTCCGCCAGAGGATGATAACAGCGACGAAGAAGCGGTGAATACTCTGTACCAGGACCTGGTCTATCAGGCCGGTGTTCGAAATTTTAATTATCTGGCCCTTTGCGGGGCGGACGGAAGGATACAGATGCTCGACGGCCAGCAGATCCAGCTGGCGGACCCAGACCCTTTTTTCACATCGCTTAAGCGCGGGGAAAAAAAGGTCGCAGTGGGAAAAGACGCCATCGGCAATAAGGTGGTAATCTTTGGCGTAAGTGTGGGTTACCCGATGGCAAACGGCGCAAAATCCATGGCCATGCTTGCCGCCGTTCCCATTGATTATGTCAGTACCATGCTCAACACCAATGAGGATGACGCCTTGATCTATTCCTATATTATCCGAAAGAACGGCAGCTTTATTGTCGGCGACGAGGACATGGAATATCCCGATTATTTTAGTAGTCTCTACGACCGGTATCCGGACGAAGACAAGGAGAAAATTGACCAGTATGTGGAGGAAATTTCTGCCGCTATGGAGAAAGGCGAGGATTATTCCGGCATATTGGGCCTGGGCGAAAGCAGCCAGCAGATTTACTGTATGCTACTGCCCTACTCGGAATGGCATCTGGTAACGGTGCTTCCCTTTGGCATATTAAACGAAACGGTCGAGTCTTTGGACCGGGGCCGGACGGTGGCTACCCTCTCGGTCAGCGCAATTGTGCTGGCAATGCTTCTCTTAATCTTCTGTGTTTATTTTAAAACGACCCGCCAGCAGATGAAGGAACTGGAAGCGGCCCGGCAGGAGGCGCTGCACGCCACCCGGGCAAAAAGCGAGTTTTTGTCCAACATGAGCCACGATATCCGCACGCCGATGAACGCCATCGTGGGGATGACGGCCATTGCCATGTCCCACATCGACGACAAAGAGCAGGTGCGCAACTGTTTAAGAAAGATCACCCTGTCCGGCAAGCATCTGCTGGGGTTGATTAACGATGTGCTGGATATGTCCAAAATTGAAAGCGGCAAAATGACCCTTACGGCGGAGATGGTCTCTTTAAGAGAGGTCATTGAGGGAATCGTTGGCATCGTGCAGACACAGGTCAAGGCCAAGTCCCAGAATTTTAACATCCATATTGACAGCATTGAAGCCGAAAACGTGTACTGCGACAGCGTCCGATTAAACCAGGTTATGCTGAACCTTTTGTCCAACGCGGTGAAGTACACCCAAGAGGGCGGCACGATCCAGCTGTCCTTATATCAGGAAGAGGCGCCCGTGGAAAAAGGCGAAAACTATATCCGAACCCATATAAAGGTGAAGGATAACGGAATCGGTATGACACCGGCGTTTTTGGACCATATTTTCGACGCGTATTCCCGGGTGGACAGCAAACGGGTGCGCAAAACCGAAGGCGCGGGCCTTGGCATGGCGATTACGAAATACATTGTGGATGCTATGGGAGGTACCATTTCGGTACAAAGCGAATTGAACAAAGGAACGGAATTCCATGTGATTTTGGACCTGGAAAAGGTTTCTGTTCCGGAGACGGATATGGTCCTGCCTCCTTGGAAAATACTGGTGGTGGATGATGACGAAAATTTGTGTCTGACCGCGGTGGACGCGCTAAAATCCATTGGCATTCAGGCGGATTGGACCTTAAGCGGCAACAAAGCGATTGAAATGATCAAAAAGCACAGTGAGGCGAGGGACAATTACCAGATTGTCCTGCTGGACTGGAAGCTTCCGGATACGGACGGCATCGCGGTGGCCCGGCAGATTCGAAAAATTGTCAGCGATGACATGCCGATTATCCTGATTTCCGCGTATGACTGGAGCGATTTTGAAGACGAGGCCCGAGCGGCAGGAATCGACGGCTTTATCGCGAAGCCCTTGTTTAAATCGACTTTGTTTTACGGGCTAAAAAAATACATGGACCACGAGCAGGACGAAGAACCTCTAAAAGCAGATTTGGATTTAACCGGTCGCCGGCTGCTGGTTGCGGAGGACAACGAATTAAACTGGGAGATTTTAAAAGAGCTTTTGTCCGACGCCGGAATAGAACTGGATTGGGCGGAAAACGGCAAAATCTGCGTGGAAAAATTCCAGCAGTCCCAGCGGGGCTATTACTCTGCGATTTTGATGGATGTGCGCATGCCGGTAATGGATGGGTATGAAGCGACCCGGACCATCCGCGGGCTGCTTCGCCCGGATGCGCTGTCTGTCCCGATTATCGCCATGACGGCGGACGCCTTCTCCGAGGATATTAAGCGCTGCCTGGACAGCGGCATGAACGCCCATACGGCGAAGCCGATCAATCTGGAAGAGACCCTCTCTTTGTTAAAGCGTTTTATCCTCTAGTTTTAAAAGGTAAAAAGAGCCTTCTCTGCGCGCCATGTGCGCAAAGCAAGGCTCTTTTTTATCAAAACGAAATTTTTTTGAAAACACCCCTTGACTATGACGCTGCGTCATGGTCTATACTGGCTTCACGAAAGGGGGAAAAGGATTGAGAACGGTAAATGAGGTAAGCAGGCTGACAGGTGTCAGTGTGCGCACGCTGCACCATTACGACGCAATTGGGCTGTTAAAGCCGACGGCCGTTTCAGAGGCCGGGTATCGGCTGTACGACGACGCGGACCTTGTACAGCTTCAGCAGATTTTGCTGTTTCGGGAACTGGAATTCCCTTTAAAAGAGATCAAGGGGATTTTGGAAAGTCCGAATTTTGACCGAAACCTGGCGCTGGAGCAGCAGATCACCCTGCTGACGCTAAAAAAAGAGCATTTGGAAAATCTCATTGACCTGGCCCGCGGAATTCAGATGATAGGAGTGAATAAATTGGATTTTACAGCATTTGACACAAGCAAAATCGACGCCTATGCCGCCGAGGCGAAAGCCAGATACGGGCAGACGGCGGAATACCAGGAGTTTCTGCAAAAGTCCCAAGGGTACACAAAGGAAGACGTCCAGCGTATAACCGTACAGATGATGGCCATTATGGCCGAATTCGGCGAAATGCGCGAAAAATCGCCTTCGTCGCAGCAGGCCCAGGCCCAGGTGAAGAAGCTGCGGGATTTTATTACCGAGTATTTTTACAGCTGCTCGGACGCGACGCTGCTTGGCCTTGGCAGGATGTACGCCGGCGGCGGCAGACTGACGGAAAACATCGACAAAACCGGCGGCGAAGGCACAGGGGAATTTATCTATCAGGCGATCAGCGTCTACTGCCGCGAGCAATAGGCGCCGCGCACGGCGGCACGGCGGGAAAACGGCAAAAAAGAAGGTATGGCAGGCATACCTTCTTTTTTGTTTGTCACTCTTCCTCCGTTAAGCGGAAGGTGACCTTCCAGCCGCCCTCGGTCTTTCTCCCGGAGGTGTAAAAATCCCCGTACAGGGTATAAGCGGCGGCGTCCTCCGGCCCGACGTCGAAAACAAATTCGTCATAGTCTATCCGCAGGTCCCCCTGATGTTCCTGAAAGGCAAAGGCGTAACGGCTTAAAATCTTGCCGCCTGCCGCGTCCACAAGATAAAAATACCCGTGATTGTCGTTGCTCAAAGGGTCCTTGACCTGTGTCTGGACGTGCAGCTTCCCCTCCACATAGCCGATGCCGGTCAGGCCAATGCCCTCTACCAAAAACGCCGGGTCCGGCTGGCCGGGAACCATCGCCAGCGCCTGATTCGATCCGCGCCAATCTACCTCTTTTTCAAAATCCTCTCCCGAGCCGCCGAAAACCGGCTGCATCGCCGTTTGGGGCGCGGCGGGGACCCGGGCAAGATCTACCGGGATTTGGAGGTCTTCATAAATATGCTGATCGCTTAAAAACATCCCCACCGAAAAGGTGACCTTATCTTTGGGAATGCTGCTCCCCTGCGGCCCTTCGATGGTGATCAAAAAGGTGGCCGTCCGGCTGTCCGGATCGAACCCCAGCCGCTCACAGCGGGCCGAAGCGTCAAACGGAAGGCGGATGTCATAGCTGTCGTATAAATCGGTGGTCCCGTCCACGCGGTCTCCGGCCAGATCCTGAAGGGTCATATAGACTCTGGCCATATTCTCGTGAATCTCGGCAGACACCACCTCCATCTTGATGCCGTTATTTGTGTCGGACATTTGAACCGGGATAAAAAACTGGGCGACAGAGGGGCTTACCAGGTACATCAACTCGTAAACCGGCTGTACCGTCGCCGCCAGCACCGGCACCGCCAGCACAAGAACGAGGCAGACTGCCACGGCAGCTAGCACCGGCCGGAGGCGGACAGTCCTTTCCGGCTCCGGCCGCCGGATTTTTTGTACAGCGGCCTCGATCAGCGTTTCCTCCGGTTTAATCGAATCATTTAACCGCCGGTAGATTTCTTTAAACATAATCTTCCTCCTTCATAAATTGGCGCAGCATAGCCCGGGCGCGGGTCAATTGGGTACGGACGGTGCTGCTTTTCCGGCGCAGCAGTCGGCCGATTTCCTCCGCCGTCAAATCCTCGTAATAATATAAGTGGATAACCTGCCGGTAGTGAGGCGGCAGCTTTTGAAGTTCCCAGTAAAGGCTGGCCGTCTCCCGGCTCTCAAAGACCGGCTCCTCCTCCAGCGGGACCGTCCGCCGGCGCCAGGGACTTTGCCACAGCTTTTTGGCGCAGTTGATGGTCACTCGAATAAGCCACGCCCGGCAGTGGGCATCGCTTTCAAAATCCGGCCGTTTTTTCACATACCGCAAAAAGACCTCCTGGAAAATTTCGTCTGCGTCTTCCTTCCTCCCCGACCGGGCAAACGCCAGCCGGTAGACCATCCCGGCATACTGGCGGATCACGGCTTCGGCATCCTCTGCGCGCAATGACGATTCCTTCATTTTCCATTCCCTCCTTCCTTTGTCAAAGAATACCCGGCAGAACCCCCAAAACGCTACGCTGCTTTTCAAAAAATTTTAACACTTTTCCTCTTTCCAGCAGAAAAATTTGCTTTCTGCCCTTAGGGTGATTATAATACTACTATTAAGAAACCCAAAACCGCTTAAGAAAGGATGATACCCATGTACGCAGATTTGATGGACACCATCGGCTTTGTGGAAAAATACGACCCGGAATTGGGCAAAGCCATGCAGGAAGAGTTAAGCCGCCAGAGGAGGAATATCGAACTGATCGCCTCCGAAAATCTTGTTTCACCGGCGGTCATGGCGGCCATGGGGTCGGTCCTGACCAATAAATACGCCGAGGGCTATCCCGGAAAACGCTATTACGGCGGCTGCCAGGACGTGGACAAGGTGGAGAATCTGGCCATCGAGCGGGCCAAGAAGCTGTTTGGCGCAGAACACGCCAACGTGCAGCCCCACTCCGGCGCCCAGGCCAACATGGCGGTGTATTTCGCGCTGCTTCAGCCCGGCGACACGGTGCTGGGCATGAACCTGGCCCACGGCGGACATCTGACCCACGGCTCGCCGGTCAACATGTCCGGAAGCTATTTTAAATTTATCCCCTACGGAGTTGACGCAAAAACCGGAAAAATCAACTACGACGAACTAACTCGCCTTGCCATGGAGCACAAGCCAAAAATGATCGTGGCCGGCGCCTCGGCCTACGCTCGGACCATCGACTTCGCCAAATTTCGCGAGGCGGCCGACGCCTGCGGCGCCTATCTGATGGTGGATATGGCCCACATCGCGGGGCTGGTAGCGGCGGGGCTGCATCCTTCCCCGGTGCCTTACGCAGACGTGGTCACCACCACCACCCACAAAACCCTGCGGGGGCCCCGGGGCGGCATGATCCTTTGCCAGGAGCAGTTTGCCAAGCAGATTGACAAGGCCATCTTCCCCGGAACCCAGGGCGGCCCCTTAGAGCATATCATCGCCGGAAAAGCGGTCTGCTTTGGCGAGGCGCTGAAGCCGGAGTTTTCCACCTACCAGAAAAAAGTCGTGGAAAATGCCGCCCACCTGGCCCATTGCCTTACCGAAAAGGGCTTTCAGCTGGTGGGCGGCGGAACCGACAATCATCTGCTGCTTTTGGATCTGCGCAACTGGGAGGTCACCGGCAAAGAACTGGAGCGGCGGCTGGACGAGGTCTATATCACCGTCAACAAAAACGCCATCCCCGACGACCCCCAAAAGCCCTTTGTCACCAGCGGCATCCGGGTGGGAACCCCCTATGTCACCACCCGCGGCTTCGGCAAAGAGGAGATGGAAAAAATCGCCCGCTGGATCTATCTGGCGGTTACGGATTTCGAAAACTCCGCCGACCAGATCCGCGCTGAGGTAAACGAAACCTGCAAAAAATTCCCGCTGTACCAATAAGCGGCGGCCCAAAATGACAAAAAAGCAAGGGAAAAATCGTTTTCCCTTGCTTTTTTGCGCTTTAGTCCTTTTCCTCCTCGGCCGGCTTTTCCTTTTCCCACAAAGCCAGAATCTGGCGGCGGTAAGCCGCGGCCGCCTGCTCGGTCTTATTGTCCTGAAACTGGTAGTAGACCCGGTCCTTTATTTCGTCCGGCAAATACTGCTGGGGATAATAATGCCCCGGATAGGGGTGGGGATACCGGTAGGTAAGCCCCCGCCCCAGCTTTTTGGCGCCGGAATAATGGCTGTCTTTCAAATAGGCGGGGATGTCCCCTGTTTTTCCCGCCCGGATGTCGGCCATGGCCGCGTCGATGGCCATGGCCCCGGCGTTGGACTTGGGAGCGGTACACAAAAGGATGGTCGCGTCCGCCAGCGGCAGCCGGGCCTCCGGCAGACCCAGCTGCAAGGCGCTGTCCACACAGGCTTTGACAATGGGGATGGCCTGGGGCCAGGCCAGGCCGATGTCCTCGCAGGCGATACACAAAAGCCGCCGGCAGGGGGAGAGGATATCCCCGGCAGACAAAAGCCGCGCCAGATAGTGAAGCGCCGCGTTTTCGTCCGACCCGCGGACCGATTTGTGAAAGGCGGAAAGGATGTCGTAATGGGCGTCGCCGTCTCGGTCGTAGCGCATGGCGCTGCGCTGGGATACCTGCCGGACTTCCTTTAGGCCGATCCGGCGGCAGCCGTCTTTCACCGGCGCGGACAAAGCGCACAACTCCACCGCGTTGATGGATTTTCGCACATCCCCGCCGCATCCCAGGGCGATGGCCTCGACCACCCCTTCCTCCAGGTCCAACGGGGTGTCCAGTTCCTCTTCCATGATTTTAAAGGCCCTGTGCACCGCTTGTTCGATATCGGCGGCGTCCACCGGCTGAAATTCGAAGACGGTAGACCGGCTTAATATGGCGTTATACACATAAAAATACGGGTTCTCGGTGGTGGAGGCGATAAGGGTGATCTGCCCGTTTTCGATAAACTCCAGCAGGGATTGCTGCTGCTTTTTGTTCAGGTACTGGATTTCGTCTAGATACAAAAGCACCCCGCCCATTGCCTCAAAGGTATCAAGGCCGCTGATGATCTGCTTAATATCCGCCACGCCGGCGCTGGTGCCGTTTAATTTGTGCAGAGTCTTGCCGGTCTGCCGGGCGATGATCCGCGCCACCGTGGTTTTTCCCACGCCGGAGGGCCCGTAAAAAATCATGTTGGTGATGTGCCCCGAATCCACCATCCGGCGCAGCACAGCGTCCGGCCCCAGCAGATGACGCTGCCCCACTACCTCATCCAAGCACTCCGGCCGGACCCGGTCCGCCAAAGGCGCAGTCATAAAGAAATCCCCCTTTTTTCCTTCGCCGCCGCAGGACGGCCGCAAGGCTTTATTTTTCCCGCTAAAATCTTCTTACCAAATCAAACAGAGCAGAACCGGCAGAAAGATGGCCGGAACATAGTTCATTACCTTCAGCTTTGTAACGCCCAAAAGGTTTAACCCCAGCCCAATGATCAGCACCGAACCCACGCAGGTCATTTCCGCGATAACCACATCGCCCAAAAAAGGGGAGACAAGCCCCGCCAGCAGGGTGATCCCGCCCTGGAACACCAGCACAAAAGCCGCCGCGAACAGTACGCCGGCGCCTAAAGAGGAGGCAAAAATCATCGACGAGACAAAATCCAGCATGGATTTTGTAAAAAGCATCTGATGGTTGCCGGTGAGGCCGCTTTGCAAAGCGCCTACAATGGTCATGGCCCCTACGCAGAACAAAAGACTTGCGGTGACAAATCCTTCCGCCAGCGAAACGCCGCCGCTTTTTTTGGAAAAACGGCGCTCCACCCATTCCCCCAGCCGCTGGATCTTCCCGTCCAGATCCAGCCCTTCGCCAAGAAGCGCGCCCAGTACCACCGAAAGGATCAGCTTCAAGGGATCCCTCCCCTGCAGCGAGCCGGAAACGCCAAGGTAAACGGTACAAAGCCCGATCCCTTTCATTAGCGTGTCGGCCAGGCGGGCCGGCAGCCCCCTTTTGATCAAAAGGCCAATGGAACCGCCAATCAGCACCGCAGCCACGTTTACCCAGGTGCCCAGCATAGGGATCCCTCCTCTTTTTCCTGTTTTTCACCTGAAGAATGCAAAAGATTCCGTTTTCAGTATACACGTCCGGAAAGGTCAAAACAAGTCCGGTTTTCTTTTTTGCGCCGGGAATTTAACAGAATGTTCACAGAAAAAATCCAGCTTGTTTGACAAATCTTTCTGAAAAGAGATACAATAAAGAGGTATCGGGCTTTTTGCCCGGAAAGCGGCTTTTTCGCCGCAGGGAGGGATTTTACCATGGGTCTATTTGAAAAGCTTTTCGGCAGCTATTCCCAGCGGGAATTAAAAAATATCCGGCCGGTGGTCGATCGGGTCCTCGCCTTGGAGGACAAGTATAAAGCTATGTCCGACCGGCAGCTGCAGGAGCAGACGCCGGCTTTAAAGGCGCGTCTGGCCGCCGGGGAAACGCTGGACGATATTCTGCCCGACGCGTTTGCCGTCTGCCGGGAAGCCGCCGACCGGGTCCTGGGGATGCGTCCCTTCCCGGTGCAGGTTTTAGGCGGCGTTGTGCTGCATCAGGGCCGGATCTCCGAGATGAAAACCGGCGAGGGCAAAACGCTGGTGGCCACCCTGCCCGCCTACCTCAACGCGCTGGAGGGCAAGGGGGTCCACATTGTAACGGTCAACGATTATCTTGCCAAGCGCGACTC
>CAJTQM010000002.1:25687-143242 GCA_910578255.1 uncultured Oscillospiraceae bacterium
AGTGGATGGGCAAGGTATACCGCTTTCTGGGCCTTTCGGTGGGCCTGATTGTCCACGACCTGGATTCCAGCCAGCGGCGGCAGGCCTACGCCGCCGACATCACCTACGGCACCAACAACGAGATGGGCTTTGACTATCTGCGGGACAATATGGCGGTCCGCAAGGAAAACCAGGTCCAGCGGGGCCACCATTACGCCATTGTGGACGAGGTGGACTCGATTTTAATCGACGAAGCCCGTACGCCGCTGATCATCTCCGGACCCGGCGCCAAATCCACCGACCTGTACCAGCTAGCCGACCAGCTGGCTCGAAAAATGCGCTTTGTCAAGGTCAAGGAGTTGGACGCGAAAGAGGAACACGACGACGTGGACGGCGACTATATCATCGACGAAAAGGCCCGCACCGCCACCCTCACCCCGGCGGGCGTAAAAAAGGCCGAGGCGTTTTTCCAGATCGAAAATCTGATGGATATGGAAAACGCCACCTATCTGCACCACGTCAACCAGGCCATTAAGGCCCACGGCATCATGCATCGGGACATTGACTATGTGGTCAAAGAGGGTCAGGTGCTGATTGTCGACGAGTTTACCGGCCGTATTATGATGGGCCGGCGGTACAACGAGGGGCTGCACCAGGCCATTGAGGCTAAGGAAGGGGTCAGCATCCAAAAGGAATCCCAAACACTGGCCACCATCACCTTCCAAAATTATTTCCGCATGTATCAAAAGCTTTCGGGCATGACCGGTACGGCCATGACCGAGGAAGGGGAATTCCGGGAAATCTACGGGCTGGACGTCATCGAAATTCCCACCAACAAGCCGGTACAGCGCACCGATCATCCGGATGTGATTTATAAAACCGAGCAGGGCAAATTCGGCGCGGTGATCGACGATATCGTGGCCTGCCACGAAAAAGGACAGCCGGTTCTGGTTGGCACCGTGTCCATTGAAAAATCCGAACTTCTGTCCAAGCTTTTAAAGCGGCGGGGTATCCCCCATGAGGTGCTCAACGCCAAATACCACGAAAAAGAAGCGCAGATCGTCGCCCAGGCCGGTCACTTTGGCGCGGTGACCATCGCCACCAACATGGCGGGCCGCGGCACCGACATTGTGCTGGGGGGCAACGCCGAATACGCCGCCAAGGATCAGTTAAAAAAAGAGGGCATGAGCGAAGAGATGCTTTTGGAGGCCACCGGCTTTGGGGATACCGAAGACCAGGAAATTTTGGCCGCCCGGGCCCGTTTCTCTCAGCTGCTGGAGGAATATAAGGAAAAGTTCGCCCCCCAGGCCCAAAAGGTCAAGGACGCGGGGGGACTATATATCATCGGCACCGAGCGGCATGAATCCCGCCGGATCGACAACCAGCTGCGGGGCCGTTCCGGCCGTCAGGGGGACCCGGGCGCCACCCGGTTTTACCTGTCGCTGGAGGACGATCTGATGCGGCTGTTTGGCGGTGAACGGCTCTTTAACATGATGGATTCCATCGGCCTGGACGAGCAGACCCCCATCCAAAATAAGATGCTCTCAGGCGCCATCGAAAGCGCCCAGAGCAAGGTGGAAGGCCGCAACTTTGCTGCCAGAAAACGGGTGCTGGAATACGACGATGTGATGAACAAGCAGCGGGAGACCATCTATGGCCAGCGGGCCAGCGTGCTGGACGGGGAGAGCCTTAAAGACACCATCCTGAAGATGACCGAAAGCACCATCTCCGACGCGGTGGATCTTTTCCTGGCCGACGACGAAAACAAAGAGGATTGGAACCTAAAGGGTCTGAAGGTCCATTTCGGCGGCTGGCTGTGCGGCGACGAAGACTTTGTTTACGAGCCCAGCCAGTTAGAGCAGGTATCCAAGGCGGATATCCGGGATACGCTGATCGGCCGGGCGAAGGATCGCTACCAAAAGCGGGAAGAGGAATTCGGCAGCGATTTGATGCGCGAACTGGAGCGGGTGGTGCTTCTTCGCAATGTGGACACCAAGTGGATGGATCATATCGACGCTATGGACGAACTCAAGCGGGGTATTTCCCTGCAGGCCTACGCCCAGCGGGATCCGGTGGTGGAATACCGGATGGTGGGCTCCGACATGTTCGACGAGATGGTCCAGTCCATCAAAGAGGACACGGTTAAAATGATGCTCACCGTCCGAGTCAGCCGGGAAGCGCCCCGGCGCGAGCAGGTGGCCAAGCCGGTGACCGCCTCTGGCAACGGCGACGGGACGGTGAAAAGGGAGCCGGTGAAGGTGGGCAAAAAGGTGGGACGCAACGATCCCTGCCCCTGCGGCAGCGGCAAAAAATACAAGCATTGCTGCGGCAGATAGAGATTTTTTGTATAGTCAAAAAGGCCGGGAAAAACCTCGGCCTTTTTTGTTTGCAGCTTTATCCCAGCTTTTTTACAAGATATAAAACCAGATCGTCGTCGTTTGCGCATTTCCCGTAGGGCTCGCAGACTTTACCACGATACCAAACGCCGGAGCCGTCCGGGATATAGCCGCGCTTTATGTACATGCGCTGGGCGGCCCCATATCCGCTGTGCAGGCCGACTCCAAGGTACACTGTATCGGCGTAAGTTACCGCGATCTTTTCGGCCGCGTCCATTAACGCCGTGCCGATCCCCTGCCCTCGATTTTTTTCCAAAACGCCAAAATCAACGATTTCCGGATAGTTCTTTCCTGCCAGCGGCCCTTCGCTGCCGGTTGGATACACGTTTATATATCCCACCGGCCGTCCCTCGTATTCCGCCACCAGACAAACGGCCTTTCCGGCCCGCTGATCTGCCAACCTCTTTTGATATTTTGTAACCGAAGCGTTCCAGCCCTGCTCGATTTCCGCCTCGGTGATTGCCTGGACATCCTGATCTTCCATGCTGCGAATCACCAATTTTTCTTTGATATCGTAAATCATCTTCTGCCCCCTTATCCTGTTTGTCTGATGATATCACAGATTATTCGGCTTTGCAAAGTACGCGAAAAAAGGGATCATGGCCTTTTCCCCCTTTTCAAACGATCCCAGGATATGGTATACTGAAAAAAGAAAGGCGTGAAACCATGATCGAAATTCTAGAAGAGCAGCAGCGGGCCATTTTAGTGGCGGTGGACACTGGCGAATACGACGCCGACGTATCCATAGACGAGTTGGAGGAACTGGCAGACACCGCCGGCGCCGTTGTGCTGGGCAAAGTCATTCAGAAACGCCCCTTTGCCGACAAGGCCACCTGTGTAGGCAGCGGTATGCTGGAAGGGATCAGGGCGCAGGCGGCCGCTTTGGAAGCGAACCTTCTGATTTTTGACCAGGAACTGACTGCCAGCCAGCTGCGCAACATCGAAAAAGAAACGAATCTGGCGGTGGTGGACCGCACCACCCTGATTCTGGATATTTTTGCCCAGCGCGCCCGCAGCCGGGAAGGAAAATTGCAGGTAGAACTGGCCCAGCAAAAGTACCGTCTGCCCCGGCTGATGGGGCAGGGCGCCGCGCTGTCCCGGTTAGGCGGCGGCATCGGCACCCGCGGCCCCGGCGAAAGCAAGCTGGAAAGCGACCGGCGGCACATCCGCCGGCGGATTGAATCGTTGGAACGCCAATTGCAGGACCTGGAACGGCAGCGCAGCCTGCGCAGGAATCGCCGGAAAAAAGACGGGGTCGTAACGGCCGCCATTGTGGGATACACCAACGCGGGAAAATCCACCCTGCTCAACGCTTTGACCGACGCAGGGGTACTGGCGGAGGACCGGCTTTTTGCCACCCTGGATCCCACCGCCCGGGCATTGACCCTACCGGACGGGCGGACGATCATGCTCATCGACACGGTCGGTCTGATCCGGCGGCTGCCTCACCAGCTGGTAGAGGCGTTTCACTCCACCTTGGAGGAAGCGGCGGACGCGGATCTGCTTTTGCATGTATGCGATATTTCCAGCCCAGAGGCGGACAGTCAAATCCAGGTGACCCGCCGTTTATTAGACGAGTTGGGATGTGCCCAAACGCCGGCGGTCACCATCTTAAACAAATGCGACCGGCTGGAAAATCTGCCCGCCTTCCCTGGCAGCGGAAGAGTTTTTATCTCCGCTAAAACCGGCTACGGCCTGGGCCGGCTGTTAGAGGCGGTCGCCCAGACGCTGCCCCAAAGCCAGCTTAGGATGAGGCTGCTTTTGCCCTATGACAAGGCGGCGTTGGCCGCCAAAATCCGGGAAAACGGCAAAATTTTTTCAGAGGAATACGTCTCCGACGGCCTTTTAATCGACGCGCTGGCCGACCGGCAGATCGCCTGGGAGTTAAAGCCCTATTTGGCAGACGGCTGAAAGCCGCCGGCTTTGTCCCATCCGGGGGAAAAGGACCCGTAGCGTTTTTCATTTCTTTCGCCGGTTTGATTCCATAAAGCCGGCGAAAATCCTTCGACCCAATAAAATGAATGTAAGGTGAAATTGTGAATGAAAAACAAAAACAGGAAAAAATCATCCTGAAAATCTCATTATACGCAGGTATTCTATTTGTCATTGTCGAACTTTTCATGTCCTTATGGAGTAACTCCCAGGCGATTTTGATGGACGCGGTTTTCGACGCGGCGGAACTGATCGTCATCGGTCTTTCGCTGTTTTTAACCCCGTTTTTTTACCGGCCGGTCAGCGAAAAAAAGCCCTACGGCTATTCCCAGTTTGAATCGGTCTTTATCGTTGTCAAGGGCTTTATGCTCATCTCGGTCACGCTGGGTCTGATTACCAACAACATTCAGATTCTTTTGCAGGGCGGCCGCCAGCTGAATCACGGGCAGATTTCTGTTTTCGAATTCGCTCTGGCTTTCTTTAGTCTTCTGGTGCTGATGCTGATGCGGCACTTTCATAAAAAGACCTCCTCCCCTACCGTTGAGGCGGAGATTTATGGCTGGAAGGTGGACCTTTTATGCAGTACCGGCATCGCGTTGGCTTTTTTTGCCCAGCTGTTTTTGCAAAATACGCCTCTGCGGCAGATCTCCCCCTATTTTGACCAGCTTGTGGCCATCGTTATCGCGCTGTTCATGCTGCCTCAGCCGGTCAAAATGATTGCCGACGCGTTTCGCAGTATTTTTTTGTTTGCGCCAAAAGAGGAGGTCCTTCAAAAAGTCAAGGAGGTGGCCCACAAGATTTTGGACGAGTACCAGTATGACGGCACCTTCTATGACGTGGTGCTCACCGGCCGGCGAATGTGGATCTCCATCTACTTTAAGCCCAAAGGGGATGTTTTATCCATGACCCTTCTGCATGGCGTTTACGACGAAATCTACAATGCGCTGGGCCAGGAGTTTGAGGACTACTCGCTGGAACTTGTCCCGGAACTAGAAGAATAAGGAGGCTATTGTATGCGGTTGTCTTTTCCTATAGATGTTGGCATCATCGGCGGCGCCGACGGGCCAACCGCCGTCTTTGTCACTGTAAACCCTTCCTCCTGGATCTGGCTGGGTGCGGGACTTTTGATCGCGGCCATCTGCTTTTGTCTTTGGCGAAGAAAAAAACGAAAAAAATAAATCGATAAAAAAAGAGCGTATCCAAACATCTCGGATACACTCTTTTTTGTATCGTTTAGTCGATCTCGATTTTGGAATACAGCGGCTTGCTGTCGTCCTCCACCTCAACCTTGGTGCGATTTGGTACAACGTCCTGGGGAACATATTTTTCTCTGGGCGGACGCTTTTCAAAGTTTCGGCCGCCGCGGCCGCCGTTTCTTGGCCCTCTGGAACCCCGGTCCCGGCCATGCTCGCCCCGCTCGCCGCCTTCAAAGGACCGCTCTCGGTTATAGCTTCTCTTCACCGGATTGGTGGAGGAAATGACCACTCTGCGGGCAGGCTCTTCCCCAACTGACGAGGATACCACCCCGTCGATGCCCTGAATCGTTGCGTGGATTACCCGGCGCTCATAGGGATTCATCGGCTCTAAAGTAACGCTGCGGCCGGTGCGCAGCACCTGAGAAGACAGCTTTTTCGCCAGGCTTTCCAGGGTCTTTTCCCGCTTTTCCCGGTAGTTGCCGCTGTCTACCACGATGCGGTAATAATCGCCCTCCATCCGGTTGGCAACCAGCCCCGCCAGATATTGCAGCGCGTCCAGCGTCTCGCCCCGGCGGCCGATGAGCACGCCGAGCCCTTCTCCGTTTAAGCTGATATTGGCACAGTTTTCCCCTTCTGTCAGATCAATCTGGACGTTTTCCAGTCCCATTTTTACAAAAATGCTCTGCAGATAATCCACCGCGCACTGAGCCTTAGAGGTCTCGAGATATACCCGGACCTTTGCCGGTGAGGAGCCCAGACCCAAAAATCCTTTTTTCGGCAGATCAATAATTTCAAACTGGGCCTCTCCCTGAGATACGCCCATCTGCTCATATGCTTTTTCCAACGCTTCGTCCACGGTTCTTCCCGTGGCAATGATTTCACGATTCATCATAAAGCCTCCATTCCAAACGCAAAAACACTATTCCTCATCATCTGTATATACATCGCCATATTTCTCGGCCATCCGCCGACGGGCTTCGGCGATTTTTTTCGCGTTGAGTTCTTTGGCGCTCATGGATTTTTCCTTTTCCTTCTCGTCCAGTTCTTTCCCCTGAGCCCGTTTTTCTTTTAAGAGACGGCGTTCTTCCCGCTCCCGCTCTTTTTCCGCTTCCTCCGCAGCCTTTGCCGCCGCAATCGCCTCGGAAGGATCGAATTTTTTATGCAGGAAAAGGCTTTGGATCATGGTTAACACATTGGACAAAAGCCAGTACATGCCAACGCCCGCAGGAACCTGGAAGGCAAACCACAAAGAGAACAGCGGCATAAAATACATCATGCCCTTCATCATCCCGCCACCAGCCATATCCCCCATCGTCGCCTTATTCTGGCGCTGGGACTGGATGGAGATCAAAAGGGAGGTTATACCCGAAAGAACCGGCACCAGCAACAGCGGCAGATAAACGGACATGGGCTGTCCGTTGGGCGTCAGAGTTGGCGTTGCGGCCAAGTTAACGCCCAAAAAGGAAAAATCCATCCCCTGGGCGGCTTTGATAAAATCCTGCCCCAACTCGCTCCAGGGCGCAGGGTCCGCCTGGATGGCGTTGATCACCGTAATCTGGGAGGCCATGGTGTTTCCGGTGTTTAAGCCCAGCGAGGTAAGAATCTCGGTGGCCTTTTGAATCAACTCCGCACCGGGCCGGATAATGTGGGTGATCGGCTTATAGATAACGTCGATCATACCGAACAGAATCGGAAAGCTGATTAACGAAGGCAGACATCCGCTCATGGGATTGTAATGCTCTTTCTCGTAAAGCTTCATCATCTCTTCGTTAAGCTTTTCCTTATTGTTTTTATATTTTCTTTGCAGCGCCTCCATCTGGGGCTTAAAGATCGCCGTTTTCATCATGGACTTTTGCTGCTTAACGGCCAAAGGCAGCTGCAGCGCCTTGGTAATCAGGGTAAACAGGATTAAGGCGAGTCCATAGTTTTTTACAATCAAATAACAGACATACATGATCCAGCCCAACGGCCAGCCGAATACAGTATAAATAAAGTTCATTCCTTGTCCTCCATTTACAAATTTAAAAGAAGTCCTGCCGCGCTGTAAAAAGCCTCTGGTGATAACAGGAGGATCGGCTTAATCTTTTTTTTCTTTTGAAAACCAGCGGAAGGTCTCGGGAACCGGGTCCATCCCGCCGGGGTGAAAAGGATGACAGCGCAGGATGCGCCGAAGCGCCAAAAACCCGCCCTTCCACACGCCAAATCGATCGATTGCCTGCAGCGCATAAGAAGAACAGGTGGGGTAAAATCTGCAGGTGGGTACGGGTTTTAATTTAGACAGATGTTTTCGATACATCCGTATCAGCCAAAGTACCGAGCGTTTGATCATTTTCCAAAATTCCCAGCTTTTGCAGATGTTTTTGCAAAACAGGTTCGATTGCGGTGGATTTTGCAAGGGGCGTTTTGGCCCGCGCGACCAAAACAAGATCATAGCCTTTTTTTATTTGTTCCTGCAGCGGCCAAAACGCCGCCGTAATAATCCTTCTTGCCCTGTTTCGCTGTACCGCGTTTCCAACCTTTTTCGAGGCGGTAACGCCAATGCGGGTCTGACCTGTGCGGTTTTTCAGCGCATAGGTGACAATCAGCGGATGCGCCGCATATTTTCCTTTTCCGTAAACCCGGCGAAAATCGCGGTTTTGATTGAGTTTTACCATCTTCATACCCAGAAAACCGCCCCTTCTCCCATAAAAAACGCCTTTTGAAAATTTTTTCAAAAGGCGTTTTTTGTCTTCGGTATCATTTTCCGGCAAAATCCGGAAAATACGGCACATAAAAAGAAAGACCACATAAGGATGTGGTCAACCCTCTTTTTAGTAGGAGAGACGTGCTCTGCCTTTGGCTCTTCTGCGAGCCAAAACCTTACGCCCATTTCTGGTTGACATTCTCTTGCGAAAACCGTGTTCTTTTTTTCTTTGCAGCTTTTTGGGCTGATATGTTCTGAACATAAATGTCCCTCCTTTCGAGGCTAACCTTGCAAGAATATAGTATATCTTACCCGGACTTGTTATGTCAATATCAAAAACAAAAAAAACCTGTTTTAAAGGCCAAAAACTCTATTTTTCAGAATTATAGACTCCCTGATTTTTGCCTTTCGGACAAAATGCCGCAACTTTTACAAATCTTTCCCCTTATACTATTAAATATATGGATTCTTTCATCGGTGGAAAACCTTGAAAAGGCTCCCTGTTTTATGTTATAATTCTAGGGGATTTTCTACCCAAAAAAATGCTTTTCCACAGAAAATCCCCAGCCTTTTAACTGATATGAGGAGGAACCGATCACAGATGGAATCTCTACAGGAAATCCTGGACCTGGTTTTTGGTAAGCTTCAGGAAAGTATGAATCCCACCGCCTACGCGGCATGGATCAAAGGAATTGAACCTTTGAAGATGGAAGGCTCTACCGTGTATTTGCAGGTGCAGACCCAATTTAAACGAGACCAGATCATGGGCCGGTATCTTGACCTGATTGCCTCCTCTTTCGAAGAGGTGGTCGGCTTTCCGGTAGAGGTGATTATCCAGTATAAATACAGCGACTCCTCCTCTTCTTTTCAGCCGGCGGCAGAATCCTTTCCCAGAAAATACACCCAGGAGGAAATGGAAAAAAACAGTGCCGGCGGCGATTACGATTATACTTTCAGCACCTTTATCGTCGGTCCCTCCAATAAATTTGCCCACGCCGCCTCGCTGGCGGTGGCGACCAATCCGGCCGGCGCTTATAACCCTTTGTTTATCTACGGAGGTTCCGGCCTGGGTAAAACCCACCTGCTGTCCGCTATTTCCAACGAAATCGCCAAAAACAAACCCGATACCAACGCCATCTACATTAAGGGCGAGGATTTTACCAATGAGTTGATTGAAGCGATTAAATCCGAGACTACCACCGTTTTTCACAATAAATACCGGCAGGCGGATATTCTCTTGGTGGATGACATCCAGTTTATCGGCGGCAAGGACCAGACCCAGGAGGAATTCTTCCACACCTTCGATACCTTATACCAAGCGGAAAAACAGATCGTTCTCACCTCTGACCGGCCGCCGAAGGAGATTAAAACCCTTGAGGACCGGCTGCGCAACCGCTTTGAATGGGGGCTTTTGGCCGACATTCAGCCGCCGGATTTTGAAACCCGTATTGCCATTATTCAGCGCAAGGCGGAACTTTTGGATATCCATGTCCCCAACGAGGTCTGTGAATACATCGCCAATAAATTAAAAACCAATATCCGGCAGCTGGAAGGGGTCGTAAAAAAACTCAAAGCCTATAAGCTTCTGGCCGGCACCCCCCCTTCTATCCTGATCGCGCAAAACGCCATTCGGGAGGTGCTCAACGATCAGCAGCCTATTCCGGTAACGGTAGAGCGCATTATCAACGAAGTCGCCCGCACCTGCGGCGTAACTCCGCAGGATATCCGGTCCAACAAGCGTTCTGCTACCATTTCTTCGGCACGGCAGGTTTCTATTTATATCGTGCGGGAAATTACCCAAATGTCTATGGCCTCCATCGGTGAAGAGTTTGGCGGCCGGGATCATTCGACCATCGTTTACGCGATTCAGCAGGTGGAAAAAAATATGAAGGTAGATTTTCGCTATCGGGAAATGGTCGAGGACATTATCAAAAACATCCAGAACAGCTAGTTTTCCACTCTTTCCTTTTTTCCACAATCCACATAACCGGGAAAACTTTTCGAACTCTTTTGGGTTTTCCTCTTTTTCCACCGAATTTTCCACATTTCTTACACCTTCCACATAACGTTTTGTGGATAATAGGGCGGCAAAAAAATTCTCTTCACTTTTTCACTTTTTCCCCACAACCTGCCCAACAGGCAGAAATCTTGATTTTTTCCTTTGTTTATGCGGTTTTTACTCTTCATTTAACAAATGAACAGCCCCTAATACTAAGACTAAATTTTTTCTTTTCTTTCTATTTATTTTTTCGTTCTCTTTTAATCTGTTAAAAAAGGAGTGCATCTTCATTGAAATTTCACTGTTCCCGTCCGGAACTCTACGAAATTGTGTCCAACGTCTCCCGCGCGGTTTCGGGAAAAACCTCTCTTACTGTACTAGAGGGAATTCTCATCCGGGCCAAAGGAGGCTTTCTTTCCTTTTTAGGGTATGATCTTGACCTGGGAATTTCTGCCCAGATGTCCGCCCAAATTGAAGAGGAAGGAGAAATTGTTCTTTCGGCCAAGCTTTTTGTGGATATGATGCGCCGGATGAACGGAGATACGGTAACCATCCAAACCGACGAAAAATATCTGACCGAGATTAAAAGCGGCGCCACTGAATTTACCATACTGGGCATCCCCTCCGACGAATTTCCTGAAATCCCCACTGTACAGGAGGAACAGTCCATCCGTCTGCCCCAGCATCTGTTAAAAGGGATGATCGACCAGACGCTGTTCGCCGTTTCCACCAACGATTCAAAACCGGTCCACACCGGCTCTTTGTTCCAGTTGGAGGATGGGGAGTTGCGGGTGGTGTCGGTAGACGGATTTCGCCTGGCTCTGCGCCGGGAAAAGGTATCGGCCGAAGGAACGGCCCAATTCATCATCCCCGGCAAAACCCTTTCGGAAATGACCAAGCTTCTTTCCGACGATGAGGAGGAACAGGCGGGCCTGTTTCTTTCCCGCAAACATGTGGTGGTAGAAATTGGTCAGTATAAAGTAATTTCCCGGCTTTTGGAAGGAGAATTTCTCGATTACCGCGCGGCAATTCCGGTGGGGAACAGCACCACCGTCACGGTGGACGTCCGCCCGTTTATGGAAAGCATCGAAAGAACCTCTTTGCTGATTTCTGACCGGCTCAAAAGCCCGCTGCGCATCCAGTTTGGGGAAGGACAGATCAAAATGTCCTGCTCCACGGCCATCGGAAAGGCGTATGACCAGCTGGAATGCAGCTTGGAGGGGGACGACGTGGAAATCGGCTTTAACAATCGCTATATGCTGGAGGCGCTGCGCGCCACCGGCTGCGATCAGGTAAAGCTTTTGATAAGCGGCCCTCTTTCGCCTATGAAAATGGTGCCGCTGGAAGGGGATAGCTTTTTGTTTTTGATCCTGCCGGTTCGGCTGAAAAGCGAAGCATAAAGCGGCGGGAAAAATGCCAGTATGGCGGAAGGTGTAAAGAGCATGGCGGAAAAACGCGTTTTTTCCATCCGGACAGAGTGGATCCGGCTGGATCAGTTTTTGAAATTCTGCGGCCTGGCCGAAACCGGTGGGCACGCCAAAGAAATTGTGGCGGAGGGGGCCGTGTCGGTCAACGGCGAAATTTGTACCGCCCGGGGAAAAAAGTTATATCCCGGCGACCGGGTCCAGATTGACCAATACGAATTAGAGGTTTTAGCCTGTGCGGATTGAGCGTTTGGAACTGGAAAACTTTCGGAATATGCAAAGACTGACTTTATCCCCCTGTCAAACGGTCAATATTGTTTACGGGGACAACGCCCAGGGCAAAACCAATCTGCTGGAGGCGGTCTGGCTTTTGTCCGGCGCAAAAAGTTTTCGCGGCGCAAAAGACGCGGACTTTATCCGCTTTGGGGAAAGTCAGGCGGTGATCGAGTCAAAATTTTTCCAGGCGGGCCGGGGGCAAACAGCAAAGCTTCGAATCGGCGGGCAAAAAACCGCCTGGCTTAACGAAATTAAAGAGGATTCGGTTACCGCCTTTGCGGGAATTTTTACGGCGGTGGTTTTTTCGCCATCCCACCTTGGATTGGTAAAGGACGGTCCCGCCGGCCGCCGAAAGTTTTTAGACACCTCCATCTGCCAGATTACACCTCGCTATATTGGCATGATCAGCCAATATCAGCGAATTTTGGTGCAGAGAAACACCCTTTTAAAGGATATTTCCTATGCGCCGTCTTTAATGGATACGCTGGATGTTTGGGACGAAAAGCTGGCGGTTTTAGGCGGAGCAATCCTAAGGCTTAGAATGGAATATACCCGGCGGCTTCATGCCGAGGCCGCGGAAATTTACAAAGGCATTTCGATGGAAAAAGAAGAACTCTCTTTGTGTTACCGCCCTTTGGGACTGTCTCTTCGGCAAGGTCAGTCAAAGGAGAAAATCGCCTCCCTTCTTTTGGAACAGACGGTGAAAAACCGGCCGGAGGACCTTCGAAACGGGGCCACTGGAGCCGGTCCCCACCGGGATGATCTAGAAATTTTGATCAACGGCCGCAGCGTTCGCTCCTTCGGCTCTCAGGGCCAGCAGCGAAGCGCGGTTTTGGCCTTAAAGCTGGCGGAAAGCCGCTGTATCGGCGAAATTTTACAAGAACGTCCGATTATTTTATTAGACGATGTCATGAGCGAATTGGATCAAAGCCGGCGGGAATATCTGTTAAACCATCTCACCGGCAGCCAGATTTTTATTACCTGCTGTGATAAGGAATATTTTTCCCAGCTGGCGCAGGGACGGGTTTTTCGTATGGAAAAGGGCTGTCTGGCCGAGGAATAGGAGGTTTTTTCTTGTATCTGCATTTGGGACAAAATGTTGTAGTGCGGACCGCCTGCGTTGTGGGCATCTTCGATATTGAAAATACCTCCATGAGCCGGCTGACCCGATCCTATCTGGCCCAGGCGGAGAAAAACGGACGGGTAGTCAACGTGTCGACGGAACTGCCCAAATCCTTTATCGTCTGTGAGGAGAATCAAAAAATTACCGTGTATATCTCCCAGATCTCTCCTTCCACCCTTCGCAAACGGACCGGATTTATCGCGGGGCTTTCTCATCTGTAAAAAATTTGTATTTTTTGTTCAAAAGCAAAACGCTTTTCGTACATTTTCGAATAGATAAAAAACGGGCCGGCCAAGGCCCGGGAATCCTGTTTGGAGGGAAAACAATTTGGAACAAAATAACCAAACGCAAAAATACGATGAAAACGACATTCAGGTTTTAGAGGGCCTAGAGGCGGTCCGCAAAAGGCCGGGCATGTACATCGGCTCCACCGGACCCAGGGGCCTGCACCATCTGGTATACGAAATCGTGGACAATGCCATTGACGAGGCGTTGGCGGGCTACTGCGACCTGATTACCGTCGAGATCCTGCCGGGGAACAGTATTCGGGTGGTGGACAACGGCCGAGGAATCCCGGTGGGTATCCATCCGAAAATGGGAATTCCGGCGGTGACGGTGGTGTACACGGTCCTGCACGCCGGCGGAAAATTCGGCGGGTCAGGCTATAAGGTATCCGGCGGACTGCACGGGGTGGGCGCTTCGGTGGTCAACGCCCTGTCCTCCTGGCTGGAGGTCAAGGTTTTTGACGGAGAGCACATCCATTATCAGAAGTTTCAGCGTGGCGTTCCTACGGCGGATTTACAGGTGATCGGCGATACAAAAAAAACTGGCACAGAGGTGACCTTTTCCCCTGACCCGGAGATTTTTGAGGAGTTGGAATACGACTACGACACCCTTTTGGCCCGTCTGCGGGAACAGGCGTTTCTCAATGCGGGGGTACGCATCCTCTTAAAGGATACCCGAGGTGAAGAACCGGTGGAAAACGACCTTTGCTACGAGGGAGGAATTCGCTCCTTTGTAGAGTATATCCACAAACGAAAGGGCTTGGAAACCCTCCATCCCCAGGTGATCTATCTCTCCGGCTCCAAAGGGACCACCACGGCTGAAATCGCCATGCAGTACAACGAAAGCTATAACGAACTGGTCATGTCCTTTGCCAACGACATTCACACGGTGGAGGGGGGCACCCATGAGCAGGGCTTTAAGGCGGCTCTGACCCGGGTGTTTAACGAATACGCCCGGCGGCATAATTTTTTGCGGGACAGCGACAAAAACCTCACCGGCGAGGATGTACGGGAGGGGCTGACCGCTATTGTTTCGGTCAAGCTGGAAAACGCCCAGTTTGAAGGGCAGACCAAAGCAAAGCTTGGCAATACCGACGTTCGGACTCTGGTGGACGGAATCGTCTATGAAAAGCTGGGCACCTTTTTTGAGGAAAATCCGGCAATTGCCAAGCTGATCTTCGAAAAATCCCTCAACGCGGCAAGGGCCAGAGAGGCGGCCCGCAAGGCCCGGGAGCTGACCCGGCGCAAATCGGTGCTGGAGGGCAGCCAGCTGCCCGGAAAGCTGGCCGACTGTTCCGACCGGGACAACACCTATACGGAAATCTATATCGTAGAGGGTGATTCGGCCGGCGGTTCGGCCAAGCAGGGCCGGGACCGGCGGTTCCAGGCGATTCTGCCTTTGTGGGGAAAAATGCTCAACGTGGAAAAGGCCCGGATTGACAAGGTGTACGGCAACGATAAGCTGATGCCGGTGATCACCGCCTTGGGCTGCGGCATCGGCCAGGATTTCGACGTGAGCAAAATCCGGTATGGTAAGGTTATTATTATGGCCGACGCGGATGTGGATGGCTCCCATATCCGAACGCTGCTTCTGACCTTCTTTTTCCGGTTTATGCGCCCCTTGATCGAGGAGGGCCATGTCTATTTGGCACAGCCGCCGCTGTTTAAGGTCAGCCGGGGCAAAAAGGTCCGCTACGCTTATACGGACGAGGAACGGGACGAGGCGGTCCGGGAATTGTACGGCGACGACGACGTGAAAAAGGATATCCAGCGCTATAAGGGCTTGGGCGAAATGGATCCGGAGCAGCTGTGGGAAACCACCATGAATCCGGAGACCCGGACCATGAAGCGGGTGGAGATGGAGGACGCGGTCCGCGCCGACGAAATTTTTACCATTTTGATGGGCGACAAGGTAGGTCCCCGCCGGGAATTTATTGAAGCTAACGCAAAATACGTAGAAAATCTGGACATTTAAGGCGGAAATAGCGAGAGATTTCCCCGTTTTTTGGAGGGTTTTGCTTGGAAAAACCGGCGCATATCCTGTCTTTTTTGATGGGCTATCCACAATATCGGGACTACTATCTATACCATACAAAAGCGAAATGTCCGGTCTGGCCGTTTTTTCTGCTGGCCGCCGGCGGGATCATTGCCGCCATCTGCCTTTTTCTTTGTCTGACAAATTCGGCGGGGTTTTCGCCGCAATTTTTTCTGGAGACAAAGGCCCTGTCGGCTTTATGCGCAGGGTCGGCTGCCGCCGGTTTTGTGGGAAAAATGCTGCAGTTGCGGCGCCAGTCAAAAAAATGGTACCGCCAAAAGCAGCTGGGGAAAAGGAAAACAGAGATCCGATTTTATGAGAAATTCTTTACCGTCCACTATCCGTCGGTGGCCTTCGACGGTTATTATACAGAAATCTGTCAAATAGACCGCATCCGGCGGCTGACGGTTCTGCGGTTAAAAAACGGGATGGAAATTCCCGTTTCCAACGAGATTTACTCCCAGCAGCTGGAAACGTTTTTGACCGGCAGACTGCCGGATCTGGCAGCCGGGCAATCCCGGGAAAAAACAGAAAATGAAAGTCCGATGGAACTTCTCGGACCGAAGGGTGATTAAGTATGAATGAGGATATGAACAGAATCGTCCAGGTGGACCTGGAAAAGGAGATGAAGGAATCCTACCTGGCCTACTCCATGTCGGTTATTGTAGGGCGCGCCCTACCGGATGTGCGGGACGGGTTAAAGCCGGTTCACCGCCGGATTCTGTATACGATGTATGAAAACGGCCTGTCTCCGGATAAGGCGTACCGGAAATCGGCGGATACCGTCGGTTCGGTGCTGGGCCGGTACCATCCCCATGGCGACGCCTCGGTTTACGACGCCATGGTCCGGCTGGCCCAGGATTTTTCCATGCGTTATCCGCTGGTAGACGGCCACGGCAACTTTGGCTCGGTGGACGGGGACCCGGCGGCGGCTTACCGGTATACCGAAGCGAGAATGAGTAAAATCGCCATGGCTATGCTCACCGATATCGACAAGGATACGGTGGACTTTATGCCCAACTACGACGATCATTTACAGGAGCCGGTGATGCTGCCCTCCCGCTTCCCGAATCTTCTGGTCAACGGCTCCACCGGTATTGCGGTGGGCATGGCCACCAATATTCCTCCCCACAATCTGAGGGAGGTGGTGGACGCCGCCTGCTGTATGATCGACAACCCGGACGCGACGCTGGATGAATTGATGGAGCATTTAAAGGGCCCGGACTTCCCTACCGGTGGCATCATTATGGGCCGTTCTGGCATCCGCGCCGCCTATGCCACCGGCCGGGGCAAAATCACCCTGCGGGCCAAAGCGGAGATCGAGGAGCATAAAAACCGTCTGCGCATAGTGGTGACCGAAATCCCCTATATGGTCAACAAGGCCAGACTCATTGAGAGCATCGCGGGGCTTGTAAAGGAAAAACGGGTCGAGGGCATCAGCGATCTGCGGGACGAATCGGACCGGGACGGCATGCGCATCGTCATCGAACTAAAGCGGGACGCCAACGCCCAGGTGGTGCTCAACCGGCTTTATACCTTCAGCCAATTGCAGGAAACGGTGGGCGTCATCATGCTGGCCATCGACGGCAAGCAGCCCAAGGTTATGACCCTACAGGAAATTCTGCGCTGCTACCTGGATTTTCAGTTTCAGGTGATCACCCGTCGCACCCGGTACGAATTAAAGAAGGCAAAAGAGCGCGAGCACATTCTGGAAGGATTAAAAATCGCGCTGGATTATATTGACGAGGTCATCAAGATCATCCGGGCTTCCAAGGATCAGCCCGCATCTAAAGCGGCGCTGATCGAGCGGTTTGGACTGTCCGATGCGCAGGCGGCCGCCATTGTGGCCATGCGTTTAGGCCAGCTGTCCGGCTTGGAGCGGGCCAAAATCGAGGACGAATTGGCGGCCATTTTGGCGAAGGTGGCGGATTTAGAGGACATCCTGGCCCACGACGGGCGGGTTTACGCCATTGTCAAAGAAGAACTGGTGGCTTTAAAGGCCAAATACGGCGACGAGCGCCGGACCGAAATCCAGGGCGTTTCCGGCGAGGTGGATATTGAGGACCTGATCCCGGTGGAGGACTGCGTTGTCACCCGGACCCACTTTGGCTATGTAAAACGCCAGCCGGCGGATGTGTATAAAACCCAAAAGCGGGGCGGCCGGGGCATTTCCGGCATGACCCGCCGGGAAGAGGACGTGGTGGAGGACCTGTTTGTGGCCTCTTCCCACGATTATGTCTGCTTCTTTACCAACCGGGGCCGGCTGTTCCGCTTAAAATGTTATGAGATTCCCGAAAGTTCCCGGGCGGGCCGGGGGACTAACATCGTGAATCTGCTGCCGCTGGAGCAGGAGGAAAAGGTCAGCGCCGTGTTAAAGGTTTCGGATTTCGCGGATGACCGGTTCCTTGTGATGGTCACCAAAAAAGGTGTGATTAAGCGTACCGAACTGTCCGCCTATCGCAATGCCCGCAAGTCGGGGCTAATCGCCATCAGTCTGGATGAAAACGACGAGTTGGCCTGGGTACGGGAAACCTCCGGCACCAGCGAACTTGTAATCGCCACCCGCAGCGGTATGGCGATCCGCTTCCCCGAATCGGACGCGCGGCCTTTAGGACGCACCGCCCGAGGGGTGAAGTCCATCCAGCTGGAGGAAGGCGACGAGGTCGTGGGCATGGCACGGGTAAAAGAAGGCGCTACCCTTCTGACCGTGACCGAAAAGGGCGCTGGACGCCGGACCTCCTTTGACCAGTACCGGCTGCAAAGCCGCGGCGGCAAGGGCGTTCATAACTACAAAGTCAGCGAGGAAAAGGGTTTTGTAGCGGCGGTGAAGGCGGTGACGCCGGAGGACGACGTGATTATGATCACCGACGACGGCATTATTATCCGGATCAACTCGGACGATGTAACCGCCCAGTCCCGGTACGGCAGCGGCGTGCGGGTGATGCGGGTGCCGGAGGGCGGCCGGATCGTCACGCTGGCGCGGGTGCCCAAAGAGGACGACAGCCCCGATCCCAATGAGGAAAACCCCTCCCGGCCGGAACCGGAACAGGCCCAAGACGATTTGGGCGACGCGGCTTCTTTGTCTGAGAAGGCGCAGCAAAAGCTGTCTCAGGCGGTGCAGGATTTTGCCGATTTTGCGCTGGAACAGCAGAAGGATGAGGAGGAATAATCCTTCTTTCAAAGCGAAAAAAGGGCGCGGCGAAGCTGCCGCGCCTTTTGGCATATTCCCATAAATCATACTGGAATCCTATAAAAAGCTTTTTATGGCGGCGAGGGCGCGTTGGATTCTTATGAGACGTGTTCTGCTTTAAAATGGTGCAAAACAAAAATGCGGAATACGCTTTTATGTCAAAACAGCATGGCGGCCAAAAGCATTTCGATCAGGCGGGCGTAAATCGGCTCTAATTCGGTGATGGGCAGGGGATTTTTTCCCCGCCCGATTTCGATGGTAAAGCCGGGCCGGCCAAAAGCTTCGATAAACCAGTCCTTCAGACCGCCGTGGCTGGCGGTCCCCGCCGGATCGGCCAGCGTATAGCCGCTGGAAAGGGAAAGAATTTGGGCGATAAGAGAGGATCGGGCGGGGGTATTTTCCCCGTACCGGTAATAGATCTCCTCTCCCTGGGAATGGAAGGTATACAGCTGACGTACCGGCTGGGTCCGGATAAACCGGCAGACGGCGCGGGTTTCCGGCTCGCTTTCCGGTTGAGTCCCACCGTATTTTCCCGGTCCGGGGCCGAAAATGCCTGCTTCCCGTTCCGCTTTTTTGCAAAGGGAAAAGCCGACGTCGAAGTTGTGGTTCAGATCAATCCCCCGGGCGTTGGCCTGCCAGGAGGAAAAATCCCCGCCGCACAGTTCCGTTACCTGCTGTTCCATTCCAGGCGCGCCGGCGGCGCCCTCTAAAGCGATGGATATCCCGTCGGGGTTCATGGCGGGAATCACCACCAGGCCCTGCCGCTCCAACGCTTTTTTTACCGGGATCTCTGCAAGCGGCCGGTTTTGTGCTATACTGGAAAAAAGATCATCTAAAAATCGAAACAGCAAAAGACTTGTCAGCCATTCCTGCCCGTGTACGCCGCCGACGAACAGCGAAAAACGCCGGGGGTTCCCCAGGCGGACGGCGTAAATCCCCCGGCCTAAAAGCGAGCGGCCGACGGGAAAAACACCGGCAGTCCTTTGGTCCAGAAGAAAGGGATAGGAACAAAATTTTTCCCGCATCTGGGGAAAGGTTGGCGCTAGGGTATAAAAAGAAGGTTCCATAAAAAATCACCTCGCAGCAGTTTCTTTTTACTATATGAGCCGTACAAGGCCCGATATTTCAAAAAACCGCAGGAACAGACTGTCCCCCGGCAGCTTTTCCCGCGCGAAAGGAGCAGACAATATGTCCCACACAGAGAAAACCATTGATTCTACCCGCATTTTTGACGGGGTGGTCGTCCACCTGCGCCGGGATACGGTGGAACTGGAGGACGGCGCCAGAACCATCCGGGAGGTGATTGACCATCCGGGCGGGGTGAGTATCCTGGCTATGGACGCGAAGGAAAACATCCTTTTCGTCCGGCAGTTTCGCTATCCCTTCGGCCAGACCCTGCTGGAGTTGCCCGCCGGCAAGCTGGAGCCGGGCGAGAGCCCGGCGGAATCCGGCCGCCGGGAACTGAAGGAGGAGACCGGCTGCACCGCCGGACGGTTCGAGTCCATGGGGCGGCTGATTCCCACCTGCGCTTACGACACAGAGGTAATCCATCTGTTTTTTGCCTCGGATTTGACCGAAGGGGACCAAAGCCTGGACGAAAATGAATTTTTGTCCGTAGAGCGCCACTCGCTGGAAGAGGCGCTTCGGATGATTCTGGACGGAGAGATCATCGACGCCAAAACCCAGATTGGCCTGCTAAAATTCAAGGCGCTGCGGGATGCGGGCCGGATCTAGAGCGTCCGAACAAAAAGGAGGAAAAGGCCCGATGGAAAAAAAACAGTCGTTCAAACTGAAAAAAACCGATTGGGCAATCATCTTTGTTTTGCTGGTTCTTGCGGCGGGTTGCTGGCTTTTTTACCGGATCGGCTACCAGCCGCCCAAAGAACAGAATCTGGCGGTAATCATGGTCGACGGAAAAGAGTGGATGCGGCTTAACCTTCTGGAAGAGGAAGATCGGACTTTTTCTTTAGAAGAAAGCTATGGTGTTCCGGTGTCCTTCCAGATCCGGGAGCACAAAATCCGGTTTGTAGAGGTGGACTGCCCGGACCATATTTGCGAAAACGCGGGGTTTCTGTCCATGGAGGGCCAAACCGCCGTTTGTATGCCCAACCGGGTCTCCTTGAGCATCTATGGAGAAGAGGGTTGACAGGCGAAAAAAAGGATTTTTGAAAAATTTTTTCGATCTCTTTTATTTTCACAAAAAATATGGTATAATGCAGTTTGAATCGGTGCATTTCGCCAAAAGAACTTGAAGAAAAGGGATACAATGGAGAAAAAAGGGACAATCATCATGACCGTCTCCGGAAAGGGAGGGACTGGGAAGTCTTGCCTGACGGCGACAATTGGCCGGGAGTTGGCTCGCTTTGGGCAAAGAACCTTGTTGGTTGAGATGGAGCCTGGGCCGGGCATTTTTGACCTGATGTTAAATCTGGGGAGGGGGATCTGCGGTCTGTCGGATCTTTTGTCCGGTGACTGTGAGGAAAAGGACTGCCTTTTGCCGGTACCGGAAGAGCCGGGCCTGTGGGCGATTTTGTCCCCGCAGGATCCGGGGTTTGTTTATAAACCGCAGGTTTTTGCCAATCAGATGCAACAGCTGGCCGAATCCTTTGACTTTATTTTGATAGAAACGCCGTCCGGCGAGGGAAGTTGGTTTGAGGCGGCGGTTTTGGCGGCGGACAGGGCCATCATCCTTGTCACGCCGGATTTACCCTGCCTGCGGCAGGGACGCAGCGTGTCTGACCGGCTGGACGAAAAGGAGGGGCTGGGTCAAAATCTGGTAATCAACCGGCTGGATGTAAAGGAATTTTGCCGCCGCCGTCCGTTCCCCCATTTGGATTATGCCATTGACACGGTGGGGGCGCAGCTGCTGGGAATTGTTCCGGAGGACCGGGAATTTGCCCATCGTTTGAGCGCGGGAGCGGTTCTTCCGCACCAAAATGGCGCAAGGGCCGCCTGCAGCAGCATCGCACGGCGGATTTTAGGGCAATCGGTAGAGTTAGGTCTATAAAAAAGAGAGAGGATGATCGTTCATGACAATTGCTTTAACGGCACACGATGCAAAAAAAGAATTGATCGTGCAGTTTTGCATCGCGTATTGCGGCATATTAAGCCACCATTCCTTGTGTGGCACCGATACCACCAGCAAGATGGTATCGGAGGCAACCGGATTGGAGATCGTCCGGTTTTTAAGCGGCGAGCAGGGCGGCGACCAGCAGATCGCAGCGCGGATTGCCTGCAATGAAATTGACCTGCTGCTGTTTTTTCGGGATCCTTTGGTTCCGCAGATGCCTCAGAGCGATCAGGCGCAGTTGTTGCGGCTGTGCGATGTGCATAATATCCCGGTGGCGACCAACATCGCCACGGCCGAGGCGCTGATCCACGCGCTGGAGCGGGGCGACTTAGATTGGAGAAATATTGTTCATGCGGGCTGATTTTCCCCGGTTGAGGAAAGAAAAATGTGTGAGGATGAAATCTTTTTCTTGCAAAAACAAGCGAGAGGGATTATAATCTAACAAAACCGGACATCCCGCGAAAATGCGGCGAATTCGGATAAAAAACAAATGTGGATTCGACGGGAATGTTCCCCCATCGCCGGCACAGAGAAGCGCTTCAAAGGCTGGAAGAGCGCCGCCAGAGGCAAAAAGGGAACTTAGACGCCCGCGCGGCAGACAGGGGGAACGCCTTTATAAGGGCCGGTAGTCCTGTTCGTAAACCGGCGTTAACGGTTTTAAGCGGAGGACGGTTTTGTCCTCAACAGGGGTGGCACCGCGGAGATACTCCGTCCCTTCCGGCAGGGAGGAACGGAGTATTTGTTTTTTCCAATTGAAAAAAGCGGCTGTCCAAAAGGATAGGAGGAAGTAAGATGGCGATTTTGACCAAGGGTCCCAGGGGAACCCAGGACGTGCTGCCGGGGGAAAGCTATAAATGGCAGTATTTAGAGAAAAAAATGATGGAAACCGTTAGACTGTACGGTTTTCGGGAGATTCGGATCCCCACCTTTGAGCATACGGAACTGTTTAACCGTTCGGTGGGTGATACCACCGATGTGGTGCAAAAAGAGATGTACACCTTTGAGGATAAGGGCGGCCGGTCGGTTACCCTGCGGCCGGAAGGGACTGCCGGGACCCTTCGAAGCGCCATTGAACACGGCCTTTTGGGTGACGCGCTGCCGGTAAAGGCGGCGTATCTGCTGTCCGCCTTCCGCTACGAAAAGCCCCAGGCGGGACGGCTGCGGGAATTCCACCAGTTTGGTGTGGAAATGTTGGGATCTTCCGCCGCCTCCGCAGACGCACAGGTTATCTCGATGGTCTTTCACCTGTTTCGGGAATTGGGGATCAAGGCGCGGCTGGAGTTAAACTCCATCGGCTGCCCCACCTGCCGGGCAAAGTATCAAGAGGCGCTGCGAAACCATTTTGCCGCCCGCCGGGAGGAACTTTGCGACACCTGCAAGGATCGGCTGGAGCGCAATCCCATGCGGCTTTTGGACTGTAAAAGCCCGGTCTGCCAGGAAATTGGCAAGGGTGCGCCTATGATGCTGGACTTTTTGTGCGAGGAGTGTACGGCCCATTTCGAGCAGGTCAAAGCGCGGCTTGACGCGATGGAAGTGCCCTATACCATCAACCCGCGGATTGTTCGGGGGCTGGATTATTATACCAAGACGGTATTTGAGTTTGTCAGCGACAAAATCGGCGCCCAAAGCACCATCTGCGCCGGCGGACGGTACGACGGGCTCATTGAGCAGCTGGGCGGTCCGGCGCTGCCGGGTATCGGCTTCGCCATGGGGCTTGAGCGGATTTTGATGACCATGGAGGCCTGCAGGGCCCCCTTCCCCCAGGAAAAAGGCTGTGTGGTCTATATCGGCAGCATGGGAGATGCGGCGGGCATTAAGGCGGCGCAGCTGACTCAGCAGCTTCGCAAAGAGGGGTTTTGGGCGGAGTGCGACACCATGGACCGGTCGGTCAAGGCGCAGATGAAGTTTGCCAACAAGCTGGGCGCCCGGTTCAGCCTCATTCTAGGCGACAGCGAGCTGGAGCAGGGGGCGGCCAAGCTCAAAAGGATGGCGGACGGCTCGGTTACCGAAATCCGGCTGGATGCCGCGCCGTCGGAGCCGGACAGTCTGGTAAAGGCGGTGTATGACGCCTGTTTAGAAGAGGTCGCCACCGCGTTAAAAACTGAATAACCTCTGGGTTAAAAAAAGACGAAAAATAAGGAGTTTGATACCATGATACAGTCAAGAACCCATACCTGCGGCCAGCTGCGCATAGAGCAGGTGGGCCAGACGGTGACGCTGGCGGGATTTATGGAAAACGTCCGGGAGGTTGGCGGAAGCCTGGCCTTTGTGGTCCTGCGGGATTTTTACGGCACCACCCAGCTGGTGGTGGAGGACCCGCAGCTGCTGGCGTTGGTCAAAAGCCTCAACAAAGAATCTACCTTGCAGGTAACCGGCGTTGTTCGGGAGCGTTCCAGCAAAAACCCCAAGCAGCCTACCGGCGACATCGAGGTCGCCCCCTCGAAGATTCAGGTGCTGGGCCGCTGCCGGCACAACGAACTTCCCTTTGAAATCAACCACAGCCGGGAGGCGGACGAGATCCAGCGGCTTCGTTACCGCTATCTGGATCTGCGCAATCCGGCGGTTAAGGAAAATATTGTCCTGCGTTGCAACGTGGTGGCCGCTTTGCGCAAAGCGATGATGGACCATGACTTTTTGGAGATCACCACCCCGATTCTGACCGCATCCTCCCCCGAGGGGGCCCGGGACTATCTGGTGCCCGCCCGCAAGCATCCGGGAAAGTTTTACGCGCTGCCCCAGGCGCCGCAGCAGTTTAAACAGCTTTTGATGACCTCCGGCTTTGACCGGTATTTCCAGATCGCCCCCTGCTTTCGGGACGAGGACGCCCGGGGGGACCGCTCCCCCGGCGAATTTTATCAGCTAGACATGGAGATAGCCTTTGCCACCCAGGAGGATGTTTTCTCGGTGATTGAAGACGTGTTCCCGCCGATTTTTGCCAAATACGGCAAGTACAACATCGCTTCGAAAGCGCCTTTCCGGCGGATTGGCTTTAACGAGGCCATGGAAACCTACGGGTCGGACAAGCCGGATCTGCGCATCGACCTGACGGTACAGGACGCCACCGAACTGCTGAGCGGCTGCGGCTTTGGCCCCTTCGAGGGCAATGTGGTCAAGGCGATTGTGGTCACCGATTTTACCGGTACCCGCAAGCAGATCGACGGATTGTGCGCCGAGGTGGAGGTCCAGTCCGGCAACAAGGGGTATTGGTTCCGCTATGACGAACAGGGCGAGATCGTCGGTGGTATCGCCAAGTTTATCGCCCCCATCAAGGAACAGGTGGTCAAGGCGCTGGGTCTTGTCCCCGGCTGCTTTGTGGGGCTGACGGCGGGCAAAAAGCTGGCGGCCCAGAAGACCGCCGGCGTGTTCCGCAACAAGCTGGGCGCCTTTTGCCCCAACCATATGGACCGGGAAAAGTACGAATTCTGCTGGATTGTGGATTTCCCCATGTACGAAATCGGGGAGGAAAGCGGTCAGCTGGAATTCTGCCATAATCCCTTCTCCATGCCCTCCGGCGGTCTGGAGGTGCTGGAAAAGGCCCATCGGGGCGAGATTGACCCGCTGAGCATCACTGCGGACCAATACGATTTGGTGGTCAACGGGGTGGAACTTTCCTCCGGCGCGGTGCGAAACCACGACCCGGAGATTATGATCCGCGCCTTCCAGCTGGTGGGGCTGGGCGAGGAGGATGTCAAGGCCAAATTCCCGGCCATGTACAATGCCTTTACCTATGGCGCGCCGCCTCATGCGGGGATTGCCCCCGGGGTGGATCGGATCGTCATGCTTTTGGCGGGCGAGGAATCCATTCGGGAGATTATCCCCTTCCCCATGAACAAAAACGCCCAGGACGTAATGATGGACGCGCCGGGTCCGGTGAGCGAAAAGCAGCTGGAAGAGTTGCACATCAAATTAGATTTGGAGGAAAAGGCATAGGTTTTTTGTAAAGAGACTTTGTTCTGCTGGCAGAAGAAAACCTTTCTTCTTTGAACCGTTTGCTTGACAGAGGGGAAAAACCGTGTTAGAATATGCATGGTTCATCGGAGGCGGATTATTCAAAAGAAATAACGAGCCGGATAAGATGGCGGGCTGAGACGCTCGCTTACTTATCCGGCTTTTTTGTGGATAAGGGGAGGGGAAAAAAGATGGAAGCGACCAGCCGCTTTACCGAAGGAAAGGTACTTTCCCCGTTGATACGTTTTGCCTTGCCGATTTTGTTCGCGATTTTTTTGCAGACCATGTATGGCGCGGTAGATATGCTGATCGTCGGACAGTTCAGCGCCGCGGGAGAGGTTTCTGCCGTGTCTACCGGCAGCTGGATTATGCAGACAGTCACCTCCTTTATCACCGGTTTGGCTATGGGGACGACCGTTTTGCTGGGCAACCGCATCGGCGCAGGAAGGGAACGGGAGGGCGGACTGGTAGTAGGCGCCAGCATTTTGCTGTTTTTCGCTATTGGCATGGGGCTTACGCTGGCACTGGAATTATTTGCACCGGCCCTCACTCGGGTGATGCAGGCGCCGCCGGAGGCGTTTTTCAGCACGGTCCGGTATGTTCGCATCTGTGGCGGCGGAACGCTGTGTATCATTGGGTTTAATGTACTGGGGAGCACCTTCAGGGGAATTGGAAACGCAAAGCTGCCGCTTGTTTCGGTGGCAATTGCCTGCGCGGCCAATATTGCAGGCGATCTGATTTTAGTCGGATGGATGGGAATGGGCGCGAGCGGCGCTGCGATCGCCACAGTTTTTGCCCAAGCGATCAGCGTGGTGATTTCCTTGTGGATCATCCGGCGGATGAATCTTCCTTTTTCCCTTTCTAAAAAAGAAATTCGGTGGGAGAAGAAAATCATCGGTCAGGTGCTGCGGCTTGGATTTCCCATTGCCGCTCAGGAACTGCTGGTGGGCGTTTCCTTTTTGGCTATCACCGCCATTGTCAACGCGCTGGGGGTCATTCCTTCGGCAGGAGTTGGCGTAGCGGAAAAAATATGCGGCTTTGTGCTAATGGTTCCGTCAGCCTATATGCAGGCCATGAGCGCCTTTGTGGCCCAAAACATGGGCGCCGCCCGTCCGGATCGGGCGAAAAAAGCCCTGGTAGGGGCTATTGGCACCTCGTTGGCAGTAGGGGTGTTTCTGGCCTATGCAGCTTTTTTCCGCGGAGAACGGTTGGCGCAGCTTTTTGCCAGGGATCCCGAGATTATCGAAGCGGCGGCCCAGTATTTGAAGGCTTACGCTATCGACTGCCTGCTGGTGTCCTTTTTATTTTGCATCATGGGATATTTTAATGGGTGCGGCAAAACGGCTTTTGTTATGATACAGGGAATTGCCGGCGCGTTCTGCGTCCGGATTCCCGTGTCTTGGCTGATGAGCCGGGCTGATCCGGTTTCCCTTTTTCGTATTGGCATGGCGACGCCGGCCTCTACTGTCGTGCAGCTGATTTTATGTACGGGGTATTTCTGGCTTTTGTACCGTCGGGCAAAAAAGGACGCTGCTCAGCGCGAAAACCGGCAAACAGCATGAACCGATTAGCCTGTCCGGAAAGAGAAGAAATATAGTGGAATTTCCTGCAATAAAATCCCCCTGTCGTTTAAACGACAGGGGGATTTTTGCTATAAAAAACACAGAAAGATGAACTTTGTAGAGTGTTGGCGGCACTGGTCCAAAAACAGATGAATGGGCCGGCGTTTTTTCTGAAAACAGCGGAAGTTACAGTGTATGCAGGAAAGCCTCCAGCCGGTCCAGGCCGGCGCTCAATTCCTCCATAGAATAGCAGTAGGATAGGCGGATATACCCCTGGGCCCCAAAGCAGGTGCCGGGCACCGCCGCCAGCTTTCCTTCCTTGATCATACGAAGACAGAAGGTTTCTGCGTCCAGCCCGTACTGCCGGATAGACGGAAACAGGTAAAAGGCGCCGTCGGGCTTTTCCACCGGCAGACCCATGCGGCAAAGGCGGTCACAGGCGTAATCCCTCCGCTGCCGGTAGGCGTTTACCATGGCCGAGGGGTCGTAGTCCAGCGCGGCGGCGCAGCCCTTTTGCAAAAAGGAGACGGCGGAAACCACCGTGTAGGAGTGCAGCTTTGCCAGCTGCTCAACTACCGGACGGTCGGCGCAAAGATAGCCAATCCGCCAGCCGGTCATGGCATAGGGCTTGGAAAAGCTTTGGATCAGGATGATTTTGTCCCGGATGTCCTGATACCTCGAAAAGCTTTGGTAAGGCCCATAGACCAGCTGGGCGTACACATCGTCGCACAAGACAAAAATATCCCGGTCCTTCACCGCCGCATAGACCGTTTCCAGCGTCTGTGGGGTATAAACCGCGCCGGTGGGGTTGTTGGGCGAATTGAGCAAGACGGCCTTGGTTTTGCCGCTTAGATGCCGGGAGAGATTTTCCCCGGTGATCTGAAAGCCGTCTTCGCAGGTGTCCATGGGGACATAAACCCCCTGGGACAGGGTGACCAGCGGCTTGTATAAGCCGAAGGCCGGGGTGGGAACGATGACCTCGTCGCCGGGGTTTAAAATTCCCCGCAGCGCCAGATACAGCCCTTCGGTGGCCCCGTCGGTGACAATCACCTCTTCTGGCTGGTAGGACACGCCGTTTCGCTCCCACTCAAACCGGGAGATTCGCTCTAAAAGATACCGCTCCCCCACTCCCGGCGGATAATGGGTCAGATTCTGGTCCAAAGCGGCCTTGGCCGCCTCCTTGATGGGGTCAGGGGTGGAAAAGTCCGGCTCCCCGATGGTGAGGAACAGACAGTCCGGCTCCTCCTTGGCTAAGGCGGTAAATTTTCGGATGCCGCTGGGCTGGGCGGCGCGCAGGGCCGCGTTCATCTTTTCGACCATAGACGATTCTCCTTTGCAAAAAGGGTTTTCCACATAAGCCAGTCAGCCGGTGGAAAAATTAAAGGGCCAGCAGCTTCTGGTACAGGCGGACCCCCTGCTCCAACACCGATTCGTCAAACTGGAACCGGTCGGAATGCAGCGGCTGATCCCCGCCGGTGCCTAAAAAGAAAAACAGGCCCGGCAGCGTCTTTTGGTAAAAGGAGAAATCCTCGGCGATGAGGACCGGCTCGGCCAAAAGGGAAAACCCGTCCGGACCCAATAGCGCCGCCGCCTTGTCGTAAAGCGCCTGGTCGTTACAGACCGCAGGGCATCCGTCGTTAAAATGGACCGAGATTTTGCAGCCGGTTTCCTCCTCCAGCTGGCGGCCGATTTCGGCGGCGCGACGGGAGAGATGCAGAAAGGTTTCATCCTGGAAGGTGCGGGTTACCCCTTCCAGTCGGGTGTGGGCGCTGACCGCGTTGCGGACGGTGCCGCTTTGCATGAGACCAAACCGAAACACCCGAAACTGTTCCGGCGGCAGTTCCGATTCGGCCATCCGGTAGGCCCGCTGCAAAAACCGGGCGCCGGCTTCCAGTGCGTCGATCCCCTGCTGCCAGGTGGCGATGTGGGCGCTTTTGCCCTGGATTTCCACCGTGACCTCGTTGGTGCGGGCCATCATAGGGCCGGGCCGGGTGCCGACGACCCCGGCAGGCAGCGCCGGCCAAAGGTGGATGCCGAAAATATGCCGGACCGACAACTCTTCAAAAATACCGGTGCGGCAGATATCCAAAGCGCCGCCGGTGGTTTCCTCCGCCGGCTGAAACACCAGCAGGATGTTGTGGGGGAGATCCGAAAGATTTTCGTCGACCCACTGGGCGAAGGTCAAAAGCATCGCCATATGCCCGTCGTGCCCGCAGGCGTGCATTTTTCCCGGATGGGATGAGCAGAAGGAAAGGCCGGTTTTTTCCTCGATGGGCAAGGCGTCCATATCGCTGCGAAAGGCGACGGCGTCCGGCTTTCCCGCGTCGAAAAAGGCGAGAACCGCGTCTCTGCCCGGCTCGATGATCCGGCAGCGCAGGCCGGACAGCTGGGAAAGGATGTAGGCCCGGGTCTCGGGCAGCTGGTCGCCCAGTTCCGGGATGCGATGCAGCGCGCGGCGGTGGGCGGTTAATCGGTTGAGCATAGATGGTCTCCTCCTGTGGTTTTGTTAGGCCCATTGTACGCCGGCTTTTGACCGGATGCAAATCTTTTTTGAAAAACCGGATGGAGTTTTGCAGTTTTCCACAACACATCCTGCAAAAATAACGTGTCCCTTTGTATAAAGCTACTATTTTTCGCCGGATAGTTGCTTTTTTTTGAAAAGCGTGTTATGATGCGGACTATATTGATAGAGGCGCAAAAGCGACGATCTTCCCCTGAGCCGGCGGGCGTTGAGGGGGTGGAAAAGCAATTTTGCCGAACTGGCCTTGGCAGGCGTGCCGGGCCGGTGGGCTTGCGGAGAAGATCCGTAAGACTGTCTGCAATGAAAATGCAGGAGTGCTATCTTTAAACTCTTTACAAATAGGCGGGTCTGGGTAAAACAGGCCGGATTGTATCGGGTCGGAAGGGCGCTCCCCTTTGCCGGCCTTTTTGTTTTGCCAAAAAATCGGGCGAAAGGACTCTGTCCGGCGCATACAATGGCAAAAAGGCGGCGCATTTTATCTAAGGGGAGAGTGTAAAATGAAGAAGACTGATTTCCTCTTTGCACGGGGGATGATGACGGCGGGCGGCGCTTTTTGCGAAAACGCCCGGGGAAAACCCGCCGTCCGTCTTGCAAAAACAACCGAAGCGGAGAGGGGATAGAAGATGCTGAAGATTACAAAATACCACGGCTGCGGCAATGACTTTATCATCCTACGGGAGGAGGACGCCGCCGGTTACCCGCTGGACCGGCTGATTCCGGCGGTCTGCGACCGGCATGCCGGCATTGGCGCCGACGGCTTCATTTTAGTGCGGACCCGGCCGCTGACCATGCTGTTTTATAACTGCGACGGGTCCCGCGCGCCCATGTGCGGCAACGGCATCCGCTGCTTCGCCAAATTTTGCCTGGACGAGGGTATTGTGGCAGAGGACCGGTTCGCGGTCGAGACGCTGGCAGGGGTCAAGACGGTGACGGTAGAAAGCCGGGAGCCGTTTTTTGCCAAAGTAGCCATGGGAAAGGCGGATTTTTCCCCCCAGGCTGTGGGGGTGGACGCGCCGGGCCCGGTACTGGATTTTTCGGTTACGGCGCTGGGAAAAACTGTTCGGGTGGACAGCTTTTTTCTTTCCACCGTCCATACTGTCTGGTTTGTGGACGATCCGGAGGACCCGGACGCCCAGCGGCTGGCCGGCGCCATCTGCGAAAGTCCGATTTATAAGGAAAAAACCAACGTCAACCTGGTGCGGGTGCTGGACCGGCGCACCATCCAAATGCGGACCTGGGAGCGGGGGGTCGGCATGACGCTGGCCTGCGGCACCGGAGCCTGCGCGGCGGCGCTGGACGCCTACCGGCTGGGAAAATGTGAAAACGAAGTGGAAATTTTATTGCCCAAAGGCCGTCTGACCATCCAAATCGACGAGGATGAAAGCGTATGGATGAGCGGTCCGGCCTGTCGGATTTTGAAGGGAGTATATGAAGGATGAGAAATTTACAGGGATCGATTGTGGCGCTGATCACCCCGTTTCACCCGGATGGAACGGTGAATTTTGAACGGCTGTGCCAGCTGATCGACTGGCAGATCGAACAGGGCACCGACGGGATTTTAGTGCTGGGGACCACCGGCGAATCCTCGACCATGAGCCATGAGGAGGACGACGCGGTCTGCCGCTTTGCCATCGACCGGGTGGCCGGGCGGGTGCCGGTGATTGCAGGCAGCGGCTCCAACTCCACCGAAACCCAGTTGGAAAAAAGCGTAAAGTACGCCAAGATGGGGGCGGACGCTCTTTTGTGCATCACCCCTTACTACATCAAGGCCAACGCCGAGGGGATGTACCGCCATTTTGCCGACGTAGCCGACGCGGTGGATGTTCCGGTGATTTTGTATAACGTGCCGGGGCGAACCGGCTGTTCCATTCCGGTGGAAACGGTGGCGCGGCTGGCCAAACACCCGAACATCTGCGGGATCAAGGAAGCCAGCGGCGACATCTCCTACGCGGTGAAGATCGCCCGGTATCTGTCCGACGATTTTTGTATGTTCTGCGGCAACGACGACATTACCCTGCCTCTTCTGTCCCTGGGGGCCAAGGGAGTTATTTCGGTTTGGGCCAACGCCATGCCCGCCGCCTGCCATCAGATGGTGTCCGACTATCTGGCGGGGTCCCGGGAGACGGCGCTGGCGGCGCAATTGCGGTATCTTGATCTGATCAACGCTTTGTTTATGGAGGTAAACCCCATTCCGGTGAAAGAGGCCATGAACCTGATGGGGCTGGATGTAGGCGGTTACCGGCTTCCCTTGTGCCCTATGAGCGAAACGCACCGGGAACAGCTGGCTCAAATCATGCGGCAGGCAGGTCTTACCGTAAAATAGGGAGAATTTCTGCAAGGAGGGCTTTTGGATGAAGCTTGTGCTGACCGGCTACGGAAAAATGGGCCGGATGATCGAAGAAGAAGCCCAAAAAAGAGGATGGGAAGTTCTGGCGGCGCTGGACGGGCCGGATCTGGGCCGTTTAGAGACGCTGCTGGGCGCGGACCTGGTCATAGACTTTTCCCATCCGGATACACTGGGGCCGCTGGAGGGATACGTCCGGCGGACCAAAACGCCGCTTTTAAGCGGCACCACCGGCTACAGCGAGGCGCATCTGGAGCGCCTGCGGCAGCTGGGATCGGTCGTACCGGTGCTTTATTCGGCCAATTACAGCCTGGGCATCGCCCTTTTGCGGCGAATGCTGGAGCAGTTCGGTCCGGCGCTGCTGGAAAGCTTTGAGCCGGAACTGGTGGAAAAGCACCACCGGCAGAAGGCGGACGCGCCCAGCGGCACCGCGCTTTTGCTGGCCGACGCTTTAGACCCGGCGCATCAGCTGCGCCGGATTTGCGGCCGGGAGGGTTTCTGCGGTGAAAGAGGCCGGGACGAGATGGGGCTTTTCTCGGTTCGGGGCGGCACGGTGGCGGGAGAGCACACCCTGTACTTTTTCGGCCAGGACGAGACCTTAAGCCTGACCCACTCCGCCGCCAGCCGCCGGATCTTTGCGGCGGGCGCGGTGAAGGCCGCGGCGCTTTTGGTCAAACGGTCCCCGGGCTTTTACACGCTGGATGAAATTCTGTTTTCGACCTCTGAGAAAGAAAGGACAGATTTATAATGAACGCACGAGAGATTATTGAATATATTCGAACCTCCCCCAAAACCACCCCGGTACGGGTGTGGCTGCAAACCTCGCAGCCGGTGGAGTTTCCCGGCGCACAGCAGTTTTTTGGCGGCAATGGTTTTTCGGTGGTTTTTGGCGATTGGGAGAAGATCCGCCCGGTGCTGGAAGAAAACCGGGAAAAGATCCTCCTCCAGCAGGTGGAAAACGATGCGCGCAATTCCGCCATCCCTCTGCTGGACAAAAAGGGCATTCACGCCCGCATAGAGCCGGGGGCCATTATCCGCGAGCAGGTCCAGATCGGCGACAACGCGGTGATTATGATGGGCGCCATCCTCAATATCGGCGCGGTGGTCGGCGAAGAGACCATGATCGACATGGGCGCGGTTTTAGGCGGACGGGCCACGGTGGGCCGCCGTTGCCATATCGGCGCCGGCGCGGTGTTGGCCGGCGTGGTAGAGCCGCCCTCAGCCCAGCCGGTGGTTGTGGAGGACGACGTGCTCATCGGCGCCAATGCTGTGGTCATCGAGGGGGTGCGCATCGGTCAAGGGGCGATTGTCGCCGCCGGGTCGGTGGTGATCGAGGACGTGGCCCCCGGCATGGTGGTGGCGGGAGTACCGGCGCGGGTCATCAAAAAAAAGGACGAAAAATCCATCCGCAAAACCGAACTGATCAGCGCTCTGCGGGAGTTGGCAGAAACAGGCCCGAAAGATGGGAAAGAGTAAACCGTTCGCCGGGAAAGAGGAATCGGGAGGAGCCGCTTTTTGTGCGGCTCTTTTTTCGTTTTAGAAAAATTTTTCCTGCCGGACCAGTCTGACGCCAAAAAGAAGGCCAATTCGCAAAATCTGTTCTGCAAAGGAAGAAGGGATTGTTTTTTTCGGTGGGGATTTGTTATAATACTATAGATAAAAGTTTTTTTAAAGCCCAGCGTAAGCCTTTAAGCGATACGGCGCAAAAGCGTTCGGGCAGGCGGCTTTTGTGTGTTTTTCGGGAGGTGAGACATTTTGCAGAACGGGAAAAATTCGGCCCCGGATTTTAAAAAGGTGAAGAAAATCGAATCCCCTGATCGTTCCTTTAGCAAAGGAAGAAAAAGAAAGAAAAAAGGGGGATTTTCGATGATTGTCATCAATATGCTTTCTACGGCAGGGATGACCAAAGGCCATGGGGTGCTTTCCGCTTTCGAGGAGCAGACCCGCCTGGTCAGCGAGGGCCTGGGCCCGGGATATACCATCTTGATCAACAGCTGGAAAAAAGCGGATATTCTGCATTTTCACACGATCAACCCGACATTTTTGCTGCGAAGCTGGTTTACCAGCGCGGTAAAGGTGGGATATGTTCACTTTCTGCCCCAAACGCTGGAGGGATCCATCCGGCTGCCCCGCTTTATCCATAAGCTGCTTTGCAAATATGTTTTGCTTTTTTATAAATCCATGGACAAGCTGATTGTGGTAAACCCGTCCTTCATCCCCAAGCTGGTGGAATGCGGGATCCCGGAGGAAAAGGTCGCCTATATCCCCAATTTTGTGGACGACGAGCAGTTTTTCCCCCTTGAAGAGCAAGAGCGAGAACGCGCCCGTGAAAAGCTCGGACTGCGCGGGGGGGGGGTACTTACGGTTTTGTGTGCCGGGCAGATGCAAAAGCGTAAGGGCTTTCTGGACTTTCTGGAAACGGCTCGCCGCTGCCCGGATATGCAGTTTGTCTGGGCGGGCGGCTTCTCCTTTGGAAAAATTACCGACGGCTATAACGAAATCCAACGGGCGGTGGAAACCCTGCCTGCCAATGTGACCTTAACAGGCATTGTGCCTAGGGAGGATATGAACGAACTTTACAACGCGGCGGACGTTTTCTTTCTGCCGTCCTTCGACGAGTTGTTCCCCATGACCCTTTTAGAGGCAATGTGCTGCCGCAAGCCGATTCTGGTGCGGGATCTGGACCTCTATCCCTGTATTTTAGAGGGGTATTACACTGCGGCCTCGGATGTGGACGGCTTTGTCCGGGAACTGCGGGCGCTGACCGATCCGGCCGTTCGCCAGACGGCGGCAAATCGGTCTGCCGAAGGGCACCAGCGATACACCAAGCAGGCGGTGCTCTCCTATTGGAAAAACTGCTACGCCTCTTTATTGCCGCAGGCCCAGCCGGTTCCCCAGGCGCGGGGTGACCTGCATTTATGAGCATGCCCGGAGGAAAAATCTTTAGCACAGCGGTGACGGTCATCGGCATTCTCATTTCGTTGATTTTGGTCATCGTGGGACTGAAAATGGGGGTATTTACCTCCCCGGAGACGTTGCAGACCTTTTTGCAGAGTACCGGGATCTGGGCGCCGCTGGCTTTTGTGGCGATCCAGATTTTGCAGGTGGTGTTTCCCATCGTCCCCGGTGGACTCACCTGCGTGGCGGGAGTTTTGATGTTTGGACCGGTGTGGGGATTTGTTTACAATTATACGGGGATCTGTGTCGGATCCGGCATCAATTTTTTCCTGGCCAAAAAATATGGACGGCCTTTTGTGGAACGTTCCGTCTCGGAAAAGGTGTGGGGGAAATATATCAAGTGGCTGGATTCCCCCAAGTTTGATCTGTATTTTGCGCTGGCGATCTTTCTGCCGGTGGCGCCGGACGATTTTCTCTGCCTGCTGGCGGGGCTGACGCCGATGAAATTCCGGCGGTTCGCGGCCATCATCCTGCTGGGCAAGCCCCTGTCCCTGCTGGCCTACAGCTGGGGACTGGCCGCCGCGCTGAGTTGGGTGGCCCAGTTTTTTGCCCGGTGAGAATGCCGGAAAGTCTGTCTATCCCAAAAGGCGAAGGCGCGTTTTTCGTCTTTTGGGATTTTTACTCTAAAAAAGGGGGATTAACCCAATGACCGAACGAGAAAAAATGCTGTCCGGGCAGCTGTACGATCCGTCAGATCAGGAACTTTCCGGCCTACGGCAAAAGGCTTTTCGGCTGGTGGAGCAGTTTAACCGCCTGCAAAAGGAGGACGCCGCCGCCCAGAGGGAAATTTTACAGAAGCTTTTGGGCGGAATGGGGAAAAACGTGACCTTCCGGGCGGCGGTGCGGTTCGACTACGGCTGTAACACCTATATCGGGGACAACTGCTATTTTAATTTTAACGCGGTGTTTTTAGACTGCGCCCCCATCCGCATCGGTTCCAACGTGATGGTGGGACCCGGCGGCTCTTTCTTTACGGCGCTGCATCCTCTGTTAGCCCAAGAGCGCAACGCCCGTACCGACCCGGACGGCCGCCGGTACAATCTGGAATATGCCAAGCCCATCACCGTTGAAGACGACGTATGGCTGGGCGGCGGCGTGATTGTCAACGGCGGGGTAACCATCGGCCGCGGCGCGGTCATCGGCTCGGGCAGCGTGGTCACCCGGGATATCCCGTCGGGAGTTTTGGCCGCGGGGATTCCCTGCCGGGTGATCCGGCCCATCACCGAGGAGGATCGGATGGAACCGACAAAATAAAGCGAAAAAACTTCGGAAGATTTTTTGTCTTCCGAAGTTTTTTTGCGGGAAAAATCCCGGCTATTTTCGCCGCTCCACCGCCAGAATGTACGGGCAGTCGGGCACATGGATCAGCCGATGAAGCAGTACGTCGTACCGCTTGGGGTTCAGGGCAGACAGCTTTTTTTGCAGGGACTCCCCCTCCAGCCTTCCCTCCTGGTGGCCGGGATAGACCACAACGACCAAAACGCCTCCCACCCGCAGCAGGGCCATAGCCTTGTCCACCGCCTCCAGGGTGGTTTCCCGGCGGGTGGTGATCGTTTTGTCCGCCCAGGGCAGATAGCCTAAATTAAACAGCCCTGCGTCCAGCGGCGTTTGGATGTACTGGTCCAGATGGCTGTGGCTGTCCAGAATCAGACGGACGTTTTCCCCGGCGTGGTGCTCAGCCAGCAGCTTTTTGGTGGCGTCCAGCGCGGCGAGCTGGATGTCGAAGGCCCAGACGGTCCCGCCGGGAAGGGCCTGGGCCAAAAACAGGGTGTCGTGGCCGTTGCCCATGGTAAAATCCGCCGCTGTCCCGCCGGGACGAAGGGCGGGCCGGATCAGATCCTTGGCGGTTTGCAGTATGCTTTGCATAAAAAGCGCCTCCTTTTATGGCTGGAATTCTGGGGAAAACCGCGCCCCCTGCACCGTGCCCCGGCGGGACAGTTCCCGGTCAATGGCGTTTAATACCTCCCGCTTGCGAACGCTCCACAAGGGCCCGATCAGCGACCGGCGGTCCCCGTCGCCGGTTAGACGCTGGATCACCGTTTCCGGCGGCAGCAGTTCCAGCTGGTCGCAGATCAGCCGGACGTATGCTTCCTTTTCCAAAAGCGGGAAAGGCGCCGTCTCATATTGGGCGGCCAGATCGGTCCCCCGCAATAGGTGCAGCAGATGCAGCTTGACCGCGAAAGGCCGAAGCGCCGCCACATGCCGGACCGATTGGCGCATCATCTCTTCGGTTTCCCCCGGCAGCCCGTTGATCAGGTGGACGCACACCGGGATGCTTCGGTCGGTCAGCGCCCGGTATCCGGCCAGAAAGGCGGCGTAGTCGTGGCCGCGGTTGATTTGCCGGGCGGTTTGATCATGGACCGTTTGCAGACCCAGTTCTACCGTAAGGTCGGTGCGGCGGGCCAAATCCGCCAGATAGTCCAGCACCGGGGGCGGCAGGCAGTCGGCCCGGGTGGCGATGGAAAGCCCCACGACGCCGGGCAGCGCCAGCGCCGCCTCGAATTTTTCCTGCAGAACGGGCAGCGGCGCATAGGTGTTGGTGCCCGCCTGAAAATACGCGATAGAAAGCGATTCCGGCCATTTTTTTGCAAATATTTCCCGCATCCCAAAAAACTGCTCCGGGATAGAAAGGGCCGGATCGCCGCCAAAATCGCCGCCGCGGTTCCCCGAACAGAAGCTGCACCCGCCGCTGCCGCAGGTCCCGTCCCGGTTGGGACAGGAAAAGCCGGCGTTTAGGGGGATTTTGCAGACCTTCTGGCCGTATTTTTGGCGCAGATAATAACTCCAGGTATGGTAACGCTTATTGTCGCAGGAATAGGAAAAACCGGTCATTGCGCGTCCCCCCAGATGCCGATCAGGTTGATCTCCCAGGCGGGGATGTAGGGGAAACGGCGCAGATACAGCCGATATCCGGGCTGGATGCGCCCAATTTGCAGCGGCAGGGCGAACAGATCCTCGCTGCGGTGGTAAGCGCTGATCATCAGCTTGGGCCGATGCCTTCGAATGGTATTGGCCGCGCCTAAAATCGCCCGGGACTCGCTTCCCTCCACGTCCATTTTTAAAAAGGTCACCGGCTCGTGGCCGATGAGATTGTCCAAAGAATCGGCCAAAACCTCCTGTCCCGCCGCTGCGGCGACAGTACATCCGCGACCGGCCTTAGGCGCAAAGGAAAGGCTCGCCCGGTCGTCCCAGGCGGCCAGATTCCACAGCCGGACCCGTTCGTCGGGGAAAATCCCTAACTCTTCGGCCCGGCGGCAGAGTTTTTGGTAGTTTTTGGCGTCCGGCTCCATGGCGAAGATGCGGGAAAACCGACCGCCGGTCCTTTGCAGAAATTCCTGGATGGTGTCGCCGTTATAGGCGCCTAAGTCCGCGAAGGCTTCTTTTGGACCCAGACGCAGCAAAGAGGAAAAAGCCTCCTGCCGGGAAGAGCAGGTAGAAATCAGGTGCTCTAACCGCCCGGTAAGCTTATAGGCGATCAGGTCCCGGTAAACCTGCCGGGACCGCTGATCGGCCAAAAGGGACAGGGCCTCTTCAGCCTGGGAAAGATTTTCCCGCAGAAAGGCCCGATCAAACAGATTCTCCCCCGCCACCGGAATGTCCGGAGCGTACAGTTCGTACCGGCGATCCAGCCCGAGGATCGCGGACATGGTGGATTCGTCGTGAACGGCAAAGGCGGTGACGATCACAAAATCTTCGTATAGGCTTTCGATTTCCGCCAGGCGCTTGACCCTTTTTCCGTGAAAGCTTTGGCCCCGGACAAAACCGTCGCTGGCAAAAATATCCCGGACGGCGACCCCCAGCCGGTCCAGCTGGAACAGGATGCGGTCCGCGCCGTTGCCCATACCGTACAGGACAATGGGCTTTTGGGTTTGTTGCAGGCGCTCCCAACAGGTGGGAAGGGACAAAAGCGGCTCCAGCATAACGGTTCACCTCCGATTTTTATTAGACCCAGTGTAACATATCCGCCGCCGGAGCACAACGGCGCTTTTCTTTTTTTGGGAGGACGCGCACAAAATCCCCGCCGGCGCATAAGCTGAAAATAGGGCTCTTTCCGCTTTTTAGGGGAAAGGCGATTTTCGGCGGGCCGCCGGCCGAAACCGGACGGCACTGATTTTGCTCTTGGCAGGTCAAGTAAGGAGGAGTTATGCTCTCAGTCTGGCTATCCGCCCTGGCAGGCGGCTTTTTGTATTTTGCGCTGCATCTCACCGCGTCCGGCTCTTTCCCCCGCCCTTTGTCCGCCGCCCAGGAGCGGGAGTGTCTGCAAAAAATCCGGCAGGGGGATCAGCAGGCCAGGGATTATTTTATCGAGCATAACCTGCGGCTGGTGGCCCACATCATCAAAAAATACTACGCCGCCTATAAAGAGCAGGAGGATTTGATCTCCATCGGGACCATTGGATTGATTAAAGCGGTGGGGACCTTTAACTGCGAAAAGGGCATCCGATTTGCCACCTATGCCTCCCGCTGTATTGAAAACGAGATCCTGATGTATTTTAGAGGCCGAAAAAAATACGCGCAGGATCTGTACATACAAGACCCGATTGACACCGACGCCGACGGAAACGCCCTGACGCTGATGGATATCATGGCCCAGGAGGGTGACATTTTAGAGGATGTAGACCGCCGGTTAAAAAGCGATCGGCTCCACAGGTATATCGAGCAATTTTTAGACCCGAGGGAACGGCAGGTCATCTGCCTGCGGTACGGGCTGGGGGGAAAGGCGCCCATGGCCCAGCGGGAAGTGGCGGCACTTTTGGGAATTTCCCGCAGCTATGTGTCCCGCATCGAAAAAAAGGCGGTGGGCATTCTGCGGAACTGCTTTGCTGAAGAATTGCCTCACGGCTTTTAGCGTGCCGTTCCCCGGGCCCTTGCGCCAGAGGAAAATTTGACATAAAATAAAAAGAGAATCGAAGACGATCCCTTTCAGGAGGCGCTTATGGCAAAATGTTGTTGGTGCAAAAAAAGCGGACTGCTGCTGACCGTCAACCGTTACGGCTTTTGTAAGTCGTGCAGCGACGAGGTCCGCGGCAGGATCAAAGAAATGTTAAACGAGGTCCGGTCGGCGGCCAAAAGCGCCGGCGAAGCCCCGGACCGCCCTGCGCTTTTGCAGATGACGCCGCAGCTTACAAAGGCCCTAGAGACGATCCGGCAGCTGGAGGAGTTGCGCCCCAGGGTTCCCTTTTTTAAGTCCGATACCGCCGAATACGCCAAAACGATCTCGTTAGGATTACAGCGGGCGGCGGGTAAGGCGCCTTTTGCACCCGATCCTCCCGACGGGACCGATTCCGCTGTGGAAAAGGCGGTGGCCCAGGTTTTGTCCGCCCCAACGGCGGTGGGCCGAAGGGTTAAGGGCGGCGGCCCTGACTCCGGCGGTCATCTGGATTTCCCCCTGACGGCAGACGGCCTGGTCCCCGCCTATCTTTACGGGTCCATTGCCCTTGCGTCCCCCTGCGACCCGGCAAAGACCGGCCTTTTGTGGGGGCGGGTGCTGCTGGAGCAGGACCCGCAGGACGGGGACGATCCAGATATGGTTCGGGTGTATCAGGCGGGACAGGAGTTGGGCCGTCTGCCGTCAGGTCCGGTCCGGAAGATGGTCAACGCCTGGCTGGACCGGGAACTGCCGGTTTTGGCCAGACTTTCCCGCACAGGGAAAAAGGACCGGCCGCCGGAGTTGGAAATCTGCTTTTACGATCAGGAGAAAAAAAGCGGTTTTCGATTTTTTCCACTGGTCCTGCCCCGGCAGCTGCCGGAAGACCTGACGGCGGCGCATTGGCCGCCGGTGCGTTTTCGCTGGCAGCCGCAGCAGGAACGGTACGCCGTCTATGACCGGGACGGGCGGGAATTGGGCTTTCTTCCGCCGCAGGCAGAAGCGCTTTTGGAAAACGAAGAGCCATTCGCTTTTTTGTATCAGGTGCAAAACGCCGGTGACGGACCGCCTTTGGCAACGGTTGCGATTGAGCGTCAGCGCCGCCGGTGGGTACGGTAAAAAGGAGCGGAGGGCCCTTCGGTTGGGCAAAGAAAAACAGTCAGCCCGTCTGGCGGCAAGCTGCCAAACGGGCTGACTGCGTTTTGATAGCTGTTTTCCTGCGGGTCAGACGTTTTCCCGCCGGTGCAGCGCCAGATGCTCTTTTTCCAATTCGGCCAATAGCGCGCCGAAGGGCCAGCCCTGGTTGTGGGGGGTCATAACCGCCTTCAGCTGGACGGACAGCGCAAGCCGGTTCATTTTTTCCAGCAGCTGGCGCACCTTTTTTTCCTCCATCCCGCAGAAGATCATGGCCTCCCGCTGGGGGATCGGCTGCTCCCAGGGCGATTTTGCCGGGGAAAAACCGGGGATTCCGGCCAAAAAGCCAAGACAATGGCCTAAATGTTCGGCCGAAACCTCCTGGAAAGGGATCTTCTCCGCCTGGCAGAAGGCGGAGACCGCCTGACCTTGTTCGGTCCCGCCGCCGGGATAAAATAAAATTTTCGCTGCGGCCGGTTTTTGGATATGCGCTTTCATTTTCCTGCTCCTTCTCTTCTTTTTATCTGTGCGGCAAGGGAGAGGATTTCCTCTTTTTCCGCGAGCCTTCCCGCAAAAGCGGCGGCGCTTCCGGCGGCAACAGCCAGCGCCAGCGCACCGGACCAGCTTCGGCCCCAGGCCAATCCTGTCAAAAACCCGGCGGCGAGACTGTCCCCCGCGCCGGTGGCGCCTTTACAAACGCCCTGTGGGGCCGCCAGCTGGTAAAATTCGCCGGATTCAGTCAAAAGTGCCGCGCCGTCGGCGCCCAGCGAGAGCAGTACGTTGCGCGCCCCCATGGCCTGGATGCCCCGGGCCGCCGCCCGGGCAAAGTCCGGGTGAGATTCCACCATCTCCAGCAGACGGGCCGCCTCGTCCCGGTTGGGCTTGACCAGCGTTGGCCGGCCCTCTAAGCTGCGTCGAAGCAGTTCGCCGTCGGCGTCTGCCACCGTAAAAACGCCCCGTCCCCGCAGCCGGTCCAGAATCTCCCGGACAAAATCCGGCTCGATTCCCGGCGGCAGGCTGCCCCCAAAGGAGAGGACATCCCCTTCTTCCAGCGTCTCCAGCCGACGGGAAAGCTGGCGCAGTTCCTGGGGAGAGATCAAAGGACCCGGCGCGTTGATTTCGGTTTCTTCCCCGGCGCGCAGCTTTATGTTGATCCGGGTTTCCCCCTGGATCTCGGTCAGTTCCTCCCGGATTCCCTCTTTTTCCAAAAGTTTTCGCAGCTGCCGCCCCGCGTAACCCCCGGCGAAGCCCAGGGCCCGGTTTGGAACCCCCAGCCGGGTGAAGATCACCGACTGGTTGATCCCCTTGCCGCCGAAAACCATACGGGCCGTCTGGGACCGGTTCACCTTCCCCAAAAGAACCGGCTGGCCCTCCAGAACGTAATCCAGCGAAGGATTGCATGTAACGGTGTAAATCATAAACGAGGCTCCTTTCCCCCGTCGGCCGGCGGTGAGAATGGGAGACCGGCCCCTTAAAGCCGACCGATAAAAAAGGCGATCCCCGGCTTTTGGCTGGACATCGCCTTTTATTCATTGAATGGGTTGGGGCAGGTTTGCCAAAGCGCCGCCCTTTTTCCGTTTTTAGCCTAAGATTTTTTTGGCCCCGTAACGGTTCACCGCCGAATCGTTAAAGGTGATCTGGACCGATTCGGCCCACTGGGCCACCTGCTCTAAAAACTCGTCGTTTTTCACGGCGGAGAGAATGGACTCCCGGTTTTTCTCGAAGTTTTCCTGGTCCGCCATGGGATCCAGCTTTTTGACCAGAATCAGCGCGTCGTCGGTGGTGATCACCTTTACCTCGTCCGCCTTCATCTGCTTGATTGCCGTGACCATCGCTTCGGGGTAGTAGGATTCGGTAGAGGCGGAGATGATGTTATCATAATAATCGTCCGCCCGGTTGGGCAGGTCCGCTTCCGCTGAGCCCTGTTCTTTTAAAAGAGTCCGTTCCGTCTCTTTTAAGATGGAGACGAAATCCTCGCCTTTCCGGGCGCGGGTGATGGCCTCGTCCACCAGATCCTTGCGCTTTTGCAGCTTCTCCTCCTCCAGATCCTTGGTGGAAACGGAGATATACTGGATGTTCTGGTAATTTTCGGCGTAGTAGGCTTTCAACTCCTGGTCGCTTACCTCTTTTTCGCCGCCTTTGCCGTAGATAGAGTTAAAGATCATCCGCGAACGGTAGCGGGATTCAATCTGCAGACGAACCGACTCTTTGGAAACGCCGCTTTTTTCGTAAGATTCCTTGCCCTCGGACCAGTAGTTTTCCAACTCCTGGTTGATCAGCGCCTGGTCGGCCTCGTCAAAGGAAAAGCCCAATTCGTTAAACCGGTTCAAAACGGCAAAATAGTTTTTCACGCTGTCTTTGGTTTTGTCGCGGATCCAGTCGTTTACCGATTTGCCGTCCAGCGAGTTTTTCCACAGATTTTTTGGGTTGACCGATTCGGCGTTTTCGGTGTACATCTGCTGCAGGGCCGAAACGGCGGAACTGTAGTTGTTGGAAAGATTCAGAATATATACGCCGGCAGGAAGGGTGGTGTCCCCGGATTTGGCGATCCAGGTGGTGGATTTGTTCAAGGTACAGCCGCCCAACGCCAAAAGGACCGCAAAGGCCGCCACAAGCGCGAGAACGGATTTCAATCGCTTCATGATACATTTCTCCTAAACAGTGTTTTTAAAAGAGCCTGTCCCCTTTTTGGCAGGGGAACGAAAACGGATTTTAACGGTCCCGCTCCCCGCCCTTGCAGGGCAGCCGGGGCGGATGGCCGAAAAAAGCGGCACAACCACTATTTTTTTATTATACACAAAGGGAATCCAAAAGTCCAGAAACATCTGATGAATTTTTGCGTGGAGAAAAGAGAGGCCGCCTTCCGGCAAAAAACAGTTGAGAATCAGGCGGCAGAATGATAGTATAAAAGAAAAAGGAGGCGGACGCTTATGACCCAGGGGGGAAAACTCATTGCGGTGGCGGTGACTTTGTCGCTGCTGGCGATTTTGTCCGGGCTTTTGTTCGGCCGGGAAAAACTCCCGCTGCTTGAAGAGGATATGGACGTTTGGGTCAGCCGGCAGGACCAGGATATTCTGCACCGTCTGTCCGACCAGGAAAAAGAGCTGCTGGGCGAAATCCTCTCTCGGCAGAAAAAGCGGGAGGACCAGGACCGGTACGGGGATTTTGTGCTGGCATTTGCGGCTTACCAAAATGGCCGGGAGGTATTGCAGCCGTCTTTATACCGGCTGACCGACGGGACCAACGAGTTTGTGATGAAATACCCCGATGGCGGCTGTTACGGCCTGGATACCCGCTGGGTGCTTCAGCTTTTGACCAGTGATACGCTGGACGCCCTGTTTGAATATATTGAGGACGCGCCGACCATGACGGTGTCTCAGGGCGGCCAGAGCCTGACTTTACACTGTGTGGAAAACGGCTGGCAGTATAAAAAAATCGACAACAGCATCTTTATGGACGGCGTACTGGTAAAGGACAGTCAGACTCTGCTGGAGCCGCAGGACTATCAGGGCCTGGCCCTCTCCTTTTCTACCGAGCCGCAGTCGGTGCGGGTACAGATTACCCTGCCCGGATACGCCGATCCGGTGTTTCAGGGCAGTGCCGGTCAGCTAAGTCAGTTTGACCCGCCGCTCAGCGGCCGCTATGAGATGCGGGTGACGGCCCGATGGGTCGAAACGGCTTTGCGCCGGTATTCGGGAGAATGTGTTTACGCGCTGGATTTACAGGTGAAAAAGGCGGCGGAAATCCTGGTTCCCGTTCAGAAGACCACGCAGGGCGGCCTTCTGGAAATAACCGTTTTAAACCCGCCGGATCCGGCCAGCCTGGCGGTCCGCTGCGACGCCGGGCGGGCAGGCCCGTTTGTCAAGCGGGCGGAGGGGGTCTACAGCTGCTTGCTGGCGGTCCGTTACGCAGGAACCTACACTCTTTCTGTATCCGGCGAGCAGACCCAGGGCCAGCAGCAAATTCAGGTGGATGCCGCGGGAATCGAAACGGTGGGGCTGCCCTTCCCTCTCGAGACCCAGGAGGAAACGCCGCAGCTTTCCTTAGCGCAAACCCGGGAGCGTTTTTTGGCCGGCACCGAGGGAAAATACTGGCGGGGCGTTTTTTCCCGTCCGCTGGAGGAGGACCCTTCGTTGGACGGGCGGCAGGCTTTTGAAGGCCAGCCCGGCCTGCTGGACAGAACCGTTTGGTGGCAGATCGAGGGTGAAAAGACGATCGCCGCTTCCAACACCGGCATGGTGGTTTTTGTAGGCCGGCTGGACCAAGGGGGGCTGAGCGTCGCCGTCTACCACGGAATGGGGCTGTATACCTGGTACTATGGTTTGTCCGAGGCGCTGGTGGAGGAGGGCGCCCCTGTTGCCGCCGGAGATGCGCTGGGCGTGGTGCAGCAGGAGGATGAGGCTGCCTGGTTCGGGACCCAGGCGGTGTTTGGCGGCGTTCCCCTGGATCTTTCCCGGCTTTGGACCGAGGCTTTGCTGGAGGAATAAAGCCGCCCGTCACCACGGCGGAAAAAGGAAGAATCCCCTTTAAACCAAAAAGACCGGCAGGGCCTTTCGCTCTGCCGGTCTTTGCGTCTTTGATCCGGGGTTCTTTTTTTCGTTCTGGCGGATTCGATTTTGCCGCCGTTTAGCCCTTCCTTTTTGCGGCGGCGCCCATGATCCCCAGGATTATCGCCCCGGCTGCCGCGAAAACCGCTGACGTAAGGGCCCAGCTTATGGCCAGTAGCGCGGTAGCGATCCCCGCCAGAGACGGCAGAATCTGCACCGCGGCAAACAAGGTCCCCGAAAGGCCGAGCGTCGGCACGAACGTCAGGAAAAAGAAGGCGGAAGCCTTCATCCCATACCGGGCAGAAAACCGTCGATGCAAAAGGCAGATCGCCCCCGCCGTCCCTGCCGCAAACAGGACCGAAACGGCGAGAAGGATCCATTCGGGCATTCGTCCGGCGGCGAAGCCGATCCAGTACAGGTTTAATAAGGCAAGTCCAAGGCTCGCCGCCAGACCGCCGGCCGGCAGCAAAAGAACAGCAATAGATTTTTTCATGAAGGCACCCTCCTTTTTCGGGGAAAAGCCGGCTTTTTCCAGTATAACACGGACTCTATGGACCGGTCAATCCGCCGCGCCGATGGAAAAATATTCGAAAAAAGGCCCCCGATCCCACAAAGGGAGCGGGGGCCTTTTCGCGTCTGCAGGCCAATTTGGCCGGACAGATTATTCTACGTCGTAGAGTTTGGACATTCTCAACAGGTGCTCGTACTTGGCCTTGGCGTTGGCTTCCGCCTTGTCGAACAGAACGTCCGCACGATCCGGGAAGGCGCGGGTCAGGCTACTGTAGCGAACCTCGCCGCTGATGAACTGTTTGTAATCCGCAGTAGGAGCCTTGGAATCCAGCTGGAAGGGATTTTTGCCCTCGGCAGCCAGTCTCGGGTCAAACCGCAGATTGTTCCAGTAGCCGGCGGCAACCGCGTTTTTGATCTCGGTCTGGGCCTGGCTCATGCCGGCGCGGATCCCGTGGTTGATACAAGGCGCGTAGGCGATGACGATGGACGGGCCATGGTAGCTCTCCGCCTCGGTAAAGGCCTTGATGCACTGGTTGTAGTCAGCGCCCATAGCCACCTGGGCCACATACACGTAGCCGTAACTCATGGCAATCGCTGCCAGATCCTTCTTCTTCACTTCCTTACCGGCAGCCGCGAATTGGGCAACTGCGCCGGTGGGGGTGGACTTGGAGGACTGTCCGCCGGTGTTGGAGTAAACCTCGGTGTCGAAGACCAGGATGTTGATGTCCTCGCCGGAAGCGATGACGTGGTCTAAGCCGCCGAAGCCGATGTCATAGGCCCAGCCGTCGCCGCCGAAGATCCAGACGGATTTCTTGTTGAGGAAATCTTTATACTGAAGAATATCCTGGCAGTAGGGGCAGTCGGTAGAAGCTTCCAGAATCTTGACCAGTTCTTCGGTCGCGGACTTGTTGGCCGCGCCGTCGTTAGCGGTGGACAGATATTTCTCGCAGGCGGCCCGTTTCTCGTCGGACTTGGTGATCTTGGCCAATTCCTCGATTTTCTCGATGGCCGCTTTGCGCATGTGATCCTGCGCTAAATACATGCCGTAGCCGTACTCGGCGTTGTCCTCAAACAGGGAGTTGGCCCAAGCCGGACCTTTGCCCTCTTTGTTGACGGTATAGGGGGTAGACGGTGCGGAACCGCCCCAGATGGAGGAGCAGCCGGTGGCGTTGGCGATATACATTCTGTCGCCGAACAGCTGGGTGACCAGCTTGGCGTAAGGGGTCTCGCCGCAGCCCGCGCAGGCGCCGGAGAATTCGAGCAGCGGCTGCTTGAACTGGCTGCCCTTGACGGTGCTCTCTTTGAACTTCTCGGCCACTTCCGGTTTCGGATCGATCTGCTGGCCGTAGGCGAAGACGTTCTGCTGCTCTCTTTGAGAATCCAGGCTCTGCATAACCAGGGCCTTGGCGCCCTTCTTGCCAGGGCATACGTTTGCGCAGGAGCCGCAGCCGGTGCAGTCGAGCACCGAAACGGTCATGGCGAACTTCATGCCGGGCATACCGGTCATATCCACGGTCTTGGTGCCGGCGGGAGCCTTGGCGGCCTCCTCCTCGGTCATGACCACCGGACGGATAACCGCATGGGGGCAGACATAGGAGCAGAAGTTACACTGGATACAGTTTTCCGGATTCCAGACCGGAACGTCCACCGCAACGCCGCGTTTTTCGTAAGCGGCAGAACCCTGCGGGAAGGTGCCGTCCTCCGCGCCCTTGAAGGCGGATACGGGCAGTTCGTTGCCGTGCTGGTGGGTGGAGGGGATCAGGATGTTGTTGACAAAGTCCACAACATCTTTGCGTCCGCCCTCGGCTACCGGCAGCTTGTGCTCGCCGGTGGCGTTCTTCCAGGCGGCGGGAACCTCGATCTTGACCAGGCCGTCCGCGCCGCGGTCAATGGCGTCGTAGTTCATCTGGACGACCTTGTCGCCCTTTTTGCCGTAGGAAGCTTTGGCGGCGGCCTTCATATATTCCGCAGCCTGGTCGGCGGGAATGATGTTGGCCAGCTTAAAGAACGCGGACTGCAAAACGGTGTTGATTCTGCCGCCCAGACCGATCTCGCGGCCGATTTTGATGCCGTCGATGGTGTAGAACTGAATGTTGTGGTCAGCGATATATTTTTTGTCCTTATCCGGCAGGCGTTTCTCGATCTCGGCCATATCCCAGCCGCAGTTGAGCAAGAAAGTGCCGCCGTCCACCAGATCCTCGACCATGTCGTATTTGCCGACGTAAGCCGGGTTATGGCAGGCCACAAAGTTTGCCTTGTTGATCAGGTAGGTGGATTTGATCGGATGGTCGCCGAACCGCAGATGCGAACAGGTCAGGCCGCCGGACTTTTTGGAGTCGTAGTCAAAGTAGGCCTGTACGTATTTGTCGGTGTGGTCGCCGATGATCTTAATGGAGTTTTTGTTGGCGCCAACGGTACCGTCGGAGCCCAGGCCCCAGAACTTGCAGGCGGTCGTGCCCTTGGCCTGGGTGTCGGGCGCGTCTTCTCTTTCCAGAGAAAGACCGGTTACATCGTCGTGGATGGCGATGGTGAAACGCTCTTTCGCGCCGGTTTTGGCGTTTTTGTAAACGGCGAAAATGTCGGCGGGAACGGTGTCTTTAGAGCCCAGTCCGTAGCGGCCGGAGTAAACCGGCAACGCGCCGTAGGGGGTGCCTTTAAGCGCCATGACCACATCCAGGAACAAAGGCTCGCCGATGGAGCCGGGCTCCTTGGTTCTGTCCAGAACGGTCAGGGTCTTGGCGGAAGACGGGATGGCCTTCAGCAGATGCTCTTTGGAGAAGGGCCGGTACAGGCGGACTTTGATCAAGCCGGCCTTGCCGCCGTGGGCATTCATATAGTCGATGGTCTCTTCAATGGTGTCGCACACAGAACCCATGGCAATGACCACATGCTCCGCGTCCGGCGCGCCGTAGTAGTTAAACAGCTTGTAGTCGGTGCCGATTTTGGCGTTGACCTTGTTCATATACTCCTCTACGATGGCGGGAACCGCGTCGTAGTAGGGGTTGCAGGCCTCACGGGCCTGGAAGAAGATGTCGGGGTTCTGGGCGGTGCCGCGCAGAACCGGATGGTTCGGGTTTAAAGCGCGGTTTTTAAAGGCCTTGACCGCGTCCATATCCAGCATATCGCGCAGATCCTCGTCGTCCCAGATCTGGATCTTCTGAATCTCGTGAGAGGTGCGGAAGCCGTCGAAGAAATGCAAGAACGGCACCCGGCTTTTGATGGTGGACAGATGGGCCACCGCGCCTAAGTCCATGACCTCCTGCGGGTTCTGAGAGCAAAGCATCGCAAAACCGGTCTGGCGGCAGGCGTAAACGTCCGAATGATCGCCGTAGATGTTCAGCGCGTGAGAAGCCACGCAGCGGGCGGATACGTTGATCACGCAGGGCAGCAGTTCGCCGGCGATTTTATACATGTTGGGGATCATCAGCAAAAGGCCCTGAGAAGCGGTAAAGGTGGTGGTCAGCGCACCGCCCTGCAAAGAGCCGTGCACCGTACCGGCAGCGCCGGCCTCGGACTGCATTTCAACGACCTTTACCTGCTGGCCGAACAGGTTCTTTTTTCCATCGGCAGACCATTTGTCCGTCACCTCCGCCATTACGGAAGAAGGCGTGATGGGGTAAATCGCAGCAACGTCGGTAAAAGGGTACGAGGCGTACGCCGCAGCGTTGTTACCATCCATGGTCTTCATTTTTCTTGCCATAGTGTTATTCCTCCCTTGAATTTCTGCATCTTAGCAGGAGCCGATTTGGGTTTGATCTGCTTGCAAACCAGATCAAACGCAGAAAAAGGCTTCACCTTACTAATTCTATCACGTTCCCGGACTGCTGTAAAGAAAGAAAACCGGGAATTTTGCCGATTGTTTACAGTTTCACAAATAAAGAGAAGGTTTTTTTGGCAAAATGCCCTTTTGCCAAAAATCCTACCCCTTAAGGCCCCTGGCCTGCCGGTCCATATCCTCGATGACGATGTCGTGGATTTCCCCTAACGAGGCGCAGTATTCCAGCACCTTCCAGGGCTCGTTGGTGTGGAAGTGGATTTTTACGAGGTCCTCGTCTCCCACCGCCAGCAGGCAGTCGCCTTTAAAATGGTCGGTGAAATAGTCGTTGATCGCGTCCTCGTCCAGGTTTTCCCCTTCGATTAAAAGCTGTGTGTCATACCGAAATTCGATCATATATCTGCTCCCCTTTTCCACCGCCGCTTTGACGGGTGTTTTTTCTATTTTACAATGGGCCGGCGCCTTTTTCAATCCCGCTGAGGGAATATTTGACGGACGGTTTATTTTATAGTATACTACACTATAATTATGGGTATCGTCCCAACCGCCGAAGGGCGGAAACCAATCATTTTATCTGTTTGAGGAGGACAATGTAAAAATGGACCCGGACGGTAGTTTATTGACCCACAGTATTTTGGCGGCGCCTACCGCCTCTTCCAGCGTTTTGGCGGTACACACCGCGCCGCCGGCCGCTTTGGCGCTTTGTATCGGGCTGTTTTTCCTGTTTTTGGCCCTATGCGCTTTTTTCACCTTGTGCGAAACCGCTTTGGAGGAGTATTCGGAAAGCCGGCTGGAGAAGCAGGCGGCGGAGGGGGACCGGCGGGCGGCGCTGTTTCTGCGGATGGCCCAGCGGTATTCCTCGCTGGCGGCTAAGGTCCGCGCCGGATTTGTGCTTTCAGTGATGGCATGCGAGGGGATGCTTCTGGCCGGTCCCGCGACCTGGCTTGCCGCCGCACTGGCGCAGAAGCAAGGAATTGGGATCAGCCTGGCGGTGGCGCTGTCCGCGGCGCTGAGCATTCTGGCCGGCGCGGCGCTGGTGCTGATTGCAGGATACCTGCTGCCGCGGCATCTGGCCTGGCGGGACCCGAACCGGACGGCCCGCAGCGCCGCTGGTCCGCTGCAATTCTGCATTCGGCTGGTTTCGCCGCTGAGCGCTTTTTGCCGGCTGGTTTCCAACGGCATTCTGCGCCTGATGGGGATCGATCCCAACGCCGACCCCCAGGAGGGCACCGAAGAGGATATCCGGGAGATGGTGGACGCGGGCAACGAAAAAGGGCTGATCCCCCAAAGCGAACGGGAAATGATTTACAACATCTTCGAGTTCGACGACCGCACCGCCGAGGACGTGATGACCCACCGCACCGAAATCGAGGCGGTGCAGGCGGACGACGATATCGACGACGCGCTGAAAATCGCCATCGAAGAGGGCTTTTCCCGGATCCCGGTATATGAGGACACGCTGGACAATGTAGTGGGTATTTTATACGCCAAGGATCTTTTGATGCTCATCGGCAAGGGGGACCAGGGGCCCCGCACCATCCGGGCTTTGATGCGTCCGGCCTTGTATGTGCCGGAAAGTACCCGCTGCCGGGATCTGTTCCGCCAGTTCCAGCAGAAAAAGGTGCAGATTGCCATTGTGGTGGATGAATACGGCGGCACCTCCGGCATGGTCACCATGGAGGATCTGCTGGAATCGATTGTGGGCGAGATTCAGGACGAATACGATGAGGAAGAAGAGCTGGTCACCCGGATTTCCGACGGGGTTTACCATATTGACGGCTCAGCGGATCTGGAGGATGTGCAGCGCTTTTTGCCGCTGGAGGTCCCGGAGGAGGCGGATTACGATACTTTAAGCGGCCTTTTGACCGATGCGCTGGGCCGCATCCCCGCCCCGGGCGAACACCCGGAGGTAACGCTGTCCGGTATTCGGTTTACGGTGCTGGAAATGGACGAAAGGCGCATCGGCCGGGTCAAGGCGGAGGTGCTGCCGCCGGAACCGGAAGAGGAAGCCTGACACGTACAAAAAAGCGGCGTATCCTAAAGGGTAAGGCTATAAAGAAAATCAAGGGCAAGACAGACCGAAGCGGCCGTCTTGCCCTTTTTGTACTGTGTAATCTTTCTATGACGCTTTCAAAGGAAGCGTCATAGAAAGAGGTGTTTAAATTAGAAATCCTTTGCTTTTTTGTTTCTGCAACAATGAATGATCCACACAAAGGCGAAGGAAAGAAGCTGGGCGGCCATGATGCGGACAATTTGCAATTCGTCTGCGCCCTTTAGCGAAACAACATGCAGCATATTGGTAGCAACGGTATTATTGAATAGATGGTCGCCAAGTCCTGCCCATATATTTCCCGTTATGCGGGTAAGAAGGCCCCATTTAATCCCCATCATGCCGGAGAGGATCATGTAGCCGATCATCATCAAAACCATTTGCCCAAAGGACATTTCGCCATTTGTATAACTTCTGATTGGCATGACCATATGCCAGATACCAAACAAAAACGCGGCAAAACCATTCGCCGCCATAAACGGCTTTGTTTCACAGAGCATTTTGATAAACAGACCGCGAAAAACGCCCTCCTCCATCCATACATTGATGGCATTGAACAAAACGCATAACAAAAAGAAAAGAAAGCCCGTATTTTTCACCTGAGAACCCGTTAAAGTAAAGCCGCTTACATATAGTTCAAAATGTGCAGGATTGCCTTGCAAAGCCAAAACGGCGAATTCCAGCCCGTATGAAATCGCAAAACAAACACATCCCAGTAATAAGCCTTTCAAAATACCGCTTACAAAGCCGTTTCTTTGAAATCCGATATCGCTCCATGTAAGCTGTAAGCCTTTTAATATCAAAGCCAGAATCATAATTCCAATCGCTTTGTGAAGGATATTTTCTCCAATCACCGTTTTGTCGGTTTCAATGAGAAAATACTCGGTAAATCTTACAGACAAACAGAGGGCGAATACTGCAACGCACAAATGATAGGGTTTATATTGTATGCTTCTTCCCATATAGTCTCCCTTAAACTTCGGCTTGTTGGCGCGCCCAGAAAGCCGTCCGGCGCCGCGCCCTTTTTACCGGCGGCGCAGCTGCTCGTACTCCTCCCGCAAAAGCGAGTAGCAGACGATGTCCAATACCTGCCCGTCGAACCGGACGGTTCCCCGGCGCAGGGTCCCCTCGCAGCGAAAGCCGCATTTTTCGATGACCCGTTGGGACCGGCTGTTAGACGAATAATGGTACACAGTCACCATTTCCAAGGAAAGCGTTTCAAAAGCGTAGCGCAGCACCGCCTGGGCCGCCTCGGTCATAATCCCCTGGCCCCAATATTCGGCGCTTAAAGCGTAGCCCAGCATCCGGCAGTTGGGATTATCCCGGCGCTTGTCCTCATGCAGGCCCACCGAACCGATGACTCGGCGGGACTGGCGATCCACCAGCGCCCAGACGTCTCCGGCCTCCATGAATTTCCACATGATATTCCGGGAGGTTCCCTTGTCCTCATGCGGGGCCCACCCCGCGGCGGGACCTACCTTAGGATGGCTGCAGTAGGCAAAAAAATCGTCCACATCCGTTTCCCGCCAGCCGCGCAGAAGCAGCCGCGGGGTTTCCAGTTCGCTGTATTTCATTCAGTCCCCTTCCTTCCTTTTGGGCAGTCAGGCGCTTGGACCTGATTCTGCCCGCCGTTTTCCACCAGATGCACGTTCAGGTGCGGATAGGACATCTGTACCCCGTTTTCCGCAAAAGCCCGGCGGACCTGCTCCAACAGGCTGTAGTATACGTCCCAGTAATCGGCGGTTTTAACCCACGCTCTGACAATATATTGGATGCTGCTGTCCTGATATTCGCTGACGCCGATAAAAGGCGGCGGATCGTCCAGCACGCCGCCGGCTTCTTCCAGCGCCTGCCAAAGGGCCCTTTTCACCGTTTGGGTATTGTCATCGTACGAGGCGCAGACCGTCAGGTCCACCCGGCGGGTTGCCCGGGCGGAAAAGTTGGTGATCCGCGCGCCGGCAACATCGTTGTTGGGCAGGTAGACCACCTTATTGTCCGGGGTGGATAAGCAGGTGTAGATCAGCCCGATTTCCTGCACCGTGCCGCTGACCGAGCCCACGTCCACATAATCGCCAACCACAAAGGGCTTGGCCGCCAGTACCATCAGCCCGCCGGCCAGTTTGGCAAGAGAATCCTGCACCGCCAAAGAGACGGCCAGGCCCACAACGCCCAGCACCGTCACCAAAGAGGTGACCGGGATTCCGAGGCTGTCGGCAATGATCAGCACCGTTAAAAACAAAAGGGCGAACTTGGCGGCGGAGCGGATAAAATGGTGGAGGCTTTTTTCCACCCGCAGCTTTTGGATCATCCGATCCACCAGCTTCATCAAAAGCTTCGTGCCTGCCAGGCAGACGGCCAGCAGCAAAAGGGTGGTGAGCGCGTCCCCTACCGAAAGCGGACCGATCCGATATTCCATCAGTTCCTCCAGCTTCACAAAAATCCCCCTTTTTTGAAACGGCCCGAGCCGGATTTTTACGGCTATTTTACCACAAACAGCGGGGAATGGCAACGGGACGGGCTTTCTCTTTTTTGGGGTTAAGACCGGCTGCCGGTTCGTTCCTGGCTTTTTCGCCCCCGGCCTGCCGGCGAGGTGCCGGTCAACTTGACTTTTACGCGTACGTATAATATAATAAAAAGAACTATACAGGAAAAACATGCCACAATTTTGACGCGTTTTTTCCGTGTTTTGTAATTGCAGCCTGATCAGTCTGACACGCAGGATGGATCATACGCGGCCGCGTAGCTTTTTGGGGATCCACAAAAAGGAGAAGCTTTATGTCGAATTTATACTATATACTGACCGGCCTGTGTGAAAAGCGCCGGATCACCCCGTATCGTATGTGCAGAGACACGGGTATTCAGCCAAGCGTCATGACCGATTTAAAAATGGGCCGCCGCCAGACCGTTAAAGCGGAAACAGCGGCGAAGCTGGCGGACTATTTTGGGGTTACGGTGCGCGACCTGTTGGGCGCACAGGAGCCGATCAAGGTTCAGCCGCTGCCCCAGGAGCTTTTGAAAATCGAGTTGTTCGGCGGAGAGGCCACCGACCAACAGCTGGAAGAGGTCCGGCAGTTTGCCAAATTTGTTAAGGAGCGGGACGCGGGCCGTCCCTGAGCCGAAATTCGGCTTTGCAGAGGGATTTATCCATGTGCTATGTCTATATCGTCCGCTGTGCGGACCAGACCCTATATACCGGCTGGACCAACGACCTTGCCCGCAGGGTGGCTGCCCACAACAGCGGCCACGGGGCCAAATACACCCGTTCCCGCCGGCCGGTGGAGTTGGTATATGCCGAGGTTTGCCAGGACAAAAGGTCCGCGCTGCGGCGGGAATGGCAGATCAAGCGTTTGCGGACCGAGCAGAAGCGTCTGCTGATCGGGTCCGGAAAAATCACCGGATGAGGAGAGAAGCAATACAAATGGAATATCCCAAGGTGCTGGATGAAATAAAGCTTTCTTACGAAAACATTTTACAAAAAAATCTGGTGGGAATTTACGTCCACGGCTCCATCGCCTTTGGATGCTTTCGATGGGAGAAAAGCGATATTGATTTTTTGGTGGTGACCCGGCAGGAACCCTCCGATTCTCAAAAGCAGGAGATGATCCGAGCGCTGCTGGCGTTGGACCGGGCGGGTCTTTGCCCCCCAAAGGGCTTTGAGATGAGCGTTGTTTTGGCGGAGCATTGCCGGGATTTTGTGTACCCCACCCCCTATACCCTTCACTATTCCAGCACGTATCGCCGGCAGTGCCAGGAGGATTTGCCCGGCTTTTGCCAAAGAATGCGGGGAACCGACCGGGATCTGGCGGCCCATTTTACCGTCCTGCAGGCGGCGGGTTTCGCTTTGTACGGCGCGCCGGTGCAGGAGGCGTTCGGGCCGGTGCCCAGGCAGTGCTATCTCGACAGCATTCTGGGAGACGCGAAGGACGCGCAGAAGGGCATGTCCGAGGATCCGGTTTATTATATTCTCAATTTGTGCCGGGTATTGGCTTATCAGCGGGAGGGGAAGATCCTCTCCAAAAAAGACGGTGGCCTGTGGGGACTGACCGCGCTGTCGGATCGGGACCGGCCTGTCGTGCGTGCAGCGCTTTCGGCCTACGGCGGCGGTGAGCCCCTCGATCTGGACCCGGACAGACTGCGGGAATTTTCGGCGTATCTTCTCGGGCAGATTTTTCCTAGCTTTTCTGAAAAATTATGAAAAATACAGGAAAATTTTTGGTTTGACGCTGTTTTGTGACTTTTATGTTACCTATATTTGTTATAAAAAGAGTGTAGAAAATAGCAATAGAGTGGCTTGACATAGATAGGAGGGCTTTGGTATAAAAAAATTAGAAAGAGGGAGCAGGCTGGCGGCTTGGATTTTGTCGGCAGTTTTGTTAGTGGGTCTTTTCCCGCTGAACGCTTTTGCCGTAGAACCGGATGAAGGGCATAAACACACCGAAGAATGCTATAAAACGGTCTTGATCTGTGAGGAGAAAGAGACCGCCGGGCATACCCATGAAGAAAAATGCTGGCAGACCGAGCAGGTTTTGGTCTGCGAAGAAGAGCACGAGCACACCGAAGAATGCTACGAGGAGCAGTCGTCGCTGGTCTGCGGACTGGAAGAGTCGGACAGTGTCCATACGCATACGGATGAATGCTATGAAAAGGTCCTGGTCTGCGAAGAAAAGGTGGAGGACAGCGAGACCGAGACCGGTCTTTCCGAAGAGGAGTTGGCAGCGGTACAGCAGCTGATGGATTCCATCGACCGGTTTTTGGAAAAATATGATCCCCAGCATGAGTATGACGAGGAAGAGTTGAAGGCGCTGAAGCAGGAGCAAGAGGAGATCCAGGCATCTTTCGAGGCGCTGAGCGAGAAGGCCCAACTGCTGGTGACCAACTACGACACGTTCGCGGAGATTTCGCTGGAGGATTCCGGCGATGCCGAGAAGACCCAGCCAACCGTTTCCCAGGCGGTTTCGGATCTGACCAGCGCCATCGACCAGTTCCTGGCCGATTTCGACCCGGAAAAGGATTATACCGAAGAGGAGCAGGCGGCTTTGATCGAAAGCTTGGAGAAAATCCAGGCGGCGTTTGAAGCGCTGAGCGAGGAAGAACAGCTGCAGGTAGTGAATTATACGGATCTCCTGTCCGCTATACAGGACGGGGGGGGGGTATTCTTTACCGAAACGGAAGGCGCGGCGGCGATTGGTGAAAAGACTTATGCGTCGCTGGAGGAGGCTCTGGATGCGGCGCAAAACGGCGAAGAGGTCGTATTGCAGCAGGATATAGATCTGGAAAGCTACTATTATTTAAAGAGCGGTAATTCTGTTACATTAAATTTGAACGGGCACAATATCACCTCCGCTTCCACGGCGTTTATGGTCAAAGTAGGTTCGGAGTTGACCCTTACCGGTTCCGGAACCATTAGCGGCAACGGTTATGCCGGTGAAAAGGCCGGCGGTGCGCTGGTGGTTTGGGGCGGCGTCATCAATCTGGAGGACGATGTGGTCCTCACCTCTATGGCCACTGACCTGACCCAAGGCGGCGTGGTATGGATGTATTACGGCACCTTTAACATGCACGGCGGCCGGATTGAGGGCGGCAGCGCCAAATTGGGCGGCGGCGTCGGAGTTTCGGGCTGCAACAGAAATTATCCGGCCATCTTTAATATGACTGGCGGTGTGATCACCGACTGCTACGCCGAGGAAGGCGGCGGTGTGGTGGTAGACTATTACGGCACCTTTAATATGAGTGGTGGTATGATCGAAGGCTGCACCGCCGAAGTCGGCGCCGGGATTGCCAACTATGGAAATGTGGTCATGAGCGGCGGCGAAATTGTCAACAACTCGGCCTCGTACCATTCGGCGGGCGTTTATGCGGATAATAATTTTACCATGACCGGCGGCAAGGTCGCCCATAACAAAGCGGTGGACGGCGGTAACGGCAGCCCTAACGGCGTGGGTACAAGTTATAGCACCATTCTGGTAAAGGTTACCGGCGGCGCGGTGTACGACAATGAAAACGGCGACTTTTTGATCAATGGCATGGCCACCATTTCCATCATCGCCGCCAAGCAGATGCAGGCGGACGGTCTTGTGTTTACCGGCTGGCAGGTAAAGCCCGATAGTTGGAGCAGCCAGAAGGAAAGATTTACGACCGGTCCTCTGCCGGACCAGGCATTGGATAGTTATTCCATGACCACCTGTATCGCCTGTTATGAGGAGGGCAAGGCGCAGTATTCTCAGACCATCGCCTTAGGCGGTGCGAATGCGGAGGTATACACCCTTAAAGAGGCTCAGGCCAAGGCGGAGAAGATGCTTACCAGCACAGATTGGAACGGCGAGCCCATCGTCATCGAGGTGGGCAAAACCCTTTCGGTTTCCGGCGCGGAGGAGTGGTCCTTCGACGAAAACGCGGAACACATCATTTTAGAGCGGGCCGATTCCTTTGACGGGTATCTGGTCGATGTAAAAGGCTCTTTAAAACTTGAGAATATCACCATTCAGGGCCTGGGCATAGGCCTGCATAAAAAATCCCTGATCAAGGTGGAAAGCAGCGGCAGTCTGACCATCGGGGACGGAACGGTTTTGCAGAATAACGGAGCGGGTATCGACAGCGACGACCCCCAAACGTTCCACACAAACTACGACGGCGGCGCAGTATACGCCAGAGGCGGCAAGGTGACCATGACCGGCGGTTTGATCCGCAGCAACGCCACCAGTTATGTGGGCGGCGGCGTGTCGGTGGCCGATGGCGGAACCTTTACCATGACCGGCGGCGAGATCTCGGGGAACGATGCGTACTGCGGCGGCGGTGTCAGCGCTGTGCGGGGCGCCAAGATTCAGCTTTCCGGCGGCGAAGTTTCCGGCAATACGGCGATGAAGGGCGGCGGCGTTTGCGTCGGTGGTAGCTTCGATACAGAAACGGCGAATAATCCGGAACTGGTCATGGAAGGCGGAAGCGTTTCGGGCAACCTGGCCAAAGAGGCCGGCGGTGGCATCTATGTGCAGATGAACTCCATGGCGACCATTACCGCTGGCGATATCATCGGCAACGAAACGGATGGATATGGCACCGCCAGCCATCGGGGCGGCGGCATCTATGTCAACGGCGGACCCGGGGCGAATTCGGGTCTTGGGCATCAGAAGCCTTTGAATCTCAAATCCGGCCTGCTGAAGCTGGAAAATGTGGAGATCACCGGCAACTATGCGCCTGGCGGTGGTGGTTTGGCGGCCTGCCCCACCTCTCAGATTGAAATTTATGTCACCGACGGCGCGGTATTCCACCACAATACCGGCGCTGGCGGAAGAAAGAGTGAAATCGCGCTGGATCCTTCGACCGGCGACAAGAACGTATACTATGTGTCCGACTTTATGCTGGGCGGCGGTATGTACCGGTGGTATGTGGGTTCCAGCGATCAGCTGGCGGACCCGTCGCAGTATCAGTACACCGGCGAAGGGGTAAATCTGAGCAATGTAGTCAGCGACGAGGATATTGAAAAAGCGCAGGATATGGCCACTGTCCGGATTGCGGACAATACCGCCAATTTTGGCCTCGGCGGCGGCATCGCCTCCAACGGTGCGGTAATCATCGGCAACAAGGATAAAGATACCGGCAAGGTAGTTGTCACTAAGCAGTGGGATGACAACAACAACCAGTACAGCAAACGGCCGGAATCCATTGAGGTAAGCATCCGGTACGGTGCCGTTACCCTGACCAACTTAAAGCTGACAGCTGAAAACAACTGGACGGTTACCAGAACCGGCCTGTCCCAGGAAATTTTGGCCGGATTGGATCAGGCGGAGTTGAAGGTAGAAGAGGTCAAGGTGGATGGATATGCGTTCCAGGGCGCGACGGCGCAGATCGAAGGAGACACCATCTCCATTACCCTGACCAACCGGTATATTCCGACCGGCAAGGTAATCGTTACCAAGCAGTGGGACGATAACGACAACAAGTACGGCAAACGGCCGGAATCCATCGAGGTGAGCATCCGGTATGGTGCCATTACCCTGACCAACTTAAAGCTGACAGCTGAAAACAACTGGACGGCTACCAAGACCGATTTGTCTCTGGAGGTTTTCGCCGGGCTGGATCAGGCGGAGTTGAAGGTAGAAGAGATCAAGGTGGACGGATACGCGTTCCAGGGCGCTTCGGCGCAGATCGAAGGAGACACTGTCTCCATTACCCTGACCAACCGGTATATTCCCCCGCTGGGTTCGTTGCGGATCAGCAAAACCGTTACGGGCCGCGGCGGCGACCGGACAAAGGATTTTACCTTTAACATTACCCTTCGGGATGGAAACGGTACGGCGCTGCGCGACCAGTATCCTTTCACCGGCAAGGGAACCGGGACGGTCAGAAGCGGCGGTACCATTACCTTAAGGCACGGGGAAAGCGTGACCATCAGCGGCCTTCCTGCCGGAACCACCTATACGGTGACGGAGGTTGAGGCGAATCGCGACGGCTACACGACAACGGCCAGCGGGAATCAGGGCGTGATTGTGGCCAACAGTACGGCGTCCGCGTCGTTTGTCAACGACCGGCCGGGCAGAACGCCGCCCACGCCGGTTACGCCTCCTGGCAGACCGGATGATCCGGATGATCCGGACGACGATCCGGAGCCGCCCCGCCCGACGGTGCCCATCCCGGATCCTGATGTCCCGCGTTCGCCTACGCCTATGCCGCCCAGCAATTTGGTGACGATCATGGATCCCAACACGCCTTTGGCGAATCAGCCTACCAGCAATCTGGTGACGATTATGGATCCATTGATGCCCTTGGGCAATCTGCCGATTACCGGAGGTTACGGAATGGCCTTGGTAATTGCAGGCGTTGCGCTGTTAAGCGTTGCGATTCTTAGAAAGAAATAACCAATAAAAAAGCCAAAGGACCCCGGATAATTTGTCCGGGGTCCTTTTTTGTAAAGGAGATCAACTTTTATAAATTCAATGTCCGTATGTCTATTTTCGTGTTCTCAATGTAGTGACGGTACATCATTTCCGCAGGCAACAACCGTATTTGAATATCCTGCAGCCCCAGATTGTGCAGCATGGCAAGGGATACCGTGCCCTTTTCGATGATTTTTGCCGAAGCGGTCGGCATGAGAAAGCAGTTTTTTACTGTGCCGATTTGATGGGCCTTTACAAAAGGCTGGTATGCCAGCTGGTACAGATACTGCTTGGTAATAGACTCGATACCAGGCTGACCGCGCAGCTTTTTGCCCGGTTCCAGTTGAAGGTCATGGTACTTGGCGTCGAAAATGATAAACTGGTAGTCCCCGCCGGCATGGACGATAGAAATGAGGTCCGGAATAAGCGTATCCTCGGCTTGTTTTACAAATGATTCGCCGCCGGGCGCGGTTCCATTCCACTGCGGTTTATCCATTAAATCAATGAGTTTTTTGTGCCGCAGATGGCGATATTGTTCGGCCAACGGCACCGGCAGCGGCAATCCGCCGATTGGCTTTTGCAGCTGGTTGTCCATCACTTCGGAACAGACCTTTTCCCATACCAGATTGAAGCTGTTTGTGCCAAACATACGAAAGCCGTCCAGATCGTCCAAAGCATTGCTGTTGGCTATGTAGGCATACAACGTTTTCAGCAAAAGCTGCTTGCGGGTATTAAACTGGACATTGAGTTCTTTGGCAATCCGCTCTAAAACAGATTCCTTGTCACCGAAATCCGCTATCTGCTCATCGGAAATATCGACACCCATAATATCGAACAGATCCAATAGGTCGGCGTCTCGTAACTCCTCTGTGCAACGGGTGAGGATACATTTGTGAAGACGCTTAAAGAAGTCCAAATCGTTGTTCACACGTCGGCCGGTCAGCAGCTGTGGGTAATACGGCCGGTTATTGCTTAACAGGGCAAATGTCTCGTTGATGGTTTTATCCCAGAGGATGTCGCCGGACCCGTTGGATTCGACCACATCCTGGGTGTTGGTATAGGTGCCATGCTCGAAATAATCCCGGAGAAGGAACAGCATAACCGCCAGCATATTAAATGCGCGGCCGTCGCCGGTGCCATTGTACATGCGAATGATCTGCTCTTTAGAATTGTATTTTTCCAGAACCTTCAGCACCTGTTTGAGTTCTGCTTTGGGGGCCGCGGCGTCGGGCAGATATTTGGGATAGCATTTGAGCACATGGCCCTCAATGGTAATGACCCCCACAAAGGGGAACACATACAGATATTCGTTTTCGCCGGCTGCGGGGTCCGCAATTTCGATGTGCTCGTCCACCAGATCGGTGAGATCCTTTTGAATATCATTTGCTTTTACAATCTTTAATACGCCATATTCTTTTAATCGCCGTAGAAGGCGGATAGTCTTTTCCTCGGGGCAACAAAACGCTTTCACCAGTTCCTCTTGGGAATAGCGTTTTTGTTCGCGCAAAAATACCGAAATCATTCGCCGTCATCCTCTGAGATCCGATCAATAAATTGACTGCTGATTTCTTCGCAGAAAATGTATACGCCCTTGGTGTCAAACTCTCTGCAAATTTTGGAATACTGGTTTTTTGCCTTTTCGTCGCATCCGCCAAACAGCGTAACGCGCTTTTGCTTCGCAGCGTCGTCGAACAGATACATTAGGACCTTGTTTTTAAAGATGCGGGAAAACGCGGCGGAATCCATCATTTCGCCCGTCGGCAGATTTTTCTTGGAGATGAAATACGGTCCCATCAGCTTGTCCTCGTTCACCTTATAGGCGAGCAGTTCATTGTTGATGGCTTTGCAAAGCGCGTTCCATTCCACCACGCGGCGGTAATCGCCCTGGCCGAGGAGGACCTTTTTGCCGACAATTCCGGCTTCGCCGTCATCAATGCCAAGATAGGTAAAATCCCATCTGCGTTTGAAAGCGGTGTCCATCGGGAATACGCCCTGGTCGGCGCTGTTCATGGTAGCCCAGATAAACAGATTATCCGGGATGCGGATTTCGGAGTAATCGTCCGGATTTCCGCCCAGTTTTTTCGCCAAATGCTTCTTGAGGTCCTCGGACGCCTGAATCGGATATTCGCTGACTTCGTCGTCTCCCCGATCAAGCAGCTGGAACATATCGCCAAACACCGCCGCGACATTGGCGCGGTTGATCTCCTCGACAACAAGTAGGAATGGTTTGACAGCATCGGTTCCGCTGTTCTGAAGGGCTTTTACATAGGTGCGCATAAACGGTCCCGGCACATAGGAATAGGTGATGGCGTCCTTGCCGTCGTTATCTTTACAGGGTACCGGCTTATAGGTGCCGACAAAATTGGCGTAGGAGTAGTCCGGATGGAAGGTCACGCGTTCATACTCTCCGCCGTTTGCAAGCAGCAGATCCTTTTCGCGGTTCAGCGTAAAACTCTTACCAGTGCCGGGAGCACCGAAAAGAATGCGATTGCGGGGAAATGCACTCTGATAGCCGGTGTTGTAACAGATATCCCGTGTTGAATGATTCCGCTCAAGCAAAAAGCGTTTGTAAAGATCCAGCCCCGCAGATACCGACCCGTTCCCGCGGTTGAGGTTAAACTCTGCAAAGTCCGCGTCGGCCTTGAGGGCGAAAACAGCCTTTTCCAATGCTTTGACATTATCTATTTGGAAGACGCAGGAAAAAGGCCGAATAGCGTCCGGAAAAGCCCCGCCAATAGCCTTTAACGCGCCGACATACTGACTTTGGGCGTTTTTTGTGTAACGCTCGCCGTTCTCTTTTAACAGCTTAGAAAACCAGACTTTAAACGCGTCTTCATAATCGGCGCCGGCATCCGCCAAAGGAGCGGTGTGGGCGGCCGGTTCTTTCACCAGGGAATCGTGAAGCCAGCTTGCGTTTTTCAGGTAGAAATACATAAATTCTTTGCGAAACGCACAAGCATATTCACCGTAGCCTTTGTCCTGCTGCGCAAACCCTTCTTTCATGGCCTGCGCAATGGTCGAAATTTTAATCTGCTTCGAGATGGGGGTATCCGCTTCGGCAGACGAGGGCTTTAACTTCCACGCGCAAAACACGATCTGCCCGTCGCGCTTGTACACCCCCAGTAAAACGGCGGATTCTCCGGCTTGTAATTTCGAATACGCATAGTTTATGTACTTGCTTTTTTGCTGGATTCTCTGCTCGTCTTTTAAATTGGATCTTCCGCCGGGAGTTGTACCCTTTGCGTAAATAAGGATACTTCCCATAGAATCCTTGTCAAACGTGATCGAGTATACTTCGGAAAGCTGATCGCTGACAGGTGCGCAGTGGGCCACATGCCCAAATTGCTGAAAAGCGGCTTCTAGTTCTGCCAGTACCTGCTCGTTTGAAAGCGAATCCTTGGCCCGATTGTAGTCCGCCGACACGATGTCGCCGTTATTAAGCGCCCATTGGTATTCCGACATCCTTATCCCTCCTTCATTTGAAAAGCTTGCTGTGGTTAGGATTGTTCGTCCGGCCGAAAATACAGTTCTTTTATAGCGTGTGCAATCTGCGCGGCCAACCTTGGGGGAACGGCGTTGCCAATCTGTCTCCACTGCTCCTTAAAGTCCCCGCAGAAGGTGTATGTATCGTCAAAGGTCTGAATGCGTTTGATTTCATTGTTGCGCAGAAAACGATTTTCCATCAAAAGGTCTCATATTCAGAGAAAAGCTTGCCTGTATGGTCCAGGACGATTTTTCGGGAGACAGCTTCAACAAAAAAGACCAATAGCGGGACCGCCACTTGAAAATAGGTTCCGGGTAGCCGCGTTCTTTGGTAAAATATAGATAGTTGTCACCAGGAGGCACCAGCTTCAGCAAATCTTTATGCTTGGATCCTGCCTGCAGATCCTGATCTTCTGGAAGATCATAATCCAAATCGCCAATGGCGTTGCCACAGGTGACCCACGGCTTTTTCCCCGATGAAGCTTCGGAATACGCAGGGCAAGGAGGACCACCCGCCAACACATCTATGTCGGCTGTGGTTAAGCCGATAGAGGCTAACTCTTCCGCGTAGTGAATCTGGCGAATATCTGCGCACCGAACCAGACGCCCAACCTTGTTTTTTTCCAATGTATCGCAGGCGGGCCGCCAAAAGTCGGTGGAGAAGCAAATATCGTATCCGGCTTTTTTAAAACCGCAGTCTATTCCACCGCCGCCGGAAAAAATGCTCAAAACCTTGATGCTCATATTCTAAAAACTCTCTTTCACATACGCAATCATCGCTTTGCCCATAAACGCGGGAACCGCGTTGCCGATCTGTTTTTGTACCGATCTTCGGCTTCCGTAAAATTTGTAGTCTTTCGGAAAAGACTGGATGGCAGCGATTTCCGGAACTCTCAGTCTGCGGTTGTTCCAGTGGAAGGGACCTACCCAAGGGCCGGGCTGCGCGGTAATGGTCCAGGAAGGCATATCCGGCGACAGCTTTAAAAGGAAACTCCAAAAGCGCTTATCCGCAACGAATTTTGGATTTTCGTGACCATACCAGGCGGTCAGCGCCTTGTAGTTCATCCCCGGAGGCACCTCACAAAGGTCGTGATAATAGGTTCCGCCAACTGCTTCTTCTTCGGGCTCGTAGTATTTTGGATCATCGTATCCCGCAATGACTTGGCCTACATTGACATATGGCAGCAATCCGGTCTTTGCGCATTCTTCCGGCGGGCAGTGGGTCTTTTTTGGCGCTTCGCTTTTAAATTCGCCCAAAGTACCCAGAATAAAAAGACGCTTTCTTTTCTGCGACACGCCATAATCCAAAGCGTTGGCGCGAACGATTTTATATTGATAGCCTTGCTCGGCAATGATCTCGATAAACCGGTCGACAATTACGCGGTTTGTCGGATGAAGAAGGCTTTCCACATTTTCGAAAACAAACCCGTCGGGGTGAAGATCGCATACTACGCGCAAATACTCATCGACTAAAGCAGCACGAGGATCATTGGTGCCTTTTCGGGTACTGTTTCCCACCCAATAGCCGGCCTTTGAAAAAGGCTGGCACGGCGCGCCGCCAATAACGATAAACCGATCGCAGTCATTTTTCTTTAAAATATCGGAGAACACGCCGCTTTCTATTTGATGCAAATCGCCCTCGATGATTTCTGCATTCTGAAACAGATCGTTCATTTTGAGCGTTTTAATACAATCGGAATCAAGGTCCGTGCTGGAGACAACAGGAACGCCCGCCAGAAAACTGGCGATATCCAGCCCACCGGCTCCGGAAAAGAGACTGATGGACACAATCTTTTTTTCTTCCATACCTTTAAGACACCTTTTTTGTTATTTTTCCATTTTATTATAAATGCCCATCGTCTGTCCTGCTTTTTCTGTGACGGCGAGATTGCATACAATATAACACGATCTATCATAGCGCATACCGTTCAAGAAATCAATGGATTGCACGAGTTTGCGGATTTTCGGTTGTGGCAGTCGGGGTGCGATTTTCCCCACAATGGATTTCTTTATTGAAGGCATAGCACACAAAATAGCCCATAAAACGGACTTTTGAATATGCTGTCTCTTTTTAATGAACAAGGCCGCCGGCGGCTCCTGGCCATATGGTACAGAAAAACCGTCCTTGAAAATAGGACGGTTTTTCCTGTGTTTTTTGTGAGGAGGTGAAATCCCCGCAGCTTGCAAAAAAATTAGAGCAAGCGGATGTATCGGCTTGCTTTGAAAGTGACAGTGTCTAACGGTTAGATCCCAAAGTCTTCGGGTGCCCGCTTAGATCCCTCCAAAAGAGGGGACCGGGCGGGGCGTGCCTGCGGAGGGCTACCCCACTGACAAGCATGAACACTTTAGAACCGTCCCGGAACACGAGCAGTTGTTTTAGACATAAGAAAAGGCCTGGAACGCGAAATGGCTCCAGGCCCTTGCCTGATGGTGCGGGAGATGGGACTTGAACCCACACACCGAAGTACTGGCTCCTAAGACCAGCGCGTCTGCCATTCCGCCACTCCCGCACAGGATGCGCGGCCCCGCGAAAGAGCCGCGCCTATGTTACTCAAAAAGGATACCATGTCCACCCGGTTTTGTCAATTGGGCAAAGACAAAACGCCGTCCTCCAGCATGGTCTGCGCCGCTAACAGCATCCCCGTCTTTCCGGTAAAATAGGTAAGCCCCCCCTGCATCCAAACCGCGTAGGGCGGACGGATGGGCCCGTCGGCGGAAAGTTCGATAGAAGCGCCCAGATGAAACGCCCCCGCCGCCATGACTACCTTGCTTTCGTATCCGGGCATGTCCGCCGGCTCCGGCACCACAAAGGAATCCACCGGAGCGCCCCGCTGCACCCCTTTGCAGAAGGCCACCATCCCTTTTTCCGATCCCAACTCAATGGACTGGATAATGTCGGTCCGGCGGTCTGTAAAGGAGGGATTCACCCGATACCCCAGCCTTTCAAACAGCGCCGCTGCGAAAATTGCCGTCCGCACAGCGCAGCAAACCACGTTGGGCGCCAGAAAAAGCCCCTGGAACATGCGGGGCAACTCGTTTAAGGTGCAGCCTACCTCCTTGCCCTGACCGGGCGTTGTCAAACGGTAGGCGCACTGTTCTACCAGATCCCGCCGCCCGGCGATGTAGCCGCCGGTGCGCGCGATGCCGCCTCCCGCGTTTTTTATAAGCGACCCGGCCATCAGGTCGGCGCCCAATTGAGTGGGCTCCAGCTTTTCGGTGAAGATGCCGTAGCAGTTGTCCACCATGAAAATCGCCTGAGGATTGTTCTGTTTTACCGTGTCAATCAGCCGCTTCATCACATCCATGTTGATGGAAGGGCGCAACGAATATCCCCTCGACCGCTGGACGTAGGCCATCTTGACCCGCTTGTCTCGCACCGCCTGGGCAATGGCGTCAAAGTCCGGCGTGCCGTCGTCCAGCAGGTCCACCTGCCGGTACTCCACCCCGAATTCCTTTAACGAGCCGCAGTTTTCCCCGGTGATGCCAATCACCGGCTGGATGGTGTCGTAGGGCATTCCGGTGATGGAAAGCATCACGTCTCCCGGCCGCAGAACTCCAAACAGCGCCGTGGTCAGCGTATGGGTACCGGAAACGAAGTTGTGGCGCATCAGCGCGTCCTCGCTGCCGGTAATCTGGGCCATCACCGATTCCAAAACCTCCCGGCCCCGGTCGTCGTAGCCGTAGCCGGTGCTTCCGGCAAAGTGGGACTCGCTGACTCCGTTTTGGATGAAAGCCGCCAGCACTTTCTGGCTGTTGTATTCGCCGATTTCATCGGTGCGGGCAAACACCCCGGCGCATTCTTTTTCCACCTGCGCCGCCAATTCTTCCAGCTTGGGGTGAATGTCAAAAAATTTCTGTTCCATTGGACTGGATTCTCCTTGTCTTTTTGTATAACTTCCTCATTGGAAAAACGCTTTTCTTTTTATAGAAGGCCGCCTTTTCGAAAACAGACCCATTCCTCCCCCCAGGGGGCAAAGCCGACCTGCCGGTACACGCTGAGCGCGGCAGGGTTGTGGCAGATAACAAAGGGGATCTTCCCTTCGTCCTGGGCCCACTGGGCCAGCGCCCGGACCAGCGCCGCCGCGTATCCCCGTTCCCGGTATGGGCGGGCGGTGGCCACCGAGCTTATCAGCGCAGCGCCGCTGTTTTGGTGGTAGATGCCGGCGGTGGAGACAATTTCCCCGCCCGCCAAAACCCCCAAGAGCCGCCCCTGATTGTGCCGCAGCTTGTGGGATGTTTCGCAGTACCAGGGGGCAAAATCCTCCTGGGGCAGACCAAAAACCGCCGACAAAAGCGGATAGACCTGCCGGGGAGAAGGCTCGCAGAAGTCCTCCGGCGGCGGATGGGGGCAAAGGGTTCCCTGGCCGGAGAGAATCTGCCGGACCTGTACCTGCCAGCCTAACAGCTGCGCCGCCTTCTCCACAGCCGTCCGGGGCCCCCGCAGCTTTTGGGCGCCGCTGATCGCGCAGAAGGCCGCCAGCTCTTGCGGATCCCCCAGCGGGCCGGAGGCGGTCAGCCTGTCTCCGGCCAGGGAGAGCAGCCCACCTTGGACCGTCCTCCAGAACCGGGGCGGTCCGCCGTCGCCGCCGTATAAAGCCCAGCAGGCGGTGTGGATTGCGCCGTAAGGGTCTGGAGTATCGGCGGCGGCCAAAAACCCGCCGTCCCCCGGCAGAACCGCCTTAATCACAGACCGCGTAGACGCTGGAAAGTTTGGTCAAAAGCTGGTAGGTGGCGGTGATGTCCTCCTCCTTCAGTACACAGGAAGGGGTGTGCAGATACCGGCAGGGCATGGACAGTCCCACCGGGCGCACGCCGCCGATGGCCTGGTGCATGGAACCCGCGTTGTTGCCGCCGAAAACCCCCAGCTTGGGCTGCGCTTTGATCTCGTGCTGCGCCGCCGTGTCCAACGCCAGCTGATATAGCCGCTTGTCGTAGATAGTCCCTTTGTCCATAAAAGAGACCACCGGCCCCTTGCTCAAAAAGCAGACCCGCTTTTCCTCGGTCACGCCGCCGATGTCCGCGGCGGTGGTGGTTTCCACCGCCACCGCAATGTCCGGCTTTATGGTGTAGACCGCCGTCTGGGCGCCCATGCCGCCCACCTCCTCCCGGGTGGTAAAGGAGAAATAGGTATCGTATTCCAGCGGCGACTGAATCATCCGAATAAGCACCGCGCAGCCGGCCCGGTCGTCCAGCGCCTTGGACTTGATAAAGCCGTCCCCAAAGCGGACGAATGGGGAATCAAAGGCGATCCGGTCCCCCACCGAAACCAGCTTCTGGGCCTCCTCCCGGCTGTTGCAGCCGATGTCGATCAAGAGGTTTTCCGGCTTGATGGGATCGTCCCGGCGATCCCGCTCAATGAGGTGGATGGGCTTGGAACTTAAAATCCCGTAAACCCGGTTGGGGCCAATCACCACCGGCTTGCCCTGAATCACCCGGCTGTCGATGCCACCCACCGTGGCAAACCGCAGAAAGCCCTCGTCGGTGATGTAGGTGACGATAAAGCCCACCTCGTCCATGTGCGCGTCGAACAAAACCCGGTTGCGGGGGCGCTTTTCCCCTTTTTTAAAGGCGAGCACATCCCCCAAAGGGGACACTTCGTATGTACAGAAGTCCTTAATTTCTTCGATGATGGCGGCGGCAACCGGCTGCTCGTCGCCGGAAACGCCGTCGATGGCGCAAAGCTTTTGAATCAGTTCGATCATTTGCGGTTCCCCTCCTTTTTCACATAAGCGGCCAGCAGCCGGGCGGTATTTTCAATGTCTTCCACGAGGATTTTTTCCACCGGGGTGTGCATATACCCCTGGGGAATGGAGAGAATGCCGGTTTTGACCCCGCCTCTGGCGATGAGAATCGCGTCGGCGTTTGTGCCGGTGCCGCCGCCCATGGCCTCGGTCTGGTAGGGAATGCCCTCCTCTTTGGCCGCCTCTACCAGCGTGCGGGAGACTTCACCGTCTAAAAGCGCGCCAAAGGCCACCAGCGGACCCTTGCCGAATTGGCCGCACTGCTCCTTTTTGCAGTCCGGCGTGTGGCCGAAGCCCACGTCCACCGTCACCGCGTGGGTGGGATCTACCGTATAGGCCGCCGTCTGGGCGCCCATGCCGCCCACCTCTTCCCGGGTGGTCAGGGTGACCGACAGGCCCCAGCCGCCCTTTTCATCCTTTAACAACTCGGCGGCGCGCATTACCGCCGCGCAGCTGGAGCGGTTGTCAATGGCCTTGCCGGTGATAAAGCCGCCGTGCATCTCCCGGGTGGGGGTGACAAAGGTCACCATGTCGCCGGGGGATACCCGCTTTTGGGCCTCCTCCTTATTGTAGCCGATGTCGATATAAATCTCCTCAAACTTGGGATTTTTGGCTTCGCCGCTCTGCAAATGGGGCGGAATGGAGCAGATTACCCCCGGCAGTGTCCCTTCCTTTGTATGTACCGCCACCTGAGCGGCCAAAAGCAGACTGCGGTCAAAGCCGCCCACCGGCGAGACCTTTAAAAAGCCCTCGTCGTCAATCCAGGTGACAATCATGCCGATCTCGTCCACATGAGCGTCCAGCATAAAGTTTTTTTGCCCCGCCTTCGGCTTTCGAACGGTGCAGATCAAGTCCCCCAGGGGGCTGCGGGTCACCTCTCCGATGGTTTCCAATTCTCGGGCGGCGATGGCGGTCACCGAGTCTTCCCGGCCGGAGACGCCCACCGCCTGAGACAGGCGCATCAGCAAATCTTTGCAGTTCATGGCATGGATCCTTTCTTTTCGCCGGCAATCCGGCGTTTCTTTTTTGCGCGTTTTGGAACAAAGGGACGTTCCAATGATTTATCTTAGCGCCGAAACCAAGGCTTTAAAATGGTCGCCGCGCTTTTCGAAATTGGGGTACAGGTCAAAGCTGGCGCTGGCCGGGGACAGAGCCACAATATCCCCCGGCCGGGCAAGCTTTCGGGCGAGGCTCACCGCCTCTTCCATACTGCCGGCCTCGTACAGCGCCGGATGAGCCCCGTCGTATGCCGGGCATTCCTCCAGCGCCCGGCGGATTTTGGGACCGGTGGCCCCCATCAAAATCAGGTGGGATACCTTCTGGCACAGGTAGGGGGCCAGCGGCTCGTAAGGGATTTTTTTGTCGTATCCTCCGGCGATGAGCAGAATCTTCTGCCCGAAAGCCTTTAGCCCCGCGATGGTGCGGGTGGGGCTGGTGCCGATGGAGTCGTTGTACCACTTTACCCCGTCTAATTCCCGGACCAGTTCCATCCGGTGCTCGACGCCGCCGAATTCCCGGGCGGTCTTGGCCATCACCGCCGGGGATACCTCCCCCCATAAGGCGCTGTAGGCCGCCAGGAAGTTTTCCACATTGTGCATCCCCGGCAGTTTAATCTCCGCCGCCGGCAGGATGGGGGTCACCGCATCGCCATAGGCCATGCAGAGCATCCCATCTTCCCGCAGAAAAGCGCCCTTTTCCGGCTGGCTCTGCCGGGAAAAGAAAAGCCCTTCCCCCCGGACCAGCGGCGCCATCCCCCGGGTGATTTCGTTGTCCAGATTGAGTACCGACCGGGAAAACCCGTCCTGATGCAAAAGCAGGTTTTTCTTGCTGTCAATGTATTCGTCCATGTCCTTGTGTACGTCCAGATGGTTTGGCGCCAGGTTGGTGATCACCGCCACATCCGGGCTTTGCCGCATGGAAATCAGCTGAAAGCTGGAAAGTTCCACCACCGCCGCGTCATCGGGGGAAATCTGCTCGATCACCGGCAGCAGCGCCCGGCCGATGTTGCCCCCCTTGTGGACCCGCTTGCCCGAGGTGGCCAGCATCTCGGCGATGAGGGTGGTGGTGGTGGTTTTTCCGTCGGACCCGGTGACCCCGTAGGTCTTGCAGGGGCACAGCCGGAAAAACAACTCCATCTCAGAGGTGATAACCGTTCCCGCCCGACGGGCCCGCTCCAGCGCCGGCTGATGAAAGTAGACCCCCGGCGCCCGCAGTACGGCGTCGTATTGGTCCAGATGGTCCAGATACCCGTCGCCCAGCATCAGCCGGATGCCCTTTTCCTCGAATTCCGCCGCCAGATCGCCCAATTGCTCCCGGCTTTTGCGGTCCAGCACCGATACCGCCGCCCCCTTTTGGGCAAACAGGCGGATACAGTCGGTATTGGTCACGCCAACGCCGATAAACGCGATTTTTTTGCCCTTGATCCACCGGAAAAAACCTTCGGCATTCCAGCCGTTCATAGCCCCATCCCCTTTCGATTTCTCCAGACCCTGTGTGAAACCTCAATAACCCTTTTACCGCCATGGTGTCATTGGCCATGCCCGCAAGATGGCCATAAATAACAACAAAGCTATTTGTTATTATACCCCATCAGCCCTTCAAATAGCAATGGCTGAGGGGGAATCAATCCCTCTTTTTTCCAAGGGCTAAAAGCCAGTCCGATGGAAAAAAAGAGGGTACAGTCCCAACGCGAAAAAGGCAAGGACCGTGTACCGGGCCGCATCCCAAAAAGCTGCGGCGGGGAAAATCTGCTTTAGGACAAACGCCAGGCCGCCGCACAGCACCAGTCCCAGCGAAAACCGCAGCGCTTTTTTCGCGGCGGAAGCCGGAATGGCAAAGCCGACGAATTTTTCTTCGAAGACGATCCCGCCCCAAAAGCCCAGCAGCAGCCCGAAGGCCTTGTACAAATCTCTTTGGCCCAGCAGCAGTGTCAGCACAAGGCAGACTCCCGCCAGTCCGGCCAGCATCTTTTCGAAGGAAAAGCGCCGCCATAAAATCGGGCAAATGAAAACCGAGGCAGTCCCCAGTACCAGTCCCGCCGCCACGTCCTTGGGATAGTGGACCCCCAGATACAGCCGGGACAGCCCCACCCCTAAACTGACGGCCGCAGCCGCCGGATACAGCCATCCACCTTTTTTGCGGGCGGGGAAGAAGTATAAGGCTGCCGCGTTCTGACTGTGTCCGCTGGGAAAGGAGTAGCCGGTGGCGGTGTGCCGGCGCAGGGTGCGGATTCCCTCCTGGCCGATGGGGCGCTCCAGCCGGAAAATCCCCTTGAGGATGTTGTTGCAAAGCCCGTTGACCAATAGGGTAAAGGCCAGTTCTTTCCCGACCTGCTTGTCGTAGATCCAGTAGGTGAAGCCCAGAATCAGCACCATCGCCCATTGTTCCCCCAGCATGGTAATCAGCTGGAACAGCCCGTCTAAAAAGGGGGAGGAAAAGGACTGGATCCATTTTAGCAGCGAAAGTTCCATTTTTGGGTTCCTTTCTTTTGGCGCGCCGGTTTTTTGCCCGGCGGGAAAAACAAATGCAGGGATCGCTCCCTGCATGAAGTGTATGTAAAAAAAGTCGGATTTACAACTACAGCCGCGGTGCTTTAACGCTGGGGTTTTTCTCTAAGCCGACGGTGGGCTTCAGCTGCTGATCTTCTTCCACCAGCCGGGCCATTACCACAAATCGGGCCCGGGCCTCGCCGCCGGAATAGCCATACTTGGCGGTACAGGTGGAAAGGGTCAAAACCTTATCGTTTAAGGGATCGATTTCCACATCGTACAAAAACTCCGAGCGGGCCTTTCCTTCGCTAATCAGCGTGTCGATCCCGCTGTCGATCATGTCAATGTAGCGAAAGGCGGTGTCGGTGTACAAAACCGCGAAGACCTCCCAGACCATGTCCTCCTCGCCGGTGGAGAAGAAGATATACGGATGAGACGTGGCAAAATCCTCGTCGGCAAACCGCAAAAGCTGCGCGAAATCCAGCCCGTCGGGATCGTCCTCCACTACGGCGGTGTTGTGCCCGTAGATGATGGTGTTACGGCTTTCCGTGGTCCGGTTGCCCACCCGGCATTCGTAATCCACCCAGTAGCAGCCCTGGAAGCTGTATTTTCCCGTATAGTCCAGCCGCATATACTTCGAGTTGTTGTAGGTCTGAACCACCGGCTGGTCGATGTCGGTGCCCGGCACCTGCAGCCAGCCGACAATTTCCGGGTTGACCTGCTCCGCCTTTTCCTTAATCTGCTCTAAAAGGGCCGGCGCCTCCACTTCCTCAAGGGTGTTGTCTGCCGGTTCCTTTAAGGTGTTGACAAAGGGATAGACCGAGGGCTTTTCCTCCGGCAGAGAAGAGGAGGTTCCCTTGCCGCAGCCGGCGGCAGATACCGTCAGAACCAGGGCCAGCAACAGGATCGCGAATTTTTTATAAAAACCTTTCATGCTCTTTCTCCTTTAAAGGTCATCGTTGTAAGCTACCTTTAAATATATAGGAAAACGCTCGTGAAATCAACTGGAAAAGAGGATTTTTCCACAGTTTTTTGTCAGATTTTTAGGCACGGTCCCCCTTGGGGCCCAGCCTTTGGGTCACATCAGCGGCGCAAAGGCTTTTAAAATCGCCCGGCCCAGCCGGCGCAAAAGGGGGATCCGTTCATGGTCCGGCGGCTTTATTTCCTGGGAAATTTCCATGGTCCGGCAGATGTCGTCCAGCACCGTTTGGATGACGGGACTGCGGAAAAAGGCGACGCCGCATTCAAAGTGCAGATAAAAGCTGCGGTAATCCATATTGGCGGTGCCCACCACGCCGATTTCTCCGTCGGCCACGAACATTTTTGCGTGGATAAAGCCCGGCGTATACTCGTAGATACGAACGCCCGCCTCGATTAACTGCCGGTAGGAGGAGCGGGTCACAGCGTGTACATACCATTTGTCTGGGATGTGGGGGGTGATGATCCGCACATCCACCCCGCTTTCAGCGGCGATGATCAGCGCGGTGGTCATTTCATTGTCCAAAATCAAGTACGGGGTGGTAATGTAGACGTATTTTTTGGCGCAGTTGATCATCTGCAAATAGATGTTTTCCGCCACGTTAAACTCGTCGATGGGGCTGTCGCCATAGGGCTGGACAAACCCCTCCCCGCCATATTGCTTACCGGAAGGCCGGTACTGCTGGTAATCGGCGTCTTTGCCGTCCTGGTAACTCCAAAGCTGCAAAAACATCATGGTCAGATTCCAGGTCCCGTCGCCGCGCAGCATTACCGCCGTATCCTTCCAGTGGCCAAACCGCAGGCGGGCGTTGATGTATTCGTCGGCCAGGTTCAGCCCGCCGCAGAAGCCCACGTCTCCGTCGATGACGGTGATTTTTCGGTGGTCCCGGTAGTTAAAGGCGGAATTGAGCCGAGGGCGGAAGGGGTTAAACACCGCGCATTTGATCCCCGCGGCCTCGATCTGCCGGTAATATTTGGGCGGCAGGGTCTGGATGGTGCCCAGATCGTCGTACATCAGCCGCACATCCACCCCGGCGGCCGCCTTTTCCTTTAAAACATCCAGCACGGCGTTCCACATTTTTCCTTCCTGGATGATAAAATACTCCATAAAAATGAATTTTTCCGCCCGGGCAAGTTCCCGCAGCAGCGCCTGCCAGAAATCCTCCCCCACCGGGAAATATTCCACCTGGGTATTCCCCCAGATGGGATAGGGACCTACGTTGCTGATGTAGTCGCTCTGCCGCTTTAAGTGGGGCGCTTCCCGCTCCAGTTCCTCTCTGGCCGCCTGACAGGAATCGTTCTGGCTTTGCTCCACCTGGGTGTAGGCGTATTGGCGGATGCGTTCGGCCCGCTTTTTGTTCATGGGCTTGTTGCCGAATACCAGGTAAAAAATTCCGCCGAACAGGGGAAAGATCAAAATTGCGATAATCCAGGCGATTTTATACGAGGGGTTGTCCCGCTTGGAATTGATCCACAAAACCACCAAAAGGCTTATCAGCTGCAATCCCACATAGGCGAACAGACCGTAGGTGTCGGAAAGCTTGAGCAGGATAAACAGCAAAAAGAAAAACTGGATCAATATGGCTAGAGAGATGATCACAAGCCGACTGCACAAAAATTTTAAAACCTTTTTCATCCTTTATATCCCTTCCTCATCGCCGGATTATCCCTTTGCGCCAACGGCCGCCGCGCCCTTTTGCAGCGCGATGGTGCCGGTGCGCATAACCTCCTGGATATTATAGGCTTTTAAAAGTTCCTCCAACAGGTCCAGCCGGGCGGGCAGATCGCAGATTTCCAGCGTCATGGTGGATTTGGTTAGGTCTACAATCTTGGCGTTCATGATTTTGGCGATGTCCAGTATCTCGCTGCGGGTGCGGCCGCCGGCGTTGCATTTGATGAGCATCAGTTCCCGGCTGATTAAATCCTCCTGGGGGATGGTCCGCACCTTGATGACGTCTACCACCTTGTTTAACTGTTTTTCCAGCTGCTCCACCGTGTAGCTGTCCGCCTCCACCACGATGGTCATGCGGGAGACGGTCTTGTCCTCTGTTACCCCCACCGCCAGCGAATCAATGTTGAATCCCCGGCGGGAGAAAAGGCCGGTGATCCTGGACAGGACCCCCGCGTGGTTTTCCACCAGCACCGATATGGTATGCTTCATCCTTCCGCCCTCCTTTTATCGGGAACGCCGGCTGCCGCCGGCACTTTTTTCTTAAGCGGGCTCGTCCGGCGAAACCAGGCATTGGAGCAAAAAGCTTTTTTCCGCCGACAGCAGCGACTGTACCGCTCCTTCGATCTCGCTGTTGTCCGAGATGGTCATGGCCCGGATGCCGTAAACCTGGGCCAGCGCGGCAAAATCGGGGCTTGCGCCCAGTTCCACCGCCTCATACCGTCCGCCGTATTCCTCTTTTTGAATCTGCCGGACCAGACCCAGACAGTCGTTTCGAAAAAGCACGATTTTCACCGGGATGTCGTGCTGGACCAAAGTCGCCAACTCCTGCATGGACATCTGAAAGCCGCCGTCCCCCATCACCGCCACCACCTGCCCGGCGCCGGAGGCAAGCCGCGCGCCCATGGCGGCGGGCAGCGCGTAGCCCATGGTCCCCATGCCGCCGCTGGTCAGAAAACGCCCCGCCTTCATCCGGGCACAACGGGCGGACCAAAGCTGGTTGAGACCCACGTCCGCCACATAGATGCCGTCTTCGTCCAGCCCTTCGCTCAGCGCCGCCACCAGCCGGTGGGGGTTGATAAAGCCCGGCCGGTCGGTAAAAGAGGCCCCGACGCCCTTTTTTTCCCGCAGTTCAGCCAGCCACATGCCGGTGTCCCGCGGGCCGCAGCATTCCAGCAGCTGCTCCAAGGCCAGCCGGGCGTCGGCCACCAGCGGGATGCTGGCCTCCATATTTTTGTGGATTTCCGCCGGGTCGATGTCGATGTGGACAATGCGGGTCCGCTTTTCCAACACGCCGGGCTGCCCCATGGCCCGGTCCCCCGCCCGGGCGCCGATGAGGATCAGAAGATCCGAATGGCGGATGGCGTAATTGGCGGCGTTGCACCCGAAGGAACCGAGCATCCCAAAATACAGCGGATGGTCAGAGGGCATCAGCCCCAGCCCCATCATAGTGGTCACCACCGGGATTTGGCAGTTTTCGGCAAAGCGCCGCATCCGGTCCCGGGCGCCGGAGGAAAACACGCCGCCGCCAGCGCAGATCACCGGCCGCCTGGCGGACGAAATCGCCTCGGCCACCCGCCGCAGCTGCAAGGGGTTGGCCCGGGTGCTGGGATTGTATCCCCGGATGGATACCTCTTCCGGGTAGACAAAATCCAGCGGCTGATTCTGCACGTCCACCGGCAGGTCGATTAAAACCGGGCCCTGTCGGCCGGTGGAGGCCAGGTAAAACGCCTCCTTCATAATCCGCGGCAGGTCGGCGGCGTTTTTGACCAAAAAGCTGTGCTTGGTAAAGGGCTCCGCCGCGCCGGTGATGTCCGCCTCCTGGAACACGTCCCGGCCCAGCAGTTCGCTGGACACCTGACCGGTGATGGCCACCAACGGCACCGAATCCATGTAGGCGGTGGCCAGGGCGGTCAAAAGGTTCAGCGCCCCGGGGCCGGAAGTGGTGATGCAGACCCCCGGCCGCCCGCTGATCCGGCCAAAGGCCGCCGCCGCGTGGCCGGCGTTTTGCTCCTGCCGGACCAGAATGTGGCAGATGCGGCTTTGGGCCAGACAGTCGTATACCGGGCAGATGGCCGCGCCGGGATAGCCGAATACGGTGGTCACGCCCTCTTTTTCCAACGATGCAACAACAGCCTGCGCGCCTGTCATGCGCCCTTCCTCCTTCCGGCCTTCCGGCAAAATGTTTCTCCCTTATTATAATGCGGATTCAAAAAAGCCGCAACCCCGGAAAAGAAAGACATTTCCGGTTCTGCGGCCGTATTTTCTGGAAATTTTTTGATTACAGGCGGACGGCGGGAAGATCCTCCAGGGCGGCGATATGAATTTCCATAGCGGATTCCTTCCCGAAAAAACAAGGGCCCGAATCCTTCGAGTCGGGCCATGGATCGAGTTTAGACAGAAGCCGCCGGTTGCTCCTCTTGGATGGGAGGCAGCGCCTCCACCGCGTGGTAGACCCGCTTTTTCCAGAAAAAGACGATGCTGAACAGCACCCGTACCAGCTGGTCCAGGGCGATGGCCCACCACAAAGCGGTGATGTCCCAGTGGAACACCCAGCCGGACAGACAGCACAGCGCCACCCGCACCAGCCAGATGCCGGTGAAGGAGATGACCATCGGGGTATATTTGTGCCCCGCCGAGCGGATGGTGCCGTTGAAGATTTTCGACAGGTTCTGGGGGATCTGGGCAAAGCCCATGATAAACACATACTTCATGCCGATCTCAATCAGTTCCTGTTTGTCGGTCAAAAGGCCCATCAAAAGCCGCGGACAGAAAAACAGCACCGCGCAGGTGAAAACGCTGATGGTCATGGAAATGCGGATCAGCTGGCGGAAATAGATTTTGTAAAGGCTGCTGTCCCGCTGGCCGATGGCCCGGGCTGCCAGGGTGGTCGAGGCGGTGATAAAGCCCACCGACAGCATGTCGCACACCCCTTCGGCCTGTAGCCCCAGCTGGTAGGCGGCATAGCTGTTGGTCCCGTAGGAAAGGATGACCCGGCTGATGATGATGGTGGCAAACTGCCACAGAAGGTTTTCGCAGGAGGCGGGCAGTCCGGTGGTGTAGATGTCCTTGAGATAGCCGCCCTCCAGCGAGAAGAATTTTTTGTCGTGATGGGCCCCGTGAAACAGGCCGATTCGTTTATGGTACAAAAGCACCAGTCCAATGGCAGCGCCGGTGATCTGGGCGCTGACCAGCGCGATGCCTGCGCCGGTGAGTCCCATGGCGGGAAGGCCCAGGTTGCCGAAGATCAAAAGCCAGCCCAGGGCGATGTTGACGATGTTGACAATTCCGGCGATCATCATGGGCGTTTTGGTGTTGCCCTGGGACTGAAATGCCGCGGTGACGAAGCAGGTGATGGCCACAAAGGGCAGTCCCACCGCCAGAATCTGCAAATACCCGATCGCGTAGGAAAGAATATCCGCGTCGGAGGTGAAAAGCTTGATAAACCAGGTGGGGAAAATCGCCACCAAAGCCGTGATGACCAGTCCCAGCGGGATGGCGGTGACGAAAGCCTGTTCCACCGTCCGGCGGCATTTGTCCCGCCGACCCTCACCGAAGTACAGGGCCGCCACCACCGTTACGCCGATGGCCAGACCCTTGAAAAGAGACAGGTAGGTGTTGGTGATCCGGCCGCCCACCCCCTGAGCGGAGATTTCCAGCGCCGACAGCCGGCCCACCATGGCGGTGGTCACCAGCGAAGCCGAGGTGGTCAGAACGTTTTCTAAAATCATGGGGATCAGCATCCGGTAAATCTGCCGGGATACCTCTTTTTTGTTATGCATCGAAAAAAACAGCCTCTCCCGCCGCGGTCGCGGCAATCGTTTTTTGCCCGGCACATGACTTTTTGCGGACCGTCATCAGCGGCCGACGCGCTTTGTGCCGAAAGCACACCTATTTTAGCATATGAAAGACACAGGAGCAAGGCGGGTTTTCCGGGAAAAACGTTTACCTGCGCCAAAGCCCTGAAAATTTGCGAAAAAAGCCTCTGCGACGTCCTTTTCCGCAGAGGCTTTTGTGCGATTTGCCAAAGGTTTTCCGAGGGCCGGCGGTTTTCCTTCAGGCGAGATCTTTATTGGGCCGTCCCGGACGAGGAAGAATCCTGTACCGGCTGCTCGGCAAACGCGTCGGGATAGGCTTTTTTCGCCATATCCTCCAGCATGTCGAACATCCGCTTGCCCTGCCGCTCAAAGGCGGTGAAATCATAAGAGTAAACAATGTCGTGGATGGTGGCCTGCAAGCCCTTGTAATGGGTGTTTTGCTCCAGCATGGGGATGGTGATGTCCTCGTTGCAGAAAATCACGTCCGGGTCGTACTGGCTGATAAAATCCGCCGGATAGGTCCAGCCGCCGTAAGCGCCCGCTTCGTTTTCAAAGCCGACAGCCTGCAGCATGGCGCCCTCAAAGGTGTCGCCGGTGGCGACGGTAAAGTCCAGCATCCGCAGGTATACGGCGGAAAGCCGTTTTCCGCCGGCGCGGACATAGGAATCCACCTTGCCTTTGATGCTCTCCACCCGGCCAATCTGTTCGTTATAAAAGCCAACGCCTTCCTCAAAGCCGGTCTGTTCACCGGAAAAAAGGCGGCCCAGATCGGTATAAAGGTCCTTAAGCTGCTCCGGCTGCCGGGCGTGGGAAAGCACCACCACCGGAATGTCGGCCTGCTGCAAGGCGATCAGATCCTGTTCCGAAAGCTGGGTGTGGGTGATCACCACGTCCGGCTTGGCCGAACGGATGGCGTCTAAATTCGGCTGCTGGGCGGTGCCCATTTTGGGCAGGTTCTGGACCTGCTGAGGCCAGCTGCAATAATCGCTTACACCGGAAAGCTGTGTCCCGTATCCCATGTCAAAGCAGATTTCGGTCAGCGCCGGCGAAAGGGAAATCACCTTGGCCGGCTGCGCGGAAATGGTCTCGTCCCCGATAGAAACCGGGTACTCCTGCGGCTGAGACTCCTCCGGCAGGCTGGAGGAACTTTCCTCCTTGTCCTTACCAGCGCATCCGGCAAGGCTCAGAAGCAGCAGTAATGCCATCCAAAAAGGCAGAATGCGGTTTCGTTTCATCTAAATCCCCCATCTTTTTTCTTTTTCCCCCATTGTATCGCGGCACCGGACCCTTGTCAAATGGGAATTTACGGGGGCATAATTCCGGTGGCTTCCGCGAAAAAAATAGCAATATTTCACAAAAATTATAAGGAAAACGTTTTCGGTCCAGACGGCGGAAAACCGGATATTGACAACCTTCCTCCGCCCTTGTATATTGAGGATGGCCGGGGCAAAAGCCGGCTTGATCCAGGGAAAAGGATGGTGCTTATGGCGGGGGAAAACAAAAAGAAGACGGTGCTGCAATCCCTGCGGGGACTTCGGGGCAACGCCCGGGTAGCGGTGTTTCACGAGCCGGGATGGTCCATTCCCTATGGGCTTTACAGCTTTTATTTAAGCCTTTATATGAAAAGCCAGGGCGTCACCGACGTACAGATCGGCTTTTTGATCTCGTTAAACTTTATTGTCGGCACCATCGCGGCGCTGTTTGCCGGCGCGGCGGCGGATAAAATCGGACGGCGAAAAACCGTGCTGATCTTCGGAATGTTCGGCTGGGTCGGTTCGGTCTTGTTAAACCTTTTCGCCTGCAATTTCTGGATGTTCGCTCTGGCCCAGGGGGTCTGCGCCGTCAGTAAAATCAGCGACGTGGCCTGGCAGCTGACCTTTATTGAGGATTCGGACGACGAGCAGCGGCTGGCCGCCTTTAACCTTTTTGGCATCATCGACATTCTGGCGGGCTTTCTCACCCCTATCGCCGGCGTTTTGGTGGCCAACCTGGGTCTGGTGCGGGCGGAACGGAGTATGCTGGTGTTTGCCGCCGTGTGCATGTCGGCCATCTATATCCATCGCCACATCCAGTACCACGAAACCCAGATGGGCCGTCTGGCCATGGAGCGCTCCCGCAGTATCAGCTACTGGGAAACGTTAAAAAACAGCCTGTCCCAGATGAAAAATGCCTTGGGCAGCGGCAACCGCCGGTTGCGCACCGTGCTGGCCATCGTGGTGCTGTTTAACGCCTACCAGCCCATCGGCGCTTATTCCAGTATGTATTTTGCCCCCTATTTAACCGATGTGGCCGGGCTGGACGCGGCGGTCATCTCGGTGCTGGGCATTGTCAACTCGGCGTTTATGCTGTCGGTGTACCTGTTCGCCGTTCCGGCCATGAGCCGGTTTAACAAGCTGTTTTCTTTGACGGTAGGCCTTGGGATCCAGATGGTTTCCATGCTATCGCGGATGCTTTTGCCAAAGGGCAGCATCGCCTGGGCGGTGGTTTCGGTGGCGCTGTTTTCGGTGGGATTTGGCCTGTGCCGTCCGTTTTTGGACGCGCTGCTGGCCGAGGCCTCCCCGGAAGAGGAACGCTCTGGCGTCTACGCGTTAAAAAATACCCTGATCTCTCTGGCGTCGGCGCTGGCCGGCAGCCTTTCCGGATTTTTGTACCGTTTAAATCCCAAGAGCATTTACTTGGCATCCCTTTGCCTTTTGGCGCTGTGTATCTTGTTTATTTTCCATTATTTCCACCAGCGCCAACGGGAGGAGCGAGCGGCTCTGTCCGGCAAAAGGGGCTGAGCGGTTTGCGGCACGCCGTTTTTTCAAAAGGCAAGGGCGGGAAACGCAGTTTTTCGATAGCCTTTCAAGGGGGTATCCAATACCCCCTGATACACCCCCGGCTGTGAATGAAGTTTTTACAAAAACTTCATTCAGGGAGCAAAAGTCAGGCGTATGTCCTGACTTTTGCAGGATTTTAAGTCTGGAAAATTGCTTGCACACTGTCGCGCACATCGCAATTTCTCAGACATGTGCCTGCGGTCGCGGGGAAAAGGACTTTTTTGACAAGCTGGGGCGGGAAACGCGGTTTTCCCGCCCTTTTTCTTTGTGGGACTTTCCCAAAAGCCGGCGGAGAAAACCGGGCAAAAAGCCAATTTACCTTCAAAACGTCCTATAAGGTCTTTACAAGGGATTTTTTGTATGATAGCATTAAAGGAGAAAAGAGCGTCCGGCCCGCCGGATTTGGAACTAAGGGGCCGGACGGCGATTTCATAAAGGGGAGAGGGAAAAATGGTTCGGATTCTGGGAATCGGCGACGCGAAAATGGATAAAAACATCACCGATATGGTGGCTTACCCTGGCGGCCAGGCGTTAAACATCGCGGTAAACGCCAAGCTTCAGGGTGCCCAGGCGGGCTTTATCGGCTGCATCGGCGACGACGCTTTGGGCCTGCATCTGGCGAAAACCCTGGACGAATTGGGGGTGGACCGGTCCCGCAGCCATATGGTTCACGCCCAAAACGCCGCCACAAAATACCAGGTCATCGACGGCGAGCGGGTCTGGGGCGGGACCAATCCGCGGCCCATCTCCCCTTTGCAGATGGCCATCCGCTTTATGCTTCCATATTACGGTCTGTCCGACGAGGATATGGCCTATATAAAAACCTTCGACGCCGTCCATCTGTGCAACACCGCTCATATGGACGAGTTTCTGCCCCGGCTTAAGGAAACGGGGGCCGTTCTCTCCTACGACTATTCCAACGACCACCTGCAGCCGGGCTTTATGGAAAAGGTGGCGCCCTATGTGGATATCAGCCTGTTTTCCGGCAGCAAAATGACCCAGACCCAGATGATGGAGGGGCTGGTCAAGGCCCATACCCTGGGCACCCGTATCGCCATCGCCACCAACGGGGACGAGGGGGCGGTGCTGTATGACGGAAACCGGTTTTACGCCCAAAAGCCCGACCCCTGCGACGCGCTGGACACCATGGGCGCGGGGGACGCGTTTATCTCCGCCTTTTTGGTGGATTTTGTCGGGTCCGGCGGCCTTTCGGCCCGGGGTGAGGCGCAGCGGGAGGAAAAAATCCGCCATGGCCTTGCTTATGCGGCGTCCTGGGCGGCGAAAGCCTGCATGACCCCCGGCGCCTTCGGTCATGGCTGCAAAATCGATCAGGAAGATTAGCCGTTCAAACAGCCTCGGCGCTGTTTGGCAGATAGATGAGAAATTTAACGAAATGAGGGTATTACTATGGTAAAAGTCATCGGCATTGGCGACAGCATGGTCGACAAAAACCTGACCTCCGGCATTATGTATCCCGGCGGCCAGTCTTTAAACATCCCGGTTAATATGCACCTGCTGGGGGCGCAATCGGCGTTTATCGGCTGCTTTGGCAACGACTATGTGGCCGAACATATGAAAAAAACGCTGGACGAAATTGGCATCGACTATTCCCATTCCCACACCTATCCGGTTCCCAACGCCGCCGCCCATTACCGGGTGATCGACAACGACCGGGTATTCGTCCGCTCGCCGGAAAAGGTCCATCCCATGACCATCGCCCTGTTCCGTATGCTGGATTACGAGGGATTCTCCAAAGAGGATATGGATTATATCAAAAGCTTCGACGTGGTCCATTGCTCCAACGACAGCGGCATCGAGGCATATTATCCGAACTTTAAAGAGCAGGGGATCAAGCTTTCCTTTGACTTCTCTTTGACCCATGAAAAAGAGGGATACATGGAGGAAATCTGCCCCAACGCCTATTTTGTCCTGCTCTCCTGCAGCCATTTAAGCGAAACCGAAACCCAGGAACGGCTGATCAAGGCCCATACTTTAGGCGCGAAAATCTGTATCGGTACCCGGGGCAGCAAGGGCTCTATCTGCTACGACGGCGACCGCTTCTACCATCAGCCCCCCCATTGGCTGGAGACGGTGGTAGACACCATGGGTGCGGGCGATGCGTTTATCTCCGCTTTCCTGTATCAGTTTATCGACAACGGCGGTTACGACGCGGCGGACAAATCCCAGATCATTGAAAAAGCGCTGGAATTCGCGGCGGACTACTCGGCCAAATCCTGCATGATCGAGGGCTCCTTCGGCCACGGCGTTCCCTTTAAAAAGTAAGAATCCGCAAGAAGTTTTTTCAAGGCCATGGGCGGCAAATTCGTCCCCATGGCCGTTTTTTTGAAAAAGGCCCCAAAACGCAAGGGCCGATTGTTGGGTTAGGGAAAGGATAGAGAGAGAAAGCCGTCCGCAGTACGATGGGCTCGCCGTTTGCGGGGGAAGATCATTATCCATGTTTGGAGGGAGTAAACATGCATTTTTACGAAGTGCAACCAGAACGCCTTTGCTGATACAAAACCTTTTGACAATCTGGGAAGAATCGGTTCGCGCCACCCACCAGTTTCTTTCCGACGCGCAGATTCAGCAAATCAAGGAATCTGTACCGCAGGCATTGGGAAGCGTCTCTCACCTGATCGTCGCCGAGAGGGAGCGGGATGTTCCGATTGCTTTTATGGGAGTGGATTGGAAATGCTTTTTCTCTCCCCATCAGAGCGGGGCAGGGGGCTGGGAAGAAAGCTTTTAGAATACGGGATACAAAACTATGATGTTCTGGAGTTAACCGTGAACGAGCAGAATCCCCAGGCGGCCGGATTTTACAAGCATCTTGGATTTGAGACCTATATGCGCACGGATTGCGATGAGGAAGGAAGGCCGTATCCGCTTTTATATATGCGATTAAAGCGATAACTCTCATTTTTATGGCGAGGATCCCTTGACAAATGCTCTGCCGGGAAGGCAGATTGAGGAAAAAACTCCGTTGTTCCATTAAAAAACGGGCTCGCCGGGTGTGCAAGAAAAGGGCGTTTGTCCGGTTTACATCCAGGCGGTTTTCTGGTAAAATAAAAAAAGACCCGAATTTATTGAAGAGGTGAAAACAATGGTAAAAGTAATCGGTGTAGGCGATTGTATGGTGGATAAAAATCTGTCTAACGGGATGATGTATCCCGGCGGTCAGGCGCTGAATATCGCGGTCAATACCAAGCTGTGTGGCGCTCAATCCGCTTTTATCGGCGCGTTTGGCGATGATTATATCGCACAGCATATGAAAAAAACTATGGACGAAATTGGGCTGGATTATTCCCATTCCCGTTTTTATCACGCGCCCAACGCTTTTGCCCGCTATAAGGTCATCGACAACGACCGGGTATTCCAGGGCTCGCCCAACGGCCGGCGCAATCCTTTGCAGGGCGCCATCCGCCGGATGCTGGCTTACGAGGGCTTTTCGAAAGAGGACATCGAATACATCAAGGGCTTTGACGTGATGCACACCAGCAACGGCGCGTTTATCGAGGAGTTTCTGCCCCAGCTGGCACAAGAGGGCATCAAGATCTCCTACGATTTTTCCCTGGACCACATGCATGAGGGCGTAATGGAAAAAATCTGCCCCAGCTGCTACTTTGTGCTGCTTTCCTGCAGTCATATGACCGTTACCGAGATGCAGGAGCAGCTGATTAAGGCCCACACCTTAGGCGCCAAAATCTGCATCGGTACCCGCGGCAGCGAAGGCTCCACCTGCTACGATGGCGACCGGTTCTACACCCAGGCGCCCCACTGGAAGGAGAAGGTGGTGGATACCATGGGCGCAGGCGACGCGTTTGTCTCCGCGTTTTTATACGACTTTATCGGCAATGGCGGCTACGACGCCAAGGATAAATCCCAGATCATCGCCAAGGCGCTGGATTTTGCCGCGGAGTATTCCGCCAATTCCTGCATGATCGAAGGCTCCTTCGGCCACGGCGTCCCCTACGAAAGCGAAGAATAAGCGGCTTTTTCGTATCCCCAAAAAGGCCCTTGCTTTTAAAAGCAGGGCCTTTTTTGCCGCTTTTGGCCGCCCGGGGTTGACAGCCGCCGGCTGTACAGGGTAAAATAAAAACGGTTTTACCGTCTGCCACCGGGCGGGAAAGGGGCCTTGGAGAAGGAAGGGTCCTTACTGCGCGGCCGGGCGGGGAATTTTTATGCGCTTGTACCTCAGCAGGATAGAGGGTCCGCCTCCTAAGCGGAACGCCCCCGGTTCGAATCCGGGCAAGCGCGCCACGTCGGAGCAAGCTATGTATCGCTTGCTCCGATTTTTTTGTAAAAATCGGAGCGCACTCACGCTGCTGCTCCTCCTCTTTCGCAAAAAGTCACGCTCGGCTCGCCTGTTCGCTTGTAAACGCGCTCACGACGGCTCCCGGTCGCTACCAGCTTTTTGCGAGTTTACCCCCTGCCACCAGCATCCAGGCAGGGTTGCCACCAGGCAAGGGCCTGGTGCCGTTTCGCGCTCTGGACCTTCTCTTATCCAAAACAGGTGCCCGGGTCTATTATGGGGATCGTTTTTACAAGGGGAAGACCGCTGGGCTTTTGTTGAAAGGGGCAGGGCAGGTATGCTACAATAGGGGCAAAGAGACCGCCGCTTTTTCCGTTTTGCCGGATACAGGGGCGCGGCAGAAAGTTTTTACAGGAGGGCTTTGACCATGAACAGGGACCTGACCCAGGGACCGGTGGTGCGCACCATGCTGCTGTTTGCCGTTCCGATGATTTTGGGGAACCTGCTGCAGCAGTGCTATAATATCGCGGATACAATGATCGTGGGAAAATATCTGGGCCAAAACGCCCTGGCCGCCGTTGGGTCGGCGTTTACCCTCATGACCTTTTTGACCTCGATCCTGCTGGGATTGTGCATGGGCAGCGGCGCGGTTTTCTCCATCCGCTTCGGCCAGAAGGACGAGGAGGGCCTGCGGGAGAGCGTGGCCGCATCTTTTGTACTGATCGCGTCGCTGGCAGTTCTGTTAAACGGGGCGGCGTTTTTGCTTCTGGACCAAATTCGGTTTTTCCTTCGGGTCCCTCAGCAGGTTTGGGGAATCATGCGGGAGTATCTGGCCGTTATTTTCTGCGGGATTGCCGCTTCGTTTTTGTATAATTATTTTGCGTCTTTGCTGCGGGCCATCGGCAATTCGGTGGCGCCTCTTGTGTTTCTGGCACTTTCCGCGGCTTTGAATATCGGGCTGGACTTTTGGTTTGTACTGGGCTTTCGGTGGGGCGCCGCCGGCGCGGCGCTGGCAACGGTCATCGCCCAATACGTCTCCGGCCTGGGGATGATGGGGTATGCCCTGGCGAAGTATCCCCAGATCCGCGCCGGTTTCCGGTTCTGCCGGATCGAACGATCCCGCGTTCGGGAAATTGCCGGCTTTTCGGTTTTGACCTGCGTTCAGCAATCGGTGATGAATCTGGGCATCCTTTTGGTACAGGGGCTGGTCAACAGTTTTGGGCCGGTGATTATGGCGGCGTTTGCGGCGGCGGTAAAAATCGACGCGTTTGCCTATATGCCGGTGCAGGATTTCGGAAACGCCTTTTCCACCTTTATCGCGCAAAACTACGGCGCAAAAAAGAAAGAGCGCATCCAGGCGGGACTCAGGGGCGCGGCATTGACGGCGATTGTCTTCAGCGCCGCCGTATCCTGCGGGGTGTGGATTTTTGCCCGCCCGCTGATGGGCCTGTTTGTGGACACAAGGGATCCTCAGGTCCTGTCGGTTGTGGGGGAAGGGGTTCGGTATCTGCATATCGAGGGCGCTTTTTACTTTGGGATCGGCTGCCTGTTTTTGCTGTATGGGCTGTACCGGGCGCTGGGGAAGCCGGGTATGTCGGTGGTGCTCACGATTTTTTCCCTGGGAACGCGGGTGGCGCTGGCCTACGCTCTTTCCGCCATCCCCGCCATCGGCGTCGTCGGGATCTGGTGGTCGGTGCCCATCGGCTGGCTTTTGGCGGACGCGGCAGGGCTCGTCTATTACCTTCGCCGAAAAGACCGGCTGTTTTCCTGGGATTTTCCGGATCGCTGAGCGAGTCGCCGATAAAAGCCCCAAAAAAGCTTAAAAAAACGCGCAAAAAAGGACTGCCGCCGGCAGTCCTTTTCACGTTGCGATTCAAACGGGCAAAAAGCGGCAGCCTATTGGACCGATTCCAGATACCGCTGCGCTTCCATGGCGGCAATAGCCCCGTCCGCCGCCGCCGTGATAATCTGCCGAAGGCTTTTGACCCGCAGATCCCCCGCCGCAAATACGCCGGGGACCGATGTGCGCATATTCTCGCCGGTTTTGACATAGCCATTTTCCAGTTCCAGTTTTCCCTCGAAAATCTGGGTGTTCGGCGTAAGGCCCACAAAGACAAACAGACCCAGCATTCCGCCTTCTTCTGCGGTGATTGAACGGATCTCGCCGGTTTTTTTATTTCGCAGCCGGATGGTCTGCAAAACCTCCTGCCCCTCCAGCGCCTCGACGGTGGAATCCCAGATAAAGTCGATTTTTTCATTGGCAAAGGCCCGGTCCTGCAGCGTTTTGACCGCCCGCAGCTGGTCCCGCCGGTGGATGATGGTCACCTTGCGGGCAAACCGGGTCAAAAACAGAGCCTCCTCCACCGCCGAATCGCCGCCGCCGACCACAAAAACCTCCCGGCCGCGGAAAAACGCGCCGTCGCAGGTGGCGCAGTAGGAAACGCCCCGCCCGGTAAATGCCTCCTCGCCGGGGCAGCCCAGCCTGCGGGGAGAAGCGCCGGTGGCCAGAATCACCGTCCGGGCCTGGTATTCACCGGAGGAGCCTGCCAAAACCTTGACGTCGCCCTCCAGCTGCACCGACTGGATTTCCGCATTTTTCCGCACCGCCCCAAAGGATTCGGCTTGGGCCAGCATCCGCTCTGTAAGGCTGTAACCGGTTTCGTCCTCCAGCATTGCGCCGGGATAGTTTTCCACCCGGTCGGTCAGGATGGCCTGCCCACCGTCTGCCCCCTTTTCCAGAATTAGAGTGGACAACCCGGCTCTTGCGCCGTACAATCCCGCCGCCAGCCCCGCAGGGCCCGCGCCGAGAATGATCAAATCATAAATCTGCTCCAAATGATTTTTCCTCCTTGCACTGCAATTGCCTATAGACTAAGGATAGGCGAAACGCCATAAAAAGAATCAGGCTGCCGGCAAAAAATCTGCCGGCAACCCCGCTTACAGCCCCATTTTTTTCGCCAGGACCGCCGGCGCCGCAGCGCAGGTCATCGCTTCTTCCGCGCTGATTTTTCCCTGCCGGTACAATTCCAGAATGCTGGCGTCCATGCTGACCATCCCTTCCCCGGAGGAGGAAGCGATAACCGTGTCGATCTGGTGGACCTTCGATTCCCGGATCATGTTGCGGATCGCGCCGTTGACCTTCATAATCTCAAAGGCCGGCGCCACCGTCCCGTCTTTGGCCGTGAGCAGCTGCTGGGATACCACCGCCTGCAACACCATCGACAGCTGCACCCGAATCTGTGGCTGCTGGTTGGAGGGGAAAGCGTCGATCACCCGGTCGATGGTGTTGGCCGCTCCAACCGTATGCAGGGTAGAAAAGACCAGATGGCCGGTTTCCGCCGCGGTCAAAGCGGTGCTGATGGTCTCGTAATCCCGCATTTCGCCCAGTAAAATCACGTTGGGCGCCTGCCGCAGCGCCGCCCGAAGAGCGCTGACATAGCTTTCGGTATCGTTTGAAATCTCCCGCTGGCTGACCACGCTTTTTTTGTGCCGGTGCAGATATTCGATGGGATCCTCCAGGGTGATCACATGGCAGTTGCGGGTGTTGTTGATCAAATCGATCATACAGGCCAGGGTGGTGGATTTGCCGCTGCCCGCCGTTCCGGTGACCAGCACAAGCCCTTTTTTCAGATGGGCCAGATCCATCACCGTTTGGGGGATGCCCATCTGCACCGGGTCGGGCAACTCGAACTTTACCACCCGGATCACCGCCGCCAGAGAACCCCGCTGTTTGTAGGTGCTGACCCGAAAGCGGGAGATTCCCGGCAGGGAAAAGGAAAAATCGTCGTCTCCCTGCTCCAACAGGCGCTTGGGGTACCGCCCGCCGGCCAGCTGGTAGATGGACAGGATCAGCGCCCGGGTATCGTCGGGGGAGAGTTTTTCCTCTGACTGAAGGTGGATGCTGCTGTTGATTTTATAGGACAAAGGAAGGCCGGACACCAAAAAAATGTCCGAAGCGTCTTTGTCCACCGCTTCTTTGAGCATTTGGTTAAGTTCCATGGCTTTCTCCTTTTTACCCGATGGGCAGATTACTCGGCCCCAATAGCGGCGGGGATTCCTCCTGCGCCTGTTCGCCGGGCGCCAGCGCCTGCCAGCGCAGCCGCTTGATGGCGGCGCCATCCTGCCGGCCCCAATACCGGTCGGTGACGTCTAATTCGATTTGCAGCCGCCAGCCGTCGCTCTGGCAAACGCCGCAGGAAAGAATCCAGCGGCCCTCCGGCGAAACCGAAAGAGAGACGCCTTCCTCCCAAAGCTGCGGGCTGACAAAGCCCTGCAAAGCCGTTTCCAGCCGCTCCTTATAAAGCGCCTCGTCTTCTACCTCCTGAAGCGGCTGCGCCTTTTCTAAGACCGCCGCTACGTCCGCGAGCAGTTCCTCGCCTGCCGCGTCCAGCGCGTAGTAGGAGGCCGCCGCGTCGGCGGTCTTGCGGCTGAGCCGGTAATCGGCGTTGGCGGACACCAAGCTTAAGGTGGCGAAGGTGGTCAGGCACAGCACCACAAAAACCACCAGAATCGACGAGGATCCGATGCTGATGCCAAAGCTGCGTTTTTTCTTTTTCACGGCCGTCACACCCTTCTTTATAAACCGGGATTTATCCCACGTATTTTTTCACCGGAATTCGGAAAATTTCCGCTTCCGCTGTCTGGGCAATGACCTGCGCGTTTCGGCAGTCCTGCCGGTTGTTGGGATCCGTCGTTGTATCTAAAACAACGCTCACCGTATAAACCGCGTCCTTTTCATGGTCGATGAGAACCCAGTCCTTATCGTAATACAAATTCAGCGTCGGCCCGTCGATGGGCCGGACGTCCAGACTCTCCGCCAGCCTTTTTAAGTCCCCGTCGGCGGCCTTGAAAAGTTCCGCCACCGACTGGGCCTCCCGCACCGCAGAGGTCAGTTCGCTGCCGGCAGCACTGGTCAGATGGGCCTGAACAAACAGATTCATACAAATGGCGCTGGTCACCGCGAAAAATAAAATAACGATCATCAGCTCCAACAAAAACAGGCCGGAGCGGGAACTTCTTTGAACAGCCATGACTTGCGCCTCCTTTCCCTTATTGCTCGCACCGCAAAAACACCGTCGCCTGACGGCTTTCCCCGTCGGCTCCCACGGCGGTGAGGGTCAGCAGCGCGCCGTCCTTCTGGACCGAAAGGGCCTGCTGCTCCTTAATGGGCTGGCCGTCGGTGGGCTTTACCGAAACCCCCTGGGCCACAAAAGCCTCCCGCAGGTATCCCTCGAAGACAAAGATCCAGGTTTCGTAGTCCTTTTCACCCAAGCGCTGGGTCAGCACCAAAGCCGGACTATCCCCCACCTGGCCGGTGCGAACCGCGTTCGCTCCGTCGTTTTGGCGGACCTTCTGCACCATATAGGTCAGAGAGGTGCGGCCGTCGAAGTTTTGATCCATGCGCTTAACCGTCTGCCGGTACACGTTGGCGCCGGTTATTACAACGCTCAGCGCCGAAGCGGCAAATACGCAGAAAAGCGCCAGCGTAAACAAAAAATCCACCACATGGTCTTTCTGAGCCCCAAACCGGTTCATGCCGTCATCCCCTTTTTTGATGGTTTATTTCCTCTGGCCTTTTTCCACCGGAAAAACAGCGATTTCCGGCAACAGGTTTCCGCCTAAGCGCTGGTAGTGGATCACATACCGGTCGCTGTCCACCGCCAGACCGTAATTTTCCCGTAAGTATTCCACGTTGGCCGGATACCGGCCTTCGATGGTGTAGCATTGGACCGCCGCCCGGCGCACCGCCTGCTCGGCAAAGCGCAGCTGCTGGCCGTCGGCCGTTTTGGAAAGGCTTTGTATCCCAAAGTTAAACAAAAGGATGAACAGCAAAAACGAGGCGATGGGCAAAAACAGATCCTTAAGCAAGGCATGGTCTTTTTTTGGCTTAAATTGCTGATCCATCTAAAACGCTCCTTCCGCCTTTTTATCAGCCGATACTGCTCATAATCCCCATTAATGGCAGCATGACCGAAAGCAGAATCATGCCCACGATAATGGACAAAACCGCCACCAGCGTCGGCTCCAGAATCCCCAGCAGCTTGCCGATGGTCTCGTCGATTTCCTCTTCGTACCGCTCGGCGATTTTTTTCATCACCGCGTCCACCGACCCCGTTTTAAAGCCCACGGTGATCATTCGGGCATAGATGCCGGAAAACATCTGGACCTGGGCCAGCGCGTCGGCGAAAGAGGCACCTTGCCCCATTAACTCCCGCATCTGCCGGACCTTTTCCTTGGTTTTTCCGTCCTCAACCAGCCCTTCGGCCATGTCCAGCGACTGATCCACATCCAGCCCGCTGGAAAGCATCATCGACATGGCAGAAGCAAAACGCCCCGCCGCCACCTTGGCCGCAATGCGCCGGGTGGCGAAAAAGCTGCCGGTCAGGCGGGATAAAAAGGCCCGCCCCCCCGCGGTGCGCCGCAGAACGGCCCAAACGGCGATCAATACCAGAGTCACGCCTACAATCACCGCCGAATAGCGGCCCAGTCCCGCGCCCAGATTCATAATACCCTGGGCAAAGGCGGACATTTCGCTGCCCAGCTGCTGAAACACCTGGTTGAAGATGGGCAGAACGCTGCCGATTAAAATGCCGATGATCACCGCCATCACGCAGATCATCACCGCCGGGTAGGTCACCGCGCTTTTAATACTGCGGCTGATGGCCTGGCTGCGCTCGTAATAGGCGGCCAGGGATTCCAGCACCTCGTCCAGCCGGCCGGACTGCTCGCCGATGGCGGCCATATCCAGCAGGTATTTGGGGAAGCGGCCGGTACTGGCCAGGCTTTCCTGCAAAGGCGCGCCCTCCTCCAGACTTTCCAGAATGGAGGAAAGCAGTTCCCGGCTGCCGGTGCTTCCAGCGTCCTCCAGCATAATGGAAACGCCCTCCTGCGCCGGGATGCCCGCCTTGATGATCAAAGCCAGCTGCGCGCAGAAGGCCGAAAGTTCGCTGGCGGAAAGAATGCCCTTGGTAGAATCTTTCGCGGCCATTTTCTCACTCCTCATACAAATTTGATGTCTAATAGACAAACATGGCATTGTAATTACTGCCGTTGCCGATGTAATTCATAATATCGCCGCTTTCGTTGCCGCTGGAGGCGAAGGTCGGGTCCATTCGCACCCAGGACTGCCCGTCGAAATAAATGATGCCGTTGACCCAGCCGATGTCGGTGATATAGGTGCTGATCCAGGCGTGGTAGACCTGCCCGGCATAGCCCACCACCAGCTTGGTGGGGATGTTCTGGGTCCGGAGCATAGTGGCCATCACCGCCGCGTAGTCAAAACAGATGCCGGTGCCGCTGTTTAAAATCGTGTCCACATTGGGCAGATAGCCGAAGGAGACCGAGGCGGCCTTGTCAAAATCATAAGTAATGTTGTGGATGACGTAATTGTAGACATTTTCCACAATCTCCAGATCATTGGTGGCGGTGCTGGCCAGCCGTGCCCCTTTAGAGACCGTCTGGCAGCCGTCGTAGAAATTCACATACTGGTTGGGATACAAAAAGGGCAGTACGCTGCTGCGCAGATTGGCGCTGATGTATTGGCCCAAAACCAGAGCGTATTGATTGTCGTACACGTTTTCGAATACATTGATGGTGTATCCTCCGCTGCCCTGGGACAGAGGCAGCACGTTGTAAGTTCCGCTGGCGCTGAGCCCATAGGTGTAGGTGCTCCCGCCGTCCCGGGTGATCTGCACCCGGATTTTGGCCACGTTGCCGTCGTATTTAACCATGACGTAGCCTTCTCCAGCGTTGGAAGCGTCGATCTGGGCGCCGCCGCCGGAATAGACCTCGGTGCCGCTGGCCACCGGCGTGAGCACCGTATAGGTCCCGGCGGATTCGGCGGGCCGGGACGTCTGCTCCTGAGCCGGCGGCGCCTGGAAGGAGGCCGCTGCCGGGCCGGACAGTTCCTCGGAGGAGGAAATATCTTCCATTTGTGACGAATTGGAATGATCATCCAGAAGTGACGAAACGGAAAAATCTCCCATTGATGACGAATTAGAAATATTTCCCAAAGATGTCTGATTGGAAGAATTCTCCTGAAGCGACGAATTGGAAGATGCATCCAATCCTGACGAATTGTAAGCACTTTCCAGACGCGGCGGGCTGGAAGAACGCTCCGCCGTCTGAGAAGCAGGCGCGCCCGCGCAGCTGCAAAGGGCCAGCGGCATGACGCCGCATAGGATAAGCGCCAGCAAACGGCGCCATAAGCGGTTTGGCACCTTTTTTCACCTCGTTTCCATCATAAACAAGCCTTAACGGTTTTGAAAGATTTCAGCGTCCGCTCGGGCGGCGAACACCACCTGGTCGTTTAATTCCCAAATGTCCACCAGCCGGCCGGTCACCACAATGCGGTTGACAAAGGTACCGACGGGGTCGCAGGAGGTCAGGGTAAGGCAGGGGTATTCCTTGCAGGCAATGGGGTTCCAGTTGTCCAGCTGGATGATTTCGGTGGATTCATACAGGTAGACGTAAACCGTTTCCTTATATAAAAGGTACATCAGGTCCCCGTCGGACAGCCGGTCGATATAATAAAACTCCGCCGCCTCCACATCCCGGTGGCCGGCAATGCTCACATTGGCGTTGGTGTCCGCCGCCGGCAGCTGGGAATATTCGTACAGTCCCGGTCCGATCCGCAGAGAACCGGAGTCCACATCGTCCTGGACCGAAAGGTCCTGGGCCAGAACCGGGATCAACAGCCGCAGATCCCCGCTTTGGTAATCCTCCCGGTCGGTGGTCACCACCAGCTTACCCACCGGATAATCCTGACGCACCGAGGAGGGATCCCAGCCGTCCAGAGACAAAGAGGACAGGTCCACCCCCACATCCGGCGGCGGCTCTGCGGGCGCCCGCATCATCCAAAGGCCGCTGGAGAGCAAAAGGATCCCCAGCACCCCAAGGACCAGCGAAACCATCCGGCTTCGGGTCAAAAACCGTTCCTTTTGCGCTGGCTGATTGATCGGCATCACAAACAAAGCCCCCAAAACAATTTCTCCCGAAAAACTTCAGATAAAATCATTATAAACGATTGAAAGAAAAAAAGAAAGACCTTCCGGCTTCTTTTTGCCGGGCTGCCGGTGGTCCCCGTATTTTGCAAGCTTATGGGAATTTTCCTTGAAATATTTGCCTGCCTAGAGAATCTATGTTATAGTGAGAATACAATACTTTCATGGCGCATGGCGGCCGCTGCAAAGGGCGTTTCACCGGCCGGCGGGTTGGTAGCCCTGATTTGCCCGCTGTGCTTGACTTTTTAAGCGGGCCGCCGCCAAAAAACATAGGAAGGGAGGAGTTTTAGAGTGAACCCGCAAAACCGCTGTCTTCCCGAGGAGCAGGAAGGGGGGTAGCTGTGAACGGCGAAGCAGAACTGGTCCGCGTTTCTATGCTCGGTGGATTTCGGATCCAGTCCGGCGTGCAGCAGGTCAGCGAAAGCCGCAACCGGGCGCGACTTTTGTGGAACCTTCTGGAATATCTTGTGGCTTTCCGCCACCGGGACGTCCCACAGGAGGAATTGATCGGCGTGCTTTGGCAGGACGATGAGATCGACAACCCCTCCGGCGCGTTAAAAAACCTGGTTTACCGGATCCGGACGGTCCTGTCCTCCCAGGGGATTCCCCAGGCGAAAAAGATGATTTTGTGCCGCCGCGGCGCCTATTCCTGGAACAATGGTCTGCCTACGGTGGTAGATGTGGAAGAGTTTGAACGGCTGGTCCAGAAAGCGGACGGGGAAAGCGACCGTCCACGGGAGCAGCTGACGCTGTACCTGGAGGCAATCTCCCTTTACAAAGGGGACTTTCTTCCCAAATCCGCCTCGGAGGAATGGGTCACCCCTCTGTCCACCTATTATCGGGGCCTGTATGTAAAATGCGTGGAACAGACCGCCCGCCTTTTAACCGATGCCGGCCGCTATCAGGAGATTGTGGATATCGCCCAACAGGCCCTGGTCATCGACCAATTTGAGGAGGGTTTCCATGCGGTGCTGCTGCGCGCCCTCACTGCCATGGAGGCCTATCCCCGTGCCATGGCGCATTACGAGCGGGTCAACCGGCTTTTTTACCGGGAGTTGGGAGTAAAGCCCTCGGAGGACCTGCAGCAGTTGTATCAGGAATTGGTTCAGAATACCATGCAGCCCAAAACAGATCTGGAAACCATCAAAAAGGATCTGCGGGAAACCTCGCTGGAGCAGGGCGCTTTTTTCTGTGAGTACGATGTGTTTAAAAACATCTATCAGCTGAAGGCGAGAATTGCCGAACGTACTGGCCAGTCGGTTTTCCTGCTGTTGTTGACCGCCGCCGGCGCAGAGGGGGAGCCTTTATCCCCCAAGCTTTTAAGCAGCAGCATGGACCGGCTGCAGGACTGCCTTTTGCAAAGCCTGCGCCGCAGCGACGTAGCGGCCCGGTGCAGCGCTACCCAGTTTGTGGCGATGCTTTCCTCTCTGACGCAGGAAAACGGCCTTTTGGTTCAGCAGCGAATTTTAAACCGGTTCCAAAAGGAAAATGTCCAGCCGGAGGTTTGTATTCAGTTTCGGTTTCAGCCTATGGAGCCGATGGACGGCCCGCCCGGCAAGCAAAAAGCCCGCTGAGGAATTCTGTCGGAAAACTCGCAAAAAAGCCCCTGCTTTTCTAATTAAAAAGCGGGGGCTTTTCCACAAAAACCGTAGAAAAACGGCAGATTGCCGGTTTGGCCCGGACCGTCTTTGGCCCGGCTAGAGCAGGCCGCACTGCTGGTACAGATTTTGGATGCAGGGGGCTTTCATGGCCATATAGCCGTCGATATCCTGCGGAAACCGGGCCGCCGCCTGCCGTTTTATAAGACTGTACTGCTCGGCCTGGTCCGGGTGAGTCCGCAGATAGTCCCGAAAAACCAGGTGGCGGCGAAGTTCCGGCGAATCCGGCGGGCAGACGTACAGATGGTGGGCCATCCGTTCCGGCTTGTTTTCGTAGGCAAAGGCCTCCCGCCCGGGGATGCCCAGGTCCCCTTCGTGAAAATAGCCCAACTGCGCCAGTCCCTCTTTGACAAAGGGAAAACAGCCGCCGTCTTTCAGTACCAGATCCAGGTCGATGATCGGCTTGGCCCACATTCCCGGGACCGAGGTGCTGCCCACATGCTCGATGGCCGACAGCCAGGGGGACAGCGATTTTAAAAGCGGCGCGATGATCTGCCGGAAAGCGGCTTCCCAACCTGGGTCGTAGGGCAGGACAACTACCTGTTTGGTGCGCATAAAAACACTCCTTCCGGGAAAATAGCTGGATGGATTCAAGATAAGGCGGCGCAGAAAGGCCGTCCGCAGGGGATGTATACAGTATAGCCCTGAAGGACCGAAAAAGCAACCGGTCCCGACGGTTGACAAAGCTTCTGCCAGATGGGATAATCAAAAAAAGGGGGGATCCTTTTTGAAAACATATCGCTATTTATTGTTCGACGCAGACGGCACGCTGCTGGATTTTGACCTTTGCGAAAAAAAGGCGTTAGAGCAGACGTTGGCCCATTATAAAATCCCCGGCGGGGACCAGGTTCTCTCCCTGTACCATCAGATCAACGCCGCTTTGTGGGAGCAGTTTAACCACGGACAGATCAGTCGCCCGCAGCTTTTGCATCGTCGGTTTGCGCAGCTGTGCCAGGCGCTGGAATTGCAGGAAGATCCGGAGCAGATGAATCGCTTTTATATGCAGCAGCTGAGCCGGCATGCGGATTTGCTGGAGGAGTCGGAGAAAGTTTGCAATATCCTTTATAAAAAATACGATTTGTATATTATCACCAATGGGGCCAGCCTGACCCAGCATGGACGGTTTTCCGTCTGCCCGCTGACCCCGTTGTTTCGGGGGATTTTTATTTCGGAGGATATGGGGGTTCAAAAGCCCCAGAAGGCGTATTTTGACGCGGTGGCCGCCGCCATTCCCGGCTTTGATTCCGGCGCGGCTCTGGTGATCGGCGATTCGCTCTCCTCCGACATGTTGGGCGCCCAAAACGCGGGCATCGACAGCTGCTGGTACAATCCCCGGGGGGAGGAAAACCGGTCCGGTGTGTGCTGCACCTATGAGATCCGGCGGCTGCGGGAACTTTTGGCCCTTTTACCCTGAGTTTTGGCGAAGGCGCGGGACGCCGCTCATCAAAAAAGGGGGATTAGACGTGTATTTTGAAAAATTTTGGGTAAAATTCTTTTAGTGTGTTGACAGATAGAAAGAATCCTGCTATAATGGATAAGCGCTAAAATAGAATGAACCACTAGCTCAGTTGGCAGAGCATTTGACTTTTAATCAAAGGGTCCGGGGTTCGAATCCCCGGTGGTTCACCACAAAAACCCCTTGGAATCATAAGGTTCCAAGGGGTTTTTGTTTGGTGTGATTTTTGCCGTCATCGGCAGGCAGAAGGCCACAAAAGACATAAGTTTCGCGGTGTGCTGTCTTCAATCCGGCGGACGGTTTATTTAAAATCGTAATTGCCGCGAAAGAAATTTTCCATTGTGCTTTCCGGCGATTTTTCGCTGGCATAGTCGCTGCTTACGACGGCGTTCACCTGCGCTCGGGCTTTTTCATAGGCTTCGGGATTGTCCAGGCTGCGCATGAGGGCGGGCAGCAGGTCCGCCGCTTCCTCAAAAGAGGGCAGAATGGTGGGAAGATTGCGGTATTTTTCCGTAAAAAACTCGCTGTTCCACGCGGTAAAGGAAACCCCACCGGTAGAGTACGGTTCTAAATAATAGCCGTCCAGCCCTTCGCCGAAACTCATCGCCCACTTGGCCCTTGAGATCAGCTTAAGGTATTCTTTAAAAGGGATGTCCCGAATCTCAATAAACTGCATGGACGGGAACTCCGTGCGCAGTCTTTGCAGGATTGCCGCTTTACACGGATGGTCGTCCGGCGAGTAAATGAACAACTCCTCTTTTTTATCATAGGGGGTAAAGACGATCTCTTTTTTGATCGGCGGGATAATCTGATGGGTGGGAATTCCAAACAGATCCCGGTGATACTGGGTTGTGTAGCTTTTATGCGCCGTTGTTTGGGTGACCTTTGTAAAGTAACGCCGCAGCCGGTCAACCTCGTAGTTCGCCGGCATCAGTTCAATATTCTGGTTTAAAATATTGAGGTGCCGGACCGGGATCCGCGCCAGATAGCCGTCGACATGAGAGAACAGATAGTCATAGACCTGGCCGATATGGTTTTCCGGGAGCATGATGAGGACTTCTTTGACATTGGGAAAACGGTATACGATCTGTTCATACCGAAACACCGGCATATCATTGTCAAACCGGGAATAGCCGGACAGATACTGCGGGGACTGGGGCAGGGTGGAGGCAACGACCTCACAGCCGTGAAGCGGGGTCAGCCTGCGCGAGATGTCGTACATGCCGCATATGGACATGAGCCCCCCTGAAATGGAATCCTGATCCGTTACCCAAAACCAGATCAGCTTTTCACAGCTGGCAGCGTTGGGATAGGTTTGCTCCATGGCCGCGTCCTGCCTGAGCATATGGATGTACGAGCGGTATACATCCTCCTGATAGCCAAGCTTGACAGGAGCGGAAGATTCGGCAATAAAGATTTCCGGGACACGGTACTTTAAGCAGTACAACAGCGGATTGCTGTCGCACTGGGGGTACTTTTGGAAAAACGCCTCCAGGTCAAAATGGGGATTGGGCAGATTGCTCTCTTTCCAACCCGTTTGCGCGTAGTGCTCAATCGGGTTGATGGTTCCTCGCTCTTCCGGGGTCATATAGGTTTGGGCGTAATACGTCATATCAAAAAGAGTTTGGGTAAAATAGTAATCGTACAGTTCGCATTCATTGTCGGACCGGTAGATCCTCCCTTCCTTTTGGCCGAAGCGGATGTAGTGCAAAAGCGCGTTGACCCCGGCGTCGCGTACATCGGGGTACATTTTATAGTAGTGCTGGGAGGAAAAAACCGGGGAAGGGGAATTCTCCCGGTTTTCATTTTTCGCAAAATGGTCGGCCGCCTGATTTTCGGAAACGCCGTATTTAGAAGCATAATAGGCGCGGTCGAACAGCGCCGACTGCTTGAGCGTCTGGATATCGTTCCGGTATTCCTGTGATTTCATCCGAATGGGATCCCCTTTCTTTTGTTTGTGATGGGAAAACGCCTACAGGATTTTCCGCGCAGTCCTGTCCATAAAAAAACAAGGGACGCCGCAGGGCCGGATCTTTGTCAAAACCGGCTGATCGGGCCTTCCCAACAAAAACGAGACCAGGTTTTATTTGCAAAGGATCTTCTTTACCGCATGGCAGATCATTTCTACATTCTCAAGACCCAGATCTCCATAAAGCGGCAGCGTCAGCACCTGGCTGGCAATCTTTTTCGCCACCGGAAGGGGTGTTTGGGCGTACTGATCTTTGTAGCAGTCAAAATCCGTAATCAGCGGATAAAAGTATTTTCGTGTAAAAATGTGATAGTCCCGAAGCGCCTGATACAATGTATTGCGGTCTGTACCCGCTTCTTCCGCTTCAATCAAAATGGGGAAATAGGCGTAATTGGGGCGTACCCCCGGGCGCTGACGCAGCATCCGAAGCCCCGGAATGCCGCTTAGCTGCTGGCAGTATGCCGTTACAAGAGCCTGGCGTTTTGCGATCTCTTCATCAAAGTGCCGCAGGTTACAAAGCCCCATAGCCGCCTGAAACTCGTTCATTTTGGCGTTGCCGCCTGCAAAAACCACCGTCTCTTCGTCCAGAATGCCGAAGTTTTTTGCCTCACACAGCGCTGGGGCCAAAGCCGGGTCGCGAAAGCTGACGGCGCCCCCTTCGATGGTGTTAAACACCTTGGTGGCATGAAAGCTGAAGATAGACGCGTCGCCGAAACTCCCGATCCCTTTTCCGTTTAACTTTACGCCAAAGGCGTGGGCGGCGTCGTAAATCACCTTTAGCCCATGGCGCCGCGCGATTTGCCCGATCGCTTCAACATTGCAGCAGTTTCCATAAACATGCACCGGCAAAATGGCAGAGGTCTTTTCAGTGATCAGCGCCTCGATTTTGCGCTCGTCTATCGTTCCGTCCGTTTCCTTGATATCGCAAAATACCGGGGTAAGCCCCCGCCGGACAATCGCGTGGGTCGTGGAAGCGAAGGTAAACGGCGTTGTAATCACCTCGCCGGACAGTTCCATCGCCTGAAGGATCCCCTCCAGCGCAAGGTGGCCGTTTACAAACAAAGAAAGCCTGTCCACCCCAAGCTTTTGCCTCAGCGCTTGTTCCAGCTGCCGATGAAGGTCCCCCATATTGGTAAGCCATTTGCTTTCCCACAGGGGTCGGATTTGGTCAATGTATTCTTCCAGCGGAGGAATGCATGGCCGCGTTACAAAAATATCCTGCTGTGCCATATTCTTCCCCCTTACAATGGGATGTTTCCATGCTTTTTCTGCGGCGCCTGCACCTGTTTTGTTTTCAGAAAGTCCAGTGCGGCGCGGATTTTTCCGCGCGTTTCCTCCGGCAGGATCACATCATCTACATAGCCGCGCTTTGCCGCAATGAAGGGGTTCATGAAAAGGTCCTGATATTCCTCGATCTTTTCTTCTGTAAACCGCGCCGGATCCTCGGCCTGCGCCAGCTGCTTTTTCCAGATAATGCTGATGGCGCCGTCGGCACCCATAACCGCCACCTCGGCGATGGGCCAGGCATAAACCACGTCCGCCCCCATGCTTTTGCTGTTCATGGCGATATAAGCGCCGCCGTAGGCCTTGCGCATAATCAAAGAGATTTTGGGAACCGTCGCCTCGGAATAGGCATACAAAATCTTTGCGCCGTGCCGAATAATCCCCTTGGCCTCCTGCTCTTTGCCCGGCATAAAGGCCGGCACATCCACCAGGGTGACCAGCGGGATATTAAAGCAGTCGCAAAAACGGATAAACCGGGCGATTTTGTCCGAACTGTCGCAATCCAAAGAGCCGCCGATAAAATTGGGCTGATTGGCTACAAAACCGACGCTCTCGCCGTCGATGCGGCCCAGTCCAATGACTGCGTTGGCCGCAAAGTCCTTTTGTATTTCCAGAAAGCTGCCCTCATCTACCATGGTGTCGATCACCTGGTGTACATCGTAAGGACGGCGGGGGTTGTCCGGCACGATCTGGGGGATATCCGACGAACGGTCCACCGGCTTTCCCGCCAAAACCGGCGGTTTTTCCAGGTAATTTTGCGGCAGATAAGAAAGCAGACGCCGCACTCCTGCGAAGCACTCCTGCTCGTTTTGATAGGTAAAATGGCTGACGCCGCTGGTATGGGCATGGACCGCCGTGCCGCCCAGTTCCTCGATGGTGGTTACCTCGCCTAAAACCGACTGCACCACTTTGGGACCGGTGATAAACATCTTGCTGATTTTTTCCACCATAAAGATAAAATCGCAGATAGCCGGAGAATAACAGGCCCCGCCCGAGCAGGGGCCGACAATGACCGCAATCTGCGGGATTACGCCGGAGGCTTTTGTATTGCGCAAAAACATTTCGCCGTATCCGCTCAGCGCCGAGATTCCCTCTTCAATGCGCGCGCCGCCGCTGTCGTTGATCGCGATAAACGGAACCTTCATTTGAAGCGCCATATCCTGCATCCGGCAGATTTTCATGGAATGGTATTCGCCCGATGTGCCGCCGATCACCGTAAAATCCTCGGATGCGACGCAGACCGTCCGGCCGTTGACCGTTCCGTAGCCGGTTACCACGCCGTCGCCCGGCACCCGGCGCTTATCCAGACCAAAATCGTCGATACGGGATTCAACCAGGCCGTTTACCTCTACAAAGCTGCCCTGGTCCAGCAAAAGGTTGATTCGTTCCCGCGCTGTCAGCTTGCCGGCCTTGTGCTGGGTGTCGATTCTGGCCTGTCCGCCGCCCTCGCGCGACTTTTCCCGCAGTCTTTCAACTTCTTTTATATTCTCCTGCCACATTTTACCCCTGATTCTCTCCTTTTTCCGTTTGTTCAAAAGAAGCCAGGTCATCTGCGGTAGAGATATTGTACGAAACAAGGCTTCGGTCGATTTTTTTGTTTAGCTTTGTCAGGGTTTCTCCCGGGCCGATCTCTATAAACTGTTCCACTTCCGCCGCCTGCATGGCGCGGACGCTTTGTTCCCAGCGCACGGCGGAATACATCTGCTGCGCCAGAAGGGGCTTGACAAGTCCAGCATCGCGGATAAATTCCGCGTTTGCATTGGCCACATAAGGGACCGTTCCCTGCCGGACTTCGACCTTGTTCAAAAGTTCTTCCAACTGTGCGGCCGCGCCTTTCATCAGCGGGGAATGGGAAGGAATGCTCACCTTGAGCTCGGTGGCAAGACGTGCTTTTGCCTCCTCGGCCATCTGCTTTACCTGCATGACGGCGTCTCTCTCGCCCGAGACCACCGTCTGTTTCTGGGAGTTATAGTTGGACACTGCGACGACGCCCTGGGCTTTTTGGCAAAAGCCCTCCACCACATCCGCAGTCAGGCCGATGATGGCCACCATGGCGCCGCGGCCCAGCGGCACGGCGTTCTGCATCAAAATGCCGCGTTCCCGCACAAGGCGAAAGGCGTCTTCCATTTGCAGATAGCCTGCGGCGACCAGCGCGGCATATTCACCCAAGCTCTGTCCGGCTGTCACGTTCGGATAAAAGCCGGACTCCCGGACCGCGGCCAGAATCGCCAGTTCCGCCGTGAGCAGCGCCACCTGCGTGTATTCGGTCTGGTCCAGCTTTTCGTTTTCCGTAAAGCAAAGCGTCTGCATATCAAGGCCGGTGACGTGGCTGGCGGTTTCGAACACCGCCCTGCTTGCCGGAAACTGATCAAAAAAATCCCGCGCCATCCCCGCGATCTGCGCGCCCTGGCCCGGAAAGATAAAGGCTGTTTTTTTCATGAATCGCTTCCCTTTCTTTGGTGCAATTGCACATTGTTTCAATCCGATCGTCCGCTTTGTACACTTGATTAAGATTCGACTGTTCTAATAAAACGCTTTTTTACCTTCCCTGTAGCTACAGCACCGATGGAAAAAAGGCATCGAAGCGACGGCGTATTATCCGCACGGACCCAATCATACTGGTTTTCCCTGGAATCCAGCCATCGCTCCTGCGCGATAAAGAGCATTCGGAGCATCTCGCTTAAGCGTTTGCCCCGATAGGCTGGGGCGACGACGATCCGCCCGCCGGCGGCTTGAAAAAAATATGCCGCAGCGATGCCATTTGTCCCCTTGATGCAGACAATATTATTTTTTTGCGCTTCCGCTTCCAGTTCCCTTTCATTGAGAAGAACAGCATCATATCGGCCCAACTCCCGCCGGATCAATCGCCGAATCTCTTCCAGTTCTCCTCTGCCCGCATTGATATACTGAAGGTGCATCGCCCGGAGCTGACGCAAAATAGATTCTTCTTTTTTCACCGCCTGTCGGTGCTGACTCCCACAGCAAAAACGCAGCTGTTTCTGACAGTCGATTAAAGAAAAACCGTTATCGAATAGAAAATCTTCTCCATACTCCTTGGCAGGCGCGGCTTCTCCGCCGATTTCCACAAGATCGCAGCACAGTTCTTTGTCAAGCGGCGGGAAATGATAGCAGCTACCGACAGGCAACGCAAAAACAACCCGGTAAAAATCCCCCTCATCCCGGAAAGCCGCCATTCCATTCCCCATATCCTGATAAAAAATAGTTTGGTACGCTTCGGGAGATTGCAGCCACTCGTTCATCAAATAGAGATTATTCACATTTCGCTGATGGTTGTAGGCGGCTTTTAAGGCGAGCAATTGTTCATTTCCGGTCGCTTTCTGCAGTTTTGTCATATCTCCTCCTGCAACAAATAATGGGAGCCAAGGAGGAAACTTTCCTCATGGCCGGGATAAATGATCAGGTCTCGATCCAAGCTTTTTAAAAAGGGAAACGTAATGGCGCGAAAATCCTTTTTGCTTCCGCCGGGAAAACGATCCGGCGGAATATCCTCGGACAAAAGCACATCTCCGGAAAAGGCGCACAAATCATCTACAATTAGCATGTTGGAGCCGGCGCTGTGACCTGGCGTAAGCTTCACTTTGATCGTATGACCCTGCCATTGAATCTGTTGCCCGTCCTCCAAAAGCTGGTCTGCGCAGCATGCATAGTGTTCGTCAAAAGGGATATCCCGTACCGATTTCCCCTTTTGAAACTGCATATATGCCTCATAGAATTTCGCGAAATTTTTAGTGGGATCTTGCATGTTGGCGCTGCATTTTGCGTTAGCCAGCAAAGGGATTCCATAAACCTGCTTCATCTCGTTTACGCCGCGGATGTGATCGAAATGCTCATGCGTTACCAGCATAAAATCCATTGTCAGATCCTCCATCAGCGCGCGGGATTCCTCACAATAAAACGGATCAATCGCGATGCCGTGGGCATGTTCTGCAAGAATATACATATTATGATCCAACATAGGCGAGACAAAACGTCTGATCTCCACTTATTTCACACTTTCCGTATATTGGCGCTTTAATTCTTTTTTATCGATTTTTCCGTTTGCGTTATGCGGCATACTTTCCAATATAAAAAACTTGTTGGGAATCATGTATTTTGGCAGCCGGTCCCGCACACCTTCGATCAGCTTTTTTGCAGATAAATCGGTACCTGTACAATATAGAACAATTAAACTGTTGGTTTCATCATAAATGCAAGCGCACTCAAATACGTCCGGCACCGCGCTTACGGCGGCTTCGATTTCTCCCAGTTCAATGCGATAACCCTGATGCTTGATTTGGAAATCCTTTCTTGTTACGTAGACCAGTTCTCCGTAAGAATTTGTCTTCACGATGTCGCCGGTACGGTATACCGTTTCAGGATAGGCCGTATTCATCGGATTTTGGGTAAAAACATCAGCTGTTTTTTCGGGATTGTTGTAATATCCGGATGCAAGGAAGGATCCTCGAACCACCAGTTCGCCCTCCTCGCCGTCTTTGGCAAGGGTTCCATCCTCTTTGATCACCATTACCGCGCAGTTCGCACAGGCTCTTCCAATCGGCAAAGTCTCGTCATCCCGAAACGGCCGGTTCACGATATAATAGGTGGCAATATCTGTTGTCTCCGTAGGACCGAACAGATTTACGAAAAGCGTATCTTTCGGCATATGGGTACGCCAATAGTTCAGCTGTTTCATCGGCATCACCTCACCGGCAAAAAGCACTTTTTTCAGATGCGGAAGTTCCCGTCCGTCCAGCGCCTTAAAATTGGCGACCATGTTCATTGCCGAGGGAACCCAATAAATTGTATTGATGCGCTTTTCATTCATGAACTCGATTAGCTTTACCGGGAAGGAAAAAAACTGCTTGGGGATCACGATTAGACGAGCCCCCGCTAGCATAGTAGAAAACATGGTCGAAACCGACATACTGAAATAGAATGGGGTTTGGCTCCCCCAAACAGTATTTTCATCGATTCCAAACGCTCCGATATACCATTGCGCATACTTAATCACACTGGCGTGGTTGACCACTGTTCCCTTCGGTATCCCGGTAGAACCGGAGGTAAAGAGCGTATAGACCGGATCGGTATCAATCATACTGCTTCGCACAAGAGCGAGCAACGCCTCATCCACGTCCACAGATGCGATCTCCTCATATGACAAAACGTTCACATCCTCCAGGCGTTCGCCCTGGGCGGCACACTTTTTATCGACGACTACGGCCACCGGATCAAGCGTTTCGAAAATGCTTTTGATCGGCATCATTGCATCGATCACAACATAAAAGTTGCCGCTATAAACCGCTCCCATCATCGCTGTCCACGAAGCGGCTGTATTGTCCATAAATACGGCGATAGGATGATGAGCCACATGATAGCGGCACAAAAAGGTACCGATCCGCTTTGCCCTTGCAACAAATTCGGAAAACGACAGCGCCTCTTCCGCATCCTCACAAATGATCTGATCCGGAAAAGCAGCGGCGCTCTTTTCCAAAAAATCCAAAACGGTTATCATAATTTCCCTCATTTTTCATTCAGTATTTTGCATAACCTGGTTTTACAAACTGATGCATTTCTTTTTCTGTCAAATTATATCCTAAGGATTTATGTAAGCGTAAAGACGCTGTGTTGGTCGATTTGATCCAGCCAAAAGCTTTACAGCGCATGTATTCTTTTCTGGCTGACTCATCCTCAGGAATGGCTTTATACCAGCCTTCCAAAGCTTTGACAGCCATTGCAGCTGCATATCCATTCGCGTCGTATTTTTTATTGGAGGCAATCGCCCCACCGTGGAGGACTGCTGAGATGGAAATGGCGTAAATTTCACCTGAATCATCCGTTAAGCAGGATAAAAATCCCTGATCACGCTGTTTTTTGCGCTCTTTTTTGGAGTATTTTTTCTGTACATAGATATCAATAGATTCTTTGTACACCTTCTCAAAGGTTTTTAGCTGCTTATTCGTAGGCGCGCTAATGTACTTACCTTCAGCTTGCAGTGACTTTTCAATTACTTTCAAGCGATTCCAAAATTTTTCCGGCGACAGTTGAGGAACGGTTGAAACTTGATAATAAATGCCATTATCGGTGAAACCGTCTTCCGTAAGCTTTTCTTCAAAAGCCGCTTGGTTTGGAAGCATTTTATCATGACGATAAACGTTTTCCGACAAAATGTTTTTGTCCAGCTGCGGTACTTGAAACGTATTTTTAGGATCAAGATAAAAAAATGCGTAATAATAAGCGCCCTCATCGTCAATAAACGCGAGGCCGTTATTCGTTTTCATTTGATAAAATGCACCTAGTGAAATCAGCCTTTTGATTTCGTCCGGCATCATAAAGCAATTGGTGAACAGCGGCCCATTTGCCTCGTGTTTGGCTTTTTTTACAAGGGCGCTATATTCTTCGAACGAATGAATCGGTATCAGGATTCCCTTGGATATCAGATTTCTCTTTTCTTTGTTCTTTTTTCTTTCCAATAAAAAATTATGTATAAATTTTTGCCGCATATAATCATCCTTTTGCTTCTTCGATCATTTTCATAATGGACTTTGCAGAATCAAAGTTTTCCGGGACCATTGCTTCCACCGGAATTTCGATATCATATGCATTTTCAATATAGGAAATTATCGTAACAATATCAAAGGAGTCGATATAACTGTCGCTTACCAGGCCCTCCGTATTCCGAAAATCCACATCCGGACGGACTGCCTCCAGAATATTATACAGCTGTTCCATTTTATCCTCCCCAATTTATTCCATATAGGCGAAAATATCCGCGACGGTTTCTAATGCCTTGATCTGAGCCCCGCTGATGGTTTTATTAAAGTGTTCATCGAGCATGACAATCAGCGAAAGCGCCGCAATGGAATCCCACTCATCCACATCAGCTAGAATGGTTTCGGGGGTCAATGTTCCTTCGTCTACGTCAATGGCCTCTTCGATTAAAGCAAGTTTTTCTTTAAGTTCCATAATTTACCTCCATTATTTTTTATAACATAAATTAAAAGCGAAAATTAAATTCTTAATTCTTCACTTTCTATTGGGCGTCCATCATTTCCGGATGAAATATATATTTTTTGCCCAGTGATTTTTTTGCTTTGTTCACTCAGCAAAAAAATGATCGTATCCGCCACGTCCTCTGGGGTAATATCGCCCAAAGGATACAAGATCTTACGCTGCTGCTGCGATGTATTAGAAAAAAAATCCTGTGTCATTGTTGTATGCACCATTTCAGGGCACACTGCGTTTACTCGGATACCCCGATTGGCAAATTCTTTCGCGGCAACGCGACAAATCCCCTCAATAGCCGCTTTTGAAGCTGTATAGATACCTTGTGATTTATCTGAATGAATTGTCGCAGATGATGATAATGCAATAATTGAACCATTATTGTTTAAAACTTTTTTTGATGCAAATTCTGTAAGTAACACTGCGAAAGAAAGATAATTAACTTTTGTTATTTTTAAAATTTGTGAAATTTTTTCCATACGAAGTAAACTGGTTCGCGCAAGCCCCGTTGAAAAAACTAATCCATCAAATCTCCTTCCATCAATTGCAATACTCTTAGCAACAAATTCTTTGATCCCATCTAAATTGCTCATCTCATAAGAAATTGTATAGTGATTGTCGCCTTGGAGCAACTCTTTGGTTTCCTGTAGGCGTTCCATATTTCTACCAGTTAAGACAACACTACCGCCTTGCTCAGCAATTTTGCAAGCAACAGCCCGTCCAATACCGGAGGACGAACCTGTTACTAGGTATTTTTTCCCTTTTAACATGTTTATCACAACCTCTTTTCGAAATCGATATTGGTTCCTGTGATCGAAGAGGAAGCATCACTCATATAAAAGCACAAGACCTTTGCTACATCGTCGACTCCAAGCAATACAGAAGGATCCGCGGTATTACGGTCAATCATTTCTGAATAAATTCCACCCGGGCAAATGGTATTTACACGGATCTGATTGGCTGCAAGTTCTAATGCGGCTGTTTTCATTAGTGCGTTCATTGCGCCTTTCGCAGCGCCATAAGCGCCATTTCCCTTTTGCCCATAGACCGCAACGCTAGAAGAAATACCTACGATTGAGGCCCCAGGATTAAAAATTCTTTTTGAGGCTGCGCATTTTAAGATTGCCGCAAAAGATATAAAGTTTACATTCAGCATATGCAATAATATGTCTGATGAAAGCGCTCTAATTGGAGCAAGCTGAACGGCACCCGCGCAATGTATTGCACCATCCAGCTTTTTTCCATCAAAACTCGCTTCCTTAAATGCGTTCACCACATTATCAAACTGCGATATATCACATACTACGATTTTGTGATTGCCCTGCTCCATCAAAGAAAGCGTTTTTTCGAGTTCGTCCTGCCGCCTTGCAGAGAGAATCACATCCGCATTCAGTTGACTAAGCATAATTGATGTTGCCCTGCCAACGCCAGATGAAGCGCCTGTCACAAAAACCCTTTTTCCTCGTAAGCCTAATAGATCCACGTGATACCTCCAGCTTAATTATATTCGTCGTAGGAAATGCCGTCGTCATAACGGTCGCGTACTCTAAATACTTCAAAACAGCTGCTGGGATCCAATGTGATTCCGACAATACCCAAAGACAAACCGATCCCAAAGCCACAGGTCAGAATTTTTCCACTGCTCTTGGGATTTTCTCCTTTTCCATAATAATCACATATTGCCAAAGGGACAGAGGCACATCCTGTATTTCCGTAATTCACAATAGACAATGGTATTCTTTCTATTGGGAATTTAATCTTTCTTGCAAGGTTGGAAATAATCAGTTTATTTGCCTGGTGGCACGCCATGATATCAAAATCATTGTAGTCAATTTGAAAACGGGCGTTAAAGTCTTTGATCATCTGTACAACTTCTTTCAAAGAGAACCGCATAACGTCCATGCCAAGCATATAAAATTTATTGTTTAGTTCCAAGGCGCGCTGCAATCCCAAGTCGTTGGCCACCATCCAAAAGGGATGACGTTGCCCGCCGTAGGGAGAAACCAACATCTTAAAGTCACGCCCCATTGACCGCAAAAGGCCATAAATGGGAGGAGCGCTTTCGTCATATTCCAGCAATGTTGCGGAGCCGCCGCTGCCAAAAAGCATCGGAATTTCCGGCGGCACATATTCACCGGGGATTTGATCTCCACAGGAGCCTGCTAAAAGCAAGACCGAACGACAGCCAGAATTGATATGCATTGCCGCTATCTCAAGGCCATACACATAAGCCGAACACCCTAACGGCACGTCATAGCAGATGCATTCATCCGACAGGCCCAACCGATCCTGAAGGATGCACGCTGTCACAGGCTGCAAATAATCCCGGCTGGAGGACGCAAACACCAGCGCGTCTATCTTACTTCTGTCATAATCGAACTCGGTCAGGATTTTTTCTGCCGCCGCCGCACACAAGTCGGATGAGGTTACTCCGAGCCGGTGCGCTGTAAAACGGCGTTCTACGCCGGTGGATGTAATAAATTTTTGCACATGTTCTTCCCCAAATTGTTTTGCATAGTCTGTGGTATATTCTACATCATCCGGTACAGTGGCAGCTACTGCTACAATTTTTGTATTATTCAAATTAAAGTAAGACATACTTAACTCTCTATTTCCTTTAAAAATTTTTGATAGTCCAAACCGTCATTATAATGTGTATCGCATTGAATGATCGGATGGCAACAAGCACCATCAAGAGAAAAGGCACAAAGTCCGATGTTCATACCCACACCAAAAGCCAGAGAAAGAATTCTTTTTTTCCCTTCCCAAGGTTTTTTTTCAAAATAGTCACAAATTGTTATAAGAACGCTTGATCCATTTGTATTCCCATATTTTCCCAAAGAAAGAGGGACTTTTTCCATCGAAAATCCAATTCTTTTTGCAACATTCTTAGTAATTAGGGCATTTGCTTGGTGAATAGCAGCAAAATCAAAGTCTTCTGAACTGCATTTGTTCTTAGTATAGAATTTTTTTACAACAGCGGGTGCATCCTTTATACTAAATGAAAAGACATCCGCTCCGTTCATAAAACGCCTCATTAGTCTTGCCGCATTTTCAGTTCCAACTACTTCCGCAATATCACCATATTTATGTCGATTTCCTCCAAATGGATTCATCAATGCTTTCCACTTTTCTCCTAGAGTTTCCAACTCAATATGAACTGAATCTTCTTCGTCCTGGGGTCCTATAAGTACTGCACACCCGGCATCTCCAAAAAGGAAAGAGTCCTTATCATTAGTGCTAGAACTTGTAATCGCATCTCCTATCAACAAAAGAACACGTCTGCAACCACCGCTAATAAAACTTGCGGCCATTTGCATTCCAAAAGGAAAAGCGGCGCATCCAAAAGTAATGTCATATGCAGCACCACAATTTTTTAGCCCAAGCCGCGTCTGGAGTATTCCAGCTGTTGCAGGTGAAATATAATCAAACGACTGAGACATATAAATTAAGGCGTCAATTTTTTCCCGACTATTCTCATCCAGAATTTTTTCTGCCGCCGCGACACAAAGATCTGATGCAATAATCTTCTTTTTATATCCAACATAACGGTGAAATATGCCCGTGGTAGTACAAAATTTTTCTATTTCTCCATCTGGATATAACGGTGCATAATTCAATATATCATCAGGATCATTAGGAACTGCCGCCGCCAAGCCTAAAATTTTAATATTGTTGAAATAAAAACTACTCATATATTCACCTTGTTTCTTTTTACGGTACCATTACAACACGGCCGATTGGTGGTTTCATTTGATGTTTTAAATCATCCAGCGTTAAAGGCCCTTCCGAAAATCCAAACAAATCTTCCTCCAAGGCATTCCACACCGCCTGATAGGCGTCCTCTTCCCTAAAACAGATCAGATTTGTATTTCCAATCGTTTTTTGTTGATACCACCCGTTTTTCAACATCTGTTTTTCAAATGGTATCATCGGTCCCGGATAAAAGCCCTGGCAAGCGGCAAAAAGAGAAAAGCGATCCTTATATGTATTTCCGTCCCTGTCAGTTACCTGCCCCTCAAACCACTTTTCAAACCGATAGGGAACCCCGTATGCTGCTTCGACATAATGTGCGTAGGTAAAACAGTGAGTTGGCTTTGCGCCTAAAAACAGGAACCGGACATCCTCCATTTGATGCAGCTTGGAAAAAATGCCGCCATTGCTCATACAACGGTTTCCGACAGAATAAAAGCTTTCAGCTTCTTTGCCAACCGCAATCACAGACAGCAAAGGATCCAAGGAACGCACCGCGCCCGGCTGTTTTCTCACATATTCATTGAGTGTGCCCATATATTTGGCCGTGGATTTGTTTACATCAAACGCTTCCTGATTGGCAAAGCTGAAGGTGAAAGCTGGGAACACAATCGTATCCACATCTAACGCCAAAAGCACTTCGCATACCGCCTTTAGCAGTTCGGACCGCTTCAAACCGGGATTTACAGTTCCGATCGCTCCGAGATCCGTATGGATAAACAGCGTTTTGCACTGGTCGGCCTTGATTTGCTGCAACGCCTGCAACAATTCAGAATTTGTAATCCATCGATTCTCTTCTTCAGCGAAAAAGATCTCACGTAACTCCAAAACAGCTTTACCTCCTCGAATTCAACCGCCATAAATTTCTATAATATCGAAAACAAATTAGCTTAACCCTTCCGAAATGGGGATTAACGCAACTGTAATAAAGACTTTTATTTTAGCCATCTATTCTTCCAAATACGCGTCCTTCTGTATTCTCTCCGATTTTTCGGGCCGGATTTCCAATCATGATTGCTTTTGACCGTACATTTCTCAACACCACTGCGCCCAAACTAATAATCGCCTGTTCACCTACATGGATTCGGTCTTTCATCATGGCACCCGGAGCCATATAGACACATTCATCCAATACTGTATGGCCACCCAAAAAGCAATTGGCAGATATAACGCCGTGAGATCCTACGATCACATCATGGCCTAAGAGTGCCCTTGTATTTATTAAAACATTTTCGCCGATAATTGCATCGTTTGTTATAACGCAATCCCACAAAATACATCCTTCGCCCAATTGGGTGCCTACCCCTAGAGAAGCATACGGCGAAATGAGGTTCGTCATCTTACAGCCGTGGTCTTTCAATTTTTTGTAAAGGGCCTTGCGTCCCGTAGGTTCCCCGCTCGCAATTACAAATTCAATGTTTTCCTTGTTTACTAAACCTAAAAGTTCTTCAAAACGATGAACACTCGCCCCGTGATACATCCGGCAATCTGTAACATCATCGACAAATACAATAGCCTCCCATCGATTGATGCTGCAGGCCAACGCAAGTACTTCTTTTCCCAATCCACCGGCACAGTAAATTGCTAATATCACTTGTTTCTCCTTTTGTATCAAGAAAAATCTTCGTAGCGGCGTTCAAACATCAGTGTGGCCACTTAGGCATAAAAACAGGACAGAAGTGTCAAATAACGAAAAGTTTTATCAGGGCAAAATATTTTATAACGGAATATATGATATGTAATATTATGAACCGCAAAATTCCCTAAAACAAACTCATTATATACGATATAATACACAATTGCAAGTTTTTTGCATTCCAATATTTGTAAATACGGCGCAAAATCAAAAATAATTTACAACAGAATAAAAATTCTAAGTCAAATATGCGATTGAGATCACGCCAAAAGAAAAGAAGGACAAGGGCAAAATTTTTGATATTTCCTAACGATTGTACATAAAGAACAGATCGTCCCAAAAAGCTGTTGTCAAAAAAAGGCGTGTGCGGATGTAAGGCCGGCGGATATTTTTCGGCTTTCGGTATGGATTTGGCGGCAGCATTCCACAAAAAGCCCCTGGGGCCGTAGCTCCAGAGGCTTTTATGTGTGATTTGTTATTCTTCAGCTTGACCTAACTGCTCCTCAAAGGACAGATCGTAAGGCTCCTGCCCGATCAGAGATTCGAACAGGCGAAACATCTGGGGACTTGCTTTTTTCAGCGAGACGGGGTAGCCCTGCCGGTTTAAAAAGCAGTGTCGGGTTTCCCCCTCGGCCCGCAGGGTGTGGTCCACGGCGTCGATCACCCGGTAGGATACCGTCAGGCGGACGCCGCTGCACTGTTCGATTTTGGCAAGGACCAGAACCTGATCGTGAAAGCGGGCGCTGGAACGGTAAACACAGTGGGCCTCGATCACCGGACTGAAAATGCCGGCCTTTTCCAGTTCATCGTAGCTGAGTCCCATCTGGTCCATGAAGAAAACTCGCGCCTCCTCAAACCAGCGGATATAGTTGGAGTGGTGAACCACCCCCATTTGATCGGTTTCGTAGTACTGCACCTGATGGCGGTGCGGAAGAAAAACCATAAAAAGTTCCTCCTTGCTACCTGCGCGGTAAAGTGTTGGACGCAGCGCGGTTTATTCCCAGTAAAAGACCGCTCCTTCCCAGGGATCCAGCTGCCCGCCTTTGGCGTGGCCGAAGACGAGCCGGGCGTTTTGTCCGGGAAGGGAAACCTGGCAGGGCGTGTTGCCTCGGTTGACAGCCACCAAAAGGCAGCCGCCCTCCTTCCGGCGCAGAAAGCTAAAGAAGTTTTCGCTCCACCGAACCGGCAGATATTCCCCGTCGGCCAAAAGGGAGGAAAAGGCACCGCGCAGCGCCCCTAGGCCCCGAAACCAGTCCAGCAGTTCCGGATCCTCATGCCCCCAGGGATACGGGCAGCGGTTAAACGGATCCTTGTAGCCGGAAAGTCCCGCCTCGTCGCCGTAGTACAGACAGGGGACCCCGGGCAGGAAGTATTGTAGCAGGCTGGCCAGACGAAGACGCTGCTTGCCGGTTTTATAAACCTCCAGCGGCAAAAAATGATGCGAGGCCTGCCACTCCCGGTCCTGACCGTAAAGGGGATCTCCGGCCAAAGCGGTAATTGCACGGGGAATGTCATGGGTGGACAGGCTGTTCATCAAAACCGATACCGTCTGCGGCGGATAGTTTTCTAAAATTTCCCAGACAGTCCGGGCCAGCGCCTGGCCGCCGCCGTTGCGGATAAAGGATAGGATGGCATTGCCGAAGGGGTAGTTCATCACCCCGTCCAGCTGGCCGCCCAAAAGATAGCGCCGGCGGTAGCCATAGGCGATTTTGTTGGAGGCATCCTCCCAAACCTCGCCGATTAACAGCTTGGCTCCGTGGGTTTTTAGCCGCCAGCGGACCGCGTCCAAAAAGCTGTCGGGCAACTCGTCCGCCACGTCCAGCCGAAAACCGTCGGCCCCCAGGTTCATCCAGTATTCCAACACGCCGTCGTCCCCGCAGATAAACTCCATGTAGGAGGGCTCCTCCTCCTGCACGTTGGGCAGGGTGTCGAAGCCCCACCAGCTTTGGTATTTATACGGGTACTGCTCGAACTGATACCAGGACCGGTAAGGGCTTTGGGGATCGTGATACGCGCCGCCTTCCCCATAGCGGCCCTCGCGGTTAAAATAAAGGCTGTCACTGCCGGTGTGGGAAAAGACTCCGTCTAAAATCACCGAAATTTCCGCCTCGTGGGCGGCGCGGCACAGTTCCAGAAAATCCTCGTTGGTGCCCAAAAGCGGATCAATTTTCCGATAGTCGGCGGTGTTGTACCGATGGTTGGAGTGGGCCTCGAAAATCGGGTTGAGGTATAAACAGGTAACGCCCAACTCGCGCAGATAGGGGATTTTTTCGATGATCCCCCGCAGGTCGCCGCCAAAATAGTCATCGTTGAGATATTTCCCCTGGCCGTTGGGACGAAAGACCGGCAGTCCCTCGAATGCCGGGTGAAGGACCCGGTCGGGCGGCACGCCCTCTTTGGGCGTTTCGCTGCGGCGGAACCGGTCGGGGAAAATCTGATAGTACAGACCGCCTTTAATAAAGTCCGGCGTCTGGTAGGAGGGATCGTAAACGGTTAGCTGCCACCAGCGGTCTCCCCGGTCGATGGCGCTGCCGTCTTCGTCCCGGAAAAAATGGACCGTTTTGCCGTTTTGGACGCAGGAAAAATGGTAGAACAGCAGCGCGGGCTGGCTGGGCGTGTAAACGGCGGCAAAGCGGTTGGCATGGGGCAGAACATCCTGCAGCATAAGCAAAACGGACTGGGGATTATCCCACTGGCCGTCCTGACAGATCAAAAGCGTAGGCTGCTCGCAGTTGCTGCCGTGGGGCAGATCGATTTGAAACCGGACCGGCGCCTGAGCCGGCACCGCTCCAAAGGGGGATTTATAAACGGTGTTCTGCGCGTGAAAAATCAACTCCATATCAAGCCTTTCCTCCATTCGGCAAATTTTTTACAGCT
>CAJTQM010000002.1:143269-143942 GCA_910578255.1 uncultured Oscillospiraceae bacterium
CCCCGCCGGTAGTAAAGTCCTCGGGTAATGGATTCCCGCCGACCGCCCTGCCGGTATTCCTCCAGGACTTTGGCGGCCTGGGCAGGGGATTCGTCGGTAAAAGACAACAAAAGAAAATCAAGGCCCCGGCATTCGCGCAGCCGGTCGGCCAAATACAGCGACAGATGATTATAGACCTGCGCGCCGGCACTCCGTCCGCCGTCTTTTCGCCCGCCGCAGCCCACCAAAAAGGGAGCGCGCCGCCGGTCGTACATTGTCCGAAAGCCGGCACAGTTCTTGCAGCCGGATTCTGCGGCGGCGGGGCAGCAGCGCACCGTCATCAGCGGCAGACGCCCGTAAGCGAAAATCCCCCGGGGCAGTACCGACGGCATGGCGGTGCAGTCGGGCAGAGGCATTTCGATGGACAACACCGCCGCCGCAAGGCCCGTCTCTTTAAGCCTTAACAAAGACTGGGCATTGGCGATGTTGAGCGAAAAATCACCGATGGCCTGCATTCCGGCCGCCTGAATGGGCAGGATTCCGCCCAAATTCCCGGTCATAGCCGCCCGGATCCCCTTTTCCCGACAGCGGGCCAGATCCCGGCGGATTCCCTCCTGGTCAAAAAGCATGGGGGGCAGCTGTGCAGCCAGCTTTTCCTCCTGACCGCGAGGCGGCATTGCCGCAAGCTGGTTCA
>CAJTQM010000003.1 GCA_910578255.1 uncultured Oscillospiraceae bacterium
AAAGTAGGACTCGTCTCTCAGCTCGCCATACCAAGGGCCGCTGGCATAAGGGGAAACGTCGAACAGCTTGACCTCCCCGGTCTCGTAGGTGAGCCGGAGCTTCAGGTGGTCTACCGGCTCCGCTTTCACCAATCTCGGCTGCAACATGGACGGCACCTCCTTTACTTCAGCGGGTCAATACGGAAGAACTGCTCACCATTGGACAGCAACTTCCAGTTCGCTTCAAGGTCCTCATGGTGTATATCCATCCAGACTTCCAGCATCTTCAGCTTATTCCTCGGAAAATTCTTATCTCCTTCGAGAACCGTCCCGTCCAGAGCGACCACGACCTCCTCGCCGGAATACTCAGCGTGGATGTGGGGCATATTGTGTTTCCCGCCCTGCTCCCGATACATACGGACGATGATTCCGAAGAACACACTCAACACTGGCATATCAAACACCCGCTTTCTGTTCTTATTCTATCAGATTTCCGCCCGATATGCAATCAAATTTCAGAGCAACTCAGTAAGAATCTTACCATATGCAATTCTCAATAAAAAGTTGTAGCCTTAATAACATAAAAGCCAGCACCTCGCTATAAGGTACTGGCTTTTATAAAATGAAGTTTTATTCATCCTCTACTTCATCATCAAACGAAAAATTTTCCAACTCAGGATAATCAAAAAATTCAGACAATGTGAGGCTAAACGCAGACGCAATTTTATGGAGTGTTTTCTTTATCAGGAATAAACTCCGCTATATCATCAAGGGTGAACCCTTCACCCAAGATATTCAAAATCATATCTAACGTATGCGTTGTGACAGACTGATTTTCTTTAAGGCGTTGAATCTGCGTCCGACTTATTCCATAGGTCTTATATAGACTATATTGGCTTATTTTATTTTCTTTTAAAGTTTTAAATAGTTTCGTGAATGTAATCATAACTCAAGGCATTTCCTCTTTTTTATCAGGCAGATATTCTATAACATCTTGAATCGTGCAGCCAAGAATTTTGCAGAGGGCCTCCAAAGTATTTGTAGATACAGAATCGCCAGCTTTCAAACGGCGTATGGTGGAGCTGCTGATGCCACCCTTCACTTGCAGTGTATAGGTAGTTGCACCACATCTTTCCATCGTTCTCCATAGTGGAGCGTAGGACACCACGCCGTTCAGCCCCCTTTCCCTATTGACATATTTCCATTATCGCCTATAATGGAATAAAAGCGTTATAGTCAATATTGCCTATGCAATTCTCAATAAAAAGTTGCAGTTGTAATAATATAAAAGCCAGCACCTCGCCATAAAGGTACTGGCTTTTATATTATTAAGTTTTATTCATCCTCTACTTCATCATCAAGTGAATAATTGTTTAATTCTGGACAGTCGAAAAATTCTGCTAGTGTCATATTAAAAGCAGTGGAAATTTTATACAGTGTTCGGATTTTAGGATTAGTAGATGCCCCACATACCAAATTATGAATAGTGGACTGTCTGACTCCGCTCATCTCTGCAAGTTTATTGATAGTAATACCGCGCTTTTCGCATAGAAAGAGTATCCTATTTAAAATAAGTTTTCCAAAATTAGAAGCCATTGCATTCCTCTGCTATCGTGAAACAATGATGTTCTCTACATTATTATTTCATGATAGCAGTAAAAAAAACATCAATTAACTATGTGTAGTTTATCTTAAGGAATTTTGTAAACCAATAACGCATCAAAACAGCGAAAATCATCCGCGCAGCAGCGAAGGAGTATCAAAGTATACAAAATGAAACAGAACAAAGAAGAAGAGCGGCGGAGCCTCTTGTCCGCGCTCAGCAGAAAAATAGATATTATAGGCCGGATAAGAATTCCGAATGAAATTTTGCTTGCCTTAAAATTGGAGCCAAAAAGCCAGGTAGCCGTAACCGCAAATGTAGAGAAAGGCTACATCATATTGACTCCCGCAGGCGAAGATTGCAAAGAGCCATTCGTGCGCACCATTGACAAAATGGGTCGGGTGGTTATTCCAAAGGCAATCCGAGAATTGCTGAAGATTAAAGATGGAAGAGACCGGCTTATAATGGCAGTAGCCAATGGAAGACAAATTTTTGTCTATAAAAGGGATGCGAAATGAAACAGAACAAAAAAGAACTATTGCTTTTCGTCTGCACAGCCCACACGGTGCTTCTCAAAAACGAAAGCCGCAAGAAAGAGTTTGGTCTGACTGAAGACGAGGAAAAACGCCTGGAAGAACTTTTGTCCCAGCCCGAGACAGCGCGCGGCATCATGGTGCTGCACCAAGCGCTGAACGCGGCCCTGTCGCCTGCGCGCTCCTTGCAGCAAACGGCAGAGAACTACCCGCTGGAATATCTGGGTCTTTCGGCCAGGCCATATGCCTGCCTTGCCAAAAGCTTACTGTTCGGGGAAATTCGGACAGTAGCGGATTTATTGCGGCTGTCCGAAGCGCAAATCAGCAGAATCAGAGGGATCGGGCCCAACTCCAAGGGTCTGGAAGAAATTAAGAGAAAGCGGTTAAAATTCGTCCAAGACTTTCACGCCGGTCTGATCAAATAGCGTTATCATCCGGCAACACGGGGCGCCGGACGAATCTGCCATCCATCTTCTGATCGAGCGGATAGACACAGTAGGCAGCGCAGAAAAAGAAAAGAGTCCGAACGCATGTTGCATCCAGACTCAGTCTATTTGTTTAGTATAGCATCTCTGATGCGAAAAATTTTTCTCATGTCATCTTCGGTCAGAAAATCTTCTTTACCTCACTACATTCTGAGATGCGTTTCCTCCTCAAACTTTGCAGCGCATCTTTAAGGTGTTTCATTTTTTCCACATCGTTTGTTGTATCCTAGAGAAAAGGAGGGATACATAATGGAAATAGTAAAACCAGAACACAATTTTTATCAAGCGGCCAAACGTTTCTGTAGGCAGATGGACGATGTCTACAGATACAATGCAAATAACATAGACAAATTGCTGAAAGTGCTGGCCCATCTTTATTCGGCGGCTTTGGATCTACCCAAATACCAATCACAGGATTCCCAAAAGCGGCTTAGCGCCGAAAATTTACGCGTTTTTTTCGAATCCATGCCCTGCGGCCAGGACGATTCACTTTGCCGACAACATAAGCAGGACATCCGTTTTGAATACGGCAATACCTACCATGAATTTTTTTGCCCCTATGATGCAGAATCCGCGGTAATGGGCAGCCTGGAGAACGATCTTGCCGATATTCGGAAAGACATAGAACTGGGTCTTTGCCTGTACGAGCATGGTTACATGGAGGATGCTGTCTGTCAATGGCGCCTCTCGTTTGCCGATCATTGGGGTGAACACATCACAGGGGCGATTCGTGCACTGGATTCGATCTACCGCCACACAGTTGCGGAAAACGGATAAGCAAAACCAAGATGTGCAGCCGAAAACCATTCGATTGCCATCTACCAATCAACCAAGAATCCTACGATAGGATGTCGAGTTATACAGCTTCTTTAATGAAGGTTACCATTTTAACCCGTTCGGCAGGTTCTCTGCCAACATTGATTTCTGCTCCTTTTTCTATAAGGCAGCGTACAAACCCCACAAAGTCATTTCCATCCGCTACAGTTCCATCGTCGATCCAATCGTTTGCCTCTTTCAGAATAATAAGGATTCTTTGGTCTGCGTCATATGCGTCTTCTTCGATGATACCGTATCGAAGAAGACGTGGAATCCGAAATCCATACGCCTGTTCATGCTCGTCAAGGAATTCTGTCTGTACCCTCTCATACAATTTCTCCAGCTGTGTGTTCAGCGCCTTGTTTTTTCAGTGTTGACCATTTGAATCTCCCTTTGAAAATTATAAAAACTGTTTTAAGGAATGGGAAAATTATTATGATACTGTTTGATGGCTTTGAGTGGGCCTGCCTAAGAAGCCGGGAATCCGGCCTCCCTTTTGATCTTTGGATTGACAGCATGGGGAGCGATCGGAAGCGGCCCACCAATCCGCCCAGGGTTTTGATTCAGGTTCATTCCGGCAGGCTTGTCTCTGTACGCATTGATAAAAACCATCCCAAAATCCTGTCGAACTTCCTTTCCAGGCAGGATCGGAAAGATGCTTCTCAAATGCAAAATTTCATCGCCTGCGCACATGAAATTTTGCTTGCCCACTGGAGCAACCATGATGATTATGAGGCGCTTGGCCGGCTGATTGAGCTGTCAAAAAATATCCCTCCACAAAAACGGGACGCCCTTTTGTGAGACGTTTCCGTTTTATGGGGTAACATTTGAGTTTATCCGTTCCACAGTCCGGTTCTTTTGATAGATTCCAACTGACCGCCTATCTCTTCCCGAATTTCTTTTACGATTGCAGAAAAGCTGTTTTTATCAAACAGATCAGCGTAATGCTCCCCAGCAGCGCTGAAGTTAATGGCGTCCTCTCGCGGCAGTTTCCTCCCCCAGACCCACCAGTCATACTTTGCCTCCGGCTGAGCGATTTCTTCGATTCTTTCCTCCCACACCATGTTGTTAAACAGGTAGGAAAAAGCTTGGATGTCCTCCTTCGCCTTAGGAAGATCCTTTCCCTTGCGGAGAACGACCCCATACCACAGCTCATCTGTGTAGTGATCTACCTGGAACCACAGTTCCGCGCTCAAATCCTCCTCTGATTTGATGCGGTAAACAAGGGATGGGTCTGGACGGTTTCTCACCGTATAATACTGCACAGCATCTTCCCTATATCGGGAGTATTCCTCTATTTTTGTAAGCTTTTCTCCAACAGTATCTTCGATCTCGTCAAAGATGCGCTGCATCTTCCTTGCCCGCACCATCGGCAGAGTTTTTTCAATTTCAGCAGCACTTTTATAGCAGCTTTTAGAATCGGAGCCGATGATCATTTCTATCAGTTTTTCCATAGATGTCTCCCCCTCTAATCGCTTGATCAGCTGCCGATACTGTTTCAGAATCACTTGAATATTTGGCTTATCCGTAAGGAAGCCATCACATCCAGCCAGCCATTTTTCTATTTCATCCCCAAAAGAGATACATTTTATTTGTTCCGATTGAATCTTTCCCAGGCTTTCTTCCGACGGCTTGTGCCTATCCAATGTAAGATAATAGGCCGTTGTATCAAATCCCCTTCTGCCTTTTCTCTGCTTCTCTGCAAAGTGTACATACCGTTCGATCTGTCGATACTGATCTCCAGCATCGATCTTCACCTCAATGGGGCAGCAAAAATGATTGCCCTGAAGCAGCAGGTCAATACGCCCATCGTCAAAGCTATATTCCCGATAAACGCTGGTTCCTTTTTCGTAAGGCTTATTTAACACATCTTCAAAAAATTTTCGCAAGAACGTATCACCACAGCCGTGGCTTCCCTCTGGGTTCAACAGTTCGTAAAGCAGACGGCAATGGGTACTTTCTTCTTTCCGTTCCCGGTCCAGCACGGTGAAAATATTGAATTCGGATCCCGTTTCCCGCTGATGCTCTTTTTGAAGGTTCAACTGTTCTTCCGCTTTGGACAATAATTCCCGGATGACTTCCATATCCGACATTTTCTGCTTCTCCTTTTCCAGATTTGACTGTCTTTCGTATTGCTCCCTCGCTTCCCGCATGGCTTATCCTACTTCTTCCCGGAAATCGGCAGGTTTCGTCCTCCAGAATGATGACCGAAGGGACCTTCTGGAGTAGATAACAATGAATGGGACGAAAATGGGAAACCCATCTGCGGCATTTGCTGTGGTGGAAAAGATGCAGCAGGCTAATCCGCAAAATCGGTTGCGAAAACAGTAACACGAACTATATTTTCTGGGCTTTCCACGATGGCAGCAACCCAAATAAAGTTTACATCCTCGGGAGCTGCGTTAAAAATCATCGAAGCAACGTTGTCCAGCTTCTTGAGATCGACATCAGGCGGCACCAGGAAGCTCACAAGTATCCTCTGGGCGCCGCCGACAGGTAGTTCCAGCAAAGAGGATGACATGGCTTCTTTGGCCGCTTTCTCCACTTTGTTCTCTCCGCTGGCTTGTCCGACCCCAATATGGGCAAGGCCGGCGTTCTTCATAAGGGAAACGAAATCGGCAAAACTGATTAGACAGTTTCTGGTGATAGGGTCGCAAAGCCCCTGCGCCGCTTGATAAAGCACCTCATTTGACGCTGTAAAAGCGTTTGCTAAGGTGATTTTTGGCTTCAATGTCCGCAACAAGTGCTCGTTGGAAATGACCACAAGGGAGTCCACTTTTTCCTTGAACAGAGCGATGCCCTCCTGCGCCCGGCAAAGCCAGTGCTCCCCCTCAAACTTGAAGGGGCGAGCAGCCACCCCAACGGTCAGATCGCTTCCGATGCTTTGAGCAATTTCCGCCACCACTGGCGCGGCACCGGCGCCGATACTGCCGCCCATTCCGGCAACGATAATGACCATATCCGCCCCCTGCAAAGCAGCTGCGATCTCTTCCCGGCTTTCTTCAGCGGCCTTCCTGCCCATCTCCGGGTCGTAAGGGCCTTCTGTAAGTCCTGTGCTGAGACATATCTGCTCGGTGATGTCAGAACGACCAAAAGTGTAAGGATGGGTATCGATGAAGACAAAATCCACCCCGCTGATTCCTTTGAGATACATATGATCGACCGCATGGCATCCGCCGGTCCCTACGCCTACGATCTTGATGACCAATTTTCCTTCCATCGTTGTCCTCCCTTTACTGTTCGGCCTTATATTTCTTTCCCGCTTCCCGGAGAGCCTGTCCCACTTCTTCTCGTAGATCGGCAGGCTTCAGAAGCTCTACAAACCGCCCGTACTGCATGGCCCAGCAGAACATGGCCTCCCGGTTTACCATAACCGTTGCGTCCACCGTATTCTCTTGCTCGTTAAAAGGCTCTATGTCAGGGCCAAACCAGTCCATAACGTCGTTCAGAATGCTTTTCTGCGCCCGGAAGGCTACCCGAATGCTTTCTCCGGCAAGCATATAAATATGCTCTGCCATATGCTTTGGCAGGCTGAACCCCTGCTCCAAGCCGATGACCTTCGTCCGATCTTTAGCGGGGGACTCCAGCAGGCGGATATCGGTGATGCGATCCAGCCGGTAGTTAGACAGGTTATCATATTTGTCGTAGTTGCAGATGAGATAATACCGCCCGTTGACCGCCGCCATCTGGTACGGGTTGACAACATATTCTCTAATTTGGCCATCATCCGTACACCGGGGATGCAGCTTTTTATCAACTCCGTACTCGTTATAGCAAAAGGCTACCTGTCGCCCTTTTTGTATCGCCTCGTCCAAAATATCAATGGTGTAAAACAGCTGGACATTATTGGGCTGGTCATTCGGCAGGGTGCTGATATAGCCCATCCGGGAGCGAAAATATCGGTTGGACAGTCCCTCCAGCTTTTTCACAAGGGCCCGGCATTGGCTGTAGGGGATATGCCGGGAAAAAAGCAGCCCATCAATGAGCAGGCGCAGTTCGCCGTCGGTAAACGGCCGGTTCAAGTACCAGTCGGTCAACATCGTTTCTTCCTGCCCCTGACGGTTTGTCCGAACCGATTCGCTGTACTCCAACTCATAACCAAGGTCAATCAAATCCATAAGGTTGCGTTTGATTGTCTTGCGGTCGGCTTTCATCCCATATTCCTGTTCCAGCAACTCCCCGATTTCCCGCTGGGAGAGCCGGTGGTTTTCATCGGTATAGTGCTTTAGAATTTCCAGAATATTCATGATCAGCAGTTTTTTGGGCTGGGGCGCGTACATAGTAATCACCTCTGTCATCATTGTATCAAGGATGTTTTTAGCATACAAGACTGCATGGGGATTTTTTGCCACATCTTTTCAGCTACACTCAGGTGGTGAAACAAGGGAAGTTTTTCACGTAATAACCACAAAAGAGTTCTGGCGAAGGGAGAGATGGTAAAGCAGTTTGAGTGATTCGGTGTTGTTATCGTTTCAAAATCCATACAGAAAACCTGACGAAATATAGGTTTACAACAATAAACAAAGGAGAAAAAACTATAAAAAATGGAACGTGCAGAATTGCATTTACATACCAAACTATCGGATGATGTTTCGGTGATCGATCCTACGGAAGCGCTGGAATTTGCCATTGCGCACTCTCACAAGGCAATTGCTTTTACCAATCTCGAAAATGTGCAGGACTTCCCTGCCATTGTGCATGCATACAAAAGATGCGGAGATTTAAATTTAAAGGTAATTTACGGCACAGAACTCCTTTATATGAGTGAAGACGGAAATATGCCTTATGGCATCACCATACTTTCCAAAAATCAATTGGGTATCAAAGAACTGTATACGATCATCTCTTCCATAACAAGCGACGGTATTTATCATTTGGCAAATTTGGATGTGATCAAGCAAAATTGCAACAATCTGCTTATCGGTTCCTGCGGCAATATGGGGGAATTGTATAATGCGATGGCTCATGGCAGGAATCCAGAAAAGATAGCGAAATTTTATGATTATTTCGAAATATATCCCACCGAAGACGAACAAGAACGAGCGATATATAAAAAGATTTACGAATTGGGTTCTAAGCTTGGCATACCGGTAGCAGCAACCGGTAACTGTCATTATTTGAATCAAGAGGACGAGATCTGCCGCCGGGTAATTCGTATTGTGAATGGGTGCGAGTATAATCCTAAAAAGCTCTTTTATCATACTACAGATGAAATGCTTGCGGAGTTTTCGTATCTTGGTGAAGATGAGGCCTATGAATCGGTAGTCACTAACACAAATAAGATTGCTGACCTCATAACACGGGTAACTCCCTTAAACGAGAACTTTTATCCTCCGGTAATGGAAAATGCGTATGAACAAATTCAGGACTTGGCATACGCAAAAGCCAAAGAAATATACGGAATGATCCTACCTGTGCCGATTGGCGAAAGATTGAAAACCGAATTGAAATACATCCAAAAGAGCGAAAATGCAGTCTATTACTGGATTGCATACCGCATGGTCAAGCATAATGACCGATTCCGGTCATTATGTCGGTACTCGCGGCTCGATCGGTTCATCGTTCGTGGCATTTCTTTTAGTGATTTCCGATATCAATCCTTTGCCGCCTCACTATTACTGCCATCGATCTCATTATATTGATTTTAAGGTGGACGCATTAGACGGATTTGATTTATCCAATCAGGCTTGCCCTGTATGTGGATGTCCGTTGAAATCAGACGGTCACAATATTCCTTTTGAAACATTGATGGGTTATTACGGCAACAAGACGCCCGATCTTGCTTTGAATGTACCGGCTTCAAAGCAATACAGTGAATTGGCGTTTATGCAGGAATTGTTTGGAACTGATAAGGTTGCACATGCGGGTACAATAGCCACTTTGCGCGAGAAACTTGCAGAAGGATATATCTCAGATTACGAAGTAAAAACCGGCGATCATTTCACCAAAGAACGGCGAAGTTACATCTATGAAAAGATTTGCGGAGTCAAGTGGCAGGACAGAATCTGCCCTGGCAGCGTTATTGTATTACCGCAAGAGATGACATTTGAGGATATTACACCGCTTAAGGAAGCCCAAAGCCCTTCTCCGATCAAAAAGGCAACGCACTTTGATTATCATTCCGTTCACGATACCATCATCAAACTCGATGCACTGGGACATCCTGTGCCGGATATGCTGAAGCTGTTAGAAGAATTTACCGGTGTCTCTATACAAAATGTAGTTTGGAATGATCCTGAGATGTATGCGCTGTTTTCGCGTGCAGATACCCTCGGAATTTGGGAATTTGACACAGATTTTATGAAAGATATGCTTTTGAAGTTAAAGCCAAAATCATTTCATGATCTGGTACAAATTTGGGGTCTCTCTTACGGAACAGGAATCTGGATTGATAACTGTGACCAATTGTTATATGACGGTCATTTACTGAGCGAGTTGCCAGCACTTCGCGATGATATATTTCTGCAATTGATGCAGTATGGTCTTGAGAAATCATCTTCATTTCGAATTGCAGAATGTGTGCGAAAGGGAGCGCTTTGTCATAACGCGAATTGGACATTAGAACTTGTCGAACGCATGCGTAATAACAATGTACCCGAGTGGTATATCCAATCTTTGCGAAAGGTTCGGTACCTGTCTCCGAAAGCACATGAGACCGCTTATGCGATGAATGCAGTTCGCATGGCGTGGTATAAAATCTATTATCCGACAGAACTTTATGCCGCATATCTGTCTTGCTGCTTTCCAGGCGGGGAGCCCATAGTTCGGATAAACGATCTGTCCATATTCCCAGAAGACGATCAATCTGACAATCGATATTTTCTGGAAGTGATTGATACGTGTTCGCAGCAAGGTATACAACTGTTGAAGCCGGATTCGGAAAAATCCCATTGTGTCAACTATTTACCCGAACGGGGGAACATTCGTATGCCGGCTGTAACATAAATTTTTTTTAAAACGGTGTTTCTGTGACTTTCACAAGAATACTCTACTGCAAACCTACAATTGATGCAGAACCCTCGCCGGCAAAACCTCGGTTTCCGGCGAGGGTTCTGCATCATTTAATTATTCAACCTGGCAGGCTTCTTTCAAAACTGTGTGGGGATTTTTTGCCACATCTTTTCATCTATACTCAGATTGTGAAACAAGAGAGGCCTTACATGTAATAACCACGAAAGAGTTCTGACAAAGGGAGAAGTCACAATGGAGAAAAAATACCAACATCCAGAAAAAACAACGCCATGGGCCGATGTGGTGGCAGTCAGCGCAGGATGGAGCCACACCGTGGGGCTGCGCAAGGACGGCACGGTGGTCGCGGTAGGCGATAATAGATGCGGCCAATGCGATGTGGATGACTGGCATGACATTACGGCCATCAACGCGGGAAACTTTCATACCGTTGGTTTGCGTAAAGACAGAACTGTGGTGGCAACGGGTTTCGATGAGGATGGTCAATGCAGTGTAGGGGGCTGGCAGGATATTATAGCTATTGCTGCGGGTGAAAGCCATACTGTCGGCCTGAAAGTGGACGGCACGGTAGTGGCGGTAGGTGACAATGAGGATGGCCAATGTGATATAGGAAGCTGGCGTGACATTGTCGCCATCAGTGTGGGAGGGTCTTATACCGTTGGCTTGCGCAAGGATGGAACCGTGGTAGCAACAGGTAACAATGGGAATGGGCAGTGTGATGTGAACAGTTGGCGTGATATGACCGCCATCAGCGCAGAGAACGAAGAGACTGTGGGTCTGCACGCCGACGGAACAATCGTAACAGCAGGCAATTCTCCTTACATAGACTCAAACGATTGGCACGATATTACGGCAATCAGCATAGCGCGCGACCATATTGTCGGCCTACGCCGAGATGGAACAGTAGTCGCAGCGGGCGACAATGAGGATGGCCAATGTAATGTGGACGGCTGGCACAATATGATTGCGATTGACACAGGGTATACTAAAACCGTAGGCATACGCGCCGATGGTACAGTCATAATGACAGGCCGGATGCTTTGCCCATGTGATATAAGCGATTGGCGGGATATTACGACGGTCAGCATAGGTTACGAGCATATGGCGGGTCTGCGCACCGACGACACAGTAGTGGCAGTTGGTAATAATCAGCACGGCCAATGCAATGTGGATGACTGGTATGAGGCGGCGATGGAAGATGGCCCAGGTGCACAAGCCCCTGCAGATATCGTGGCCATCTGCGGAGGATGGGGATACACAGTGGGTCTGAAGATAGACGGCACAGTGGTTGCGGCAGGCTACAACGATGATGGCCAATGTAACGTGGAGGGTTGGCAAGATATTGTGTCAGTTTGTACAAAGCATGATTGCACAATCGGCTTGCGCCGGGATGGCACAGTGGTCGCCGTAGGCCATAATGGATGTGGCCAATGCGATGTGGGCAGTTGGCGGGATATTGTGGCAATCAGCGTAGGATATTGCAATACAGTCGGGCTGAAAGCAGATGGTACAGTAGTCGCAGCAGGGGATAATGAGTGGGGCCAATGCGATGTGGGTAGTTGGGAGGATGGGCAAAGCTGCATAGGCAGCTGGTATGATATTACAGCAGTCAGCGTAGAGTATCACCATACAGTTGGCCTAAAAGCGGATGGCACGGTGGTCGCGGTAGGTGATAATGAGTGGGGTCAATGCGATGTGGGAGGCTGGCGGGATATTGCAGCAATTAAAGCAGGAGATGATTGCACAATCGGTTTACACCGGGACGGTACGGTAGTCGCAGCAGGGCTCAATAATGAAGGCCAATGTAATGTAAGCGACTGGCGGGACATAGTGGCAGTTAGTGTAGGATACCACTATATAGTCGGTTTGAAAGCAGATGGTACCGTGGTGGCAGCCGGTGACAACGATATTGGTCAATGTGATGTGGGAGACTGGCGGGATATCGTGGCGGTTTGTACAGGACATGATTACACAATCGGTTTGCGCCGGGATGGTACGGTAATAGCCACAGGCTGGAACGGCAACGGTCAATGCGATGTGAACGATTGGAAAGATATCGTTGCCATTTGTACAGGGGATGAGCACACGATTGGTTTACGTGCCGACGGCACAATGGTAACAACGGGCGAAAACACCGCCGGCAGATGCTATTCCCGCCTCCGAACCGACATGCGCAGCATGCGTGCAAAATTTTGGCATACCGCCAACCGCTGTACATTATAATGCAGTCTCGTTTTGAAAAAGCGAAAGGGGACAATAGAAAATGAATCGGATGACAGACTGCCCAAACAAACATCCCTGTGTGGATATGTTGGCGCTCTGTATCGGTGACGGAACTTTGGCGGCCATGGATTATGCTGCGAAAGCAAAACAGCAAATGGACAATGTTGTCTGGCTAGGATACAACACGGATAGCGTTGCTGGATCCTGGCAGGAGTCTGCCGATCTTGAGCAAAAACGACAAGAAGCAAAGCAATCCATCGAAGCTATAATTAGAGAATATCCGGACATTGAATATGCACTGATTTTGGCTGTAATGGATGAATCAATATCCACAATCACCGCAGAATTGATACCAGTAATTGCAAAGGCCTTTCGGGAACATGGCATAAAGGTAATTGGTGCGATTACAACCGGTTTTCCTGATATCCCTGCCGGACGGAGGGAATCTGTAAAGAAGAAGACGGAAGAATTGCGCGCGCAGACGGATCTGCTGCTCACCTTCCCCGGTGGCGCAATCCAGGAAGAACTTCGTGCTCCAGGGAAATTGCTTTGGCAGGTTGCGCAGTGTCTCATTGCTGGACTCTGGGGAAAGAGCCTTATTAATCTGGATCTGGAAGATATCCAGAATATTTTCAAAAATGGCAATCAAGCCTATATTGTGACGAGCAGCGCCTCCAAACTTTACGAGGCGGCACATAAAGCGAAAAATGCTCTTTCTTCATTGGCTCATTCAGGTGTCTATGTAAAAGACTTGGTGGTAAGTATTGTCATCCCTTCAGAGACAATTGATAAAGGTGAAATTGATGAAGCTATCCGTGTATTTCCGGATTTTAGATCGGATGGATACATATTGTGGGCGTGTTCCATATCTGACGGGAGTCAGCCTTGTATCACAGTAATCGCTGCTGGGGAGACCTGATCCATAAAAAAGGAAGAGATGAAATACAGCGAAGCTTTCATAACATATCGATTTCCCCAGACTTACATACCAAAACCGAACAACGCATACCGGCACAAAAAGAGGTGCTTTTGTCTGTGTTGTCCGGGTAAAGGGTATGTAGGTCTTTTTGTTTTCCAAAGGAGATTATCGAAATGAAAGAATCCGTCTACAAAACCTACGATGATCTGCCGCTCTTTTTGAATGCGAATCAGGTGGCAAAGTCGCTGGGAGTCGCATCCTCCAGCGCCTACGAACTCCTGCATGAAAAGGGGTTCCCGACACTCAAAATCGGGAACAGGATGGTTGTGCCTAAGGAGCGGTTCATCCAATAGGTCGCCGAGCACACAGAGGGAGGTGCCCAGTAAAGTACACATTCCGGCAAAGGCCCAATCCACACAAGTATTATTTCACGCTGCCCAATGAGATTTTTTCTCTTGAGCTGGAGGCGGGCGCGATCGCAGTCTACAGTTACCTGCTGCGCTGCGAGGACCGCAGGACCCATCAGTGCTGGCCAAGTTACAAGACCATCGGCGCCGCGGTGAGGTTGAGCAGGAACACCGTCAAAAAGCATGTGACTGTATTGGAAGAAAAGTGTCTCATCACTACGGAACCGACAAGCGTCACCCGGCGAGATGGACGCAAGCAAAACGGCAATCTGCTCTACACCATCCGCCCGATTCAGGATGCAAGAGAGCACTTGCACCAGCAGCAATTGCGGCAGCTTGAAATAGATGTTCAACGCCAAAAGTATGAGCAGGCACAGACGCAGGAGCAGCGCCCCGCATGACCACCCCTTCAAGCCGCAGGAGGCGCGATACCAACCGAGCAGGCATCCCTAAAAAACGGCGTGGGCGATTTGTCGGGCAGGTTTGAAAACTAGTTTTGTGGAAGTTTCGTAGAAAATCATAGGTGAACTGTGGGGTCGAAAATCCAGCAGGATAAAGCAGTGGCATCACCGCCCTCACACCGCCCCGCAACGCGGGCCGGAAATGGCGCTTTGGCGCGGTTTGTCAGAAAAACAGTGGGAGCCAAGCATGACATCAGAAATCCGATGCGGACATCAGATGTGACATCAAAGCCAGCGACAATGCCAGTTTGAATTCCTTTCCGAGAGAAACAAAGGTGACATCATGCGCATTTTAGGAGGGTTCAAACCCGTTTCAAGTGCGGATGCGAAAATGATAACTTTCTGATAACTCTCCCCCGATACAGATAGCTATTCGCCATCCTCTGTGCTATGGTGTGTCATTGAAAAGCGGGCAAGAACCGTTCAAAATCTGACACGCATAAACAAAGAAAAGGGGGAATCCATATGGCAAAGAAACGGGCAAACGGCGAAGGCAGCATCCGCAAGCGGTCGGACGGACGCTGGAAAGGCCGCTACACCGCATGGCGAAACCCGGAGACCGGAAAGCCCATCTATCGAAATGTACTGGGCAAAACGCAATCCGAGGTGAAGGAAAAATTAGCGAAAGCAATTGAGGAAAGCAAGGGCCTTGACGTGATCCGATCGGGCTCCTACACCTTGGGTCAATGGATGGAGGGGTGGTTTGAAAACGAGGCGCAGATGAAGGTGCGGCCATCCTCCCACGCTACCTACCGAGGGTACATTGACAACCACATCAAGCCGAACGTCGGCAGCATTCCGTTGGGGAAGCTTACCACACTGGACCTGCAAGGCTTCTACAAGAAGCTGCTGGATGGAGGTCGGGTAGAGCGAGTGGAATCCGCTAAGAAGCCAAAGGGGTTAAGCGCCAAAACGGTGCGGAATATCCACCAGGCAATTTCCTCAGCACCAATCTGGCGGTATGGCAAAGGCTGATTGCCTCCAATCCCGCCGAGGGCTGCGCCTTGCCAAAGGTGAAGCACAGGGAGATGCAGACCCTTACAGCCGACCAACTGGCCGCTTTCTTCCGGGAAGCCAAAGCCAGCGGCGTGTTCGAGTTCTACTACATCGAACTGGCCACCGGACTGCGACGGGGTGAACTGCTGGGGCTGAAGTGCGAGGACATCGACTTGGAACAAGGGGTCATTCAAGTCCGACGGCAGGTAGCAAGGGTTGCGAAAGAGGTGGTCGAAGCCCCACTGAAAACGAAGAACTCCTACCGCAGCGTCACCATTGGAGCAGAGGCGGCAGGAATCCTAAAGGGACAAAAAGAACAAGTGGACGGAGTGTATGTGTTCCCTTCCCCCACAGGCGGGCCCATCTCGCCGGACAGTGTGCTGCACATGCTCCACCGGGTGCTGAAACGGGCGGGACTGCCAAAAGTCCGATTCCATGATCTCCGCCACCCAAATGTCAAGATCAAGACAAAGGATATTTATCATTGCTTGTTGCATATGGGCACAGTCAATCTATTAGAACGTACAATCTCATACAGTATCGGGCTCCGCCTGATCTATCAAGCGGAACCCGATATGATGTTCCATATATGTGGAAAAGATTCGTGATAAAAATTGATGATGTTTGAAGGGCTAATTGAAAACACTTCATTTACGCCCAAGCTGCTTCCTTAGGCTTTGTGTCTCAACAATTCTATAGTTAGCCAGCCAGAGCTGTTTATCTTTCCCGGCAAGTTGTGGATTTGTGGACGTTTCAAAAGTATTCTGCACAATAGAAACACCCACTTCATCCCAGATTTCAAGAGGATTGAATATCCAGGATAGCGTTCCTTGCTCAAAACAGAGGAGACTGCGAAATGCGCCAAAAATGGGATAGATATAGCCACTGGAAACCGAATATTTGGTCGGGATGGACAGGAACTCCGTCGTGGTTTCATTTTCTAAAGTCTCAATTCCGCGCACACCTCCAAAACGGGGAATCGAAACACCCATGGCCTTTTTGTAATCCTTGTATTTTTCAGGAAGTTCTCGTTCAATCGTATCGTAAAGTTCCGCCAGCAATGGAAGCTGCTTTACTAAGGCTTGATAGAGCGGCGTTTCAAATGCGTCCCTGTAGCGTTTAAACACCTGCGCCTTTCCGGAATAGCTTTGTACTGGAGCAGCACTGTCATCCGGGTACCTTTCAATGTCGAAAGTATAGATCAAGCGAAGAAGTTCAGAAACATGAATTGGTTTGTCCTCGTTGTCCTTGTATGCAATCTGATTAGCATAGGGCTGTCCAAGAATTGCTTCTTTCACGTTTTCAAATTTATCATCCAGGTTAAACAGCGCCATGTCGGAGACTTGGAGAGATGTGTTGCGGGCATCAGATAGCCGGGTAACCGTTTGGACATTCGTGATAACCTCGACACGGACAAACTTGCGGATATCGGCAGGGACCGCGTCTCGTTTCATCATAATAGCGGTGTAAGTGTGTCCCCCATCCAAGATACCATATAAATGACGGTCTGTTTCATCTTCCTGATCGCCTATATCGATAGTAACCTCTGATTCACTAGAATTAAAAGAGAGAGATTTGGCCGAGATAACAATACCGCGGTTGTTGATGTAAAAATCAGTTGTCGGTTCTACTACAGCGTTCAATAGACTTTTTGCCACATTTGTGGTCATCTTTGGTTTACGAGGATTGACATCCAGAGAAATACCGGCAGGGAGTTCTTTCATATCAACCAACAGGTAGTAAATCGTTTCAAAAGAACTCTCATCTTCTTTCCCTCTCCTGTAAGGGGATGCTAGGGTGCGAAGGGCTTCTACTTTGAATTTGACTGCCATATTAACGGCCTCCTTATTTTTTCTCGAAAGCTGTTGCTTTGAGATTGATTGTAGTATATCATGGAGAAAAGATATTTTCAATGCACCATGGTACATAATGGAGGAAAATATGGCGGAGAGAACAACAGAGAGCGGAGTATTGATTGAAATTGGAAAACTGTTTGAATCCAAAAGGAAAGCGCTTGGTAGGCAGTACAAGAGCCGGGAGAAATTCATAGAGAAGCGGAGCATTGAACTGTTCAATTCAGAGGATTGGATTTCACTTCGATATCTTTACAATATTGAGCACGGAAAAAATTGGATCAGTATTGAAAAACTGCTCCTTCTATCCAAAGCTTTGGAAATAGATCCTGTAGATCTATTTACTGAGATCACTGCAATTTGTCTTTCAGGTAACGCATAAGATAGAATCGCAGGCAAGCAGGGCATCGGAATATCGTTTTCGATATTCCGATGCAGCTTGTTGGGGTTCCCCCAAACCCCGGACTGGCCGCAAAGCGTCCAGTCGAACGCACCTGTCGGTGTGTCTCCATGCTTCGTATGACCAGCAGGGAGAGAGTGACGCAGCAGTGCGCAAAGAGTGCGTCCATCTTCGAGATGGCGCTTGGGACGGGGACAGTTCCTGTATGAGGCTCACAGACTAACCCGCACCGGCCCCCCTGAGCAGTCTCAGGCACAAGACCCGCCGCGAGGATCACCGTCCTTGTCCCCTGCTGGTAAAAAGCACCCAGCCAGGATGCTATGCGGTCCCGGCTGAATGCTATCCACTGTCTTTGCCCTTTACGTTACACCTCGCTTTTTGGCCTCCCTCGTTGTGTCTATTTTTTGCAGGGAATTGGGTGGAAAAAGAACTGGGACAAACCAGTCAACTCCTTGCATTGCAAGGGTTTTCCGATTTGTCCCTATTATGTCATAGGGGCACACCTTTGCGACACTGGCTCTGCAAAACGGTGTGGACATCAAAACAGTATCCGGAATGCTGGGGCATTATAGCGCAGAGTTTACGCTGGACACCTATGCCCACGTGACCACAACCGCGCAGCGAAAAGCAGCGGATACGATGGGGAAGATGCTATCCGGAACTCTCTAAACCTCTCCGGATATTTCCGCGTCTGGGTCAGGATTTGGGTCAAAGCAAAATCCGCAGACGGAGGGCGTAGAAAAAAGCCGGAGAAAAATAGAGAAAACCCGCTGAAATCAGGCGATTTCAGCGGGTTTTCGGTGGTTGCGGAGGCAGGATTTGAACCTACGACCTTCGGGTTATGAGCCCGACGAGCTACCGGACTGCTCCACTCCGCGATACTTGTGCAGGATAACCTGCTTTTTTACTATACTACAGTTTTTCCGGTTTGTCAAGGATTATTCCTGCTTTTTCCCTTTGATGGCAACCCCGGCGGGACAGACCCCCTCCAAAACCTCATCCGACGGCCCTGGCAAGGCCGCTTTTTTAAGGCCGGTCCTGCCCGCCCTTGCTCCATAAATTCCGCAGCCGCCAGGCCGCTTCCTGCCTGCGCCGCCGGGTTTCTTCCCCGTCGATTTGCCATCCGTCGCCGCTTTGAATAAGACAGTCCCCTTCCGTCGCTTTTGGGGGAAGCAGCGACAGATCCAAGTGGACAAAAGACTGATCCGGCCCTTCTAAAACCGCCTGCCCTTCTTCTATCCGGTCGATGCACCAATACTCCATCAGCCCGCCTCCCGCTCGGTTTGTACCGTAATCTCTTTTCCGTCGGTGGCAAACACCACCGACCCTGCCAAATCCGTGCGGTACACCGAAATATTTCGCTGTGAAAAGCTGGCCAGGATCTCTTTATGTGGATGGCCGTAGTCGTTGCCCGCCCCGCAGGAGATGGCCGCGATTTTCGGGGACACAGCATCCAAAAACGCTTCGCCAGAGGAGGTGCTGCTGCCGTGATGTCCCGCCTTTAACACATCCGCCCGAAGATTTGCCCCGGCGTCGAGCAGATCTTTTTCCACTTCTTTTTCCGCGTCGCCGGTGAACAAAAAGGAGGTTTCTCCACAATCCAGCCGGCAGACCACCGAATAATCGTTTAAATCCTGATAGTCGCCCGCCGGGGAAAGCACCGTCAGCAAAACCCCCGCGCCCAGATCATAGGAAAGGCCCGGTTTGGCGGCGGTGGCCGGGATCTCCTGCTTTTCCACCGCCTCTAAAAGCCGCCGGAATACCGACGTTGTAGGGACCATATCGTCGGCGATCTGCGGCATTAAAATCTCCCCGGTGGGAAGCTGCTCCAGCACCTGTGCCAAGCCGCCGATATGGTCTGCGTGAGGGTGGGTGGCAATGACCAAATCCAGTTTTTCTACCCCGGCGGACCGCAGGTAATCGCAGACCGTCTGCCCCTGGTCCCGCTCGCCGGCGTCGATCAAAACCGCCTTTTCCCCTGTTTGAATCAGGACCCCGTCGCCCTGGCCCACGTCGATTATATGAACCGCCGCCACCTGCTCTCCTTCCAACCCCAGCGCCGGACGGTAAGGCTCCTCCATGCCCAGAAGGTCGCTCCAGCCGGGCATATCAAAGGGCAGCCATCCCATTTCGCTCATGGTCATCAGGGTAAAAAACACCATGACCAGCGCCGCCACCGTCAAAAACAGCCAGGTGGGCATCCGGTCGATCAGCTGCTGCACAGCCCGAACACCGCTTTTTCTTCTGCTCATCCTCTTTGTTTCCCCTTTCTGCCCGCCGGGCTTTTTTCGGGCCCTTTGCCCGGTCTCTGCCCGGCCGCTGGATGGGCGGACTGCCGCCCCTTTTTCTTTTGCGCCGCACGCCGGATCCCCGCCGCCGGTATCAGGCAGTCCGGCCCCGATCCGATCAAATCCGGCCGGCCCGCCGCCATCAGCGCCTCGACCACCTGCTCGCGCAGTTCCGGCCGGTAGTACTGCAAAAGCGCCCGCTGCATCGCCTTTTCCTTAGGTGTTTTGGGCACAAAGACCGGCTTGCCGTCAAACGGGTCAAGGCCGGTGTAAAACATGCAGGTGGACACGGTTCCCGGCGTCGGGTAAAAATCCTGTACCTGCTCCGGCCGGATCCGGTTTCTTTTCATGTACAGCGCCAGTTCCACCGCGTCCTTTAAGGTGGAGCCGGGATGGGAGGACATCAGGTAAGGGACCAGATACTGCTCTTTGCCCGCCTTTTCGGTCAGCTGATAAAACTTTTTCACAAACCGGTTGTAGGTCTCGATGTGGGGCTTTCCCATCCGGTCCAGCACCGCGGCGGAACAGTGCTCCGGCGCCACCCGCAGCTGACCGCTGATGTGATGCTCCACCAACTCCCGAAAGAAGGATTCGTCCCGATCCTCCAGCAGATAGTCAAACCGAATGCCGGAACGGATAAACACCCGCTTGACCCCGGGTAGCGCCCGCAGCTTTCGCAAAAGCGCCAGATATTCCCGGTGGTCCGCCTTGAGATTTTTGCAGGGGGAGGGGGCCAGGCACCGGCGGCCCCGGCACACCCCGTGCTCTAGCTGCCGCTCACAGGAAGGGCGGCGGAAATTGGCAGTGGGGCCGCCCACGTCGTGGATATACCCTTTAAACCGGGGGCTCTTGAGCATCTGCCGCGCCTCGGCCAGTACCGATTCCTCGCTGCGGCAGGTCACCTGCCGGCCCTGGTGGGTGGCGATGGAGCAAAAGCTACACGCCCCAAAGCAGCCCCGGTTGTGCATGATGGAAAATTCCACCTCGCCGATGGCGGGAACGCCGCCTTTTTGCTCATAAGAAGAATGGTAGTACCGCTCAAAAGGCAATGACCAGACCCAGTCCAACTCCTTTTGGGTCAGGGGCGGCATAGGCGGATTCTGCACCAGAAACCGCTCGCCGTGCTTTTGAATCACCGTCTTGCCGTACACCGCGTCGTGCTCTTCATACTGGATTTTAAACGCCCGGGCGTAGGCGGCTTTATCCTCCGCCACCTTTTGAAAGGACGCGCAAGACACCGCCCCCGGGATCTGCGGCGCCCCGTCCGCCAGATAGCAGGTTCCCCGGATGTCGGTCAGAGCCTGTACCGGCTCCCCCGCCGCCAGCCGCCGGACGATCTGGATGGTTTGGTTTTCCCCCATGCCGTAGACCAGAAGGTCCGCGCCCGCGTCCGCCAAAACCGAGGGACGTACCCGGTCATCCCAGTAATCGTAATGGGCAAAGCGCCGCAGCGACGCCTCCAGCCCGCCGATAATTACCGGGATATCCGGACAAAGCTTTTTGAGCGCCCGGCTGTATACGATGGTGGGCCGGTCCGGCCGGTATCCCGCCTTGCCGCCGGGACTGTAGGCGTCCTCGCTGCGCAGGCGTTTGGCCGCGGTGTAGTGGGCGACCATCGAGTCGATGTTTCCGCCGGATACCAAAAAACCCAGCCTAGGCCTGCCCAGCGCCAGAAAGTTCTGCTCCCGCCGCCAGTCCGGCTGGGCCAGCACCCCCACCCGAAAGCCCTGGGACTCGACGACCCGGGCGATAATCGCCGCGCCAAAACTGGGATGGTCCACATAAGCGTCCGCCGAAACCAGCACAAAATCCAGCTGGTCCCAGCCAAGCCTTTCCATATCCTTTTTGCACACGGGCAAAAATCCGCTCATTCTTTTCCCTTTCCGCCAAACGCTTTTTCCAGGACAATCCGCCGTCGAAACCTCGATTTTTTTGAAAAGATGTCCTTGCTACTACTGCCCCGCCGGCGGATTTTCGTCCGTCTGCATTTTCATCTCGATCCACTGCTGGCGGCTGATGAGTACCTGCCGGGGCTTGCTTCCCTCAAAGGGGCCTACAATCCCCCGCGATTCCATTTCGTCGATGATCCGCGCCGCCCGGGCGTAGCCCAGCTTTAGCTTGCGTTGTAATAGCGAGGTAGACGCCTGTCCCGTCTCCACCACGCACTCGATGGCCGCCGGCAGCATCTCGTCCTCTGCATCGAACCCGCCTCCGCCGGATTTTTCGGAGCCGGATTTGCCTGCTGCCTCCGCCTGCCGCTCGATCTCCTCCAAAATCTGATCGTCGTAATCGGCGGTCTGGGAGCCTTTGATAAAGGACACCACCTTTTCCACCTCTTTATCGCTGACAAAGCAGCCCTGAATGCGGACCGGCTTTGCCGCGCCCACCGGGAAGAACAGCATGTCCCCCTTGCCCAAAAGCTTTTCCGCCCCGCCCGAATCCAAAATGGTCCGGGAATCCACCTGGGAGGATACGGCAAAAGCGATTCGGCTGGGGATGTTGGCCTTGATGACGCCGGTGATCACATCCACCGACGGCCGCTGCGTGGCAATGACCAGATGCATCCCCGCCGCCCGGGCCATCTGAGCCAGCCGGCAGATGGCGTCTTCCACCTCGTTTTGGGCGGCGATCATCAAATCCGCCAACTCGTCGATGATAATGACGATCTGGGGCATCTTGGCCAGATTCCGCTCCGGCTGCTCCTCGGCCAGCCGGTTATAGCCGATAATATCCCGGACGCTGTTGTCCGCGAACAGCTTATAGCGGCCCAGCATTTCGCTGACCGCCCAGTTTAACGCGCCCGCCGCCTTGCGCGGGTCGGTGACCACCGGTACCAGCAGGTGGGGGATGCCGTTGTAAACCCCCAGTTCCACCACCTTCGGGTCCACCATCAAAAGGCGCACCTCCTCCGGGGACGCTTTATACAAAATGCTCATAATAATCGAGTTAATGCAGACCGATTTTCCGGACCCGGTGGCGCCGGCGATCAGCATATGGGGCATTTTGGCAATGTCCGCCACGCAGACGCTGCCACCGATATCCTTGCCCAGGCACATGGTCACCCGGCTTTTGGCCTCCCGAAACGGCGCGGAATCCACAATATCCCGGATCGGCACCACGCTGGTCTGCCGGTTGGGCACCTCGATGCCCACCGCCGCCTTGTTGGGAATCGGCGCTTCAATCCGCACCCCGCTGGTGGCCAGATTTAAGGCGATGTCGTCGGCCAGATTGGTGATTTTACTGATTTTCACCCCCGCCGACGGCTGCAATTCGTATCGGGTTACCGATGGACCCCGGGCGATGTCGATAATCCGGGTCTGTACCCCGAAACTGGCCAGCGCGTCGACCAGAAGCTGGGCGTTGGCCTTCAGTTCCTCGCTTAGATCCTGGCTGTCCGGCTTTTCACCCTCCTGCAAAAGGTATACCGGCGGAAATATGTAACTTTCGGTGGCCTGCAGCTTTCCGGCGGCGTCCAATTCCCCGGCCATCTGCTCTTCCGGGCTGGACGGTTCGTCCTGCGGCGGCTCGTCCTGGACCGGCAAAGTCTCGGACGGCTCCTCCTTCTTTTCTTCGGCTCGGGCGCTTTGGGTGATTTTCCCCACCAGATCGTCCAGCAAAGGCTGCTCTTTGGACTTCTCCTTTTTCTGCTCCTGCGGCGCCGGCGGCTTTTCCTCCTGGCCGGCCGCCGCCCGGATCAGCTTTTCCTTGGCCTTTTTCACCGTTTCCTTTTCCTCGGGCGACTGCTCTCGCACCTGTACTGGATGATCCGGCAGCGGCGCGTCGTCCAGGGGAATGTCGATATTAAACTGGGGCCGGCGGCGTTCTTCCACCCGCTCCACATAGGTTTCCCCGATTTTTTTCACCGGCTTGTAGGCCGAGCGGATCAGATCCAGCAGCGTCGCGCCGGTAATGAGCATCAAAAAGGTGAAGATCAAAAGCAGAACGGTCACCGCCGCCGCGGTCTTTCCAAAGGACAAAAGCGGAAGGCCGAAAAGCCCCGCCGCAAGGCCGCCGCCTTTGAGTTTCGTGCCGCTTTCGTATAAATAGGCGGCCTTTTCCACAAAATTTTCCCCTTCAACCGGGTTTTTGGAAAAAATCTGGGCCGCGCCACAGATAAGCGCCACCAGCACCAGCGTCTGCCACACCTTGTGCCCCAGCGCGCCGATGGGCTTGTCCATCGCGGCCATCACCGCAATGTAAATAAGCGCCGGCGCAATCAGATACGCGCACCAGCCGAATAGGCCAAAGCAAAAGGTGTGCAGCCAGTTCCAAAAGCCCTGGCCCGATATCAGCGATACGGCCAGAAAAAAAAGCCCCGCCGCAAACAGAATCACCGCCCAAAGCTGCCGGCGGGACCGGGCCTGTTCCTCGGCCAGGCGTTTTTCCTGCGCCGTCTGCCGCCCGGTTTTCTTTTTTGCGGCGGGCTTTTTTTTCGCCGCCGGATTCTTCTGCGCTGCCAAATCCCCAAACCTCCCTTTATTTTTTGCCGGACGGCGTTCGCGCCCGCCCGGCCCCTCCTTTTAAAAAAGCCGTGCCGCCCAGCGGCTTACTGAACGAATTTCTCTATGATCCCCACCGTCACCGTCGCAACGCCCAAAATGGCGGTATACCAGGTGAACACTTTAAAATTCCCCGACCGGGCCAGCCAGCGCACCAGCTTAATTGCCAAAAAGCCCACAACCGCCGCCACGGCCATCCCCACCAGCATGGGCAGAAGGTCCATTTGGGTACCCGTCTCCAGCGCGTCCTTTACCTCGAAAATATTGGCGCCCAGCACCGCCGGGATGCCCAGAATAAAGGAGAACGCCACCGCGAATTCCCGGCCAAGCCCCGCGAAAATGCCGGCGGAAATGGTAGAGCCGGACCGGGACAGTCCCGGCAGCGGCGCGATTCCCTGCATAACGCCCACCAAAACCGCGTCTCGCGCCCGCATGTTGGAAGCGTCTTTTTTCCCGGGGGTCAGATGGTCCGCCAGATACAAAAGCCCGGCGGTGGCCAAAAAGCAGACACCCTCCACAATAATGTCGTTGTCGCTGGCAAGGGAGGTGTACCAGTCCCGCAAAAAGAAAAATACCAAAAGCGGCAACAGCGCCACCACCAGCATGAAGATCATCCGGCGGTGGGGGTCCGTTGTCCTAAAGGTAAATTTCCCGGTAAAAATGTCGCCGATCATCCGGAAGAATTCCACAATCATCCCCCAGATTGTATCCCAAAAAGCGATACAGACCGCGATTAGGGTCCCCAGGTGCAGCAGGATGGAAAAAAGCCCCGCCGCCTCGCCCGACTGGCCGGTAAAATGCTGGTACAAGGACAGATGCCCTGAACTGGACACCGGCAAAAACTCGGTCAAGCCCTGGATAATCCCCTGCAAAATTGCGTCCCATAAACTCATGATTGTCCCCTCCTAAATTGTCTTTCATCCATTGAAAAATACGATTTTTATGTAAAGGCCGGAATCCGGCTTTTTAAGCTTTTGTCCGAAACACCGCCCCCGGCTGGTACCTCGGGTCCAGATACAAGGCCGGATCGGTGGAAATAAGGCGGGTCACCGTCAGACCGTTCTGGCCCTGCAGCCCCTGCAAAAATCCGCCGGGCACCTGCTGCCAAACGCTGGCGTCCTCTGTTTTTTCCAGCATCTCCAGCGGGTCGATAATCGAGTGAATCAGCATGACGGCTCCTCCTTTTTCTCTTTTTCAGGGCTCGATTCAATCAACTCGGTCAGCTTTTCCACCGCCTGGGCCAACCCGCCCAGCTGGTCGATCAGCCCTTCCTCCACCGCCTGCTCCCCATCCAGCACCGTGCCCATATCCATCACCAGTTCGCCGGTATTCATCATCAGCTGCCGAAAGCGCTTGGGATCCACCCCCGAATTGTCGGTGACAAAGCGGACGATCCGCTCCTGCATTTTGTCAAAATACGAAAGGGTCTGGGGAACGCCCAGCACCAGCCCGCTCATCCGCACCGGGTGGACGGTCATGGTGGCCGACGGGGCGATAAAGGAATACTGGGCGCTGCACGCCAACGGCACCCCGATGGAATGGCCGCCGCCCAGCACCAGCGAAACCACCGGCGTTTTCATGGTGGAAATCAGCTCCGCGATGGCAAGACCCGCCTCCACATCGCCGCCCACCGTGTTTAAAATCACAATCAGTCCCTCGATTTCCGGGTCCTGTTCAATGGCCACCAGTTGGGGGATCACATGCTCATACTTGGTGGTCTTATTCTGGGCCGGCAGAATATAGTGCCCCTCAATCTGGCCGATAATGGTCAGGCAGTGAATCACATGCTTGCCGTGGGTCTCGGTGGTCACCGATCCGCTTTCCTCAATTTGGCGCTGCTGCTGTTCTTGCTCTTTGGGATCCTTTTCGTCTGGCATAGCCTTTCCTCCCCGAACCGTTTTTCCCTTATTCTGCCCGGCGGCGAAAGCGCTATCCCATACATAAACGTATTATAGCAAAAAAATCGCCGTTCCACAACCGAAAAAAGTCAAAAAAGAGAACTTGTGTTCCTTGTCCTTTTAAGGAAGTTCCCGCCTATCCCGACTCTTTCCCCTTTTTTCGCTGCATGGGCTTTTCCTTCTCCGGGCAGACTTGTATTAAGTTAAAAAAAGGGGGGACCGCCCATTGGACCGGCAAAACCGGATCTGGTTTTTAGACGAAGCCCGCGGGCTTTTTATTTTGCTGATGGTGCTGCACCATGCCGCCTACGACGGGGTGGTCCTTTTGGGCTGGCCGCTGGATTTTCTGTTTTCCGGCTGGTTCGGCGCCGTCCGCACCTTTTTTGCCGGCGGATTTGTGCTCATCTCCGGCGCGGCCTGCCGCCTTTCCCGCAGCAATCTTCGCCGGGGATGCCGGTGCCTGTTGCTGGCGGCGGGGCTGTCGCTGATCACCGCTTTGTTTGTACCCTCCCAGAAAATCCGGTTCGGGGTGCTGCACCTTTTAGGCTGCGCCTTGCTGCTGTTTGCCCTGTTAAGGCCGCTTTTAGACCGGATCCCGCCCCTTTGGGGAGCCGCTTGGGGGCTGGCCCTTTTTCTTCTCTGCCTGCCGGTGCCAAAAGGACATCTGGGCCTGTTTTCCCGGCAGATCGCCCTGCCGGCTTTTTTGTACCGAAACGCCTTTACCGCCGCGCTGGGCTTTCCCGGCCCGGACTATTTTTCCGCCGATTATTTTCCCCTGATCCCCTGGCTGTTTCTTTTTTTGGCCGGGACCTGCCTGGGTGTGCCGCTGGCCCAGCGAAAAGGTCCGGCCGGACTGTACCGGCGGCACAGCCGCTTTTTCGCGGCGGCCGGGCAAAAATCCCTTTGGATCTATCTTTCCCATCAGCCCGCCTTATATCTTCTATTCTTTTTGTTCCGGCAATATTTTTAGCTTTACAAATTCTTCCGGGAAGCGTATGCTGAAAGGGCCCGGCGGCTTTTTCCCGTCGCCGGAAAACGATTTTTTGACCGAAGGAGGGCTCTTTCTTGACCGTCAACGCTCCGGTAAAAGCCCCTGGACGCTATCCTTTTCTCGACGAGGCGCGCGGCGCCGCCGTTTTGATGATGATCGTCTACCATCTTTTGTACGACGGCGTCGTCTTCGCCGGATGGTCCGTCCCCCTGTTTTCCCCGCCGCTTTCCTACTGGCAGGACAGCATCGGCGCTTTGTTTATCCTGCTTTCCGGCTGTATGTGTCATTTTTCCCGCAGCAACCTGCGCCGGGGCCTTCGCTGCCTGGGGGCCGCCTGCGCGATTACCGCCGTCACCTTTTTCTTTGTCCCCATCGTGGCCGACTGGTTTGGGGTGCTGCATTTTTTAGGCTGCGCCATGCTGCTTTACCCCCTTGCCCGGCCGCTTTTGGACCGCGTCCCGCCCTTGCCCGCCGCGCTGGTTTTGTTTTTGCTGTTCTGGATCACCTTTCCCGTAAACTCCCAAAAGCTTGGTGTAGCGCCGTTTCAAATCCCGCTGCCGACTTTTTTGTACCGCAACTTCTTCACCGCCATTTTAGGCTTTCCGCCGTACAATTTTGCCTCCAGCGATTACTATCCGCTGCTGCCCTGGATTTTTCTGTTTTTCTGCGGCAGCCTGTTGGGCCGAATCCTCCTTTCCTATGGGCCTTCCCGGCCGGGACTGTTTCGCTCCCACTGCCGGCCGCTGGCCTTTTTGGGGCGGCACAGCTTTTTTATCTACCTTGTCCATCAGCCGGTTTTATACGGGCTTTTCCTTCTGGCCGGCCGGCTGTAGCCCGTCCATTAAAAAACGCCGAAGCGGCCGGTTTTTCGCCGTGTTGGTGGGATAGGCCGCAAAAAAATGTGAGAAAATTCCGAACTTTTTTTGCGGCGTCTTTTTTTCCGTATTGAAATTCGATATAATAAAGGTATCTTTTTGCGGACTTTTGGAGCCGGCGTTCGTTTTATCCGGTGAAAACACAAAACAAAAAAAGGGGGGTCCGGATGAAAAAGCCAATCTGTATGCTTCTGGCGCTGGCGATTTTGCCGGCGCTGATTCTGTCCGGCTGCGCGGACAAAACCGCCGGTCAGGTGTTCCGGCTGGACATTTTGTCCGAGCCCGCCTCCCTCGACCCGCAGATCGCCACCTCCGACGATCAGGCGCTGATCCTTCTCAACACCATGGAGGGGCTTTTGAAGATGGACGAGGGCCAAAAGCCGGTACCGGCCGCCGCCGAAAGCTATACCGTCTCCCCCGACGAGCGCACCTACACCTTTACCCTTCGAAAGGGGATGCTCTGGTCCGACGGCGAAACCCCCGTTACCGCCTACGATTTCCAGTTCGCCTTCCGCCGGCTGCTGGACCCCAAAACCCAGTCGCCCACCGCCGCCAATTTCACCTGTATCCGCGGCGGAGCCGCCGCCCTTTCGGGAGAAGGGAGCGTGCAGAGCATCGGCGTTGCCGCCCAGGACGCGTACACGCTGATTTTTACGCTGGAAAGTCCCAACCCTTCCTTTCTCTCGCTGCTGACCACCCCCGCCGCCCTTCCCTGCAATGAGGATTTCTTTTTGGCCTCCCGGGGGAAATACGGCGTATCGGATGAATTTATGCTTTTTAACGGGCCTTTTTTTATCCACAGTTGGGTGGAGGGGAACTACATCCATATGCGCAAAAATCACTCCTACTACGCAGAGGAATCGGTGATTCCTGCCGCCTTCCGGCTGTATATCAAAGATTCGTATGATCTTGCCCGCCTATTAGACGGCGCGGTGGATGCGGCCGCCGTTTCCTTTTCCGATTTGGAAAAGCTAGACGAAACCTACCAAACCGTGCAGTTTTCCAATATACTCTGGTCGGTCCTTCCCAATCTGGAGCGGCCGGCGCTGGCCAACCTGTCCATCCGGCAGGCGCTTTCTGCCAGTATCGACCGGCAGGCGCTTTCTGCCCACCTGGGAGAAAACCAGCATCCGGCCGCGATGCCGGTTCCGCCGGCAGTCACCCTGGGTGGCGAATCCTACCGGTCACAGACGGCAGACGCGCCGCGTTCCGCCCAGCCGGGATATACCGCTGCCGAACTGTTTCAAATCGGCTTAAAGGAACTGGCGCTGGAGGGGGCCCCCTCCCTTACGCTTTTGTGTCCGGACCGAGACGGCATCCCTCTTCTGCTGAGCCATTTACAGCGCCAATGGCGCGACGCTTTGGGCGTTTTTATCAACATCGAGCCGGTGGACGCCCAAACCTTTTCCCAGCGCCTCGCCGGCCGGGACTACGATCTGGTTTTCTGCCCGGTAACCGCCTCTTACGACAGTCCCGAGGCGGTTTTGTCCCAGCTGTGCGGCGAAAGTTCCCTGACCGGCTGGCAAAGCGGCGAGATGGCCGAATTTCTCGCCCAGGCCAAAAGCGCCTCCACCGCCGCGGGGGTGCTGTCCGCCTACCGGCAGGCGGAGCAGACGCTTTTACAAAATGGGATCGTCCTGCCGCTTTTTTACGAGACCTCTTACTACGCCTCTGCGCCGTCGGTTACCGGCCTGCGCTTCTCCCCCTTTGGCTGCCGCGTGTACTTTTTAGAAGGCCGCAAGGAAGGATGATTTTTTCTATAGCAAAAGCCCTCCGGCCGTTTTGCCGGAGGGCTTTTTAGACGAATCGGGGTAGTATCCCGTGCGGATGCCGCCCCGATCTTTTCTCCTCTTTACAAAATGCGCATCATTTCAATGCGCACCTCGTGCTTTTGGGGATCCTCGTTGGAATAATGGAACAGGTCGAAGCCGCCGATGGCGTATCCCATCGACTGGTAAAACCCGATGGCCGGCAGGTTGCAGCTTTGGGTCTCCAGCACCATCATTCTGGCCCCGGCCTTTCGGGACACCGAAAAAGCGTGCTTCATTAAAGAGGACCCAACCCCCTGGCCGCGAAACGGCTCCTCCACAAACAGATTGGTCACCCGCATCCGGTTGTTCCACCGCTCCAGGTTCAGTTCCAGATAACCCGCCATCTCCCCCTGGCCGGTCACCGCCCCAAACAGCCGCGGATCGCGCAGAAAGTCCTTCATCCAGGACACTTCCAGTTCCTTTTCCACCGGCTTTGGAAACGGCCGGGGGCAAAACGCAATCCGGCTGACTCCCTGCTCCTCGGTCATCTGGATGTCCAGATACCCTTCGGTTTTGTAGCGAAACAGGCGGGTCTTCCCCTTCCAGGACCGGTCCAGTTCCACAATCTGAAACGCCATGCACTCACCCCCTTTAAAGCACTTTCTCTCAGCCAATCAGCGCTTTGACCGCCCGGGGAATTTCCGCCGCCGCCGAAACCCGAAGGTCGGCCTCATCCACCTCCCGGGGCAGATAGCCGTATTGGCACCCCACAAAGGGCAGCCCGTTGTCCCGGGCCGCCTGCATATCGTGATGACGGTCGCCCACCATCACCGCTTTGTCCGGCTGGATCTTTTCCAGCACCATTTTAAGCGTGTCCGATTTGGTGCAGCCGGGCTCGGCCCCCTGCAAATAGGTAAAATAAGGGGCCAATTCCAGCGCCTGTACGATTTTTTTCACATAGCCGTTGGTCCCGTTGGTGCAGACCGCCAGAATATACCCGTCGTCCGAAAGCCGCCGGATCATCTCCGGCACCCCGTCAAAGGTCCCGTGGTACCGGTCGATGTTGCGGTACTCCGCCTCGGCGGTCAGGGCCATAAACTCCTCGAACCGCTCCATGGGCGCGCCGGGCACAAGCCCCTGGTAGATCTCCTCGTCCACACAGCCTATCAGCCGCAGGACCGTGTCGTCATCCGCCTGGGTGCCGGAAAATTGGCGCAGAACCTCTTTATAGGTGGGGATGATGAACAACTCAATGCGGTTTAAGGTGCCGTCCATGTCGAAAACCACCAGCTTTTTCTCCTTCATCCTTCGCACCTCATTCGCCTAAAATAAACCGTTCCACCACCGCAGCCACTCCGTCTTCGTCGTTGGAGGCGGTGATGTAGTCGGCGACTGCCTTTACCGGCTCCTGGGCGTTGGCCATCGCCACACCCAATCCCGCAAATTCGATCATCGACCGGTCGTTAAAACCGTCGCCGCAGGCGATCATCTGATCCTTGTTAAGGCCCAGATGCTCTAAAAGCTTTCCAAGCGAATAGGCCTTGTCGATATTCTTGGGCATAATCTCCAAAAAGAACGGCTCGGACCGTAAAACGCTTAAGGTATCCCCCAGCCGCGCCTTGACCTTCTGTTCCACCTGAGCAAGATACTCCCCGTCCTCCACCATCAGGCATTTGGTCACCGGGAAATTGACAAAGCTTTTAAAGTCCTCCACCTGCCGCACTTCCATTTGATTGATGCGCGATTCCAGTTCCACATACTTGTCGTCCTTTTTCGGGGTGATCACCGTCTTGTCCAGATAGGTCATGATGTTGGTTTTGTACTCTTTCGACAGATCGTACAAAAGCGCGGGCATTTCCGGCGGCAGGGTCTTTTGGTAGATGGCCTCGCCGGTTTGGGCATTGATAATCCGTCCGCCGTTAAAAGACAGGATGTATCCGCCGAAACGGCCCAATTCCAGCTTTTCGGCCACCGGCATGATCCCGTAGGTGGGCCGTCCGGAGGCCAGCACCACCTTGACCCCCTTTTCCTGGGCCTTTTGCAGCGCCGCATGGGTCCGGGGGGTAATCTCCTTTTGGGAATTGGTCAGGGTACCGTCAATATCCAGCACCAAAATTTTGTAATCCATACTGCTTCTCCATTCCATTTGCATGATAAAAATACCGCTGTCAGTATAGCATATTTGCGCTTGATCTGTCTATTTTTTTCGCCGCTGCGGGCTTGACTTTTTCTTTTGGTCTTGTACACTGAAACTAAAATCCAAAGAAAAAGGGGCGGGTCTTATGAATCGGGAGGATTTTTTCCCGCGGGTGTGGGAACTGGTGGCCGAGATCCCCTATGGGCAGGTGGCCACCTATGGACAGCTGGCAGAACTGCTGGGCTATCCCCGGCACGCCCGGCTGGTGGGCGCCGCCATGCGCTACGCGCCGGAGGGTCTGCCCTGCCATCGGGTCACCGCCGGCGACGGACGCTGTTCTCCCCACTGGCCCGAACAGCAAATTCTGCTGGCGCAGGAAGGCGTTGCCATTTTGCCCGGCGGCAAGGCAGATCTTGCCCATTTTCGCTGGCAGAGTTTATGAAAATTGGCAAAATCGCGCCGAACTGGCAATTTCTTTGCATTGATGCAAAGGGTTTTTTCGTGTTAGGCTGAACGCGGACCAAAAAGGTCAAATCAAAAACGGAGGAATCCTGATGAAAAAACTGTTTGCATGTATATTGGCGGCGCTGGCCGCTCTCTCTTTGACCGCTACCGCTTTTGCCGAAGGCGGCGAAGCGGCCGTCACCCTGTCGGTGGCTGGGGCCGACGGTCTGGAACTGGACGGCAGCGCTCTGCTGCATCCCGGCGAGGAATACCGCTTCCCCATTATGCTGAAGGAAAACGGCGAAGAGGCCCGTCCCATGACCGTAGAGGACATGGAAAGCTACGACATCAAGGTCACCGCCAAATCCGGCGGCTCTGTCATGGCCGAGGCGGGACGGCTGGAATCGGGGCGGCAGCAATATCTGTCCGTAACCCCCGGCGGCTACTTCGGCGTATCTTCCCAATCGGTTCAATACACCGTGTCGCTGCATAAAAAGGGCGGATCGTCTGTTTTGTCCGAGTGCTCTGTCCGCTGGAAGGTGGGCTACCCGGCCATGGACGACGGGAAGCTGGGCGCCTCCACCGAGATCGACCCGGCCGCGCCGGTGCTCACCCGTGAGCAGCTGGCCGCCATCCAGAAAATCACCGGCGACAAGCAGGCCTCCTTTGTGGGCAGCGGCTGGCAGTACGACGTGCGCCTGCTAGACCAGGCCGCGGTCAACTTCCACACCTCCGCCGCCAACATCAAGGCCATTTCGGACAAATATCCGGACGCGGACTTTCGCTTTTTGACCTTCGGCGGCAAACCGGCCTTTGACTTTTCCGGCCGCCTGACCCTGGACGTATCCGAAATGCTGGAGGAGCACGACGACATTTACCTCTACCGCTATCTGGACGGCGTGCTCTACTCTTTGGGCTATCAGCTGGACGAGGAAAACGGAACTTTGTCCATCCAGACCAAGCAGCTGGGCAGCTACGCGGTTTCCAACGTGAAGATCCCCAACGGCACCGTTGTGGGCGGCTCGGTACCCGGTTCCAGTTCCGGTTCCAATGCCGGCTCTGACAAAGAGAACCCTGTCACCGGCGGCGCGGATTTGACCGGCATCGCGTTGGCGCTGGGGCTTGTCTCCCTGACCGGGGCGGCCGCCGTAGTAAAATGCCGCAGAAAATAGGCCCAAATCCAAAACGATAAAAAACGCGGGACTTTCGTCCCGCGTTTTTTGATGCCGTCGAAAAACTATTCCTTTGTGAAAACCGGCAGCGGCTCCAAAAACAGGATGTCGTCCCGCTTGGCCGCGTCCCCTTCGGCCAGCACCGCCGCACGGCCCACAATGGAGCCGCCGGCCTTGCGGACCAACTCCTCCAGCGCGTGCAGAGACTCGCCGCTGCTGATCACGTCGTCTACCACCAGCACCCGCCGGCCGGAAAGGTACTCCAGATCGTGCTGATCCAGATACAAAGTCTGCATCCGGGTGGTGGTAATGGATTTCACATCCACCCCCACGGGATTATGCATATAAAGTTTTACGCTTTTGCGGGCCAAGATATACTTGATTCCGCTCTGGCGGGACATTTCATAAGCCAGCGGAATGCCCTTGGATTCGGCGGTGAGGATAACGTCGCATTCCGGCGCCTTCTTTAAAAGTTCAGTGGCGCAGGCAACGGTCAGTTCCACATCGGAAAACATAATAAAGGCGGCGATAGCGGTCTGGTCGTCGATGGGGCACAACGGCAGATGGCGTGTCAGGCCCGCTACCTGCAATTCATAGGTCTTTACATCGTTCATAAGAAAAACTCCTTTCAAAAAAATCCGGCATATACACGCGAAAAAGCAAAGGGGTTGGGGATGTGGGGCTTTTCCTAGGCCATATGCAGGCTCAGGGGTTTGCCGCCGAGAATATGAAAATGCAGGTGGGGCACCGTCTGGCCCGCGTCCGCACCGCAGTTGGAGATGACCCGATATCCGCCGGAAAGGCCAAGCTTGGCGGCGATTTTGGGGATTGTCTCGAAAATATGGGCCACTACCTCGCTGTTTTCGGCGGTGATCCCGTCCACAGATGGGATATGCTCTTTGGGGATCACCAGTACATGAACCGGCGCCTGGGGCTCGATATCGTAAAAGGCCAAAATTTCCGCATCCTCATACACCGTTTTGCTGGGGATCTCCCCAGCGGCGATTTTGCAAAACAAGCAATCCATCTAAGCCGCCTCCTTACTCTTTGATCATTTCCGCTAACATGGCCGGAACGCCTGCCAGCACCTCGTCTAACCGGAACAGATCGGCAACGCCGCCCTGGGCCTGCTCGGGACGGCCGCCGCCCTTGCCGCCTAACTGGGCGGTCAGCTGGCGGATCAGGTTACCCGCGTGGGCGCCCTTTTTCACCGCCTCGTCGCCGCATACCGCGAATATCGTCGCCTTTTCGTTCAGCACACTGGCAAATACGGCCACCATCTTAGGCGCGTTGGCCCGAACCTGGTCGCACATGGCCTTGACCGCCTCCGGCGCGGTGCCGGTAAACCCGGCGAAAATCACCTTGCAGCCCTTGACTTCCAAAGCGTTTTCAAAAAGCCCCTCAATGCGCATGTCGGCGATTTTATGCTGCAAGGCCTCGATTTCCTTTTCCTTTTCCTTTAACTGGGCCGCCATGGATTCCGCTTTCTGGGGAAGTTCCGAAGGACTGCCCGCCTTTAAGCTTTCGCAGGTGCGGGCCAAAAGGCTTTCGTCCTGGCGGATCAATTCCAGCACGCCGGTTCCGGTGGCCGCCTCAATCCGGCGCACACCGGCGGCAACCGAGGATTCGGATACGATTTTGAAAAGGCCGATGCGGGCGGTGTTGGAAATATGGGTGCCGCCGCACAGTTCCACCGATTTGCCGGATATGTTGCACACCCGGACGGTTTCGCCGTATTTTTCCCCGAACAGAGCCATGGCGCCTAACTTTTTGGCGTCTGCAATGGGCATTTCGGTAACCGATACATCATATGCGCCCAAAATCAGCTGATTGACCTTTTCCTCGGTTTGGGCCAGTTCCTCCGGGGTCATGGCGGAAAAATGGGTAAAGTCAAACCGGCACCGGTGCTCGTCTACCATCGAGCCCGCCTGCTGGACATGGGTGCCCAGTACCTGGCGCAGCGCCGCCTGCAAAAGATGGCAGGCAGTGTGGTTGCGCATGATGGCGGTGCGGCGCTCTTCGTCCACCGCCGCCTCCACCGCGTCCCCAACACTCATCAGTCCGCTTTTCAGAACGCCCAGATGCAAAAACTGGCCGGTGGGGGACTTTTTGCAGTCTTTCACCCGGAAGATGGATTTGCCCTGGATCATCACGCCGCTATCCCCCACCTGTCCGCCGCTTTCGGCGTAGAAAGGGGTCGAATCCAGCACAACAGTGGCCTTCATCCCCTCGGTCAGCGATTCTGCCGGTTTGCCGTCCTCGTCGAACAAAGCTAGAATCTTCCCGGTATGCCGGATTTTTTCGTAGCCGACAAAATCCGCCTTTCCTCCGATCTCCGGCGCGTCGTCGGTATCCCAGCCGCTAACATCCTTTCGGGCGTCGCGGGCGCGCTTTTTCTGCTCGCCCATCAGCCGGAAAAACGCCTCCTCGTCCAGCCGCAGGTTCCGCTCGGCCAGAATCTCCTTGGTCAGATCCACCGGGAAGCCGAAGGTGTCGTACAAGCGAAATGCGTCCTCGCCGGAAAATACCGCGTTGATCTGGTCGGCGCTGATCTTGTCCATAATGCCGGTCAAAATCTCCATGCCCTGGTCGATGGTTTTGGAGAAGCGCTCCTCCTCCACCTTGAGCACCTTAATAATATAGTCCTTCTTCTCCGCCAGTTCCGGATAGGCAAAGGCGTTCTCGGCGATTACCGTCTCGCAGACCTGATACAAAAACGGATGGGTAATGCCCAAAAGCCGCCCGTGGCGGGCCGCCCGGCGCAGCAGGCGGCGCAGCACATAGCCGCGTCCTTCATTGGAGGGGACCACCCCGTCGCCCACCATAAAGGTGGTGCTGCGGATGTGGTCGGTGATCACCCGCAAAGAGATATCCGCCTTTTCGTCCTCGCCGTAATGGGCACCGGCGATGCGGCTGATGTGCTTCATAATATTCTGGATGGTGTCCACCTCAAATAGGTTGCCCACATTCTGCATCACGCATGCCAGGCGCTCCAAGCCCATGCCGGTGTCGATGTTGGGCGGGTTCAACGGCGCGTAATGGCCCTCACCGTCGCTGTCGTACTGGGAGAAGACCAGGTTCCAAACCTCCATATAGCGGTCGCAGTCGCAGCCTACACCGCAGGTGGGCTTGCCGCAGCCGAATTCCGGACCCCGGTCAAAATAAATCTCCGAGCAGGGGCCGCAGGGGCCGGACCCGTGCTCCCAGAAATTGTCCTCCTTGCCCAGGCGGACCATCCGTTCTGGCGCGACGCCTACCTCTTTGGTCCAGATGTCAAACGCCTCGTCGTCGTCCTGATAGATGGAAACCCATAGCCGGTCCACCGGAATTTCCAGCACGCCGGTCAAGAATTCCCAGGCCCAGGCGGTGGCCTCCCGCTTAAAATAGTTGCCGAAGGAGAAGTTGCCCAGCATCTCAAAATAGGTGCCGTGGCGGGCGGTATGGCCGATGTTGTCGATATCCGGGGTGCGGATGCACTTCTGGCAGGTGGTCACCCGGCGATTGGGCGGGGTCTCCTGCCCTAAGAAGAATTTTTTCATCGGGGCCATGCCGGAGTTAATGAGCAAAAGGCTCTTGTCGTCGATGGGCACCAGCGGATAGCTGGGCAGACGGGTATGGCCCTTGCTCTCAAAAAAAGAGAGGAACTGCTCGCGCAGTTCGTTTAAACCTGTCCACTTCATTTCGTTCATCCTACTTTCCTTGGTTTTTTGCGGGCGGCAAAAAAAGAAAAACGCCCCGCCCCAGAAATCTGGGACGAAGCGATTGGCTCCGCGGTACCACCCGTATTACGCCGCCTTTTTTCGGGCAGCGTCACTTAAATAGCCTGTAACGGGGCCAGCCGTCGGCGCTTCACACTCGCGCCGCTGCTCCAAGATGGCGTATGCCCGCGCTTTGGAAGGGCTTGCAGCCGACGGCCCCTCTCTCTTTTTGCAAAGCCTGCGAGCACTGGTCTTTTCAGCGCATTCTCACGATTTTTATTATAAACACAACCGGCCAAAAATGTCAATGGAAAATTCGCGGAGTCCCTGCTCGCGCCCCTGGTCCGGACAAAGGCTTTGCCAAAAACTCCAGATCTTTCAGCCGCGGTGTAACGGGAGGGCGGCTCGGTAGGTTTTATCAATTGGCTGTTCCGATCTTCGGTTTTATAAACAGAAAGGAAGATTTTATGAAAAAAACAATCGCTTTTCTTTTGCTTTGCCTTTGCCTTTTGCTGCCCGGATGTTCCGGCGCGCTGCAGGGGCCGTCTGTTCAGGAGCTTCAGCAGAAGCTGGACGAGGCCGTCGCCCAGCGGGACACCTTGCAAACCCAGCTGGACGAAGCCCTTGCCAAGCTGGAAGCGTCCGATGCCGAAACCGTCAAGGTCACGGTGACCGGCACCTTTACCGCCACCGTCCGCAGCCTAATCCCCAACTATGTGCTGGACGACAAAACCCCGATGATGGCGGTGGTGACCACCTTCCAGTCCACACCGTTCATCCTGTACACCAGGGATCAGACAAGCGCCCTCACGGTGGGGAAAACCTATGTGTTTACGGTGGAATCGGCCCAGGCGGAGATCTACAAGGCGGAGTATGAAAAGGGCGTTCCCAATCCCGCCACCGCCGACGCTCTATATGGCTTGAACGTCCTCTCGGTCAAACCCGCCGGAGAAGAGGATGTGGGACTGGATTCGGTCCATCTGGAATTTCTCCCGGTCGAATAGCCTATCCATCCCAATAAAAGGAGGAGAACAAAAAATGCGGGATTTGAAAATTTTGTGGGCGTATTTGAAAGAGCATAAATGGGGGATCGTCGTTATCCTCCTGGCTATTTTCATAGGCGCGGCGCTGGGAGCGGCGGCCTATTACCACCGATGGCTCGGATAAAGTGGAAACCGGCGGCGTTGAATCCTTTCGGGGTTGGACGCCGCCTTTTTAGGCGTTGGGACTGGACCCGGCGCTTTTTGCCTGTTATACTGAGGGTAACCGCCGGTCAAATTCCAAGGGCCGGCACGGAAAATCCGGACAAAAACGAGGTGCAAAAAGCATGAAGCCCTATATCGTAGCGCTGGACCAGGGGACCACCAGTTCCCGCTGCATCCTGTTCGACCGGGAGCAGAACATCGTCGGCATGGCCCAAAAGGAGTACACCCAGTACTATCCCCAGCCCGGCTGGGTGGAGCACGACCCCATGGAAATCTACTCCTCCCAGTACGGGGTGCTGATGGAAACCCTGGCCCAAACCGGTGTTTCGCCGGAGGAAATCGCGGCCATCGGGATCACCAATCAGCGGGAGACCACCATCCTTTGGGACAAAAGCACCGGGCGGCCGGTATACAACGCCATCGTCTGGCAGTGCCGGCGCACCGCCGGATTGTGCGAGCAGATTCTGTCCGACAAAAAGCTGAGCGCCTACATTCGGGAAAAGACCGGTCTTTTGCCCGACGCGTATTTTTCCGCCACCAAAATCAAGTGGATTTTGGACCAGGACCCCGATCTGCGGGAAAAGGCCCGGCAAGGCCAGGTGCTGTTCGGCACGGTAGACAGCTGGCTTGTGTGGAAACTCACCGGCGGAAAGGTCCATGTCACCGATTACACCAACGCCTCGCGGACCATGCTGTACGACATTCAAAAGCTTTGCTGGGATGAGCGCATCTGCCGGGAACTGAATATCCCCATGCAGATGCTGCCGCAGGTAAGAAACTCCAGCGAAATTTACGGCTTTGTCAATATCCAGGGGGTGCAGGTTCCCATTGCGGGCATCGCCGGGGACCAGCAGGCGGCGTTGTTCGGGCAGGCCTGCTTTTTGGAGGGCGAGGCCAAAAACACCTACGGGACCGGCTGCTTTTTGCTGATGAACACCGGTGAGCGGATGGTCCAAAGCAAAAACGGCCTTCTGACCACCATCGCCGTGGGACTGGACGGCCGGGTCCGGTACGCGCTGGAGGGAAGCGTCTTTGTGGGCGGCGCGGTCATCCAGTGGGTGCGGGATCAGCTGCGGTTTGTCACCGAGGCGGCGGATACCGAGTATTTCGCCCAAAAGGTGCCGGACAGCGGCGGCGTATATGTGGTGCCCGCCTTTACCGGGCTTGGAGCGCCTTATTGGGATATGTACGCCCGCGGGGCGATTTTAGGCGTCACCCGAGGGACAAGCCGGGAGCACATCATCCGGGCGGCGCTGGAATCCATCGCCTTTCAGACCTGCGACGTGCTGCACGCCATGGAGGAGGACACCGGCATCACCCTGGAAAATCTCCGGGTAGACGGCGGCGCCTCGGCCAACCGGTTTTTAATGCAGTTTCAGTCGGATATGATCCGCCGGCCGGTACTAAGGCCCCGCATCGCCGAGACGACGGCACTGGGCGCGGCGTTTTTGGCGGGTCTTGCGGTGGGCGTTTGGGATAGTCTCGACCAGATTCAAAGCACCTGGAGGCTCCAGGACCGGTACGAGCCGCAGATGCAAGAGCAGGAGCGGCTGCGGCAGCTGCGCGGCTGGCACAAGGCGGTAGGCCGTTGCCTAAACTGGGCCAGAGAAGAATAGGCGGGAGGGCTAAACATGCGTATAGGCCGCGTCGGGAACGGCTGTTCCTCTAAACCCAAAACGCCGGCGGTCCGGCGGCCTCTTTGCTGGGCAGGACTAATCTTTTTCCTCTGCGCCGTCTTGTTCTGCTGCCTTTATCCGGCAGGCGGATGGCTTTTTCCCATCTGCCTTTTGTTGGGGATCAGCGGACTTGTTTGCCTGGCCTTTGGCCGGACCCGTCCCTTCGCCGGCTTTTTTCTGGCCGCCATCCTAATGCTTTGCTACTGCTTTCTTTTCGGAAAGCTGATGGCGGATCCGGCTCTGTCCTTAGCCGGCCGGACCGTCCTTCTCACCGGCGACGTTGCCGAAGCCGGACCCTCCTCCTTTTTGCTAAACGGCAAAACCCAGGACGGGCGGCGCCTAAAAGTGCAGGTCTGGTGCGGCACCGACATGGCCCCCGACCGGTTCCAGCGATTTTCCGGCTCGGTGCAGCTGTCCGCCGTTAGTTCCACCGACCGGTTCGACAGCGAAAGCTACTACCGGTCCCGGGGCGTTTATCTGCAAGGGCAGCTGGTTTCCGGCGATTTTGAAACGCCCGAGGTCTACCCCATCCGGACCTGGCCGGGGCGGTTAAACGAATTTCTCTGCAAAAAAGTCCGCGCCGTGCTGCCCGCCCAATACAGCGGCCTTGTCTGCGCGGTAATTTTGGGGAACCGGTCCTATCTTCCCCAGGAGCAGTACCGGCTGTTCGAGCGGCTGGGCGTGGGGCATCTTCTGGCGGTCAGCGGGATGCACCTGACGCTTATCTGCGGCATGTTTTCCCTTTTGGCCGGCCGCTTTGTAAAAAGAAAATCCCGACGGCTTCTGCTTTCGATGGGCTTTGTTCTGTTTTATATGCTTTTAACCGGTCTGGGCCCCAGCGTGTCCCGGGCCGGGATCATGCTGCTTTTGTCCTATCTGGCGCAGCTGATCTCCCGTCGGGCCGATCCTCCCACCAGCCTGGGGGCCGCCGTTTTTCTGATGCTTTTCCACAACCCCTTTCTGGCCATGAACACCGGCTTTCAGTTTTCCGTCTGCGCCACCGTCGGGGTTCGGATTCTGGCGGGGCCTTTGGGGGAAAAGCTGTCGTCTTTTGGCGGGAAGCGGATTCCCCCATCCTTTGTCAAGGCCTTTTGCGTCGCCTTTTGCGGCTATGTATGTACCCTGCCGCTGACCATGATATACGACGGACGGCTGGTCCCCATGGCGATTCCCGCCAATCTTCTGCTTTCCCCCCTGTTCGTCCCGGTGCTGGCTTTTTGCGGCGGACTGGCGCTTTTTTCCTTCGTCCCCCTTTTGGGACCGGTTCTCGCTTTCTGCGCGCGCCTTGTAATCGGCGCTTTTTTGCGTCTGGCCGGCCTGCTGGCCCAAATCGGGCCGGAGCCTGTCTATTACAGCGGCGTGGCGCCGGTGATCTGCGCGGTCATTCTCGCGGCGGCGATAACCTATGGCGCGCTCAAAAAGGACCGGCGGCGGTTTGCCGCGATTTTGTGCCTGGCCGCGATGGCCTGCGGCCTTTCTGTCAGCACCCAGGCGCTGGCGGAAAACCGGCAGGCCGTCTTATACACCGCCGCTTTTGACAAAAGGCTGGTCCAGACCATTTCTTATGGCGGACACGCCATAGTCCTCGGCCACCTTTCCAGCGAATCCCAGATCGAACAGGTCGTACTGGAATTAAAAAAGGAGGGCGTTTCGGTTATCGACGCGTTGATTCTTCTGCCGTCCGGCGGCCGGCCCCGGGTCTCTTTTTCTCAGTTGACCGAAAGCTTTTCGGTCAAAGCCGTTTTTCTCTCCCCTTCAGACAATCTTTCCACCCAGGCGGCGGAAAGCCTCGCGGGAATCGACCGGTACGATTTTTCCGCTTCGGTTTCCTTCTGGCAAAACGGCAGGATCCGCCTTTCGCCGGACGGGGTGGTCCGCATCCGCGTCGGCGCGAAAAAGCAAAAAAACCTGTTAATTTTGCCTGCGGATTGTGCTATACTGGATGAAGAAAATTCCCGCTGGGACCTGGTGGTCACCGCCTGGGACACCCCGCCACCGGTCAAAGCGTCCGCGCTTTTGTGCGCCCGGCACTTTTGGGGAAAGGAAAACCAAAATCCCAACGCCTATTTGCTGACCTATGGACGCGGGGTCCGCTGCCGGATCCCGCTGGATTAATCGATTTTTGCGAAAGAGAGGAGGCCGGCCATGCGCTTTGAAAACGAGCAGGCGCTTTTGCGCCATCTAAAAGAGGAGCCCTGTCTGCCGGTTTACCTTTTGTACGGCCAGCAGGGGTATCTGGTGCGGCTGTACGCCAAAAAACTGCGGGAAAAGATCCTTTCTTCTGCCGATACCGATTGGAATTTTACTCGGTTCGAAGCCTCCCGCACCGGCATCGACGAGATCTCAAACGCCTTGGAGAGTGTTTCCCTTTCCGGCGGGACCCGGTGCGTACAGCTGACCGATCTGGAGGCGGACAAGCTTTCCGCCGCCGAATGGTCCAAGCTGAAAGAGCGGCTTTCCGCCTTCCCCCAAGATGCGGTGCTGATTCTCTGCCAGCCAAACGTTTTGGTCGACGCCAAAAAGTCCGCCCGGTGGAAGGCGGTGATCAAACAGGTGGAGCACGCCGGGGCTGTCGCTGTTTTGGACGGGCGCTCCCGGCGGGAAACCATCCGGTTTTTAGGCGCTTTGTGCCAGAAAAACGGCTGTGCCCTCTCCCCGGCGGCGGGCGAGGCGCTTCTGGACCGCTGCGGCGACGACATGCTGGCGCTGACCCAGGAAGTCCAGAAGCTTTGCGCCTACCAGGGCGAAGGGGAAATCTCCGCCGAAGCGGTCCAAAAGCTTTGCATCCGCCAGCTGGACGCCAACGTGTTCGACCTGTCCCGGCGGATTCTGGGCAAAAACCTTTCCGGCGCTATGGAAAATTTACAGGAACTATTCGACATGGGCAGCGAGCCGGTGGCGATTTTAGGGGCGCTCAACACCTCTTTTATCGACCTGTACCGCTGTAAAACCGCCCGGGAACAGGGCCTGTCCGCCGCCGACGTCACCGCCGCGTTTTCCTATAAGGGCCGGGAATTCCGGGTCAAAAACGCCATGCGGGAGGTGGACCGGTTCACCCGAAAGCAGCTGTCCCACTGTATTTCCCTGCTGGCCGAAACCGACTACCAGCTAAAAAGCAGCCGCGCCGACCCCCAGATCGTCTTACAGCAGACGGCGGCCCGTCTGTTTTTGACTCTTCACCGACAGGGGGAAGCCGTATGATTCATCTTCGCCAGGCCATTGTGGTCGAGGGAAAATACGATAAAATCCGGCTGGCGCCTTTAGTAGACGCGCCGATTCTGGTCACCGGCGGCTTTCGGATTTTTAAAGACCGGGAGCAGCTGGCCCTTTTGCGCCGGCTGGCCCGGCAGGACGGCCTTTTAATCCTCACCGATTCGGATACCGCCGGCTTTCGAATCCGCAATTATATCAAGTCCGCCGTTCCAGAAGGAAAAATTTTCCACGCTTACATCCCCGAAATTCTGGGCAAGGAGCCCAGAAAGGACCGGCCTTCCAAGGAAGGAACGCTGGGGGTGGAGGGGGTGAGCCTGCAGGTGCTGGCCGCCGCCTTAGAAAAAAGCGGCGTGCTGTTTGCCGAAGGGCCCAAAAAGGATCCGGTCACCCGGATGGATTTATACGAGGCCGGTCTTTCCGGCGGGCCGGACAGCCGCAAAAAGCGGCTGGACCTTCTGCGAGAGTTGAAGCTTCCCCGGTATCTTTCCACCGCCGCGCTGCTGGAAGCGCTCAACGCCCTGATGGACCGGGAAGGGTTTTTCGAGTTGCTAAAGCGGCTGACGGACAGTCCCAAACAGGAGGACTGACGCGGCGGCGTACGTTATGAAAGGAAAATCAGCGATGCTTTTTACAGGCTATGGCAAAAGCTTTTCCACCCAAAACGAGGCGCAGTACGATACCATCGGCGCCTTTTGGGACCAAATGGCCCGGCGGTTCGGCCGGGAAAATTTAAGAGGGCTGGGCTTTGGCTGGGGTGAAAACTCCATAGAATACGTCATCGGGCTAAAGGAAGGGGACATGGACCCTTCCCTGGACTGGGAGAGCGCCGTTTACCGGCAGGTTCCCCTGCCGGACGACGGGTGGATTCGGTATACGGGAAAAACCGACGAACTGCCCGCGCTTTACGACGAAATCTACAAGGACGGCCCGCTTTTGTACGAAATCGAAGCCTTTTGGGAAGACGGCGGCTGTGAAATTCTCATCCGCCGCTAAAAGGCCTTACTAAAATAAAAAAGGAGGGAATTCCCATGCAGCTGACGTCGCTTAGCTTTCTTTATCTGTTTTTGCCCGCTTCGCTGGCCGTCTACTACCTGTTCCCCCGGCGGATCCGGTATGGGGCGCTTTTGGGGATTTCCCTTTTCTTTTTTCTGCTCGCCGATCTGCCCGCCCTTCTTCTTTTGTCCCTTTCCATCACCGCCGACTTTGCTCTGGGCCTTTTGATGGAGCGCTTTGAAGAGCAAAATCGCCGCAGAAAGGCTGTTATGCTGCTGATCGTGGGCAAAAACCTGTGCTTATTTTTGGGCGTTTTCTGCTTTTGCCAGCTGCACGGCGTTTTGGTACCACTGGGTTTTTCGGTCTGTACCCTGCTGGGGGCGGGGTACGGGGTGGATATTTACAACGGCGAGGCGCTGTACGAGCACAACTGGGGTAAATTCCTGCTGGCGCACCTCCTGTTTGTCAAGCTGCCCGCCGGGCCGCTGGTGCGCTACCGGACCCTGCGCGAACAGCTGGGCGAAAAAAAAGCGGATCTGGCCGGGATGTCCGGGCCCATCTGCCTGTTTATCCAGGGGGTGTCCAAACAGGCGCTTTTAGGCGCGCCCATGCAGCGGATGTACCAGTCCCTTGCCGGCTTTTCCCCGGTGGACCACTCGGTCTTTTCCCTGTGGCTGATGCCGCTGTGTGCCGCCATGAACCTGTATTTTACCCTGTCCGGATACTGCGACATGGCCCGGGGCTTAGGCGGAATGTTCGGCGTGGAATTGCCCAGAAACTTTTATTATCCGTACCAGTCCCGTTCGGTCACCGACTTTGTGGGCCGGTTTAACATCTCGGTCACCTCCTACTTAAAAACCTACATCTACCACCCGCTGGGGGAGGATTCGGGCGGCTTTGCCTCCACCGCTTTGAACATCGGGGTGGTGACGCTTTTGTGGGGCCTTTGGTTCGGCCTGCGAATCAACTACCTTTTGTGGGGCCTTTACTTTTTCCTGCTGATTTTGCTGGAGCGGTCTGTCTGGGGGAAAATCCTCATTAAGCTGCCCACCTTTTTTTCGCGGATTTACACCTTTTCGCTGGTGCTTTTTTCCTTTGTCATCTTTAACGGGCAAAGCCTTGGGGAAAGCCTGTTCTTCCTTCGGGGGATGATGGGGCTGGGGGGTCTTTCGCTGGCCACCCCGTCTTCGATGTATCTTGCCAGCCAATACGCGCCTTACCTTGTTTTGGCGGTACTTTTCAGCACGAGCCTTCCCCACTCTCTCAAAAGCGCGCTGCAAAAAAAATCCCCGGCAGCCTCCTGCGCCGTTGGCGCGCTTTGTTACGGCGCGCTGCTGGTTTTGTCCACCGGATTCATCCTGCACCCATAAAAAGGAGGAAACCCTGTGCGAGTTCAAAAGCGATTGTCCTTTTTTTTGCTGCTTCTCTTTTTTGTTCCCGGCGTTTTGTTCCTTTGGAGCGGCGGCTTGGGAGATCTTCCGCTCCCTTCCCTGTCCGATTTTTGGGATGGCGCTACCGGTGAGGCGGTGAACACTGCGGTAAAAGAGTCCTTTCCCGGACGAAACTTTCTTTCATCCATGACCGCTTCTTTGCAAACCACCCTGGGCCGCAACCAGCAAAACGGCTGCTTTTACAGTGCGGACGGCATCTTGCAGAATCTGCCGGAAGCCGACGAAGGGATCACCGCCGAAAATCTGGCCGCTTTGCAGGATTACGCCGCCGCCTTGCCGGTTCCCTGCTATTTTCTTTTATCCCCCACCTCGGCGGCCATCGAGCAGGAGAAAATTCCCGCTCTGGCGTTGGATTCCCTGTTCAACCAAAAGCAGTACATCCAGCGCTGCTACAGCGCCCTTGCCACCTGTTTTCACACCATCGACGGATACAACGGTCTGTTTTCTCACCGGTCGGAATATCTTTTTTACCGCACCGATTCTCGGCTCACCGCCTTGGGCTGCTATTATCTGTATGCCAGCGCAGGGGAAAAGCTGGGCTATTCCGTCCGCTCCATCGACGATTTTTCCATCGCCCACCCGCTGCACGGCTACCGCGGCAACCTGTCGCCGCTGGTTCCCTACGTTCAGGTCCAGCCGGACATCCTCTCGCTGTTTTACTACCAAAGACACGACCGGGACATCCGTCTGATCGAAAATCCGCTGGAAAGCGCCGCTTCGAAGGCTCTGTACGATCCCGCCCTTTTAAACGGCACGGACCCCTTGCAGGTTTATCTGGGTGAAAACAACGGCGTCGCCGATCTGGCGGCGGACAATACCCCTTTTGACAGCCGCCTGCTGGTTTTTACCGACGGCAGCTGCAACGCGCTTTTCCCGCTGATGGCCATCCATTACCGGCAGATCCGGGTGGTGGATCTGCGGTCCGCCACCGCCTCCCAGCTGGCCTTAATCCAGCCGGAGGAATTTGACCAAGTGCTGTTCGCTTTTTCGCTGGAAAGCTTTGGCTATGAACGTGTGCTTGGCGAAACGCTGGGGGGAAAATAGCCTTCGCAAGAAAGGTTTCTCTATGGAAAAAGGACCCGGCGGCCACCGGGTCCTTTTTCTACGAGTATCGGCAAAAAGCCGGGCCCCCGCTAATTTTTTAAGCTTTGCATCGGCGCCGGAATCCGTCCGCCCCGGCTGATAAATTTGGCGGGGCTCACCTGGTTTACAGGCATCACCGGACCGCTGCCCAAAAGGCCGCCGAATTCCAACTCCTCCCCTTCCTTTTTGCCGATGGCCGGAATCACCCGCACCGCCGTGGTTTTCGTGTTGACCATGCCGATGGCCGCCTCGTCGGCGATCATGGCGGAAATCACCGCCGCCGGGGTGTCGCCGGGGCAGACGATCATATCAAGCCCCACCGAGCAGACGGCAGTCATGGCCTCCAGCTTTTCCAGCCGCAGGCATCCGCTGCGGGCGGCGTCGATCATGCCCGCATCCTCCGAAACGGGGATAAAGGCGCCGGACAAGCCCCCCACGTGAGAGGACGCCATCACCCCGCCTTTTTTCACCGCGTCGTTTAAAAGCGCCAGCGCGGCGGTGGTGCCGTAGCAGCCGCACTGGGCCAGACCCATCTCCTCCAGAATGTGGGCCACCGAATCGCCCACCGCCGGGGTCGGCGCCAAAGACAGATCCACAATGCCGAAGGGAACCCCCAGCCGCCGGGACGCCTCGGTCCCCACCAGCTGGCCCATCCGGGTGATTTTAAAGGCGGTTTTCTTAATGATATCCGCAATGTCGGTCAAATCCCCGTCGGGGCATTTGGCCACCGCCGCCCGAACAACGCCGGGACCGGATACCCCCACGTTGATCACGCATTCCGGCTCGCCGGGCCCGTGGAACGCACCGGCCATAAAGGGATTGTCCTCCGGCGCGTTGCAGAACACCACCAGCTTGGCCGCACCGATACAGTCCCGGTCGGCGGTCAGCCGGGCCGCTTCGCAGACCACCTTGCCCATCATGCCCACCGCGTCCATGTTAATGCCGGTTTTGGTCGAGCCGATGTTCACCGACGAGCAGACAAATTCGGTTTGGGCCAGCGCCCGCGGGATGGACTCGATCAACTCCCGATCCCCGGCGGCAAAGCCCTTGTGGACCAGCGCCGAATAGCCGCCGATAAAGTTGACCCCCACCGTTCTAGCCGCCCGGTCCAGCGTCTGGGCGTATTGTACCGGGTCGCCGCCGGAAGCCGCCGCCAGCATGGCGATGGGGGTGACCGCAATGCGCTTATTGATGATCGGGATGCCGTACTCTGCCTCGATCTGCTCGCCCACCTGCACCAGATTTTTGGCGTAAGAGGTGATTTTATCGTATACCTTCTGGCAGGAGCGGTCGATATCCGAATCGCAGCAGGACAAAAGGGAAATTCCCATGGTGATGGTGCGGATGTCTAGATGTTCCTCTTCGATCATCTGAACCGTCTCCATAATATCCTTCATATTGATCATGGACCTACACCCCCCTTAAATGCGGTGCATCGAGTGAAAAATGTCCTCGTGCATCACATGGATTTTTAAATTTTTCTCTTCGCCCATCTCGTTCATCGACTGGGCCAGTCCGTTGATGCTGCCGGACAGATGGTCGATGTTGACCAGCATCACCATGACGAACATCTCCTGCAATACCGACTGGGTCACCTCGATAATATTGGCGTTGTGCGCGGCGCAGATCTGGCTGACCGAGGCCAAAATGCCCACCGTATCCTGTCCCACTACCGTAATAATCGCTCTCATCTGATCTTCTCCCTTTCCTTTTTGATCGTCCGCCCCAAAAACAAAAAAGGGCGAACAGTCGGTTCGTCCTTTTTGCCCGACGCGCTTTTTTTCGTTCTATTTGCAGCTTTCCACCAGCCAGCGGAACAGACTCACATAATCGCCGAAGCGCTGGGCCATATTTTCCGGGTGAAACTGGACGCAGAGAATTTTTCTGTCCATACACTCCATGGCCTCTACAATGCCGTCGGCAGCGGTGCCGGTGACCGTAAAGCCCCGGGCAATGTCCTTGACCGCCTGATGATGGTAGGAGTTGGTCATGATCTTCTGGGTCCCCATCAATTCCCGGATGACGCTGCCTTCTTTTAAATCCACCCAGTGAAACGGCTCGTCCCGCGCCTCCATGCTGCCGAAATGGGCCTGGGGGCTCTGGGTCTGGGAGGGGATATCCTGAATCATGTTGCCGCCAAAGGCCACATTGGCAAGCTGCATACCGCGGCAGATGCCGAACACCGGTTTTTTGGCCGCCACACAGCTTTTGATCATCTGGATCTCGAACACATCCTGATCCATGTCAAAGCGGCCCATCCCCCGCACCGGGTCTTCGCCGTACAAATGGGGCGCGATGTCCCCGCCGCCGGGACAAAGATAACCGTCGATAGAGTCAATATACTGGGCCGCCAGTTCCGGGTCGTTGGTCGCCGGAAGAATCACCGGACAGCCGCCCGCCATCCGCACCGATTTGACATAGTCGCCGCCGATGCCGTAATGGCCCCGGGGGCCGACCTTTTCCATCAAGATACCGGTAATGCCGATCAATGGTTTTTTGCTCATAAGAGAATTTTCGCCCCTTTTTCCTGGATTTGCCCGAAGGCCTGCCGAATTGTGTTCAGTATAGCATACCAACACTCCGGTTGCAATTGTTTTCCCCGCCGGTCCGGCCGCCGCTTTTTTTAAGACGCGCAAAAAGGCTTGTAACGCCGGTGCTTAAATGGTATAGTAATAGAAAGTTTTTGGGAGGGGATAAAATGAAAACGGATAAAAGCTTTTGGATCTGCTTGGGCGCGGTAGCCGCCGTGATGCTTTTTTTGCCCTGGGCGCTGTGCTTTTTTGCGGGACCCACCGATTTTATGGGGATCGCCTGGCTTTTGTTTTTCGCAGTGGACCCTTTGTGCGCCGCGGCCGTCGGGATCTTTGCGGGACTTCGGTTAAATGAGCGGTGGAGCCTGCCGGTCTGGTGCGCCCTTTTGTATCTGGCAGGTGCGTGGCTTACGTTCGCCATGGGCGAGCCGGCGTTTTTTCTGTACGCGGGGGCCTATCTTCTGCTGGGCGTTCTTTTTATGCTGCTGGGCGCGTGGATTCGAAAAAGGACTTCCAAAGTCTAAAGACGGTCCAAAGGGAAAATGCGGTCATTGTGAAGACGCGCAAAATATGGTATACTGTTTTTTATCAGGCCTTTTGGGGGAAGGGGATTTTCCATGTATCTGAACATATTCGACAGCCACACCCACAGCGACACCTCCTGGGATGCAGAGCACTCCATCACCTTTTTGTGTGAAACGGCGGTAAAAAAGGGGATTCTGGGCTTTGCCATTACCGATCACTGCGAAATCAACGAGTTTCAAAGCCGCGACATCGGCGCCCGCATCCAGCAGGGGCATTTTGAAATGCTCAAGGCCCGGGCAGCCTTTGGCAAAAGCCTGATGCTCTGCTACGGCATCGAGTTAGGGCAGATGAATTACGATTTGGATCTGACCCGGCGGGTATTAAACGGCAAGCCCTATGATTTTGTTTTGGGCTCGCTGCACTGCATCCGCGGCAATGAAGATTTTTATTATATGGACTTTCGGGATGAGGACCCTTATGCCCTGCTGGAGGAATACTATCGGGAACTGTACGAAATCGCCCGGCTCAACCTGTTCGATTCCCTTGCCCACATCACCTACCCCATCCGCTATATGAACGGCAAGCATCACCTGGGGGTGGATTTATCCCGGATGGACGACCGGATCGACGGGATCCTTCGTACCCTGGCCCAAAACGGCAAGGCGCTGGAGATCAACACCTCCGGCTTACGCGGACCCATCGGCGAAGCTTCCCCCACCTTAAAATACGTAAAGCGCTTTCGGGAACTGGGCGGCGAATATGTGACTCTGGGGTCCGACGCCCACTGTGCCGAAGAGTTGGGCGAGGGCATCCCCGAAGCCATGGAAATGGCCGCCCAGGCGGGCTTTTCCTACTTTACCTTTTACAAAAAACGGCAGCCGCGGCTGCTGCAAATCTATTAGGAGGAATTTTTATGGACCGACTGCTTTCTCTTTTGCAAAACAACGCGCGCCTGACCAACAGCCAGCTGGCCGTTATGCTGGGCCGGGAAGAGGCGGATGTGGCCGAAGCCATCAAGGCCTACGAAAAATCCGGCGTGATCCGCGGCTACCAGACGGTGATCGACTGGGACAAAACCGATTCCCCGACGGTGTTTGCCCGCATTGAAATCAAGGTCACCCCCAAAAAGGATTTTGGCTTTGAGGAGATCGCCCGGACCATTATGGAGTTAGAGGAGGTTCAGTCGGTCAGCCTGATGAGCGGCGGCTATGATCTGGCGGTGACCGTTTCCGGCAAAGATTTTCGGGATATCGCCATCTTTGTGGCCCACCGGCTTTCCACCATCGAATCGGTCAACTCCACCGCCACCCACTTCATCCTCAAAAAATACAAAGAGCGGGGCGTGATCTTTGAAGAACCGGCCAAGGACGAGAGGAGGCTGACGCTGCTGTGATGGACTACGACAAGCTTCTATCCCAGCGGGCGGTCGCCATCAAGCCCTCGGGCATCCGCAAATTTTTCGACATCGCGGCGCAGATGGAGGACGTGATCTCTCTGGGGGTGGGCGAGCCGGACTTTAAAACCCCCTGGAGCATCCGCCATGCCGGCGCCGAATCGCTGGAAAAGGGCCGCACCTGGTACACCGCCAACGCCGGCTTAATGCCGTTGCGCCAGGAAATCGCCAACTACCTTCAGCGCCGCTTCTCTCTGGAATACGACCCCCAAAAGGAAATTCTCGTCACGGTAGGCGGGTCGGAGGGGATCGACATCTGCATTCGCGCGCTGATAGACCCCGGCGACGAAATCCTGCTGCCGGAGCCCTGCTTTGTGGCATACGCGCCCATGGGCGCTTTGGCCGACGCCAAGGTCATTCCCATCCCCACCCGCGCCGAAGACGGCTTTCGCCTGACCGCCGGTCAGCTGCGCGCCGCTATCACCCCCAAAACCAAACTTCTGGTTCTGCCCTTTCCCAACAATCCCACCGGGGCGGTTATGCGCCGGGAGCATCTGGAGGAAATCGCCCAGGTGCTGCGGGGCACCGACATTCTGGTACTGTCCGACGAAATCTACGCCGAGTTGACCTTTGGCCAGAAGCGCCATGTTTCCATCGCCGAAATCGACGGCATGAAGGAGCGCACCGTTGTCATCAACGGCTTTTCCAAGGCCTACGCCATGACCGGCTGGCGGCTGGGCTACGCCGCCGGTCCCGCGCCAATTATCGCCCAGATGACCAAAATTCACCAGTTCGCCATCATGTGCGCGCCCACCACCAGCCAGTACGCGGCGGTAGAGGCGCTCAAAAACTGCGACGACGAAATCGAGTCCATGGCGGTGCAGTACGATATGCGCCGCCGCCTGCTGGTCGATTCCTTAAACCAGATGGGACTTTCTTGTTTTTCGCCGGAGGGCGCCTTTTACGTCTTCCCCAGCATCCGCTCCACCGGCCTTACCTCCGCCCAGTTTTGCGAGCAGCTATTGTATTCCCAGAGGGTGGCGGTGGTCCCCGGCGACGCGTTCGGCGCTTCGGGAGAGGGCTTTGTGCGCATCTCCTATTCTTATTCGGTGGACCATCTTCTGGAAGCGTTGCGGCGCATCCAGACATTTTTGGACCAGCTGCCCAAATAATCCAGTCTAAGGCCGGGCCCGCCAGCCCGGCTTTTTCGCGGACGCCGTTTCCCGCTCAAAAAAAGGAGGTTTTCCCGTTTTGCCCCAGGTCAGTATATATAAAACCCCATCCTACGATCCCGATCAGATGCAAAAGGCGGTCCTCGCCCACTTTAAGGTGCTGGACCTTGCCCGCCTGATCCAGCCGGAGCAAAAAATCGTCATCAAGCCCAACCTGCTGATGAAGCGAAACCCGCAGGACGCGGTCACCACCCATCCGGCGCTGGTGGAGGCGATCATCCGCCAATTGCAGGAATTGGGCGTCCGGGACATTACCATTGCCGAAAGCGGCGGCGGCCCTTACGCCGAACCGCTTTTAAAAAGCCTGTACGAAACCTGCGGCATGACCGCGGTTGCCCGCCGCTGCGGCGTTCAACTCAATTTCGACACCGGCAGCCGCCCGGTGGAGGGCGGCGGGCAGGTCCCCCGCCGCTTTACCGTCATAAATCCTGTGGCCGACGCCGATCTTGTCATAAACGTCTGTAAACTCAAAACCCATTGCATGACCTATTTAAGCGGCGCGGTCAAAAACCTGTTCGGCTGTATTCCCGGGCTGATGAAACCGGAGCTGCACATGCGCTACCCGGAGAAGGAGGATTTCTGCCGGATGCTTCTGGACCTTTCCGCCGCTTTGCCCCCGGTCATTTCCTTTGTGGACGCGGTCGAGGCCATGGAAGGGGACGGACCCACCGGCGGACGCAAAAAACAGGTGGGGCTGACCCTCTGCTCCGCCGACCGGTACGCGCTGGATTTGGTCAACGCCGCCGTACTGGGGGTGGAACCCGCCCAGATTATCACCGTGCGCCAGTCCATCGAGCGGGGACTTTGCCCGGATTCGCTGGAAAAAATCGAGCTTTTGGGCCATCCGGACGCTCTGACCCAGGCGGGGCCCTTCCTCCCGCCCCGCTCTAAGCAGACCGACTTTTCCAGCCAGTTTCCCAAGCCGTTGCGGCCGCTGGCCCAAAGGGTCGTCCGGCGGCTGAGCCCCCGTCCGGCGATCCGCCAAAAGGACTGCATCGGCTGCGGCAAATGCGCCGAAAGCTGCCCGGCCCACACCATCCAAATCGCGGACCGCAAGGCCCAAATCCGCTATCAAAGCTGCATTCGCTGCTTTTGCTGCCACGAAATGTGCCCCCAAAAGGCGGTGGACATCCGTCGGCTGGGAATTTTTAACCTGTAGCCGGGGCATACTGGACTTACACGAAACCGGCAAAAAGGAGGGCGGGTCCATGAGAAAAAAGCGGGTCCTTTGCTGGCTGTGGGCGCTATTTGCCCTGTCGGGCCTTTTTGCGCAAACGGCGGCAGCGCAGGAGACTTCCGGCGAAGACGGACAGATATCAGTCCGGGCGCAGGTGGAGGAGGTTTTATCCGACGAGATGGTTTCCTCCCCCTATTCCGGCGGGGAGATCACCACCCGGGTGCTGACCCTGCGGGTGCGCATTCTGGAGGGCGCTTTTCAGGGGCAGCGGGCGGTGGTCCGCCAAACCTTTGACGAAATCAGCCTTCCCAGCGCCTATCCTGCCAAAGCCGGGGACCGGCTGTTCGTCTGGCTGGACTTAGACGAACAAAACCAGCTGACCGGGTCCGCCGCCGACTACGTCCGGGAAATCCCCATCGCGCTGCTGGCCGGCTGCTTTTTGCTGTTTTTGCTGGTGTTCGGCCGCTGGCAGGGGGTTAAGACCATCCTTTCGCTAGCGGTTACCTGCCTGGTGGTGTTTGGCTTATTTTTTCCGCTGGCGGTGCGCGGCGCGGGACCGGTGTGGCTGTCGCTTTTCTGCGCGGCGCTGATGACCGGCTTCACCCTGTTTTTGGTCTGCGGCTTTACCCGCAAGGCCCTGTCGGCTATTTTAGGCTGTTTGGGCGGCCTTTGCGCCGCCGGGATTCTGGCGGCGGTCTTTTCCTGGGCCATGCGCCTGTCCGGCATGGTGGACGAGGAGGCAGCGTTTCTGCGCTTTCTCTCCGACCAGTTTGTGCTGGACTTTCGGGGGCTACTTTTCGCCGCGATCATCATCGGCGCCTCCGGCGCCGCCATGGATGTGGCAGTGTCCATCGCCTCTTCGCTGGAAGAGTTGGCCCGCAAGGCGCCGCAGCTGGGCGCCCGCCAGCTGTTTTTAAGCGGCGTGGCCATCGGCCGGGACATTATGGGCACCATGGCCAACACGCTGATTTTGGCCTATGTGGGCGGCGCCATCCATCTGATTTTGCTTTTGTACGCCTATCCGGTGCCCTTTTCCAACGTGATCAACCGGGAAACGGTGGCAGCGGAGATCCTCATTTCCCTTTGCGGCAGCATGGGAATGTTAAGCGCGATTCCCTTAAGCGCACTGACCTCAGCGTTTTTGTACCGCCGTAAATCCGCTTCTCCCTCCGACGACAAAATCCCCGAATAATTTTTGGGGGTTGATGGAATTTTGAGGAAAACGCCGATTCTTTTCTTACAAAGAAAAGAGCCGGCGTTTTCTGTTGTTTTTTTAAGGCCGGATTGCTATAATACCAATAAACTGCGGGGCGGTCTATTTCTCGGTCCGCTGGTGTGTCGTTGAGGCGGGACCGAAAAATCCGGCCCTCTTTGGCAAGACTGGCCATTGCCGCCGGCAAATCCCCAAAAAACAGGAAGAGGTGTTTTTGTCATGGAACAAAACCGAAGCAAAGCGGCCGTATTTTTGAAAAAAGCCTTTCAGCGTTATTTTATCGACGCTATGGGCGCCATGGCCCTGGGACTTTTTTCCTCTTTGATCATCGGTCTGATTTTATCCCAGCTGAGTAAATTCTCTTTTCTGGCGTTTTTAGAGCCCTATGCCGCGATGGTCAGCGCCTCCTCCCCGGTGGTGGGCGCGGCCATCGGCGTTGCCATCGCCCACGGATTAAAGGCCAGACCCCTGGTCCTTTTCTCCTGCGCGGTAACCGGCGCTTACGGCTATGCGGTGGGCGGACCGGTAGGCGCCTACATCGGCGCGGTGTTCGGCGCGGAGATTGGCGGGCTTTTGGCCGGCAAAACCAAGGTGGATATTATCGTCAGCCCCATTACCACCATTGTCAGCGGCTGCGCGGTGGCTCAGCTGGTGGGCCCCGGCATTCAGGCCATGATGAACGGTCTTGGCGCCGTCATCAATTCGGCCACCCAGCTGACCCCCCTTCCCATGGGGATTCTGGTTTCGGTCATCGTCGGCATGGCGCTGACCGCGCCCATCAGTTCGGCGGCACTTTGCATTATGCTGGATCTAAACGGTCTGGCCGCCGGGGCGGCGGCGGTGGGCTGCTGCTGCCAGATGGTCGGTTTTGCGGTGGCCAGCTTTCGGGAAAACGGCTGGGGCGGCTTAATCAGCCAGGGAATCGGCACCTCGATGCTTCAGTTTTCCAACATTATGCGCCACCCGCAGATCTGGATTGCCCCGACTTTGTCCGCCGCCGTTTTGGGGCCGGTGTCCACCTGCGTTTTCCAGATGACCAACACCGCCTCCGGCGCAGGTATGGGGACCAGCGGTCTTGTGGGCCAGTTCGGCGCGTTTGCCGCCATGGGCGGCGGCGCGCAGGTGTGGGCGCAGGTGCTGCTTCTGCATTTTTTGCTGCCGGCGGGCCTAACCTTCCTGTTCGATTTTCTGCTGCGCCGGGCCGGTCTTGTCAAGGAAGGCTATATGAAAATCGGCTGATATTCCAATCTTTTTGCACCGCCTCGGCTCTTTTTACCGGGAAAACCCGCCGAAAACTCTGCGGAGCAAAGCCATCAGCAATTGAATATTCCAAAAACTTGTGTTATACTGGGTGAAAGGCGGATGGCGGCGCAGCAGCCGTTTTCGCCACTACGCTTCGTTGTATGGCCGCCGCATCCCGCGACAGTCACCGTTTTCCTCTAATGATGGGATTGGCCGGACAGCGTGCGTTTTATACGCTATCGGTCCAAATCAAAATGGGAGGAGATGTCTTTTTATGCGAAGAAAAAGTATTAAACGAACGGTTCTGATCCGGATTGTCGCCGCACTGGTCTCTGTTTTGCTGTTCAGCGGCATGACAACGGTAAACATCATGCGGATAGACAGAGCCGAGGAAGCCAACGCCCGGGATAACGATCTTTTGTCCCGGTGCCAGAAGGCACAGGCGGCCCATTACAAATGGTCCAGCAACTTAAGCAACGCCCTTTATGCCGGTGCGGAATTTACCGGCAGCACCGACCCCACCACCTGTGTGCTGGGTCAGTGGCTTTATGGCGACGCGAACACCGACGACGCCAAAATCCTGGAACTGCGCCAGAAGCTGGAGCCGCTGCACAAGCAGCTGCACCAGTCGGCGGTAGAAGCGCTGGACATGTACGAGACCAGCCCCGAGAACGCCCGGCAGTATTATCAGGGGACCATCCTTTCGAACCTGACCACCCTGGTCGGCTATCTGGACGAGGTCATTGCGCAAAGCGGCCTTATTATTGAAGCCAGCAAGCAGACGATGGATCGGGCTGTTTTGATTATGCATGTCACAACGGTCATCGGCCTTTCCCTGTCGCTGTTCTGCCTGATTAGCCTGGTGATTTATGTGCTTCGGCATGTGGTCAATCCCATGCTCAAGATCACCGAGAAGATCCAGCCTCTGCAACAGGGTCGGCTGAGCATCGACCTTGACTACCGCGCCAACAACGAATTGGGAGACCTGGCCGGTGCGCTGGAAAAATCCATCCAGATGATTCTTTCTTATATTGAGGATATTAACCACCTGATGGGCCAGCTGTCCCAGGGCAATTTCGACGTATCCGCCGCCGACTATATAGGCGACTTCCGCTCGATTGAGGAATCTATCAACAGCTTTACCGAAACGCTGTCCCACGCGATGAAAAACATCCGTCAGGCGCAAAGCCAGGTTTCCGGTAGCGCGAAACAGCTTTCCAGCGGTGCCCAGGCCCTGGCCCAGGGCGCGACCGAGCAGGCCAGTTCGGTGCAGGAGTTATACGCTACGCTGGACAGTCTTTCAAAAAGCGCCAGCCAAAATGTTAAAATGGCTTCCGACGCACAGGAAAACGCCCGTCAGACCAGCCAGCAGGTTATCATCAGCAGCCAGCAGATGGAGCAGATGGTCAGCGCTATGAACGACATCACCCAGGCCTCTCAGCAGATCGACCGGATTATTACCACCATTGAGGATATCGCGTTCCAGACGAATATTCTGGCGCTGAACGCCGCGGTAGAGGCGGCCCGGGCCGGAGCGGCCGGCAAGGGCTTTGCCGTTGTATCCGAGGAGGTGCGCCGTCTGGCCGCCCAGTCGGATCAAGCGGCGAAGGCCACCAAGGAGTTGATTGACAACTCGGTCGCCGCCACCAAAAAGGGCAACCAGATCGTTGGAGAGGTTTCCCAGACGCTGCAAAAAACGCTGACTCTGGTCACCCAGTCCAGCAAGGATATCGGCTCGATTGCCCAGGCTGTGGAAAGCGAGGCAGAGGCCATCAGTCAGGTGGCCGAGGGAATTGGCCAGATTTCGACGGTGGTGCATACCAACTCGGCCAGCAGCGAGGAATCAGCAGCCGTCAGTTCCGAGTTGTTCGACCAAGTACATCTGCTGGAAGAGCAGACCCAGCGGTTCCGGCTGAAAGAAGCGAAAATTACGGCCGGCGCATACGACGCGTAATCTTTTTTCCCGTATTGCCAGAGGGGATCGGTTTTCAAAGAACCGATCCCCTCTTTTTTTCTTGCCGTCCAGGGAAAAAGCGCCGGATTTTCTTTGGTCCGCCATAGATTTTTTCCGGTTTTCTGTGCAAATCGTCCATTGATGGCAGCGCCCTTTTATGCTATAATGGGCTTATTCCAGAACAAAGATCAAAGGAGGCGGCAAGAATGCGCATACAGTTTCGGGCGCTTTCTTTTTCTCCTGTTTTGATTTGTGTTCGGTAACGGCATTTCTGTTCCCCTTCAGAAATGCCGTTTTTTACTGTCCGCCTGCCGCCTGTCCATTTTGCGGCGGCGGGGATGAGGTGTCTTCCCTTTCGGTCTCGCCGGAAGGGCCCGCGCCCGGTCGGCGCGGGACAAAAACAAACAGGGAGGAAATCAAATGAGCAAACAGGCAACCGCCTCTTCCGAGCCCATCCGCGACGCGCGGACGCTGGGCATGGGGAAAATGCTGGTTTTGGGCGTCCAGCACATGTTCGCCATGTTCGGCGCCACGATTCTGGTGCCCATCATCACCGGATTGAGTGTACAGGTAACCTTACTCTGCGCCGGTCTGGGAACGCTGTTCTTCCACCTTTGCACCAAATTTAAGGTGCCGGCCTTTTTGGGCTCGTCTTTCGCGTTTTTAGGCGGGTTTACCGCCGTAAAAATGCTGGACACCGGCATTTATGCCAACCTGTCCGAAGCGGAAAAGCTGCCCTACGCCTGCGGCGGCATCGTCGTGGCCGGGCTTTTGTATCTGGTGATGGCGGCGGTGGTCCGGGTCGTAGGAATCCGGCGGGTCATGTGCTTTCTGCCTCCGGTGGTCACCGGCCCGATCATCATCCTCATCGGCCTGATTTTAGCGCCCAGCGCTGTGACCAACGCCTCGGAAAACTGGTGGCTGGCCGCCCTTTCCGTAGCGGTGATCGTGGTTTGCAACATGTGGGGCCGGGGCATGATCAAGATCATCCCCATTTTAATGGGCGTTTTGATCTCTTACTTCGTTGCGCTGTGCTTTGGCATGATCGACTTTACCGAAGTGGCGAAAGCGGGGATCGTGGGGCTTCCGCCCTTCCAGCTGGCCAAGTTTGACCTGTCTGCCATCCTGATTATGGCCCCCATCGCCATCGCCTCCATGATGGAGCACATCGGCGACATGTCGGCCATCGGCGCTACCTGCGGCGAAAACTACATTGAAAATCCCGGCTTGCACCGAAGCCTGCTGGGCGACGGTCTGGCCACCTCTTTAGCCGCTATGTTCGGCGGACCGGCCAATACCACCTACGGCGAAAACACCGGCGTTTTAGTGCTGTCCCGGGTGTATGACCCCCGTGTGGTGCGTATCGCCGCCTACGGCGCCATCATCCTCTCCTTCAGCCCCGCCTTCGCGGAGATCATTCACTCCATCCCCACGGCGATTATCGGCGGCGTCTCTTTTGTTTTGTACGGCATGATCTCGGCGGTAGGGGTGCGCAACGTGGTGGAAAACAAGGTGGACTTCACCAATACCCGCAATCTCTTGATCGCCGCGGTCATCCTTGTCAGCGGCCTGGGCTTTAACGGCTTTGGCGGGCTGACCTTTACGATCTTCGGCAGCAGTCTGACCCTGACCGGTCTTGCCATCGCCGCCATTCTGGGTATTTTGCTCAACGCGATTCTCCCCGGAAAAGACTACCAGTTCGGCGAGGATTTACAGGGGGATACCTCCGTCACCTTCCAGAGCAATGTGAACAAATAGCCCCCAAAAAGCAGTAAAAAAGGAGCGGTTTTCCGCTCCTTTTTTCTTTCAGAGAAACCCGGCCGCCCGGCGTTCGCCCTGCTACAGGATCTTCACCACATACCCCTCTTTGCGGGGCTTGGGCTGGAGCAGTTCCCCGTCCGGATAGCCCAGGGCCAGCGCACCAACGCCGCACAGCGGCTGGGTGATCCCCCACTGGGCCAGCAACGCCTTTCCCTCGTCCGAATCGAACATCTCCCGCTCCCGGTGGATCCAGCAGCTGGCAAGACCCAGAGAATGGGCGGCCAGCATCATGTTTTGTAAAACGCAGCTGCCGTCCTCTACCCGGGTGCCCCGTTCCCGGTCCGCCAGCACCAGCAAAACGGTGGGTGCGCCGTAGTAAGGGTTCCCGTCCCGCCCCATAATCCTGGCGTTTAGCTGCGCCAGCTTTTCAATCGTCTGGGGATTCTGCACCGCGACGATCACCGGGGACTGCATCCCCATACCGGTGGGCGCATAGGTGCCCGCTTCTAAAATGAGGTCCAATTTCTCCTGCTCCACCTGCTTGGGCAGATATTTTCGGACCGACCGTCTCGTTTTAAGATTTTCCAATACCGGATTTGTCATGGAAAAGCCTCCTTCTGCTTTTTTCGTCCAGCGGGCCCAATGGTCTTTTGGCCCTTTGAATTTAGTATAAACGAATCAAGAGAAAAAAGCAAAAGATCCCGCCGGATGCTCTTTTACGCAAAGGTCTGGACCAGCTGGCGGCGGGCCGCCGCGTCCGGGAGAAATACGCCGGCCTTATTCCAGCCGCCGGTAAGGGTATAAGCCTGGGCCGGCTGTGCGCTTAGCTTGGAAAGAAAGGTCAGCGCCGGCAGACGGGATTCGTAATCCAGGTAGGAGATATCGGTATCCACCAGGTCTAAAAGGCCGCTGACCAGCGACTCGGCATTCTGGCCCAGCACCGCATCCAGCCGGCTGTTGATATAGCTGGCGATGAGACTTGCCCCCTCCCGGCACTGCTCCAGCTGCCCGCCCTTGTAGTCCGGGTAGCGCAGGATGTCCAGAAATTTCTGCCCGTCGATCAGCTGCCGGCCGGCGGAAAGGCTGATGAACATTCCGTTTTCGTGGTAGGAAAGATCCTGATCCAACTCATATTCGGCAATACCGACGCGGTTGATCGCGTCGATCAGCGCCTGGGCGTCCCCGTCGGCGTACCGGTCCACCGGAATGGAGTAGGTATCGGACAGCGCCTTCGATACCGCCGGCGCGCCGCCTGTTTGATACGCCTGCGCCAGGGTGGCAAAGCCCGTCTGCTCCTGCAGCGCCGTATCCAAAGGAAAAAGGATCACCGGAATCCGGCCGCTGAGCATATCCAGCCGTACCAGCGCAAAAAACACCGCCTCCCCCGCCTGGGGACTGTGGCAGGTCAGCAGCACCGTCAGATTATCCTCTTCGTCCGGCAGGTAAAAAGCGTCGGCGGAAATCTGGCTGGAGGGGGACTGCTCCTGTACGGGATTCATAACAAAAACCACAATCAGGCCCATCATGGCCAGTACAAAAAAAGACAGTGCGAAAGCCAGCACAAAAAAGCGGACCTTTTGCTTTTTGGGGGATTTTTGCGACATATTCTTCACTCCTTTTGCCCGGGTTTATTATTCGTCTAAACGGCGGCAGAGCGCTTCCCACCACTCCACCACCGCCAGCTTCGCCCGGTAACGGGGCAGTTCCTGCCTCTTTAATAAACTGTCGCCGATTTGGGAGTCGGCCTCGGTGAATCCAGTTTCCGCCGCACTGACACAAAGCGGCGGGTAAAGAACGCACCACCAGTTTTTCCCCGCCGCCTCCCCAATTTCGATGCGGACCGCCGTATAGGTCCCGGCGGGCAGGATGACGTCGTCATACTGCCGGGTTTCAAAAAACATATCGGTGACCGAAACCTCTACCGGCAGATCGTAGCCGTTGTGTACGGCGGTCTGGCGCGCCGTTCGCCGGATATCGGACAGCTGTTCTTTCGCCGCGCCGATCATTTTTTCCCGGGTATCGCAGCCGGAAAACAAATCCCCCGACTGAGCCAGCACCGCGTCCCGGATCTTGAGCTTCAGCGCCTGATCCGCAGGGGAATCGGAGTTGGCCAGAATATGCAGCCGAAGGGTATTTTCCCGGATAAAGAAGCACTGCTCGCCAAAGGCGAGAAATCCGGAACAAAAAAAGCTTAAAATGCAGGCGATGAGCACAAACCATTCTTTTTTTCGCATATGTAAACCCCGTCCTTACCTTCAATTTCTGAGCGTAGTATGGACGGGGTTTTTCTTTTCTATACAATTTTTCACAAAAGCGCTGTCAAACAAAAGGGCGGATTATTCCAGGCGCAAAAGCCTGGGGCCGTAGGCTACCGGCCGGACCACAAAGACGCTGCCACCGCGCTGATACAGCTGCCGGGCGCAGCGAAGGGCCGGTTTTTTCGCCGCAAAAAGGCCGAATACCGCCGTGCCGCTGCCGGTCATCCGGCTGCCTAAAGCGCCGTTTTGGCACATCTGCCGGCGAAGATCCTGGACTTCCGGAAGAAAAACCGCCTGCTCCAAAACGTTTTCCAAAAGCGCTCCCAGCGCCGGCAGATCCTCCCGGCAAAACGCCTGCAGCGCCTGGTCTGTTTTGGGATGGCGAACGGTTTTCAGCGCGTCGTATGCGGCAAAGCAGCTGCCGGTTTTCATCCCCCGCTCCGGCTTTACGATGACCAGCCACCCCTTTTTAAGCGGCGGCAGCGGGGTGATTTTTTCCCCGATCCCCCGGACCAGCCCGGCGCCGCCCAAAAGGCAGAAGGGCAGATCCGCGCCCAGGCGAAGGCCGATCTGGCACAATTCCTCTGCGGAAAAAGGCCGGCCCGCCAGCGCGTTGAGCCCTACCAGTACACCGGCGGCGTCGGCGCTGCCCCCGGCCATCCCCGCCTCCATGGGGACCCGCTTTTCCACCTGAATTTCAATTCCCCATTCCCGGCCAAGCGCCCCAAAAAACGCCTTGGCCGCCTGACAGGCCAGGTTTTTTTCGCCGGTGGGGACTGCGGGGTTGGAGCAGGAAAGCCGGATGCCCGACTCCTGCCGTTCGATTATGCAAACGGTATTTTCCAAACCGACCGCGTGCATGAGCATCTCCATCTCATGATAGCCGTCCGGCCGCCGCCCCAAAATATCCAGCGTCAGATTGACCTTTCCCGGCGCGGATACCACTGCTGTTGCCATTTTGCCGCACCTCCTAAACGTCCGCCGCTGCTGCCAGCAGCGCGTCCTCCACCAGCTTTTCCAGATCCCGCAGCGTTTTCAGCGCGCCGGTGCGTCCCCGCAGCCGGGCGGCGCCATGCACCCCCTTTAAGTACCAGGCGGCGTGCTTTCGCGCCTCTTTAAGTGCCACCGGCTCCCCTTTGTACAAAACAGCCCGGCGGGTCTGCTCCAGCAGATAGTCCAGCCGTTGGGAAAGCGGCGGGTCCGGAAGAAGCACACCGTCGGCGAAATAGCGCTGGATCTGGGCGAAAAGATAGGGGTTGCCCAGCGCCCCCCGGCCGATCATCACCAAGTCGACGCCGGTCTGCTCGTACATCCGCACGGCGGATTCCACCGAATCCACATCGCCGTTGCCGATGACCGGAATTTTGACCGCATCCTTCACCGCCTTGATGATCTGCCAGTCGGCCGAGGGAGCGTACATCTGCTGCCGGGTGCGGCCGTGGATGGTCAGGGCCGCCGCGCCGCTTTGCTCCGCCATTTTGGCGAATTCCACCGCGTTGACCGACCGCTCATCCCAGCCCTTGCGAAACTTGACTGTCACCGGCACCGGCACCGCCCGGACCACCTCCTGGATAATCCGGGAGGCTTTCGCCGGGTCCTTCATCAACGCGCTGCCGCCGCCGTTTCCCGCCACCTTCGGCGCGGGGCAGCCCATATTGATGTCGATGATGTCCGGGCAGTAAGCCATCGACAATTCGGCGGCCCGGGCCATGGTCAGCGGGTCGTCGCCAAACAGCTGAATCCCGCCGGGATGCTCCTCTTCGCCCAGCTTTAAAAGATCCGCCGTTTTTTTATTTTGATAGGTAAGCCCCTTGGAACTGGTCATCTCCCCCACCGTATAGCAGGCACCCAGGCTGCGGCAAAGTTCCCGAAAGGCCCGGTCGGCCACCCCGGCCAGCGGCGCCAACGCAGCCGTTTTTTGCAACTCGACAGTCCCGATTTTTACAGTCATCCGGCCCATTGCCCCTTTGCTTTCCGGCGCCCGTTCAAACCCGCCGAAGCGGATATGGGTGCCGGGATTTCCCATTTTTTATAGACACATATTGTTTTTATCATACCAAAAAGAATTTCTTTTCGCAACGGGACCGGCGGGGAAAAAATCTGCCGTCCGGCGGCGATCCGATTACAAAGGGCAAATTTTATGGTATACTAATGGTGCAATCATTACCGCGCCGGCCCACAGGGCGGCCCATCCCCCATTTTACCGGCGTTTTGGGGGAAGAAAAAGCTTTTGCAGGAGGAAGCGATATGTCCCAGCTTTCCAACATCAAAACGGTGCGGGAGATTTTGTCCCGCCACGGATTTACCTTTTCCAAAAAGCTTGGCCAGAATTTTATCGTCAACCCGTCGGTCTGTCCCCGCATCGCAGAAGAAGGCGGCGCCGGGCCGGATACCGGCGTATTGGAAATCGGGCCGGGGATCGGGGTGCTCACCTGGGAACTGGCGGCCCGGGCCAAAAAGGTCGTGGCCATTGAACTGGACCAGCGGCTTTTGCCGGTGCTGGACGAAACCCTGTCGGAATTTTTAAATGTGACGGTCCTGCACGCGGATGTTTTAAAGATTGATTTGGAAAGTCTCATCCGGCGGGAATTTTCCGGGATGGAGGTGGTGGTCTGCGCAAACCTGCCGTACTACATCACCTCGCCGATTCTCATGCGCCTTTTAGAGGCGCGGCTGCCGGTCAAGGCCATTACCGTTATGGTCCAAAAAGAGGCGGCTGTCCGGATCTGCGCCGCGCCCGGCGAAAGAAACGCCGGCGCGCTGTCCGCCGCCGTTTTTTACTACGCGCAGCCGCGGGTGCTGTTTTCCGTGTCCCGGGGAAGCTTTCTGCCCGCGCCGGAGGTGGATTCGGCGGTGATCCGGCTGGATGTGCGTCCACAGCCCGCCGTGTCCCCGCCGGACGAGGCGCTGTTTTTCCGGGTGATCCGGGCAGGGTTTTCCCAGCGCCGCAAAACGCTGGCCAATTCCCTTTCCTCGGGGCTGGGGATGGAAAAGGGACAGGTGGGCGCGGCGCTGGTCCAAGCGCAGATTGAACCTTCCGCTCGGGCCGAGCAGTTGACGCTGGAGGATTTCTGCCGCCTGACCGAGGTGATTTTTTCCGTAAAAAAGGGGGAAAAAGTTTAAAAATCCCCAGTTTTTTGGGCATAAATTATTCACATTTTGGTGTTATTTTCAAAGGGATCTATATTTCCGTCCACAGGCCGCCAAAAGGAGAAGGCAATTCCGACGACGTTTTGAAGCGGAGGTATTTTAATGAACCGTTTGATTTTATCCCAACCGGCGCAGCGCCCTGCAAGGCGTTGCACCGTTGTCTGCATAACCGATCAATTTCACTGCGAAAAACTGATCCGCGCAGGGCGGCTGATCGCGGATCTTTCCAAAACGGCGCTGGCTGTAGTCAACGTCTCCAGCCCCGATCTTTCCAAAAACGACGCCAAGGCGCTGGAATACCTGTTCCGGATCTCCAAGGAAAACGGCGCCCAAATGACTGTTTTGTATTCGGATCACCCTCTGCAGGAACTGGAACAGTTCATCCGGGAGCAAAAAGCCCAAAATGTCGTAACCGGCGTGGCGTCGCAAAAATCGTCGATGCTGCCGGGGCTGTGGAAAAAATGTGCCGATGTCCAATTCTTTACCGTAAAAAAAGACGGCTCCTTTTCCGAATCGGAAGAGCCCTCATTCATCGCATAAAAGCGGCGGCCCCGAAAAGTCCTTTGCGGGACCGGCGGCAAAATCCTTTTCAATTGGGAGGCGAGCAAAAGCATGAATCACGACGAAATGCGAACCTTTTCTTTTCCCAGCGTGGACCGGGTCCACACCATCCAGGCAGTCACCTGGATGCCCACCGAACAGCCCTGCCGGGCGATCATTCAGGTTTCTCACGGGATGACCGAATACTTTGGCCGGTATGAGGAATTCGCCCATGCCATGACAAAGCAGGGCTTCGCCGTATCCGGCCATGACCATTTGGGCCACAAAACCAGTGTGAGCGACGACAGCGAACTGGGGTATTTTGCCGCGCAGGACGGGTGGAAGCTGGTCATCGCCGACCTGCACACCCACACGCTGGAATTAAAAAAGCAGTATCCCGGCACGCCCATTTTCCTGCTGGGTCACTCGATGGGGTCGTTTATCGCCCGCTGCTATCTGGCCCGCTACAGCGACCTTTTGGACGGCGGGATTCTGGTGGGGACCGGCGGTCCCAATCCCGGCGCCAAAGCCGGAAAGCTGCTGGCCCAGGGCCTTTGCAAGGCCGGCAAGGGGCAAAAGCCCAGCGCGCTTTTGCAAAAGCTTGCCTTTGGCAGCTACAACAGCCGCTTTGACGGGCGGACCCCCTACGACTGGCTGAGCCGGGACAATCAGCTGGTGGACCGGTACACCGCCGACCCCTACTGCACCTTTGTGTTCACCGCCGCCGGCTTTCGGGATCTGTTCACCCTATATGATTTCGCCAACGACCTGCGGGCCTTTCGGGCGGTGCCGAAAGAATTTCCGCTGCTGCTTCTTTCCGGCGGCGACGACCCGGTGGGCGCTTACGGGGAAGGTCCGCGCAAGGTATCGGAACTGTTCCAGCAGACCGGCCACATCGACGTGACGCTGCGGCTGTATCCCGGCGGACGGCATGAAATCCTCAACGAAACCAACCGAAACGAGGTGTACGAGGGACTTGCCCACTGGATTCAGCGGCGGATCTGACCGCCTTGGCCAAAGGGCTTTACCCTTCTGCTCGTTCTATCGCGCTTGAGCGCCCTCGTCCTTTTCCAAAGGCGCCCAGCAAACCGGTCCCAGAGCCAACCGGACCAGCAGTCTTTGGGCCGCTTCGGGAAGGCGGTCAAAACTTGCCCTATATCCTTTAAGATCCGAAAGGCGCCTTTGATCGGCCATAATGTGGGTGACGCAAGGCTGTTTTATCTTTTCCTTTGCCATCAAAGCCCACCCCCTTTTCTTTCAAAATTCCTATGCGCCCCGCCGCCTGTTCTATACCAGCAGGGGCAAAATCCACAGGACCGCCGCAAAAAGGGACGGTCCTCTTTTTTGTCTTTTGAAAGCTTTACATAATCCGCCCGGGAAAAAAATAGGATAAAAGCGGCGGGCGCAAAGCAGAAGTTCCTCGCTTTGTCCCGCAAAAAAGGGGGGATTTTTGTGAAGGTTTTTGGCTATGCCCGCGTATCCACCGAAAACCAGCTGGATAATTACAGCATCGACGAGCAGGAAGAGCGGATTCGCGCTTACTGCCGGGCCAAAGGCTGGCGGCTGCTGCAAATTTTCACCGACGGCGGCTATTCCGGCTCCAATACCGACCGTCCCGCCCTGCAAAAGATGCTCGCCCTCGTCAGGACAGGGCAGGCCGAGGCCGTGGTAGCCTGCAAGCTGGACCGGCTCAGCCGCTCTCAGAAGGATACGCTGTATTTAATCGAGGATCAGCTGCTGGCTTATGGGGCGGATTTTATCTCCATCCAGGAAAATTTCGACACCTCCAGCCCTTTGGGCCGGGCGATGATCGGCATTTTGTCGGTCTTTGCCCAGCTGGAAAAGGACCAGATCGCCGAACGCTTTGCCATGGGCCGGATCGGGCGGGGCAAGGCGGGGTATTATCACGGCGGGCCGACGGCGCCCAGGGGATACCGGTACGAGGGCGGAGAACTGATTCCGGACGAGGGGCAGGCGATCCAGATCCGGGAAATCTTCCGGTTGTTTTTAGACGGAAAATCCATCCACGCCATCGGGCGGATGATGGAACAGACCTACGGCGGCAGCTGGAACGCCGCCGGAATCCGGCGGATTTTGGGCAACAGCGTTTACACCGGCAAGGTCAAGTTTGCCGGAGCCGAATACCCGGGGCGGCATCCGCCGCTGGTTTGCCCGGAGGATTTCGAAAAGGCCGGGCGGCTGCTGGCCGCCTTTTCGGCGCAGACCCAAACCACCTCCGCTGCCAAAAGCCCCTTTCGGGCGGGGACGCTCCTTTCCGGGCTGCTGGTCTGCGGCCGGTGCGGCGCCCGCTACGCCGGCAGTCACGGCTATTACAAATGCTACTCCCGCGCCAAGGGAAACCGGCGCTACATAAAGGACCCGAACTGCAAAAACGAAAGCTGGCCCATCCCCCAGCTGGACGCCCTCGCGGTTTCGTTTGTGCGGCAGCTGTTGGAAGACGCGGTCCAGGAAATTCCCCCAGAGGAAAGCAGCCTGTTTTTTGCAGGGCAAAAAGAGGAGGAAAAAAGCGCCGAAGAGCGCCTGGCGCAGATCCGCCGCCAAACCCGCCGGCTCATGGATCTGTATCAGGAGGCAACCATCCCCGCTTCGATTTTATCCGAACGGGTCGCGGCATTGGAAAAAGAACAGACGGCCCTGTCCGACCGGCTGGAAAAGCTGCGGCAGCAGGAGCGGCAGGCGGCGAACATTCCTCCCAAAAGCCTGTGGGACCATTTTACCCAATCGGACCTGGACGCCAAAAGACTTTTGGTTCACAGCCTGATCGAAGCTATCGTTCTGGACGGGGAAAAGGTCTGCATTCGCTGGCGCATATAGTGCAAAATTGGCAGGACCATGCACATGGTGAGGCTTTGCTTGCCGCAGGCGCTGCACTTTTTAAAATAGCGGTCCAGATTAAAGGCCACCCGGGGCAGATAGCCCAGATCCTCCAGCAGGGTGAACAGCGGAAAAAAGATCGCCATAGGCGGCAGCATAACCGAGACCACCCAGGCCAGGGTCCGATAGGCGCCGTGGACCAGCATATCGCACAAAAAGGACGGCGCGCCGGTCCAGGCAAAAAAGTCCGCCAGCCGGTCCTCGACCCAGAACAGGCCGGTACTCAGCCACTGGGAGGGATAGTTGGCCCCGGTGATGGTCAGCCAGAAAACGGCTGCCAAAAGCAAAAGCATAATGGGAAATCCGGTGGCCTTGCTGGTGAGGATCCGGTCGATTTTCCGGTCGCGGCTGCTGTAGCTTCGGTCAGCGGACCGCACGGCGCCGGAGCAGATTTCCTCCGACTGCCGGACCAGCGCCGACACCACCGCGTCCTGTAACGCGTCGCCCGAAAGGCCCGCTTCTGCCAACCGGCCCCGGGCCTCTTCCAGCGCCTTTTGTACCGCAGGATCCTCTAAAATGGAAACGCCCAAATACTGCCCGGCCGACCGGATCAGGGCCTGATCCTCTTCCAAAAGGCGCAGGGCCAGCCATCGGGGGCTGAGTTTTTTGCCGCAGGGTTTTTCCAGCGCCGGCTGCAAAAGCGCGATCGCCTCTTCTATCGCGGGGGCGTACGGGACGCTCGGGACGTGATCGGTGAGAAAGGAGCCGTCGGCAACCGACTCCACCGCGTCCATCAGCGTGTCCAGTCCCTTTTTGCTGCGGGCGGCGGCACCGGTTACCGGAACGCCCAGCCGGTGAGAAAGCTTTTCCAGATCCACCTGGATGTTTTTCTTTTTCGCCTCGTCCATTAAATTCACGCACACAACGGTGCGGGGGGTAATTTCAATCGTCTGCAAAACCAGGTTCAGGTTTCGCTCCAGGCAGGTAGCGTCGCAGACCACCACCATCACGTCCGGTTCGCCGAAGCAGATAAAATCCCGGGCTACCTCTTCCTCCGCCGAATGGGCCATCAATGAATAGCTGCCCGGAATATCCACCAGGATAAAACCTTTTCCTCGATGGCTGCACCGGCCCTGGGCGTTGGACACGGTTTTCCCCGGCCAGTTGCCTGTATGCTGATTCAGGTTGGTCAGCCCGTTAAAAACGGTGCTTTTTCCCACATTCGGGTTGCCCGCCAACCCCACCACCCGGTCCTCGGGCGATTCCCGGCAGATACGAAGTCCCTCGTCCACCGCCTTTTTCCCTGTTGAAGCGCTGGTTAATCCCAACGTCGGTCACCTCTTTTTGTAAAATATGGATTTTGGCCGCCTTGCAAAAAAGGCGGCGCTTTGCTTTTTGGGTGGGAAGCTACCGGCAGGATACCAAAACGCCCGCCGAATCCTCGGCCCGCAGGGCGATGACCGCGCCGCGGATCAGGTAGGCCACCGGGTCCCCGGCGGGACTCTTCTGCACACATTCCACCTGCGTTCCTTCAATTAAACCGATATCCTGCAAACGGCGGCGCATGCTTCCTTGCAGGGCCAGCGCCCCCACCCGGGCAGTCTGACCGCATTGCAGGCTGGTCAATGGCTTTAATGTATTCATAAAGAGAATCTTCCTCTCATAAACTGAAGTTAGGGGTAGGAAACTTTGTTTCCTACTGCCAAGATATGTCGTTTTACCGGCAGATGTGCAAAAAGGAGGGGAAAAGCTTGGATACGCCGCAGTTTTACACCTTAAAGGGATACGCCCGGGGAAAAGGCGATGTTCTCACCGCCGCCATGGAGGATTATCTGGAGATGATCTGCCGATTAAGCGGCAAAGGGAAAGATCCCGTCCGCATACGAGCCCTTTCCCGGCAGCTGCATGTAAAGCCCTCCTCCGCCTCAAAAATGGTTTCGAACCTGCGGGAAAAGGGTCTGATCGAAGCGGAAAAATACGGAGAGATCCGCCTGACGCCCGCCGGGGAGGCTTTGGGCGAATATCTTTTGTACCGGCACGCGCTGCTGCACCGGTTTTTTTGCTATTTAAACCAAACCGAGGACGAACTGGAGCAGGTGGAAAAAATTGAGCATTTCGTCGAGGAAAAAACCGTCCGCAGCATTCAGGCATTTTTAGACGGCCTGGAAGGGGTACAAAAAGAATAAAAAAAGGAGCGGGAAAACCGCTCCGGGAGAAAAACTTTTATTTGGGCTGCCGCCGCGCGAAAAAATGTCCCGTCATTCGATTATAATCACCTCTTCCTTCTCCCCCAAAAAATGCAGGACCTCTTCATCTTTTATCCTATTCGTCTGAACAACGAATTCTTTTAGTTTCTCTTCTGGCAGGATATAATAGCTGCTTTTGTTCGCCATTATATCGCTAATGCACAGTAAAACCGTGCCGTCGCTTTCAAAAGCCTCGGTTACAATTTGCGTTTCTGGGTATTTTATAAACGGCAAAACAAGCTGTGAAAGCGTAGCTTCTATGGGATTAAACAGAAAAGTTTGCTCCCTTGCGCTATAAATAAAAATATTTTCTTCCGGTAATTTTTCGTTATAATTCGCCGTGTAAAATTCGCTGGCCCATCCATTGGCAACCAGATGCAGGGTATCGTCTAGTATTTTAAAAATCTTCATTTCAATTAAATTGGAAACAAGAAAATAGCCATTCGTTACACAGATCTGCGCAATTTTATAATCTCCCATATCCTCTTGTGCATCGGACAGGTCGAAACGGTTTTGCAAAACACCATCTAAATCATAACGCAGCAGTTCCCAGCGCTCCTGTTCATTTTTTTCCATCAGGTAGAGGAGTCCATTGTCAACGGTAAACGCCAGGATATCGGCGATTTTTTCGGAAAGGATGGTTTCAGCCGTATTTTCTGCCGGGTCAAACTTTTCTATATAGGATGTGTAGTATCCATCGACCGCTTTTGTTTTTAAGGTAAATAATTTGCCGCCATACGTTTGATGATATACCAGCGGCGAAATCAGGCGTTCCCCCTCGTACGTGTGCAGAGTATCTGTAACCAAATCAATCGAAAACAAAGTCTCGTGCACTTTCCCTCCTTTTTCCTCATCGCAGGCAACCGTAAAATAAAGCTTCTGGTCAATGCGCCGCACATCATGCGGACGCGTACTGATTCTGTAGTGTTCAATGATTCCAACTGCCGTTATCTCGTGGGCGTTTAGATCCGCCTTATAAATTGTCACCCTCTGTTCATCGTCTGGATCCTGAATTTTAAAATAAATCCGATCCTCTACATAAGCCAAAAGCCATAAATCTCTTTTGGTCTTAAACTGTGTATCCCCAAAACAAAGTTTTCCGTCAGCATCCAAATAAACGTCCGGTTCTTCTATCGTAACACTGCTGGACTCCAACGATTCAGCAACACCTGATTTTTCCAGAGTATCAGCGCCGCATCCGCACAGGAATAAAAAAACACTTAAAAGGCAAATCAGTTTTTTCATTTTCTTCCTCCTATATAAAAAGGGCAGAAATCTGCCCTTTTTATCAATACATATATCCCAATAGGCAAGCATAAGCGGTACTTGAATTAACAGGATACTTTTGAGGGACCTTCGTAAAATCTTTCAGTTCATCAAAGTTGGTCCCCGCGATTGGATCGCCATAATAGGAAGTATACATATCCGAAGAAATCCCGTAAAGAACCACTGTATGGCCGGTTGTGCCGACTCCATCATAATGCGGCCATTTTGTAGAACTGATTTCGGTACTGATATTGGTAAGCATAGGAGCCTTATATGTTTCAACCGCCGTATAGGCGTCTCCCTTATAAGTGCTTAACGAACTTTTTACTTTAGACACATAGGTATTTTTACTTTGGTATTCATTCAGAATTCTTTAACCGACGCTAAGTCGTTGGTTCCGCCAAGCATTTCATTCGCTCCAACTGCCTGCGCTAAATCATCCTGTGATATGTTAAAACCAGAGTTCAAAAATTTAAGAATCGACCTCATTGCTGCAGGCGTACAGTAAAACCATGTCTCCTGTTTATATACCGTAATGCCTAATTGATGAATCGTTCTTGCGTTTCGACTGCCAAAATCGCTGGAATAACTACTGTAAAGCTTACTTTTCGCAACAGCAATTTCCTCCGCCGAACAACCTTGTTCTTCCATCTCTCTCAATTGTTCCTCTGCAGAGGGAAATATCAGTCCGGCAATCCGTTTTATGATTCGCTATAATAAAAATAACTATTCACACCTCCTTTTCCTTATTTGATTGGCCAATCTTATTTATTACTACGATTTATCAAGAAAGAAATGACATTTTATATTCCATTTTTAGATATTTATTTAAATATTGTATTTTATATCCATTTATTTTTCCAAAAGAAGATCCCCAAAGTCATGTCTTCTGGGGATCTTCTTTCTTGATACATGCTCTCATATTCCATCTGTCTTGCTTTTTACCTGTTTTGCATTCGTTATAAATCCGCATGAGAAACTGAACAAATTCCCGCTGCGCCTCCTCTAATTGTTTATCGTTGCGGTAGGTGTAATCATAGGCGTAGCGATTGACCTGGTCATCCGCTTCGTTTCCCCAGAAAACGTCCGAGGCCTGCCTGCGGGTGATGAGCATGGTGACGCAGGGCAGCTGGACATGCCTTTTAAACTTCTCTATTTCCTCGCCCTCTCTGATATGTACAAAGAGAATCTGCTCATCCGTTTTTAAAAACGCCTCGTATTCCTGGCACAGATACCGATACGGCAAATCGTTATAAGCGACAAAAGCCCTTTTTAAATCGGCCAAAAACTTTCTGGACTTTGGGTCCTTCTCCCCCTTCCAGCCATGCTCGCCCGCGATTTTTTTAATGGGTTCGATTGCCGATATGTTTCGCACCTTATAGACTTGGCCCGCAAAATCACAAAGGGTGTCTTTGCCGACGCCGCCGTTTCCGTTTATTATAACAACCAGTTTCATCATCGCTTTTTCCTCTATTGCATTTTTTAGATTGCCGCTTTTTTAAAGACAAAGGTAAAACCTTTAAGTCTCATTTGTCTTGCTTTTTTCCTCTTTTGCCGGGCCGTTCATTAAATAAAGCGCCGCGCGCATGGTGTGGATCGGCTCTTCCTTCTCGGCCACCCGCACCGCCACATAGGGTTTGGCGCCGGCGCCGATGGAAACCCGGCTGCGCAACGCGGCCGACACCCGGCTGGCCCCTTCAAAATCAAAGACCGACGGGTAAAATACGATCATATCGTTTTTCTGGGAGATTTCGTAGATGCCAAGTCCCGCGGCGATATTGCGCAAAAGCGCCACGTCAATCAGGCCCTGCACCGCCTGGGGCGGCTCGCCAAACCGGTCGATCAACTCGTCGGTCACGTCCATGGCGTCCTCCTCGTTTTGGATGGAGGCGATTTTTTTGTAGACGTCGATGCGCTGGGAAAGGTTGTCGATATACCCTTCGGGGATATGGGCACCGATGCGGATATCCACCAGGCATTCTTTTGGGGGCGCGGCGGTGTCTCCCCGCTGTTCGCTAACCGCCTCGGACAAAAGCTTTAGATACATTTCGTACCCCACCGCCTCCATATGCCCATGCTGGCTGGTTCCCAGCACATTGCCGGCGCCGCGAATCTCCAAATCCCGCATGGCGATGCGAAAGCCCGACCCGAAGGAGGTAAATTCCCGGATGGCGGAAAGGCGCTTGGCCGCCACGTCGGTCAACTCCCGGCCGGGGAAAAAGGTGAAATACGCGTAGGCCCGCCGGTTGGACCGGCCCACCCGCCCGCGGATCTGGTACAGCTGGGAAAGGCCCATTTTGTCCGCCGATTCGATGATCAGCGTGTTACAGTTGGGCACGTCCACCCCGGTTTCGATGATGGTGGTGCAGACCAGAATGTCGATTTCGTGGTCCAGCAACTGCCGCCAGACCTCGGAAAGCTGCTCCTCGTTCATTTTGCCGTGGGCGGTGGTAATTCGCGCCTGGGGCAGCAGCTGGCCTAAACGGTATGCGCAGGAGTCGATGGACTCCACCCGGTTATGCAGGTAGAACACCTGACCGCCCCGGCGCAGTTCCCGGTTGATCGCCTCCGCCAAAATTCCCCAGTTGTGCTCGATCACATAGGTCTGGACCGGGTGCCGGTCCATCGGCGCTTCCTCAATGGTAGACATATCCCGAATACCGGACATGGCCATATTTAAGGTGCGGGGAATCGGCGTCGCCGATAGGGTCAGCACATCCACCGATTCGCGCATCTCTTTGAATTTTTCCTTGTGGGCCACCCCAAACCTCTGCTCCTCGTCGATGATGCAAAGGCCCAGGTCCTTAAACTGGACGTCCTTTTGCAAAAGGCGGTGGGTGCCGATGATGATGTCCACCTCGCCCCGGCGCAGCTTTCTGAGAATCTGCTCTTGCTGTTTGGGGCTGCGAAAACGGGATAACAACTCCACCGTAACCGGAAAGCCCTGCATCCGCTCTAAAAAGGTCTGGTAATGCTGCCAGGCCAGGATGGTGGTGGGGACCAGCACCGCGCACTGCTTGCCGTCCATCACGCACTTAAATGCCGCGCGGATGGCCACCTCGGTTTTGCCAAAGCCCACGTCGCCGCACAAAAGCCGGTCCATGGGCCGGGGGGATTCCATATCCTCTTTGATTTCGGCGATGCAGCGAAGCTGGTCGTCGGTTTCCTCGTAGGGGAACCGCTCCTCAAAATCCCGCTGCCATTCGGTATCCTCCGAAAAAGCAAAGCCCTTGGCCTGCATACGGGCGGCGTAAAGCTTAATCAACTCCTGGGCCATTTCGGCCACCGCTTTTTTCACCCGCTGGCGGGTCTTCTGCCACTCCACCGAATTGAGTTTGTTGAGTTTGACCGCCTTATCCTCTTTGGGCCCGATGTATTTGCTCACCAGATCCAGCTGGGTGACCGGAACAAACAGCGCGTCGGTTCCGGCGTAGCGGATTTTAATGTAATCCTTGGTCACGCCGTGGATTTCCCGCTTGACCACCCCTTCAAACACGCCGATTCCGTGGGAGGCGTGGACCACATAATCCCCAAAGGTCAGATCGGACAAAGAGCGGATCTGTTCCCCGGGCTTTTTGGATTTTTTCCGCTTTACCATTCGGGCGGCGGCTTTCCCGTGGGTGATCAGGGCAAATTTTAACTCCGGCAGTTCCATGCCGCCGGACAAAGAGCCGGTCAAAATCAGAACGCGGCCGGGCGTCCAGTCCTTTTCCCCGGCGGACAGGGGGATTTTTTTGGCGGCCAGATCCTCTTTTAAAGCGGCGGCGGCCTTTTCGGTTCCGGCCAGCACCACCACCCGGTAATCCTGGCGCAGAAAGCCGCCCAGATCCTCTTCCAGAAGCTTCAGATCGCCCCCCCAGGCCGAAAGCGCCACCGCGTGGACTGAAACCAGCTGGCTGAGCCGCACCTCCGGCAAAGAACGGGCGAAGTTTTCCAAAATAGCGCAGGGGCGGCCGTCCATCGCCGCCAACACCTGCGAAAATTCCATGGCAAAGGTGTCGCACCCTTTAAAGAGGACCCCCTCCTGCAAAAGCTGGGACACGTCCTCGTAATGCTGCCACATGGAGGTTTTGGACGCTTCTTTCACCGACACCATCTCGCAGAAGATCAGCCCCGCGTCCGGCAGATAGTCAAACAACGTGGCGGGCTTGGGGTAAACAAGCGGCAGAAATTTGTCGATGTTGTTTAAAGAGGTTCCCGCCTCCAGCTTTTCCATGTCGGACAACAGGATCTCCTTTGCCTTGACCCCCTGCTTGCCCCGCAACTCGTCATAGGCTTTGCCGATTTTTTTGACCAGCCATCCGTTGTCCGGATACAGCACCTCCCTAGCGGGGGTGACGGCGGCTTCTTTAACCGTGTCGATCCGGCGCTGGGAATCCAGGTCGAAGACGCTGACGGTGTCGATCTCGTCCCCCCAGAATTCCAGTCGGTAGGGGGCCGGCGCATGGGGCGGGTAAAAATCCAGGATGCCGCCCCGCTGGGAAAACTGGCAGACGCCGTCCACCTGGTCCCGCCGCTCATAGCCGGCGTGCAGTAGCCGAGCGCACAAATCCTCGATGGAATGGGTCTGGCCGGGGCACAGCTTCAGGATGTTTTTTTTAAGGACCTGCGGCGGCAGGGTATACTGCAAAAGTGCCTCGATGCTGCATATCACCATGGAAATCCGGCCCTGGACCAACCCGTCCAGCACCTTTAAGCGGGCGAACTCATATTCGCGGCTAACGCCCTCCACGTCCCGGAAAACCCACTCTCGGGCGGGATACAAAAAGGCCCGCTCCTCTTTTACAAAGGCGTTGATGTCCTCGCACAGGCGGGTGGCCGCCGCCTCGTCGGGCGCCACGACCACAAACGGCCCGGTTTCGGACAAAGCCGCCGCCACCGCCGCTTTATGGATATGGCTTAAACCGGTCATCTGGGCGGGCCAGCCCCGTTTGGCCATGGCCGACAGCAATATCCGGTATTGGGGCGCGGACGAAATGACATCCAGCAGCATCTTTTTCTCTCCCTTCCGTTTTAAAAACCGGTCTGCTAAACCGGGAACGGCGCGGCCGCCGCTATTTTCCATTATATACGTTCATGGCCTCGTCCATTCGGCCGGAAAGAATCAACCCGGCCATATCCGCCGCATGGTCCAAAACACCGTCCAGCGCCTTTCGCTCGTCGGCGGAAAAGCGGCTGAGCACCCATTTTGCCAGATCGTAATCGGGATGCGGCTTGGCCCCCACCCCGATTTTCACCCGGGGAAACTGGTCGGACCCGGTGAGATAGATGATATTCTTGATCCCGTTGTGTCCGCCGTCGCTGCCCTTGCGGCGAATGCGGACCCGGCCGGGCTCCAGCGAGATGTCATCCATAAACACCAGCGTCTTCTCCATGGGAATTTTGTAAAAGGAGGCCGCCTCCCGCACCGCCTGGCCGGACAGATTCATAAAGGTGGATGGCTTTAATAAAAGCACCCGGCGGCCCGCCAGGGTCCCTTCGGCACACAAAGACTGAAACTTCAGCCGGTCGATTTTAACCCCCATCTTTTGGGCGATGCGGTCCACCGCCATAAAGCCGGCGTTGTGGCGGGTGTTTTCGTATTCCCGGCCGGGATTGCCCAGTCCGACGATCAAAAAATCCACCGGACCCGCAGGATGTTGTTTTTGGGAAAGCAGATTGAACATGGTTCCTCCTTCGCCGGGCCCTTCCGGCTTTTTAAGGGGCAGACAAGTAAGGCGGGATATTTTTCGATACCCCACCTTACAATGATACAAAATAACCGGCGCCGAATCAGACGAACAATGGGGAAACCGGTTTGTCCGCGTAAATGCGCTCGATGGCCTCGGCGAACACCGGGCCCACCGGCACCATGGTGATTTTGGCAAGCTTTTTTTCCGGTGGCAGCGCGATGGTGTCCAAAAGCACCAGTTCCTTGATCACGCTTTGCTCGATGCGCTCAATGGCCGGACCGGACAGAACCCCGTGGGTGGCGCAGGCGTACACCTCGGTAGCGCCGCCGATTTCAATAATCGCCTTCGCGCCGTTGCACAGGGTGCCGGCGGTATCCACCAGATCGTCGACAATGATCGCCCGCTTGCCCTGCACGCTGCCGATGATGTTCATGACCTCAGAGACATTGGCCTTGGGGCGGCGCTTGTCGATGATGGCCAGCGGCGCGTTCATGCGCTCGGCAAACTTTCTGGCGCGGGTAACCGATCCCAGGTCCGGAGAAACCACGACTACATCTTCCTGGTCCTTAAACCGCTCTTCAAAATAGGGGGCGAGAATCGGCACTCCCAGAAGATGGTCCACCGGGATGTTGAAAAAGCCCTGAATCTGCGCCGCATGCAGGTCCATGGTCAACACCCGGTCGGCGCCGGCGGTGGTGATCAAATCGGCCACCAGCTTGGCGGAAATCGGGTCTCGGGCCTTGGCCTTGCGGTCCTGGCGAGCATAGCCCAGGTAGGGGATGACCGCCGTAATCCGGCCGGCGGAGGCGCGCTTAAACGCGTCGATCATAATTAAAAGCTCCATCAGGCTGTCGTTGACCGGGGTGCTGATGGACTGGACCACAAACACGTCGGAACCGCGGACCGACTCGTGGATGGAAACCGAGATCTCACCGTCGGAAAAATGGGAAACGTCGCACTTGCCCATAGGCAGGCCCAGCACCTTGGCAATGTGCTCCGCCACCGCGGGATTGGCGTTGGCAGAGAAAATTTTAATGTCCTTGCCGTGAAGATTCATGTTTTTAACTCCCTTTTCATAGTGTCCTGTTTGGCGTTTGTATATTCCACCGTCCCCCAAAGACGGCAAAAGACGATTATTTTTTGCGCGGACCCAGCCGCACCCGCCGGGCCTTGGCCCAGCCTGGCTTTACAATCTGTCTGGCCCGGGCGATGGCCAGAGCGTCCTGCGGAACCGGATCCGTAATGGTGGACCCGGCGGCGATATAGCTGCCGGCGCCGATGGTCACCGGGGCGATCAGGTTGCTGTTGCAGCCGATAAAACAGTCGTCCCCGATGACGGTGCGGTATTTGTCGTGCCCGTCGAAATTGACGGTCACCGTGCCGCAGCCGAAGTTGACGTTTTTGCCCACGTCGCTGTCCCCCACATAGGTCAGATGGGCCACGGCGGTATTTTCCCCTACCACCGCGTTTTTTACCTCCACAAAGTTGCCGATCTTTACCCCGGCCATCAGATGGCTGCCCGGCCGCACGTGGGTAAACGGGCCGATTTTGATCCGCTCCTCCAGCCGGGACTGCTCAATTTGGCAGGCGTTAATCCGGCATTCGTCGCCTACAAAGCTATCCTCAATCACTGTGTTGGGGCCGATGACGCAGTTTTTGCCGATGACGGTCTTCCCTTTTAAAATTGTACCCGGCAAAACGACCGTGTCCTGACCGATCTGTACTCCCGGCTGGATGATTATGCCGTCGTCGCAGACAATCTCCACCCCGGCATCCATCTGCCGCTCCAGTTCCGCCTGGCGTGCCAGCTGATTTAAGTACAAAAGCCCCTTGCGGTCGTTGGCACCCATGGCGATCCGATTGTCCGGCGCCTCGTAGCCGCAGACCCGCTCACCCCAATCGGCGGCGATGCCGATGACGTCGGTCAGATAATATTCCCCCTGGGCGTTGTTGGGCTGAAGTTCTTGCAGCGCGCGCAACAGAAAATCCACCGAAAACCAATAAGTTCCGGCGTTGATTTCCCGAATCTGCCGGGTTTTTTCGTCCGCGTCCGCCTGTTCCACAATCCGCGCCACGTCGCCCCGCGCGTCCCGCACAATGCGCCCATAGCCGGTGGGATCGGGCAGGCTGGCGGTGAGAAGGGTAATTGCCGCGCCGGATTCTTTGTGAAGCCGGTAAGCGCCGGTCAGGGTCCCGGCGTCGACAAACGGCGCGTCTCCGTACAAAACGGCACAGTCCCCGCCCCGATGGCTTTGCAGAAAGTCTCTGGCCTGCATCACCGCGTGGCCGGTGCCCAGCCGCTCCTTCTGCTCCACCCAGGAAAATTGGGGGACCGCCGCCCGCACCTGGTCCGCGCCGGCGCCCAGCACCGCGCACACCTGCTCAATGCCGCATTCGGCCAATGTATCGGCAATCCAGCCGATCATGGGGCGAAACAGCACCTCGCACAAAACCTTCGGGCGGGCCGAGTGCATCCTTTTTCCGTCTCCCGCGGCCAAAACCACCGCGCACAGCTTTTCCAAGCATTTGCCACCTGCCTTTCTCGCAAAATTCTATTTTATTCATACGCATTTCTTTCCGATTCTATTATCGCAATTTTCCCGTCTGTTTTCAAGTCAAATGGCCCAACTTTTCCGGGCCCCATCCTAAATTCGTATAATTGTAAAAAAAAATGTGAAATATATAGAAAATCCTAGAATTCTTTGCTATAATGACTTTGTGCCTATTGCTCATTTTGAGGATGGGCTTTGGGGTTGCGCGGCTCGTACTGGGAAAAGCCACCGCGCAATAAGACGCAAATAAAATAGGAGGTTGATTCCCTTGAGCAAGAAGTATGTTTACCTGTTCAAAGAAGGAAATGGCTCTATGAGAGAGCTGCTCGGCGGCAAAGGTGCAAACCTGGCCGAAATGACCAACCTGGGCCTGCCGGTTCCCCAGGGCTTTACCATCACAACGGAAGCCTGCACCCAGTATTATGAGGACGGCCGCAAAATCAACGACGAAATCCAGAAGGAAATTATGGAGTACGTCGGAAAGATGGAGGAAATCACCGGAAAGAAATTCGGCGACCGGGAAAACCCGCTGCTGGTTTCGGTTCGTTCCGGCGCCCGCGCTTCCATGCCCGGCATGATGGATACCATCCTGAACCTGGGCCTCAACGAAGAGGTTGTTGAGGTTATGGCGAAAAAGTCCGGCAATCCCAGATGGGCTTACGACTGCTATCGCCGTTTTATCCAGATGTATTCCGACGTTGTTATGGAGGTCGGCAAAAAATATTTTGAACAGCTCATCGACAAGATGAAAGAGAAAAAAGGCGTGACCCAGGATGTGGAACTCTCCGCCGATGACCTCAAGGAGTTGGCCCGCCAGTTTAAAGAAGAGTACAAGGCCAAAATCGGCGAGGATTTCCCCACCGATCCCAAGGAACAGCTGATGGGCGCGATCAAAGCCGTATTCCGCTCCTGGGACAACCCCAGAGCCAACGTATACCGCCGCGACAACGACATCCCTTACTCCTGGGGTACCGCTGTTAACGTGCAGATGATGGCGTTCGGCAACCTGGGCGACACCTCCGGCACCGGCGTTGCCTTTACCCGCAACCCCGCAACCGGCGAGAAAAAGCTGTTCGGCGAATTTTTGATGAACGCCCAGGGCGAGGACGTTGTAGCCGGCGTTCGCACCCCGCAGCCGATTGCGCAGCTGGCCGAGGTTATGCCCGAGTGTTATGAGCAGTTTGTCAAGATCTGCGACACTTTGGAAAAACACTATCATGACATGCAGGACATGGAGTTTACCATCGAGGACCGCCATCTGTACATGCTCCAGACCAGAAACGGCAAGAGAACCGCTTCCGCGGCGCTGAAAATCGCCTGTGACCTGGTAGACGAGGGCATGATCAACGACGAGCAGGCTGTCTTGATGATCGACCCCAGAACGCTGGACGCGCTGCTTCACCCGCAGTTTGACGCGGCGGCTTTGAAAAAAGCGACCCCGGTTGCCAAGGCGCTGGCCGCTTCTCCCGGTGCTGCCTGCGGCAAAATCGTATTCACCGCCGAGGACGCCAAGGAATGGGCTGCCAAAGGCGAAAAGGTTGTTCTGGTCCGTCTGGAAACCTCTCCGGAGGACATTGAGGGCATGAAAGCCTCTCAGGGTATCCTGACCGTTCGCGGCGGCATGACCTCTCACGCGGCGGTAGTTGCCCGCGGCATGGGCACCTGCTGCGTATCCGGCTGCTCCGACATCAACATGGATGAGGAGAACAAAAAGTTCGTCCTGGCCGGCAAAACCTACGTGGAGGGCGACTATATCTCCATCGACGGTTCCACCGGCAACATTTACGACGGCATCATCCCCACGGTGGACGCTTCCATCGGCGGCGAGTTTGGCCGCGTAATGGACTGGGCTGACAAATACCGCAAACTGCAGGTCCGCACCAACGCCGACACCCCTGTAGACGCGAAAAAGGCCAGAAGCCTGGGCGCCGAGGGCATCGGATTGTGCCGCACCGAGCACATGTTCTTTAACGACGGCAGAATCGCCGCCATCCGCGAGATGATCTGCTCTGATACCGTCGAGCAAAGAAAGGCCGCGCTGGCGAAGCTGGAGCCGATGCAGCAGGGCGACTTTGAAGAGTTGTACGAGGCGATGGAAGGCTGCCCTGTAACCATCCGTTTCCTGGATCCGCCGCTGCATGAGTTCGTTCCCACCGAGGAAAAGGATATCGAGGCGCTGGCCAAGACCCAGGGCAAATCGGTAGAAGAAATCAAAGCGATCATCGCTTCTCTGCATGAGTTTAACCCCATGATGGGTCACCGCGGCTGCCGTTTGGCCGTCACCTATCCGGAGATTGCCGAAATGCAGACCGAGGCTGTGATCAAAGCGGCCTTGAACGTGCAGAAAAAGCACGCCGACTGGACCATCGTTCCGGAGATCATGATCCCGCTGGTAGGCGAAATCAAAGAGTTGGCCTATGTCAAGAAGGTCGTCTGCGAGACCGCCGACGCCATCATCAAGGCGGCCGGCTCTGACATGCACTATAAAGTAGGCACCATGATCGAGATCCCCAGAGCGGCACTGACCGCCGACGAGATCGCCAAGGAGGCGGAGTTCTTCTCCTTCGGCACCAACGATCTGACCCAGATGACCTTTGGCTTCAGCCGTGACGACGCCGGCAAGTTCCTGGGCGCGTACTACGACAAGAAGATCTACGAAAACGATCCGTTTGCCAAGCTGGATCAGACCGGTGTGGGCAAATTGGTCGAGATGGCCGCGAAGCTGGGCAAGACCACCCGTCCGGACATCAAGCTGGGCATCTGCGGCGAACACGGCGGCGATCCGTCCTCTGTGGAATTCTGCCACCAGGTGGGCCTGACCTACGTTTCCTGCTCGCCTTTCCGTGTGCCGATTGCAAAACTGGCTGCGGCGCAGGCAGCAATTAAATTCCCCAGATAAGAATCGTCCTGTCAAATAAAAAGGGTCCGTCGTACCGGAAAAACCGAGAGGCTTCCGGGCGGCGGCCCTTTTTTTGCAAAAATGGCACAGAATTTCGCAACCGGCGGGGAAAAAAGGGAAGTTTGTTTATGGAAGAGACATAAAAAGGAGGGAACGCCGGTGGAGGATTTTGAAATTGTCGATTTGTACTGGGTCCGTTCACAGGACGCCATCGTCCGGACGGCAGAAAAATACGGCGGATACTGCCGCGCCATCGCTCAGCGGATTCTGTTTAGCCAAGAGGACGCCCAGGAAAGTGTAAACGACACCTATCTCGCCGCCTGGAACGCCATGCCGCCGCACCGGCCGGCGGCGCTGCAAATCTTTTTGGGCAAAATCACCCGCCGGCTGTCCTTGAAAAAATGGCGGGATCAAACCCGGCAAAAGCGCGGCGGCGGGCAGACAGCACTGGTCCTGGACGAGTTGGCCGAGTCGCTTCCCGATAAAAGCGGCGTCGAGGACCAAATCCTGGGGGACGAACTGGTCCGGGCGCTCAATGGATTTCTGGAGGACCTTCCGGAAACAAAGCGCCGGGTCTTTCTGCGCCGGTACTGGTACTTCGATTCTATCGACGAGATCAGCCGGGACTTTGGCTTTAGCCCCAGCAAGGTAAAATCCATGCTGCACCGAACTCGGGAAAAGCTGCGAAGCTTTTTGGTGGAGGAGGGATGGAAATGAACGCGTATCAGCTTTTAGAGGCTTTGGGGGAAATTGACGACCGGCATCTGGCCGACGTCAAGCCTGTTTCCTTTGTGAGACGGGAAGGACGGCTCAAGCGCGGCTGGCTCCTTCTCGCTGCCGTCATCGCGGCACTGGCCCTCTGCGGCTTCGCCGCTTACCGGCTGGCGGTTTCGGATCTATGGCTGCAAAATCCGTCACAAAATCCAATTGAAACGGTACAAAGCGCCCTTCAAAATCAGCTGGAGAAGGAGTACGCGCTGGAATTGACCGTCGAACAAATCGAAATCGACCAGGAGGAAACTGCCCGGGCGGTCAAACGGTATCGGGGAAGCGAGTTGGCCCAGTCGTTGGGATGGACCGACCAATACCTGGCCGAGCATTTTGTAGCGGTCCGGGCAGAGTATCTGGCGGTGTACGATCACACCAAAACCTTTTTGGACGACGGGCGGGTCTGCCAGTATTTCTATCTGACTCGGGACCCCAAATCCGGCCAATGGACCATCTGGGACAACAGGACCACCGCCCAAAGCCCTCCGCCGGAAGATTAAACGAAAAAGAATTGGGCGATCTGGTGGAACAAAAAGCATACGGCAAAGCCGATTCCGGTGGGAAGCAGGAAGGAAAGCGCCGTCCACTTGACGCTTTTGGTCTCCTTGTAGATCGTCAGACAGGTAGTGGAGCAGGGCCAGTGCAGAATCGAAAAGAGCATGACGCTGACGGCGGTCATCCAGGTCCAACCGTTTGCCACCAAAAGCTGCCGAAGGGCCGCCAGATTTTCCATATCCACCAAATTTCCGGTGGAAAGATAGGCCATAATGATGATGGGAAAGACAATTTCATTGGCAGGAAGCCCCAGGATGAAGGCCAGCAGAATCACGCCGTCCATCCCCAGCGCCCGGGCAAAGGGGTCCAAAAAACGGGCGCAGTGGGCCAAAAGGGTCAGATCCCCTACCGTGACGTTGGCCATCACCCAGATCAGAAGACCCGCCGGAGCGGCCACCGCCGCCGCCCGCCCTAAAACAAACAGGGTCCGGTCCAAAATCGAGCGGACGATAACCTTGCCGATCTGGGGGCGCCGGTAGGGCGGCAGTTCCAGCGTAAAGGAGGAGGGTACCCCCTTTAAAATGGTCCGGGACAGCATTTTGGAGGTCCAAAAGGTCATCAGAATGCCCAAAAGGATCAACCCGGTCAAAAGCAGCGCCGATCCGGCCGACTGGGCCAGGCCGCCGGAAACACCCACAAAAAACATGGACAAAAGGGAAATCAGGGTGGGAAACCGCCCGTTGCAGGGGACAAAGTTGTTGGTGAGCATGGCGATTAAGCGCTCTCGGGGAGAATCGATGATGCGGCAGCCTACAATGCCCGCCGCGTTGCACCCAAAGCCCATGCAGATGGGTGTTCCCATTTTGCAAAATCATACGGGCAGTAAAAAACCCCGCAGGAAAGCCGTTTTTCCTGCGGGTTTTTTTTTGCGTTTTAAGAAAGTTCGAACATGCCAGTATAAAGCTGATAGTATTTTCCCTGTTTGGCAATCAACTCCTGATGATTGCCCTCCTCGATAATTTTGCCGTGCTCCAGCACGATGATGACATTGGAGTTTCGCACCGTTGACAGCCGGTGGGCGATGACAAATACCGTCCGCCCCTCCATCAGCGTATCCATGCCCTTTTCAATCAGCGATTCAGTACGGGTGTCGATGGAACTGGTGGCCTCGTCTAAAATGAGCACCGGCGGATCGGCTACCGCCGCCCGGGCGATGGCCAAAAGCTGCCGCTGCCCCTGGCTTAGGTTGGCGCCGTCGGCGGTTAAGACCGTATCATAGCCCTGGGGCAGATGGCTGATGAAGAAATGGGCGTTGGCCAGCTTTGCTGCCGCCTCGATTTCCTGGTCGGTGGCGTCCAGCCGGCCGTAGCGGATATTTTCCCGCACCGTGCCGGTAAACAGGTGGGTATCCTGCAAAACCATGGATAAGGACCGGCGAAGATCGTCCTTTTTGATTTTGTTGATATTGATGCCGTCATAACGGATCTTTCCGTCGGGCACGTCGTAAAACCGGTTGATCAGGTTGGTGATGGTGGTCTTTCCCGCGCCGGTAGAGCCCACAAAGGCGATCTTTTCCCCGGGACGCGCCTGCAGGGTAATGCCGTCTAAAACAATCTTGTTTTCCTCATAGCCGAACACCACGTCCTCGAATTCCACCGCGCCGCGGACCTGGGTATAGGTCAGGCTGCCGTCGCCGTGGGGATGCCGCCAGGCCCACAGGCCGGTACGCTCATTCGTCTCTTCCAGCGAACCGTCCGGCAGGCGGCGGGCGCGAACCAGCGTTACATATCCGTCGTCCGCCTCCGGCTGCTCGTCGATTACCGCAAAAATTCGTTCTGCGCCGGCCAGGGCGGCCAACAAGATGTTAAACTGCTGGCTTAGCATGGAAATCGGCTGGTTAAAGGAACGGGTATACTGTAGGAAAGAACCGATGGTACCCAGGTCCAGAACCCCGAAAATCGCCAGCGCGGCGCCGGCCGTGGCGGTTACCGCATAGCTGATATGTCCCATGTTGTTGGAAACCGGGCCCATGATGTTAGAGAAGGTACCGGCGTTGGACGCCGCGTAGCAAAGTTCCTCGTTCATCTGGGTAAAGGCGTCCTTGACCGCATCCTCATGGCAAAAGACCTTTACGACCTTCTGCCCCTCGATCATTTCTTCAATGTAGCCGTTTACCTGGCCCAGGGCCCGCTGCTGCTTGATGAAAAAGCTGGCGGATTTTCCGCCGATGATTTTGACCAGCCACAAAAGGACCATCAACAAAAGCACCGCCAGAATGGTCAGCTGCCAGCTGAGCACCAGCATCATGGTGAACACGCCCGCTACCGTAATCACCGAGGAGATCAGCTGGGGAATGCCTTCGCTGATCATTTCCCGCAGGGTATCGGTGTCGTTGGTGTAGCGGCTCATCAATTCGCCGTGGGTATGGGTGTCGAAATACCGAATCGGCAAAGACTGCATATGGGTAAACAAATCGGTTCGGATTTTGCGCATGGCGCCGGTGGAGATGTTCACCATCAGCCGTTTATACAGATATCCGCTGCCCACGCCGATGAGATAGATGACCGCCATAACCAAAAGCATCGAGGCAAAAGCGGACAGGTCGGGATTTTCCCGGCCGATAAACGGTACGATATAGTCATTGATAATCGGCTTTAAAAAATAGGTACTGGCCACGCTGGCCCCGGAACTGCCGATGATGCCCAAAACCACCAGCAGCATCTGAAGCTTATATTCCATCAAATAGCCCGCCAAACGGCGGATGGTCACCTTGGGATTTTTGGGCCGCTCCAGCGCCGGCCTTCTGCCGGGACCATGGCCCATGGGGGCGACGCGCGCTTCTTTTGCCATACTAGGCCACCCCCTTCTGCTGGGACTCGTATACTTCCCGATAAATCTGGTTAGAGGCCAAGAGCTCCTCATGGGTGCCCACCGCGTCAATCCGGCCATCGTTTAAAACGATGATCCGGTCCGCGTCCTGTACCGAGGTCACCCGCTGGGCGATAATAAAGGTGGTGGTGCCGGACAGCTTTTCCCGCAGGGCCTGCCGGATCTTGCTGTCGGTGGCGGTATCCACCGCGCTGGTGCTGTCGTCTAAAATAATGATCTTCGGCTTTTTCAAAAGCGCCCGGGCGATACAAAGCCGCTGCTTCTGCCCGCCGGATACGTTGACGCCCCCCTGTCCCAAATCGGTATCGTACCCATCCGGGAAGGACTGGACAAAATCGTGGGCCTGGGCTGCGCGGCAGGCCTCTTCAATCTGCTCGTCGGTGGCGTTTTCATCTCCCCAGCGAAGATTTTCCTTAATCGTGCCGGAAAACAGCACATTTTTCTGCAACACCATGGCCACGGCGTTGCGCAGGGTTTCCAGCGGATATTCCCGTACATCCCGGCCGCCTACCTTTAAGCTGCCGCTGTAAACGTCGTACAGACGGGGAATCAGCTGCACCAGCGTGGTTTTGGCCGAACCGGTGCCGCCGATGACGCCGATGGTCTCTCCGGAGCGGATGTGCAGGTCAATGTTTTCCAAGGTCAGGTTATCCCCCTGCTTGGCGTAGCTGAACGAAACGTTTTCGAAATCTACCGACCCGTCCGCCACCTGGATGTCCTGGCTGCCCGAATCGGTGATGTCCAACGGCTCGTCCAGCACCTCCACAATTCGATGAATCGACGCGCGGGCCATCACCAGTCCCACAAAGTTCATGGAAATCATCATCAGGGACATGAGTGTCTGCATCAGATAGCTTAAAAAGCTGAAAAACTGGCCGGTGAGCATATTCCCGGCGATGATCTGGCGGCCGCCGAACCAGGAGATAGCGATCATGCAGGCATAAACCACAAAGTTCATCAGCGGCATATTGACGATCAAAAGGCGTTCCGCCTTTTTCTGGGCTTCCTGCAGCTTCACCGCCGCCTGGCGGAATTTCTCGCTTTCGTGGTCGCTGCGGACAAACGCCTTGACCACCCGGATCCCCACCAGATTTTCCTGGACCGACGCATTCATTCCGTCGTACTGGTCCAGCATCCGCTGAAACCGGGGATAGGCCTTTACGATAACCAAAGACAGTACGCCTACCAGCACCGGAACCGCCACCAGAAAGATCATGGAAAGCTGCGCGTTGATGCTGACCGCCATAAAAATCGCGCAGATAAACATCAGCGGCCCACGGATCATGCCGCGGATGATATTGGCAAAGGCGTTTTGGGTGTTGGTCACATCGGTGGTCAGCCGGGTAATCAGCGACGCGGTGGAAAAACGGTCCACGTTGGCAAAAGAGAAATCCTGGATCTTGTCAAACAGCGTTTTTCGAATGTTTTTGGCAAAGCCGGAACTGGCTACCGCGGCGAAGTGTCCGCTTCCCGCGCCAAAGCACAAAGATGCCATGGCCATCAGCACCATAAACAGGCCGATTTTCGCCACATAGGGCAGGTTCCCTCCCGCAATTCCCACATCGATAATCTTCGACATGAGAAAGGGGATGAGGATTTCCATACTGACCTCGCCGACCATGCAAAGCGGGCTGAGGATGGCGGGCCGCTTATACTCTCCGACAAAGGAAAGAAGCTTGCGAACGTCGCCGGTTCCCTTTTTTGGGGGCTTTTTGGATGACATTTTATCACCTCGTTTATTCATTTCCATCTTATTATACTATTTTATGTATATTATGTCAACGCTTAATTTAAATAAAACAATATAGTTAATAAAAGCGTAATATTCTTGACATTTCTATTTCTGTTGCTTATAATAAAGACAGTGCAGTGAAAGGAGAGGTTGCAGGTGGAGAAGGTAGATCGGAAAACGGTGGTACGGGAGTTAATGTCCATGCACCCGCTGTTCCGGAAAAAATTTCTCAACCGGCCGGATCATCCTTTCGGCGGAATGTCCAAATCGCAGCGCAATGTGGTGATGGCACTGAATCTTTATCCGGCCATGAATATGGGGCAGCTGGCGGTAGAGGCCAACGTCTCTTTGCAGCAGATTACCAAAACGGTCAATGCGTTAGAGGATATGGGGTATGTACGCCGGTACATCGACCGGGCAAACCGGAGGCAGATCTGGGTCTCGCTCAGCGAGGAATGTCAGAACATGATCCGCAACAGCTGCGACGCCAACGACGGTCTTTTGGTAGAAAGCTTTTCGTCTTTGTCCGACGAGGATATGCTGAAACTTCAGGAAGCGGTCCGTACGGTCCTGCGCATTGTCAACAAGATGGAGGACCGCCCATTGCAGGACTTAAACGAAAAAGGGCATCATCAGGAAAAATAAACGGATAGACAGTCAAAAAACGCCGGAACAGAAATGGTCTGTTCCGGCGTTTTTTTGCAAAAGAGGATTTTTCAAAGGGGAATTTTTCGCGAAAACAATTCTCTGACAAACGGAAAGACTAGGGCAAAAAGGAAAAGAACTCTCTTATTTGCGGAGCAAATAAACCCACCAACGGAAACAGGATCCCTATACCGCAAAAAAGTCGGGAACGGCGCTTATCGTGTCTTTGTAGAACCGGCACATAAAAAACCCGTGGATTTTCCGGCGTATAATATAAATCAACCTGCTCTCCCTCTTTTACCAGCTGAAATCCGGAACCGCTCAGATACGTAACTTTATAAAACATTCCATTTGCCTGAAACTCAAACACGGGAAAGTAACTTTTGTTTCGCCCCGTGCGTTTCCTCCTTCCCTCGGAAACGACGGTAGCGGCCACTAAAGCGGTCGCGGCTCCCCGCTCTTTCAGCAGGCGGCGGCGTATAGACATTCCAATCGCAAAGAAAACCAATGGAAATAGGGTAAATCCGGTATCGCTGATCCGTTCGTCTAATGTTCTGCCCGATTGCCCCATGATGATTCCCGCAAAAACAAGGCAGAACACCGGCCAAAAAACGGCAAAGAAGTACCAGCGTTTCAGCGCAGAAGACATTGCATGTTTTTCTTTCTTCATATGAATTATGACTCCCTCGCTGACTTTTATGAGATTTCATTTCATCCAATTATGGGTCACGCAGTAAGCCTTGTTCAGCGGCTGCGCCGTTCCGCCAGCAGCAGGTCCACCATCCGCCCGTAGCTTTGCACGCCGTCGGTCTGAGCATTGGCCTTTAGGTAGCCGTCGTTCAAGGCGTTGGAAACCTCGGCCACCTTGGTTTCAAACTGCTTCCAATATGCGTTGGAAAAGCGGTAATCGGCCTTCGTTTCCTCCGGCAGCGATTCGTAGATCCGCCAATAGCTGTCCTGCCGGCCGGCGCCATACAAGGCGTTCATCGCGTAGGATAAAGCGTTGAGGGTCCCGCTGTATCGCAATGCCGGATCGTCCGATCCCCGGCAGGCCAGATAGGCGATAAAGCCCGCCTCGTCCTCTCGGATCCAGCCCTTTAAATGGGCCAGTTCGTGGCAGACGGTATAGGGAATTTCATAGTCGGGGATGTTTTGATTGTAATTAGCCTCGATGGTAAAGGGGGAAAACATCCCGGTCAGCCGCAGATGGGACATGCCCCAGGAAAAGGCCACCGGCTTGGGATTGGGATAGTATCCCTTTAACGAAGGGTATTGCTCCCCCAATTTTTTCATGGCCTGCTTTGCCTGCTTTCGGATGTCAACACCTTCTAAGGAAAGCCCGCCGGAGGGTCCCACAGGGATCTGTTCGGCAAATTCGTTGGCCTGCGCCGCCAGTTCCTCACACAGCGCCTCCAGTTCCGAAACCGAGGAATCCCGCAGTGAATATCCCGCCATTTCGCCGAATGAGGTACGCCCGTAGTTGATTAAGCAGGTCAGGGTCAGCATGAGAAGGACGGCACAGGCCCCGCACAGCAAAAACCGGAAAAACCGGGACAAAAGCTTTCCCAGCGTGGCCCTGCGGCAAAAAGCGAAAAACAAAACCGTCCCCAAAAAGCAAAAGAAGCCCAGCGCCAGCAAATACAGCGCAAATTCATAGACGGAAAAAGGTAGCGGCGAAAGAATCCGCCCAATCGTGTTGGGGAAAACCGGGAAAATATGTACCGCGTACCATTGGGCAAATCCCGTATCGGTACGGGACAGCCAGACAAAAAGCAACGCTGCCGCCGCCATCGAGCCCGCCCCTATAAAGCATTTTACATGCCGCCGGCAATAGGATTTGATCATACTTTTCCTTCTCTCCCCTTTGAAATGACAGATTTTTTTGCAAACAACGAAAGCTGGCCGTTCTGATTGGACCCCGTCCTTCGATCCCGCACCGTATCCTCCGGGCGCAGGCTGCCGCAAAGCAGCGGGGAAAGCGGATCGTAAGCGGCCAGATTTTTCCGAAGCCGTCCGGGTCCATGATCCGCGTAGCAGTACAGGCAGCCGGCGGGGCAGCTGTCGTAAGCGCCGATGTCCACGCTCTGAACACAGCCGCAGGCCGGCCGCTGCCCCCGATCCTTATGAAGCGAAAGGGGCCGCCCGCCGATCTGCTCCAACAGCGTTTGGTCGATACAGCAGCCGTGGCCGATCCCGTACGAGGACAGGTCGGCGGCTTCGGCACAGGTGAAAATCTCCATCCCGTTTTCCCGGGCAGCTTGTCCGAAAGCGGCGGCCAGCTCCGGCATTTCCGCTTCTTCCGGCGGCCGGGCCGAAAGCGGGGCCATCCGCTTTTCCATAGGCCCATACCAGTCTAAAAAGCTGATCATGCAGCGGAAACTCCGCCCTCTCAATGCCCGCGCCAGCTGGGAAAACGCTTTTTTGTGAAAGTCCACCGAATAGTCCCCGGTGAGAAAAACCGGGTCGTACCGCCAGACGATCCGCTCCGGCCCAATCCGGCGGGACAGCTGGCATATGGCGGACAAAATTTCTTTCTTTTTGGGGAAAAGCCGCGGCTCCACCTCCGGTCCATAGGGGGTCAGGGTGATCTGGAAGTAATACGGACAGTCCGGAAGCTGGTCCAGGTCGGGGAGCATGGGACCGGGATTTTTGGTCCAGAACACAAAGCCGTCCACCGCCTGGGGGGAAAGGCTCACCCGGCTGACCTGCCGGGGATTGACCGGGTTGCGGACAAGGACATCCCCCTCCCGCAGGCGAGCGAAAAACCAGCGGCTGTAATAAGCGGGCAGATCGGTCCGCCGGCTGGCGCTGATAATCATCCCTTTTCGCCGTCGCCTTCGGCGGCTTCCTCTTCATTCTCCTGAGCCTGGCGGCGGATCTCCTCCTGCCGCTGCTTTTTGGCCTCCCATTCGTCCAGGATACCCCGGGCCTTTTCCACCAGCGGCTCAATATAGCGCCGCTGTACAAAATCCATCTGCATGGACAAATACGCCTGGGCGTTGGCCGGATCCTTCTGGGCGCGGTCCTTCATCACAGTACCCATCACCCACCGGTGGAACCGGCTGAGTTTTTGGCCGTCCACCGCGCCGGGAAACGCGAAAAAGTGGATTTGCCGGCGCATTTTTTCGGTGAAGTTTCGAGTGTACAAAAACGTGTAGTACCCGTCGTCCCCCGGTTCGGTAAGCCCGGCGGTGAAGACGAAAAGCGTTTTGTCCTTTAACTCCTGAAACCGCCGGGTCAGCGCCGCCACGCCGTTGATCCGGCCCATGTACAGCCCGCCGCCGAAGATCAGCATCCGATACTCTGCCAGCACGGCGGATTTCGCTTCTTTTACCGGCAGCGCCTGGCAGCCCAGGGCCTCGGCGATCCACTTGGCGTAGCGCTCAGCGGCGCCGTATCGGGATTTATAGATCACAAGCACATCCTTCATATATTTTCCCCCTTTTTCGTCGTTGCCCCGCCGCGCCCGGACAAAAAGGATCCGGAAGAATTGCGGTTATAACATCATTATAGCACAGGGCCGGAAGAAACAAAAGATCTTCCCCGATTTGCACCGGATTGACGGATAAAGGAAAATCTGGTAAGATGGATAAAAAATTTTGGGAGGGAATGGAAAATGCGTTTTGAAAAAATCTCAGCGGCTCTTGACATGGCGGGATGTCCGAACCGGTGCAGGCATTGCTGGATTGGCCATTCTCCCAACGGCAGGTTAACCGTCGACGACCTAAAATATGTAGCGGAACAATTTCGCCCCTTCACAGACTGCCTGACCATTGACGATTGGTATCGGGAGCCCGACTATCAAGACAATTATAAGGAACTTTGGAATCTGTGCAATCATCTGTCCGACACACGAGAAGAGCATTTTGAACTGATTAGCGTTTGGCGTATTGTTCGGGATCGGGAATATGTAAAATGGCTTTCTTCAATTGGGCTAAAAACGGCTCAGCTCACTTTATTTGGCGGGCAGAAAACAACGGATGATTATACCGGCAGAAAAAATGCGTACAATGAAATCCTGGACGCGATTCAAATATTGCTCGAAAATCGTATTTCTCCGCGTATACAGGTTTTTGTCAATAAGGATAACATCCACGAGCTTTCATCGGTTGAAGATCTCATAGAAAATCTGCATTTAGAAGAGCGCTGCCGCTCTTTTGGGGGAGAATTTTCCTTTTTTCTTCATCAAGGATCCTGTGACGGCGAAAATGAAAATCTATACGATATCAGGGTAACGCCGGAGGATCTGCAAAAAATTCCACAAGCGCTTGTTGCACATACCCTAAGATACTTTCACAAAAACAGCCTTTCAGAAATATTTGGTGAAACCGAAAGAAAGCTCTGTGAAACTCTGCAAAACGATTCTTCCACAGCGAGTTATGTCAGTGAAAGACCTGTCTTTTTTATTGATAAGGACTTCAATGTTTATCCAAATATCACCTCTCCCAAACCATTTTGGCTTTTAGGCAATTTACAAACGGATGGAATAAACACCGTGCTGGAAAATTATATCGAAAGCCGAAGCTATGCGCAGCACACACGTCTGCATGTACCGCTTGGCCGCATTGTAAAAGAAAAAGGAAATGATGAAAGCCAGCGGCTTTTTACCAAGGGCGATTATGTCATATATCTTTTAAATCAGTATTGTAAATGATAAGGCGCTCTGCAAAAAAAGAACCGGCCAGGGCCAAAGCCTCATAAAGAAGCAAAAGGACAGGGCAGATCATTGCGGTCTGCCCTGTCCTTTTTATCCGGTTGAATTCATTATGCTGTTTTTTGAGAAGGGCGCCGGTGGCAGGATCGATAAATAGAAAAGGAGCCTCTTAAAACTTTGATTTTTCATAATTGTAGGGAATGCTTGTGCCGACAACAACATCTTCGATCTTTTCGATGATCAGCCAATCATCCATGTTGCCCTGATGGTCAAAGGCAAGGGGGGTTATCTCCCCAACCTCTCCAAATTCCACTAAGCATAGACACTTTTTGTGCCACCGCGCCTTTTGCTTATCCGACAGGTTTAACTTGTCCTGATGATCCGCAAGGGTTTTTGTGATTTCTTCGTCAGACAGCTTTACAAAATTCTGCACTTCTTTTACAACGGCGGTTGCCGTGATGAAAGCGCTTCCTTTTTCCATAAAATAAAGCCGTTCCCCCGCAAAAACCCGGCTATGGGGGATTTTTCTTCCCGCCGCCCCGCGCACCACCATGGTCTTGGTTCCCGCCAAAATCTTATCCAATACTCTTTCGCCTTTTTTCCCCGCGTTGTCGCAATACACCAAATGCACCATCTTGATATCCTCCCGAATTTTGATTTTTCTTTTATGCGCACTTCATGGCAAATCCCGATTTGTCGGACAATTTATTATAAAACAACACCCGCCGAAAAGCAAATTTTCCGGCGGGTGTTGTTTCTTTACGGCGGATTTTTCAAAGCCGTTCCCTCGTTGGCGTTATTTTTCCTCGCCGCCCAAAGCGTCCTTCAGCTTTTCAAAAAAGCCCTTGCGCTTTTCATAGTTTTTGTCGGTGGTCACCTTTTCGAATTCCTTCAGCGCCTGCTTCTGCTTTTGGTTCAGATTCTTCGGCACCTCCAGCACCACCGTTACGTACTGGTCGCCCCGGCCCCGGCCGTTGACATAGGGGATGCCCTTGTTGCGCAGACGGAAGACCGTCCCCGGCTGGGTTCCCTCCGGCACGGTGTATTTGACCTTGCCGTCGATGGTGGGGACCACCACCTCGTCGCCTAAAGCCGCCTGGGTAAAGGTCAGCGGCACCTCGCACAGCACATGGTATCCGTCCCGCTCAAACAGCGGATCCGGGCGGACCGAAACGGTTACATGCAGATCCCCCGCCGGCCCGGCGTTGACGCCGTGATCCCCCTGCTCCTGCATGGCAAAGGTCTGCCCGTCGTCGATGCCCGCCGGCACATTGACCGCCATTTTGCGGGTGTGGCGCACCCGCCCCTTGCCGTTGCAGGCGGTACAGGGGGCGCTGATCACCTTGCCGGAGCCGCCGCACTTCTGGCAGGGGCGGGTGGACTGGATCACCCCAAAGGGGGTCCGGCTTTGAACCCGCACCTGGCCGGTCCCCTTACAGTCGGGGCAGGTTTCGGGGCTGGTCCCCTTCGCCGCGCCGGAGCCGCCACATTCGGCGCACTGCTCCAGCCGCTGGATGGTGATTTCCCTCTTGCAGCCGTGGGCCGCCTCCATAAAGGAAAGGTTTAGGTTGACGTTTACGTCGTTGCCCCGGATGGGCGCGTTGGGGTTGCGCGTCCGGGTGGAGCCGCCGAAGCCGCCGAAACCGCCTCCCCCGCCGAAGAAGGTGTCGAAAATATCGCCCATGTCAAAGCCGCCCATGCCGCCGAAGCCGCTGGCTCCCGCGCTGCCGGCCCCATAGGACGGGTCCACCCCCGCGTGGCCAAACTGATCATACCGAGCGCGCTTTTCCTTGTCCGAGAGTACCTCGTACGCCTCGTTGGCCTCTTTGAATTTGGCTTCGGCTTCCTTATCACCGGGGTTTAAGTCCGGATGATACTTCTTTGCCAATTGGCGGTATGCTTTTTTCAATTCGTCGTCGGAACAGCCCTTCTGAACGCCGAGGACCTCGTAATAATCTCTTTTATCGGCCAAAAATATCACCCTTTGTTTCGATTTTGTCTAAGACCGCAAAGGCTGCCGCAAAGGCGCAATTCCGCGTCCCTACGGCAGCTTGCTGCGTGTTTTTTCGCGCGTTATTTCTGGGAATCGTCCACATCTTTGTAGTCGGCGTCTACATAGCCGTCGTCCGCCGCGCCGCCGGTCTGGGCGCCCGGCTGCGGCTCGCCCTGGGGCGCCTGCTGGGCGCCGGCCTCGCTGTAAACCTTGGAGGAAACCTCGTAGAATTTCTTCTGCAGATCCTCCTGTTTCGCCTTGATGTCCTCGACGCTGGAGCCCTTAAGCGCCTCTTTTAAAGCGTTGATTTTGGTTTCCAACTCGCCCTTGTCGGTAGCATCCAGCTTGTCGCCCAAATCGGCGATGGATTTTTCCGACTGGTAGATCATCTGATCGGCGTTGTTGCGGGCGTCGGTCTCTTCCCGGCGCTTTTTGTCCTCTTCGGCATATTTCTCCGCTTCCTTCACCGCTTTTTCCACATCCTCCTTGCTCATGCTGGTAGAGGAGGTAATGGTGATGTTCTGCTCCTTGCCGGTTCCCGTATCCTTGGCAGATACGTGAACGATGCCGTTGGCGTCGATGTCAAAGGTCACCTCGATCTGGGGAACCCCCCGAGGCGCTGCGGGAATGCCGTCTAAATGGAACATGCCAAGGGTCTTATTGTCCTTTGCCATCTCCCGCTCGCCCTGCAGAACGTGGATCTCCACCGAGGTCTGGCCGTCGGCGGCAGTGGAGAAAATCTGAGATTTTTTGGTCGGAATGGTGGTATTGCGGTCGATGATCTTGGTGAACACGCCGCCCAGGGTCTCCAGTCCCAGGGACAGGGGGGTTACGTCCAAAAGCAACAGGCCCTTGACCTCGCCGCCTAAAACGCCGCCCTGGATAGCCGCGCCGATGGCCACGCACTCGTCCGGGTTGATGCCCTTAAACGGCTCCTTGCCGGTAAAGCCCTTGACCGCCTCCTGCACCGCGGGGATTCTGGAGGAACCGCCCACCAGCAGGATCTTGTTGAGTTCGGACACGTTCAGTCCCGAATCGGCCAGCGCCTGGCGGACCGGGCCCATGGTAGCCTCTACCAGATCGTGGGTCAGCTCGTTGAATTTGGCGCGGGTCAGAGTCATGTCCAGATGCTTGGGGCCGGTGGCGTCGGCGGTGATAAACGGCAGGTTAATTGAGGCGGTGGTCATGCCGGACAGTTCGATTTTTGCCTTTTCCGCCGCTTCCTTCAACCGCTGCATGGCCATTTTGTCGCCGGTCAAATCAATGCCCGACTCCGCCTTAAAGCCCTCTACCAGCCAATTGATCACCCGCTGGTCAAAATCGTCGCCGCCTAAGCGGTTGTTGCCGTTGGTGGCCAGAACCTCCTGCACGCCGTCGCCCATCTCGATGATGGAAACGTCGAAGGTGCCGCCGCCCAGGTCGTAAACCATAACCTTCTGGTCCTGCTCTTTATCCACACCGTATGCCAAAGCGGCGGCGGTGGGCTCGTTGATGATCCGCTTTACATCCAATCCCGCGATTTTGCCCGCGTCCTTGGTGGCCTGACGCTGTGCGTCGGTAAAATAGGCAGGCACAGTGATCACCGCTTCGGTGACCTTTTCGCCCAAATAGCTTTCCGCATCCTCTTTAAGCTTCGTCAAAATCATAGCGGAAATTTCCTGGGGTGTGTAGCGCTTTTCGTCGATCTGTACGGTGTGGGCGGTGCCCATTTCCCGTTTAATCGAGGCGATGGTCCGGTCCGGATTGGTAATCGCCTGCCGTTTGGCCACCTGGCCGACCATCCGCTCGCCGGTTTTAGAAAACGCGACCACCGAAGGGGTGGTTCTGGCGCCTTCCGCGTTGGCGATGACGACCGCCTCGCCGCCCTCCATAACGGAAACGCAGGAGTTGGTGGTTCCCAAGTCAATACCGATAATTTTTCCCATGATAAATTCCTCCTTATAGTGCCGGCGCTTTGCGCGCCTTCTCCCTCATCTATCCAATATTTTAGCCCATTAAAATCAATTCGCCACCTGGACCATGGTGTGGCGGATCACCCGGTCGCCCAACCGGTATCCCTTTTGAAAAACCTGCGCGATGACGCCCGCTTCCAGATTTTCATCCTCTATGTGCATAACCGCATTGTGCAAAGCCGGATCGAAAGGCTCTCCTGCCTTCGCGGGGATTTCCTCGACACCGGCGGCGGTCAACGCTTCGTAAAAAGAATGGATGATCATATCCACCCCTTTTTTGTACTCCTCATCGGCGCAGGCAAAACCCGCCGCCCGCTCCATGCTGTCTAAAACCGGCAGGAATTTTGCCACCGCCTCTGCCGCGGCCTCCGGATAAATTGCTTCCTTCTCCTTGACCGAGCGCTTGCGGAAATTGTCGTATTCCGCCAAGGTCCGCAAAAGCTTATCGTTTAAGGCCAGTACCTGCTCTTCCGCCTGCTTAAGTTTCTCCTCCACCGGATCCGACTCCGGCTCCAGCGGATTTTCACAGCCAGGGGCTTCCTGTTCCATTTTTTCCTCCGCAGGCTGCTGCGGTTCTTTTTTCTTTTGGCTCAATTTCAGTGTCCCTCTTTCCCTGTTTTACTCTTCTTTTGGGTTCATGGTGTCGGATAAAAGATTCCCCAGCATTTTCGCAAAATACTCCAGATGGGGAATCAGCCGGGAATAATCCATCCGCACCGGCCCGATGACCCCAATCACGCCGCTGCTGTCCTGCCCCACATTGTACCGGGCCACCAGCACAGTGGAATTTTCCAGCTGGGCCAGATGGTTTTCCTTGCCGACCTTGATGTTTAATTCCTGCGTTTCCGGCCCCTCCAGCACATCCTGCAAAAGCGTCCGGTTTTCCAAAAGGGTCAGCAGATCATACGCCGACTGACGAAATTCCGGATAACCTAACAGATTGGTGCCGCCCTGGGTGTAAAACTGCCCGTCGCGGATCTGCCGGCACAACTCGAAAATTCCCGCCAGTAAAGGGGTAAATACCCGGGAATACTCCCCCATCGCCACCGCGACGGAGTTGAGATACCCGGTGGAGATTTCGTCGATCGACCGGTCGGCAAACCGGTCATTGGCAAACTTGTTGAAAAAATCCAGGATTTCCGGCGTGCAGAGCATATCCAGCCGGTAGGCCTTGTTCTTAATAACCCCATTGGAGGCCACTACCACAATCATCACCACATGGGCGCCCAGCGGAATCAATTCAATCCGCCGTACCATCACATATTTGGGAGGACGGGTGGCGGAGACAGTCGCGCAGCCGGTAAACTGGGCCAGCGCCTCGGCGGCGTCCGCCAGCAGACGGTCCGGATCCGGGTTTCGCACGTTAAACAGCGCGTCAATCGAATCCTTCTCCGCCTCGGTCAGCGGCGCACAGGTCAGCATCTGATCAAGATAAACCCGAAAGCCCAGATGGGAGGGGACCCGCCCCGCCGACGTGTGGGGCTGCTCTAAAAGTCCCAAGTCAAAAAGCGAAGACATTCCATTTCGGCAGGTGGCGGGGGAAATCTGCATATTCAAAAGCTGCGCCACCCGTTTGGAACCCACCGGTTCCCCGGTCCGAATGTACTCGCTGACAATGGCGTTTAGGATCTTCATTTTCCGTCGATCCAAATCCATAGCAGGGTTCCTTCTTTCTTTTATTTTCGTGTTTAGCACTCTATCTATCTGAGTGCTAAAGATAATTTAACACGTATTATCCAGTATGTCAAGACTCTTCATAAATTATTTACTTTTTCCTTTTGAAATTTTTTTGCAGCAAAAAAGCGGGGGCCCAAGCCCCGGTCCGTCATCCTTCACAAGGACCTGACGGTACCATTTGACGAGCCGTCTAAAAAGGCGGTTTCTTCTTGTTTTTCAGTTGCCTTTAGCCCCTTGTCCGTGCTATGATAGGTGGGAAGCAAAACCTCAAACGAAAGGCGGTCTTACCTATGATTCGTACCATTTCCATCGGCTTTAACACCATGGATGCCTACGATTTTGTCAAAACCATGTATCCCGGCGGCAACCAGTTAAATACGGCGATTTACGCCAAGTGGGCCGGCGCGGACGCAGCTTATCTGGGCTATTTTTCCGACGATGTGCGCGGTAAACATCTAAAATGGGTGCTGGAGAAAAACGGCGTGGATTTAACCCGCTGCAAGGTGCTGCACGGCCAGTGCAGCTACGCCATGACCACGCTGGTCGACGGCAACCGCACCTTTCACGGCACCCGAAAAGGGGTCAACGCCATGACTCCCATCGTGCTGGACGAAGAGGACCTAGACTATATCAAGGGCTTCGACCTGACCATTTCCGACTGCTACTCCAATCTGGACACCGAGCAGATCCAAAAGATCAACCGTCTGGGCATTCCATTCGCCTATGATTTTTCCGAGGAGTTTACCGAGGAACTGTTAAAAGAGTATTGCCCACTGGTCGACTACTGCTTTCTTTCCTGTAACCGGCAGGGCAGCCAGGCGGACATTGAGGCGCTGCTGCGGCGTATCTACAGCTATGGGCCGAAAATCGTCGTGGGCACCCGAGGATCCAAAGGGCAAATTGTCTTTGACGGCGAGCGGTTCTACGAAGGAAAGGCCGCCGAGGCGATGGTGGTGGACACCATGGGCGCGGGGGATTCCTTTACCTGCTCTTTTTCGGTGGCCTATACCGATTCCAAAAAAACCGGGCCGGCGCGCGTTCGGGAGGCGATGGACTTCGGCGCCAAATTCGCCGCGAAAATCTGCGGCGTCAACGGGTCGGTAGGCGACGGGCTGCCCTATGAGGGGAAATTAGAGGATCTGTACAGCAACGAGGACGGCTACGCCTACAAGCCTTACATCAAACCAATGGGCTAAATAAATCCCACACATCATTGTAAAAAACAGGAGGTTTTCTATGCGTTTCATCCTTCCGCGCTTTACCCCGCCGGATTTTTCTTCGCCCCGATTTTCCCAAGCGCCGGACGCGACACTTCTGCCCGCGCCAAAGGATCATGTGGCGCCGGAGCAGTATCACGCCACGACAATTTTCCCCGAATACTTTAAAATCGGCGGCCGCTGGCTGCTGGCGGAGGAAAGCCGCATGGACTGCGTTGCCGTTTACGAAAACGAGCGCATCGCCATCCGGGAATTTCGCCGCCTAAAAAAGGGCGATCGGGTGGTCGTCGGCCGGACCGAGGACGCTTCCCAGGGAATCTATGTGTATCCCGACGGATTTTTGGCCGAAGCCCAGAACCCGGCGGAGGCCTTTGCCTTCCGCCAGAGCCGCTCCCGGGAGACGGCCTATTCCCGGGATTACGACTCGCTGTATGAACTTTTGCACCACGAAAAGGAACACGGCTTCGTCACCTGGGTGCTGGGACCGGCCTGCGCCTTTGACCAGAATTCCCGCGACGCCTTTTCCGCGCTGGTAAAAAACGGCTATGTCCACGCGCTTTTGGCGGGCAACGCGCTGGCCACCCACGATCTGGAGGCCGGATACAAAAAAACCGCCCTGGGCCAGGATATCTACACCCAAAAATCCCAGCCGAACGGCCACTACAATCATATCGACACCATCAACCGGGTCCGGCTGGACGGCTCCATCCCCGCCTTTATCGAAAAAGAGGGCATCCAGGACGGCATTATCTACAGCTGTGTGCAAAAGAAGGTCCCCTTTGTGCTGGTGGGCTCCATCCGGGACGACGGTCCTCTGCCGGAGGTGTACGGCGACGTTTACCAGGGGCAGAACGCCATGCGGGAATGTGTGAAAAAATCTACCACCGTCATCTGTATGGCCACCACCCTCCACTCCATCGCCACCGGCAACATGACCCCCTCCTACCGGGTCATGGCGGACGGAACGGTCCGTCCGGTCTATTTCTACAGCGTGGATATCTCCGAATTTTCGGTCAACAAGCTGCGGGATCGGGGCAGCTTGGGGGTCAAGACCATCGTGACCAATGTACAGGATTTTGTGGTCAATATCCGCAAGGGGCTGGGCCTGTGAGCGGCCCCATCCGCTGGGATGCTCTAACTCCCTGCGGCGAATGCTGTGCCGGCTGCGCCAAAAAGCAAGACGGCTTTTGCCGCGGCTGCATCGAGTCCGACGGCCACTGCAAGGAATGGGAGCAGTCCGGCGGCTGCCCCATCTTTCGCTGCGCCAAAGCCCATAACGTGTCCTTTTGCGGCCTGTGCCCGGATTTTCCCTGCGACTGGCTGCCAAAAAAGGTCACCTGGAACCCCAATATTGTGGCGCATCTTGCCGCCCTTGCCGGGGAATACGAAAAGCAAAACGGATAAGGGCGCCTTTTTCCGCGAGCCGGCAGGACACGCCCGCCTGAAAACAGACGCAAAAAAACAGCGAAGCGATGAGGCTTCGCTGTTTTTTTGTGCGTTAAAAAGCGCCTGTCTTAAGCGTCCACCGGCAAACTGGCGATCCCGTTGAGGTCCAGCCCGGCGGTATGCCCGGCCAAAAATTCGTAATAGCCCTGGGCGCCGATCATGGCTCCGTTGTCCCCGCAAAGGGAAAGGGGCGGCTGGTACAGCTGCCAGCCTCTTTTTTGGCAGATGTCCTCCATAGCGCGGCGCAGACCCGAATTGGCCGATACGCCGCCGGCCACCACCAGCTTTTGATAACCCAGATTCTGGGCCGCCATCACAAACCGGCTGGTCAAAAGTTCTACCGCCGCCTGCTGGAAAGAGGCGGCCAGATCGTTTGTGCGGACCGTTTCGCCCTTTTGGGCCGCGTTGTGCAAAAGATTGACCACCGCAGTCTTGAGTCCCGAAAAGCTGAAATCGTAAGGGGAGCCCTCCACCCGGGGACGGGGCAGCGAATAGGCGAACGGATCCCCTTCCTGGGCCGCCCGATCTAAAAACACCCCGCCGGGATAGGGAAACCCCATGGCCCTGGCCGCCTTGTCAAAGGCCTCGCCCGCCGCGTCGTCCCGGGTGCGGCCCACAATCCGAAAGCGGGTGTAGTCCAGCACCTCAATCAGATGGCTGTGACCGCCGGAAACCACCAGGCACAGAAACGGCGGCTCCAGCTGGGGATGGGCGATGTAATTGGCGGCAATGTGTCCGCGGATATGGTGGACCGGGATCAGCGGCTTTTGGGCGGCCATGGCCAGCCCTTTGGCAAAATTCACCCCCACCAGCACCGCGCCGATTAAGCCCGGCGCGTAGGTGACGGCGATGCCGTCGATCCCCTCCAGACTCACATTCGCCTCGTCCAGCGCCCGCTGGGTCACGCCGATGATGTTTTCGGTATGCCGCCGGGACGCCACCTCCGGCACAACCCCGCCGTATTGCCGGTGCTCCTCTATCTGGGAATGGATCACCGACGAAAGGACCCGCCGCCCGTCCTCCACAACGGCGGCGGCGGTTTCGTCGCAGGATGATTCGATGGCAAGCAGCTTCATTGTGCTTCCTCCTTTAAGCTTCGGGTCATGAGAACCGCGTCCTCCCTGGGATTTTGATAGTAGCTTTTCCGAAGACCCGCCGGGGAAAAACCGTGGCGGCGGTACAATTCCTGCGCGCCCAGATTGCTTTGGCGGACCTCCAGCGTCAAAAAAGAAAGGGATTCCCGACGAGCAAAGCTTTCCACGTCGGACAAAAGCGCCGAGGCGATTCCCTGGCGCCGGTACAGCGGGTCCACCGCGATGTTGGCGATGTACCCCTCGTCCAGCACATAATGAAGGCCCAGATACCCCAAAACCAGACCCGCGCTGTCCTGCGCCACCATAAAGCGGGCGCGGGGGCTGCCCAGTTCAGCAAAAAACGCGTTTTCGCTCCACGGATCGGAAAAGCAGATCCTTTCCAGCGCCGCCAGCGCCGGGATGTCCTTCTCTTTCATGGGCCTTAATTGATATTCCATCCTGTCCTCCTATTTGGCCTCGTACCAGCTGCCGCCCACCCCGCAGTCCACGCTCAGCGGCACCGCAAGTTCTACGGCGTTTTCCATCTCCTGCTGCAGCAGAATTTTCGCCGCCTGTACATCCTTTTGGGCCGCCTCGATGATCAGTTCGTCATGGACCTGCAAAATAATGCGCGCGTCCAGCTTTTCCTTTTTTAGCCGGCGGGCGGCCTTCACCATGGCGATTTTGATGATATCCGCCGCCGTGCCCTGAATGGGGGTATTCATCGCCACCCGTTTTCCAAACGCCTGCAAATTCTTGTTGGAGGAGGAAAGTTCCGGCAGGTACCGCCGCCGGCAAAACATCGTCTGCACATAACCGTGCTCTTTTCCAAAGGCGACAATGTCCTCCATATATTTTTTTACCCCCGAATAGGTGCGCAGATAATCCTTGATGTACTGATCCGCCTGGGCCACCGAAACGCCGATGTCGTGGGCCAGCGAGAAGGCGCCGATTCCGTAGACAATGCCGAAGTTGACCGCCTTTGCCCGGGACCGCATCAGCGGCGTGACAAACATAGGCGGCTGGTCGAATACCTGCGAGGCGGTAACCGTATGGATATCGGTGCCGTCCAAAAACGCCTGCTGCATGGTCTTGTCGCCCGCCATATGGGATAAAACCCGCAACTCGATCTGAGAATAGTCCGCGTCTACCAGCTGATAGCCCGGCCGCGCCTTAAAAAAGCGCCGCAGGTTGCTGCCCAACTCGGTGCGGACTGGGATGTTCTGCATATTGGGTTCGGCGGAACTGATCCGCCCGGTGCGGGTTTCGGTCTGGTTAAAGGAGGAATGGATTCGTCCGTCCTCCCCGATTAGCTTCATAAACCCATCCACATACGTGGATTTTAATTTGGTCACCGTCCGGTATTCCAAAATCAGCGGGACGATGGGATGTTTATCCTTGAGATAATCCAGCACATCCGCATTGGTGGAGTAGCCGGTCTTGGTCTTTTTCCCTGCGGGAAGCTGCAATTTTTCAAAAAGGATGACCCCCAGCTGCTTGGGCGAAGCGATGTTGAAGGTCTCGCCGGCCAACTCATAGATTTCCGATTCCAGACGGTTGATGCGCCGGGCCATCTCTTCGCCAAAGGCGACCAACTCTTCCCGGTCGACGCCAAAGCCCACCTGCTCCATCTGGGCCAGCACCCAGGACAGGGGAATCTCCACCTCTTGCAGAAGATATTCCTGCCCGTTTTGCTCGATTTCCCGCTGCATCGGCTCCCATACGGCCAGCAGCCAGCCCATCCGCCGCACCGGTTCCTCGAATCCCTCGATTTGGGGCAGGACCAGGCACTGCGCCGCATAAGCCGCGTTAAGCCGCTCCAAATCATAGCTGCTGGCGGTGGGGTTTAAAAGATACCCGGCCAGGCAGGCGTCAAACCGGATGCCTGCCGGCTCCATCCCCCGGTCCAGCGCCCAACGGTACAACTGCTTGGCGCCGGCCACCGCTTTGGGGCGATCCGAAGCCATCGCCTCCCGCAAAAGCGCCTCGTCACCGGCCGAAACGCAGGCGACCTTGTCACCACAGGATAAGGCGAAATGGGAAAGCCCATCGTCCCAGCTTATAAAAAGCATCCCTTCGGCGGCCAAAATCTCTTTGATCGAAGCGGATAAAAGGGTTTTCTCCGGCGTTTCGTCCGCTTTTTTTATACCGCCTTCGTCTGGATGCAGCCCCAGCCGTTCGATCATGGAGAACATCTCCAACCGGCTGAGAGTCCGCGCCGCCTTCTCCTCGTCCGGCTGCCGGACCACATAAGCGTCCATACCGGTTTCCACCGGCGCGTCCAGCCGAATGCGGGCCAGATCCCGGCTCAGATAGGCGGTTTCTTTGTCCTTTTCCAGCTTTTGGCGAACCGCCGGCCGAATAGACGGATCGTCCAGATGGCTGTACAGATTGTCCAGATCGTGAAACTGGTGAATCAAGGCCACGGCGGTTTTTTCGCCGATGCCCGCCACGCCGGGGATATTGTCCGAACTGTCCCCCATCAGCGCCTTTACGTCGATGAGTTGGTGGGGCAGCACCGTATATTTTTCCACAATGGCGGGGATATCGTATAGGGTGGATTCGGGCCGTCCCATTTTGGTGGTGGCAAGGCGCACCTGTACCTGCTCGGTGACCAGCTGTAGCGCGTCCCGGTCGCCGGTGGCGATGACGCATTGCCCTCCCTGCTCCTGGCAGGCACGGCTGAGGGTGCCCAAAAGATCGTCCGCCTCGTAGCCCTCGCATTCCACCACCGCGTAGCCCAGGTCGGCCAGCAGTTCCTTGAGAATCGGAAGCTGGCCCGCCAATTCCGGCGGCATCCCCTTGCGCCCGGCCTTATAGCCGTCGAACTGCTGATGGCGGAAGGTGGGCCCCTTTTTGTCGAAGGTCACCGCCACCCGGTCGGGAGCGGTTTCCTCCAGCACCCTTAACAGGATGCTTAAAAAGCCGTAGATGCCGTTGGTGTAGACCCCTTCCTTGGTGGTCAAAAGCTTGATTCCGTAAAACGCCCGGTTCAGGACGGAGTTTCCGTCAATTGTTAAAAGCTTCATACAATCCCCTTTTGCTTTTTGCGCGCCGTATCCCGTTTTACAGCGATCTGCCCTGCTTTTTTGCAAGCGACGTTTCTCGGCGCTATGGAACCGGTCGCCGTTAAGGCGGCCATAGAAATCTTGGTATAATAGCAATTCCAATTGCTATTATACCACATCCTTTTCCCGTTTACAAAATCCCCATTGCAAAACAGGGGAAAATCTTTTATGATAAAGGTAAGAAACTTGGGGCAAGCCCGGAAAGGCGGTCGTTTTTGTGACGCGCAGAGATAAAACAAACTACTATCTGGACATTGCGGAAACGGTGCTGACCCGCGGCACCTGCCTGCGCCGTTTGTATGGGGCGATCATCGTAAAAAACGACCAGATCATCTCCACCGGCTATGTGGGCGCCCCCCGGGGGCGGGCCAATTGCACCGATTTGGGCTACTGCACCCGGGAAAAGCTGCAAATCCCCCGGGGGCAGCGGTATGAGTTGTGCCGTTCGGTCCACGCCGAGGCCAACGCCATCATCCACGCCGACCGGGCGGATATGATCGGCGCCACCATGTACCTGGCCGGCCGGGAATGCGCCACCGGCGAATACATCCAAAACGCCAATTCCTGCGCCATGTGCAAGCGGATGATCATCAACGCCGGAATCGAAACGGTGGTAATCCGGCAGGACAAGGATCATTTTCGGGTGATTTCGGTCCAGGAGGAATGGGTGCAGAACGACGAATCGCTGGAGGGCACTTTTGGATATTGACCCTTGTGAATCAAAGTGCAACGTGGTATACTGTTAAAATCGGTCAAAACCGTTTAGAACAAAACGCAAAGGAATGATCAAGCTTGCCGAATTGGAACCTTTCAAACGAAGCGATGCTGGGGCTGGGACTGGGCGCGGTAGCGCTGGCGTTTTTGCTGATCCTGTGGCTGATTAAGCGCAGTACAAACCCCAAGGTCTGTAAAAAGAAGGTCACCGGTATTTTAAAGCGCTTTGCCGGTATCCGGCAGTTTCGGGTGCTGACCGATCTGGACCTGGCCTTCGAGGGGCAGACCGCCCACTTTGACCAGGTGCTCATCGGGTTTTACGGCATCTCCTTCATCACCTGTCTGGGGGAATCCGCCGCCTATTACGGGCAGGAGCGAGACGCCAGCTGGAGCCGGGTCGACGACGGAAACAAAAAGGTCTCCTTTCCCAACCCGCTTTTGGCAGGGGAAAAGGGAATTGACACCGTCCGCCGGATATTTTCCAAAAACGATGTGTATAATATTCAGATGGAGCACCTTTTGGTGTTTGCCGGCGCCCGCAAAAAAACCGAAGTCTATGTCAAATCCACTGTTCCGGTGCTCAAGCGCAAAGAATTGGGCCAGCTTTTAGACAAGGTGAAATACCAAAAAGACAACAGCGTGGATGTGCAGAAGCTGGCTGGGCTTTTACAGCAGTACGCCCAAAAATCCAGCGCCGTATAATTTTTCTTGACATTCTCCCGGCGGTTTTTTATAATGTGGTGGTAAAAGGGAGTAGCAGGCAGCGATACGCTGCGGTATTTTGCGTCAATCCGGAAAAAGCTTCCCGCAGATACCCGAAGTTGCGAGACTTTTATTATGGGAGTCAGCCATAATAAAAGTCTCTTTTTGTTGTCCTTCGGCCCATTGCCCTTTTGGCCGCGGGACAAGACGGCTGTCTTCCCCAAAGAAGTTTTGTTGCCGTTTGTAAAGCGCGGCAGGAAAGGAGTCTTAAAAAATGGCGGATCTTTTTAGCAATGTCGCCAATATCCAGTGGCAGATGGTTGTCATGTGGGTTATCGGCGGCCTTTTGATCTGGCTGGCGATCAAAAAGGAAATGGAGCCAACCCTGCTTTTGCCCATGGGCTTCGGTGCGATTTTGGTCAACCTCCCCTTTTCCGGGGCGGTGAACCAGACCTATCCCACCGGCGTGGAGGAAGGCCCCATCGACGTGTTGTTTAACGCCGGAATCGCCAACGAATTGTTCCCTCTTTTATTGTTTATCGGCATCGGCGCCATGATCGACTTTGGCCCTCTGCTGGCCAATCCCAAAATGATGCTTTTTGGCGCGGCGGCCCAATTCGGCATCTTTTTCACCTTAAGCCTGGCGCGGTTTCTGGGCTTTTCTTTAGAAGACGCCGCCTCGGTGGCGATTATCGGCGCGGCGGACGGTCCTACCTCGATCTTTGTCTCCCAGTATTTTCAGTCCAACTATATCGGCGCGATCATTGTGGCCGCCTATTCCTACATGGCGTTAGTCCCCATCGTTCAGCCTGCGGTCATCAAGCTGATCACCACCAAAAAAGAGCGCCAGATCAAGATGGACTACGCGGCTTCGGGCGTTTCCAAGCCGGTGCGGATTCTGTTCCCCATTCTGATCACCGCCATCGCCGGCGTCATCGCCCCCCGCTCGGTGGCGCTGGTGGGATTTTTGATGTTCGGCAACCTGATTCGGGAATGCGGCGTATTGGGAAGCCTTTCCCAGTCGGCCCAAAAGGAGCTGGCCAACCTGATCACCCTGCTTTTGGGGCTTACCGTCTCGACCAAGATGCAGTGGCAGGCGTTTTTGAACCCGCAGACGCTGATGATTATGGGCTTGGGCCTGGTCGCCTTTATCTTTGACACGGCCGGCGGCGTGCTGTTCGCGAAATTTTTAAACCTTTTCTCCAAAAAGAAGATCAATCCCATGATCGGCGCGGCGGGCATCTCGGCCTTTCCCATGTCCTCTCGGGTGGTGCATAAAATGGGGCTTGCGGAGGATCCCAGCAACTTTTTGCTGATGCACGCGGCGGCGGCCAACGTCTCCGGCCAGATCGCCTCGGTCATCGCCGGCGGCTTAATTATCACCCTTGTTACCAACGCGCTGTAAAGGAGGTTTTTTGCCATGTTTGATCTGCAAGCTTTGCTGGACAGCCTGCCTATGATGGGCTACGGTATGCTGGGGATTTTTATTGCGGTGGCAGTGATCATTCTGGTGGTGGTTGCTCTGTGCAAGATTTTCCCGGTAAAGAAGTAAAACACCCTCAAAAATTACAATAAAAAAGGTCGTGCAATGCACGGCCTTTTTTCTGTCTTTGCGTCCCTTATGAAACTTTTTTCTCAGATGTGATGACAGACGCGCCTATTTATCTTTCCCGCTCGCTTTCCTCCGGGGGTTCCTGCGGCGCCCGGACGGAAATGTACACGCCGTTTTCACCGTCCCCCTCCAAAGCCAGCTGCAAAATCCGCGCCAAATTGCCGCCTTTGATCTGGGCCGGCAGCACCTGCGCCACCGCAATCGCCGACCCGTCCTTTTCCAGCTGCACCCCATAAGAGGCAAAATCATACTCCGCTGTCTCCATCTGGGCATAGACCTGCCCCAAAAGCTGCGCCGCCGTGTCCAGCGTGGGGGAAAACTGGGTTCCCTCCAGCATTAAATGATAATGCAACGGCCCCTTTTGGGAAAAGGCCATCCCCAGCTGCACCAGCGTGGCGCTGGACTCATCCAGCCGGACCACCGGCGTCAGCGGGGCCGGCAGTTCCAGTTCCTCCAGGCGCTTTTGCACCTGTTCGGTATAGGCTTGCTCCAGCCGGCGGATGGTGTTGCCCATTTGGTTTACGTCCGCCTCGTAGCTGTCTGCCAAAACCTGTCCGTCCTTGACCGACACGGTAAAAAAGGCGTCCTCCTGGACCGGATCCTGCACCAGCGCCTGATAGCCGTGGGTGGACAGGTCGTAGCGCGCCTTCCCGATCTCCAACTCCTGCCCCGGGTAGGACAGCTGCACATAGGCCTGAATGTCCTTTTGGGCGGCGGACGCGGCCCAGGGACTGCCGAAATACCACAAAAGCGCGCCCCCAATCCCTGCGGCAGCCGCCAGAAGCAGAAGCAGCCCAACGGTGCGTTTTACAATTTTGATGGTGTCCTGTTCCACGCCGTTTCCGCCTTTCTGTCCCGATTTTCTTCAGTATAATATACCAAGGCGGCGATGTAAAGGACAGAAAAAGACAAAAATCGGCAAAATTTTCGTGCGGGACCTTTGGTCCTTTCCCGCAGCCGCCGGCGTTTTCCCTTTGACCTGCCTTACAAAAAGCGCCCGCAGAAGCAAAGACGCTTCTGCGGGCGCTGACGGTTCCTTTTTCTATTTTCCGACGATCATAAAATCCTTCGGGTAATGGTTGAGCACCTCGCAGCCGTTTTTGGTCACGATCACCAGGTCCTCAATGCGCACCCCCACCGAATCCGGCAGGTAGATGCCCGGCTCGATGGAAAAGCACATCCCCTCCACCAGCGGCATCTCGTTGGTGGAACTGATGTCCGGCCACTCATGGACCTCGATGCCAATGTTGTGACCGGTGCGGTGGGTGAAGTATTCGCCGTAGCCCGCCTTTTCAATGACCTGCCGGGCCGCCGCGTCCACATCGCAGGCGCGCACGCCGGGCTTGACCGCCGCGATGGCCGCCAGATTGGCCTCTAAAACAATCTGGTAGATCTTCTTTTGCAGATCGGTGGCGGATTTGTAGCAGACGGTGCGGGTCATGTCGCTGTAATACCCGTCCAGATTTTTGCCGATATCAAACAGCACGTTGTCGCCGGGCTGTAAAAACACCTCTTTGGAGGGGCCGTGGTGGGGGATCGCGCAGTATTTTCCATAGGCGACAATACACAAATTTTTGACCGACGCGCCCTCCGCCGCGAAAAACTCGTTGACCTTTTCGGCTAAGTCCACCTCGGACAAGCCCTCCTGAATCGCCTCAATGGATTTGGCCACCACCCGGTCGTTCATGGCGGAGGACCGGCGCAGCTTTTCCTGCTCCTGGGCGTCCTTGACCATCCGGGTCATATCCACAAAGACCGAGCCGTTTAGTACCGGCGCGTCGGGCCGCAGTTCCATCATATGGATCAAAAAGCGGGCGGGCCACTCCTTGTCCACACCCAGCCGTCCGGGCTTGACCTCCTTGGCCAGAATCGCCACCGGATCCTCCGTATCGTGGAAAAAGACGACCTTCGCGCCGTCCAGCCGAATATAATTGTGTAGCTGGTTGACCACCAGCGTTACAGCCCCGTCGGTGTTCAGATACAGCGCCAGGCAGCGCTCTCCGGGATGGACCATTTCGCCGGTCAGATAAAAAATGGAAATGGGGGAGGTTACGATTATCTGCGAAACGTCCGCCTCTGCCATTCTTTTTAACACATTCTGGATGCGGGTACGGTTCAGCTGGCTCATTTTTTGCTCTCTCCTAACTCTCTTTTCGATGTGTCCGGCCCTTTTTCCGGCCGGAAAGCGTCTGTTTTACCCTTTTATTATAAAAGTCGCGAGGGGAAAAGTCAATGAGAATGTCCTAGGTCGTCCTCTGCCGTAGGTTGTAATATTAAATGCGAAAGAACACGAACCCACCCGAAAGGGTGCGGAACGGTTCTATCGCATTTATTTTTTTATACCACAACCGGGATGGAATATCAAGGGAGGGCGCAAAAATGACACACGTTTCTTTGAAAGAATATGAAGCCGCGAAAGCCGAAATCATCGGCGGCGTTCACTACGAAGAGAAATCCACGCTGGAGGGAAGCGTAATTCGCAAGACCTACACCACGGAAGAGAACGGCGTGTTTTACGAAGTGAACGACGGCGGGCGCGTCGAGTTTTGGAGCGACAAACACCCGGAAAGCCGGATTTACGACGAAAACGAGCGGGCGAACAGCCCCGCCGCCGAAACAATCGCCCCCGCCGCGGAACTTCCAGATTACGGCGACTCGCTGGCGGAGAAGATCAGAACCACAACACAGGATTTTTCAAAGCTGACAGATTTTGAAAAATTCGTTCTGGACAACGGGTACAAGTACAAAACCGAAATGTCCTTAAAGGCTGGGTATGACCGGGCGTGGAAAGCCCGCCACGGAATCATGCTGACGGCAGAGGAATTCGCGGCGGAGTGCCGCCCCCTGTACGTGTCGGAAGCGGAGTACCAGCCGACGGAAACGACGGCGGAAGTGTACGACATTCTTTCCGCCCTTGTTCGGGAAGAGAAGTTGACCCCCGGCGACGTGTTCGGGTATGCGGCCCATAAGTGGTGCTTAAAGAACCCGGAAGCAATTATTGCATATCAGGTGGACCCGTACCGGGAAAGCCCGATTCACCGCAAATGGGCCGTGAATAACTGTTCGGAGGAAATCACAGAGGAAGCCGCGCGGGTAAAGGTTTGCGAGGAATTCGGCTTTGAAGCCAGCCGAGTGAAGATCATCGGAACCCCATATTATGACGCTACGGACTGGAATTTCATTCGATTTGATTGCGCGGGATGGGCGTGGCTGATGGCGAACGGCGGGATTCAGTCGGTTTGTCACTAACAAGAACAAAGGCGCGGCGGCTGTCCGCCGCGCCTTACCGGAAAGGGGGTCAAGGCGTGGGAACCATATTCAAGCCGGAGCCGTTGTCATGGGAGGACATTGACGGCGGACGCGGCGAAATCAGGCTGGAGCAAATGCGGGAATTCGCGGGGAATGTCTGCTACCCTGACGAACCCGTTGATTACCCGGACGACGAAGAATTGCCGATGGAACTTGTCTATTTCGCGGAGGAATTGGAGCGGCTGGACGGCTGGCCGTCTTATGGAAAGAAATCCGACGCGTTCAAAATGTCGGCGGTCCTGTCCTTGATCGACGGGATTTATTGTGACAGCATGGCGCGGGACAGAATCGCGGAAAAGCTGGCGAAATCAGCAAAAAAGCCGGATTTGGTCGAGGTGATGGCGCGTGTTGCAAGCCTGTATTGCTGGTATATTGCGCTGAAAGCGCGGGTCGAAATCGCGGGCATGAAAAGAGGGCTGACAACGGAAGAGCCATAAAACAGACCGCAAGAGAAACGGGGGTGAATAGCGGTGCGGCGGTATAAATACCTGACCTTTGCGGACCGACGGCGGATTGCCGCATGGTATCAGGCAAACGAACGCCCGGCGGATATTGCAGATCGGCTGGACGTGACGACAGCGACGATCTACCGGGAATTGAAGCGCGGGGAAACCGTCGGCGACGACGGCGCGCCGGTTCTGGACCGGAACGGGCGGCGGGCATATAACCCGGTTATCGCCCAGCAGACAGTACAGGAAAATTTCAGGCGGCGGGGCCGGACCCCGGCGGAAAGCCTGCAAGGAGGTTTCGGCGGTGACACAGTTTGAAAAGATCACACAAAGCCCGGAAACGCTGGGCGCGTTCCTTGCGGCCCTGCCCGTCATGGATGGGCCGTGGGACACAGAATTTCACGCGCAGTATTGCGCCGACTGCCTTTATCTTGGGTGCGACGATTGCCCGCATGAGGAATTCAGAAACAACCCCGGCTGGTGGCTGACCCTTGAAGCCGGAAAGGAGCGGGAAGCATGAAAATGATGGACAAGCCGAAAGCCCTTTACCTTGTGAAGAATTCGAGCGGGTGCGCGCTTCACGTTTGGGCCGTGTCCAGCGATCAGGCAAAGCGGATTTTCTGCAAAGAATACGGGATTCGCCCCAGCGACTATTGGTGCGGCCTGTCCGCGCTGACCGCCCGGAAATTAAAGCCGGAAGAGGTCAAAGCATGGGAGGAACAGGCGGAAGCGGAGCGGGACACGCTGGTTTTTATCCGCGGAATGCTGGAGATCGGCGCGAAAGCCTACGCCGAACGGGGGCGCGCTGTATGAGCGTTTGCCGCCGGTGCGGGCAGGAAATCGAATGGATAACAACCGCCGCAGGGCGCGCGATACCGTTTGACCCTGAACCCGTGTTTGTGATTGAGGGCGACGGGCGGGACACTTTCACGACGGACGACGGCGCGCCGGTTGTGGGCCGCGTTGCCCGCCCGGAAGAAGAATCGCCGGAACTGCCGGTTGCATTTGTTCCGCATTGGAAAACGTGCGGGAGGGGGTGAGATCGTGAAACGTCAATTCTGTTTGCCCTGCTTCCTTGAATTGAAAAAGGCGGGGACGCACAATGTCCAGCGCGTCGGCGGCGGGGTCAATATGAAGATCACTTGCTGGAGGTGTAAGCGCCGCCGGTATGGGGCCGAATATGAGGTTTCCCGGAAAGTGAGGGCGGGCCGTGACAATCAGTGAAGCAAAAACCGCATTCAAAGAGCAATGCCCGATCAGGTGCGGTGGCATTACATATCAGCATATTTCCGCGCTGATCTACCGCCGGAAGCCGGACGGTTCGGGGCTTACTCTTCAAGTTGAATTATTGGACCGCGGCGGAAATTCGGTGACGATTGCCGCGCCGGACCGAATCGAAAGAGGGACAAACAATGTCAAAATATGAATTTGTCGCCGTCGATTTCGACGGGACCATTTGCGCCGACGCGTTCCCGGAAGTGGGAGCGCCGAACCGGGCCGTCATTGACTACGTGAAGCGGCTGGCGGCGGACGGGTCAAAGATCATTCTTTACACCAGCCGGGAGAACGGAACCCGGAAACTGCTGGACGAAGCGGTGGCGTTCTGCAAGGAACAGGGAATCCCCCTGTATGCCGTCAATGAGAATCCGGGCAACCCGCACGCCGCAAAAATCGGCTTGAAGCCCTCCGACGGGCGCAAGGTGTACGCCGACCTTTACATTGACGACAAGGCAATAAACCCGGCAGGAATTAAAACCCCGGCAGACTACGAAGAGGAACAGCGCGCCGCGGAGATTGAGGAAGCCGCGTTTGCCGTCATGGAAACGCTGGGCGACTATGCCGCGTATCTTTGGGGCGACGTGCTGGCGGCGGTTGTGTCCGCGATTTTCGCGGCAAAAATCGACGCGGCAGAAATTGAACGGGAAGAAGCGGCAAAGCGGGCGCTTTTGCTTGCGCCCGGAATGACCGTCGATCTAACAGGCGAAAACAGCGTAACGGTCAAGATTGAGGGACAGGCCGTTTCCGCCGGGTCAATTATTGCGACGGCGGCGGACATGATCGAAAACACCGGAGCGGCGGCGGAGGGCTGACAGCCCCCGCCCCGCCGCCGAAAAACTGCATAGAAAAACCGCCCCGCGCCCGTTGTGCGAAAACAGGTGCGAAGCGGAATCCGCCGGTAAAAACACAGCTTATCAACCTATGGTTAAGTATAGCAGAAACCGGCGGGAAAGTCAAGGAACAACGCCGTTTTTATGCGGCGTGGCGGGCTTGTAATGGGTATTAAGATTCCGGCAAAGCCTTGTCACGCAGACAGACGGGAAAGCGGGACCCGAACCCGTCCGTTCCCCCGCCCTTTTCGTTCTCTTTTTCTCTCTTGCGCCGCCGAGGGTGTTGGGGGGTTGCAAGGGGGGGAGAGGGAGGGGGCGCGACAGGAACCCTCTTCCCCCCTTGCATAACCAGTACAAGGCCAGTTGTTGGAAAGTTGGAATGTTGAAAACCCTGTTTTCAATCATTTCAATCTTTTCAATGACGGACCGGAACAACAGAACACGCCCGCTTCACAATCCCACAGAAAGAGGGTGAAGCAAGGTGCGAAGCTTTATTCGGGAAAAGAAGATTTTTTGCGGCGATCATTACAGGGAGGTTGATATATTCACCTATACCACAGGGCAAAAGACAGCCGCAAACCGCGGGAAACGGTCAAAAAAGGTTCAGGAATCCGAACCGAAGCAAAAGAACCTGAATGACAAGAACGCCCGCCGGTATTTTGTCCAGCTTGTGAATCTGAATTTCGGGAGCGACCCGGAAGCCCTGCACGTGACAGCCACATACAGCCCTAAGCACCTACCGGCGACCGTGGAGGACGCAGAAAAGGAAGTTTCAAATTTTCTCCGCCGGGTTGCATATGCCCGGAAGAAAGAGGGCTTGCCGCCCCTGAAATATGTTCTTGTCACAGCCTACACCACAAAGCGAAACGGCGGAAAGATCGTCCGTATTCATCACCACATCGTTATGAATGGTGGGCTTGATCGTGACACCGTGGAAGAGTTGTGGCGCAAACGCAAGCGAAAAGGACAGAAACAGGGCGACCGAATCGGCTATTGCAACGCGGACCGTCTGCAAGCCGACGAAAGCGGGATTGCCGCCCTTTGCAATTACCTTGTGAAGCAGGCGGGCGGGAAAAAGCGGTGGTCCTCTTCACATAACTTGAAGAAGCCGACCAGCCGGGCGAACGACGGAAAGTACACGCGGCGGCAGATTGAGAAATGGGCGAAAGAGAAGCCGGGCCGCGCCTTTTGGGAAAAGAAATATCCGGGGTGGACCCTGACCGACGATGATTACGGGGTTCAATACGAATACAACGAATACACGGGCTGGTCAATCTACCTGAAATTGAGGAAAAAGGAATAGAAAGAGAGGTTCAGAACATGGGAAAGCCTTACCGGGAATGCCCGCATTGCGGCGCACATTTGGACGCGGGCGAAATATGCGATTGCAGGACGGAGCGGGAGCGCTGGGCCATTATAGAGAGGGAACCGCCCGCCCCGGTGGGCTTACGGATTTGCGAGGGGGTGAAACCGTGCGCGTCGGCCTACATGACGCGGAACAGGACTATTTGAAGCACAAAACGTTCCCGAACTATGCCTTGATGAAGATTTCAGCATATCACAAGGCGCGGGGCGATTCCGTCGAATGGTGGTCCCCTATGCTTCAATATGACCTGATCTATTCCAGCAAAGTCTTTGATTTTACGCCGGAAAGCGAATATTTGCCGCCGTCGGCGATCAGGGGCGGGACAGGCTACCCGGATATACCGATCAATCAGACATTGCCGCCGGAAATCGACGCGGCCTTTCCTGATTACAGCATATACCCCGAATGTGATTATGCTATTGGATATTTGACCCGCGGTTGCCCGAATCATTGCCCGTGGTGCGTCGTCCCCGCGAAAGAGGGCGGTATAAAGCCTTACAGGGCATGGGAACAGATCGTGCGACCGGACACAAACAAGCTGGTTCTGATGGACAATAACATTCTTGCTTCCGAATACGGGGTTGCACAGCTTGAAAGCCTGATCGGGAGCGGGTACGCGATAGACCTAAATCAAGGCATGGACGCGCGGCTGGTAGATGAACGAATAGCGGGGATTCTTGCGCGGCTGAAATGGATTCGGTTTATCCGCTTTTCGTGCGATCAGATACCGCAGATTGAAGCTATCGAGCGGGCCGCAGAACTGCTGGAGAAGCACGGGAAAAAGCCCTATCACCTGTTTATTTATCTTCTTGTGACAAAGGACCTTGAAAACGCCGCATACCGCGTCGAACGGTTGAAGCGCCTAAAAGGTATCAGCATTTACGCACAGCCGGAACGGAACGAGCGAAAAGGCATAATTCCGAACGCGCTTCAAAAGGAATTCGCCCAGCGGTTTGTTTACGGGCGGTGCTATCTGAAAGAAAGCTGGGGCGAATACCTGACCCGGCACAAAGAAAAGAGGTTGCAGAAATGGAACAATTAAAAACAAGCCTTTTCGCATACTACATCGGAAACCCGGTAAAGAGAGCTGGAAAAGCTATCCGCCGCGGAATTGACAAGATTTACGACAAGGCGACGGGGCGCTGGTACTGTGCCGGGTGCGGAGAATACCACCACGGGCGCGTGATCGGATTCTATATGTGCCGGGAGTGCGACGGCGTATGCGGGAAGCACATTTCGGCGGCGGACGTGCAGAAATGCGAGGTTATCACGGTGGGCGGATATTGGGGCCGTGACATTTCCGAACGGGTAAAGCGGGAATTGCGAGAAAAAGACAAATAACCGCAAGGAGGGGAAAGCATTGGACAGTGAACAGGAATTGCGGGAAATGTACCGCGCGGCGGCGGTTATCAAGGAAATTTGCAACCGCCGGACAGAGGACGACGCGTGCCATAAATGCCCGTTCTATGCTATGTGTTGCGCGGAACCGTATTCGTGGGAGATTCCAGAAAGCGGGGTGAGTCCATGACCGACCGGGAACGGATTTTAGAGCGGATAAAGGCGGTTCAAGCTTTGGCAGAGCGGGGCGACCGCGGCGAAAAGGAAAACGCCGCCGCTATGCTTGAACGCCTGATGAAGCAATACGGAATCACCGAAACCGAACTTGCAGAGGACCGCCGGGAAATTGCGTGGTTCAGATTCAAAACCCCGCTTGAACGTCGGCTTTTGAATCAGATCATTTACACCGTGACCGGGCGCGTCGGTTATTCGTGCGTCGGAAAGTACACGCACCGCACGCGGAAAATGCTGGGGATTGAATGCACGGCGGCGGAGCGGTTAGAAATCGAATTCAGCTTTGAATTTTACAACGCCGCGTTTGAAAAGGAACTTGACCGGTTTTATTCGGCTTTCCTGAACAAAAATCACATATTCCCGGAAAATGTGATCGACGAAGTGCCGGACACCGGGGAAATCGACCTTGAAGAAGCCCAGCGACTTTCGATGATGATGGCAGGCATGGAGGAACACACACGCCGGAAAGCGTTAGAAAGCGGGGTGGGCGCATGAACAAAACGGAACATATGCGAAAGCGCTTTGCCCGGCAAAGCGAACTTTTGCGGGAGCGATTCAAGGGACTAAAACGCGACCCGGATATTTGGAATCTTGAATACATGATAACAGAAATCGGGTACGGTTCGTTTGCATGGCGGAGCGGTCAAATTAGGACATTGCGCCGGGCAATCCGCGCTTTGGAGCGGGAGAACAAGGAAAGGGGCGATCAGTAATGCAGATCGACCAGCGGCGCGCGGCCTTGCGGTATCGAAACAAGGTGAACAACGCGCAAGGGCATTTTTTCGAGGACTACATAAAAGCCGGGTGCGCCCTGTACTCCGAGCGGGGCCGGGCGGAGATCGACAAAACGCCCGAACCGTTCCGCGTCATGGAGAAAATGCACGACGGGATTTTCAAGGGTCGATTCACGGCACACGCCCAGCCGGACTTTCAAGGAACCCTTGACGGCGGGCGGTCAATCGTGTTTGAAGCGAAATACACGACCACGGACCGCATGAAGCGGGACGCGCTGACACCCGTTCAGCAGAAAACGCTGGAAAGTCACCACCGCCGTGGCGCGCTTTCAGCGGTATGCGTCGGAATCGGCGACAAATTCTTTTTCGTCCCGTGGCTTTTGTGGCGGGATATGAAAGACATATTCGGGCGGCAGTACGTGACGGCGGCAGACCTTGAAAACCTCCGCGTGAAATTCAACGGCGCGGTCCTGTTTCTGGACTACGCGCACGATGTAGGCGGGCGGTGGATTCGCGGGGCAGATTGCGACATGGAGAAATGGAGGAAAGCAAACCATGAAGAAACAGCGACAGAGAACGCGGAAAGTGACGGTCCGGGTCACACCGCAAACGGCGTTCAACCTTGAACGGCTTATGCAGTTAAGCGGGCAGAAAACGCCGGGCCGGGTGGTTGATAAGCTGGTTCGGGAGAAAATGCTGGCATTGCGGAGCCGGGCGGAGGAATAGCCCATGTTTGACCTGAACCGCCTTTATAACGCTGATTGCATGGAAGCAATGAAAGAAATCCCGGACAAATTCTTTCAGCTTGCCATGTGCGACCCGCCTTACGGGATAGGACACGACGGACAGCGGAAGCGGGTACATAACAACGTGAAGCACAACCGCAAGTATCACGCCCGAAAGGGCTGGGACCGGGAAACGCCGCCGCCCGAATACTTCCGCGAACTGGAAAGAGTTTCGGAAAATCAAATCATATTCGGCGGAAACTATTTCGTTCCCATGCTGAACCGCGGAACAAAGGGCTGGGTGGTTTGGGACAAGGGACAGCACGGGCTTTCAATGAGCGATTGCGAACTTGCCTATTCGTCGTTTGACTGTCCGACGCGGGTTGTCGTCATAAACCGCGCCGCCCTACAAAGCGACGGGGACACGATACACCCCACGCAAAAGCCCGTCCGCCTGTATGAATGGATTTTGAAGAACTACGCACAACCCGGCGACAGAATCCTTGACACGCACGCCGGGAGCGCGTCAAGCCTGATTGCGTGCTGGCGAATGGGGTTCGAGTTTGTCGGATTCGAGATCGACCCGGACTATTTCAAGAAAGCGTCGGAGCGGCTGGCGGAGGAAATGGCGCAAATCCGACTTTGCGACTATGCAGACCAAACGAAATTATTTTGAATGGAGGAACGAGCATGAACGCGGGTACATTGATCGTCGTTTTGTACTGGTTGATCTTCACCGTGCGGAAGCACTACACGCCGAAAATAGCGGCGGCAATCAGGGCGAACGCCTATGACCTGAACCGGGCAACACCGGACGAAGCGCGGGCCATTGCACGAAAGGGAAAGCCCCTGACCGTTGCAAAATGGGCTTTACGCGTCGGCGGCTGGGCCGAAAACGCCCTTGCGGTTCTTATGCTGATTGTGATTGCGCACATAATCGGCGCGATCATAACGGGAACCGTCGTCGTTTTGGGTTATCCCATATAAGGGGGCGATGGGGTGAAGCTTCAACAATGCGAAAAACGCGGAGAGCAGGACGCAGAGGTTGACGCGGCGGAACAGTTGAGGGACATTGCCCGTATTCTTTCGATCACAGCGGACACCGACGCAAACATTCGGGAAGCGGTAACAGGTATTTTGAACATAGCCGAAAGGCTGGAAAGGGGAAAACAAACATGATCGGAATAATCATAGCGGCGGCGGTTCTGTTCGCCCTGTTTTCGGCGGTGACAATGCGGGCGATTTATTGGGCGCGCTATCCGTTCGCCACAAAGCGGAAGCGGAGAAAAAGGGAAAGGACCTGCAAGACGTGTAAACACCAGCCACGGTGCGACGCGTTCTTTGAACGCAGATACAGAACGCTGGGGCTTAAAGAGCCGGAAGCATGGAAAACGTGGGCTTGCAAAATGTATCAGGAAAGAGCGTGCGAAAAATGAAAGCATACACAGTTTATCAACCTTACGCATACGCAACCGTCGCAGGATTGAAGCACTACGAAACCCGCCCGCGGCGGACAAACATTCGGGGCCGTGTAGCGGTCCATGCTGGAAAGAAGCGATTCAGCAAAAAAGGCTTTCCGGCAAAATTGATCGGCGAAATGGCATACGGGAAAATACTTGAAACGGAATACTCGAAAGGAACGGGCGCGCTGAAAAAGGCGACAGAACTTGCTTACGGCGCGGTGATCGGAACCGTGGAAATTGCCGATTGCGTCCCCGTGGAACAGATCATTCCCACACTGAACGAGCGGGAGCGGTTGCTGGGCGACTTTTCGCCGGGCCGGTTCGCGTGGGTCCTCCGAAACCCGATCATGTTTGAAAAGCCGATTCCGGCCCGCGGTCAACAGGGCTGGTGGAATTGGGAGGGCAAAACGGAATGAAGCTGAAAAAGGTAATTTCCCTTTGCAACCAGCAAAAGACGTTCCGTCTGTTCGACAAGATCAGCGAATGCGGGGAGATCGTGCAATGGTTGGGCGACGGGTTCGCGGCCTATCCATTGAACGGACTTCCCATACTGGACGAAGAAACCCTTTGCGCCGTGTTCGACATTTCGGAAAAGCAGTTGAAGAACACCAGCGTTCGGCGGCTGACAATGCCGGAACCGCTGAACGTCGATGACACGGACCCGGCGGAACGGGTTTTGAACGATGATGACTTTTCGAT
>CAJTQM010000004.1 GCA_910578255.1 uncultured Oscillospiraceae bacterium
GAGTGACAAACCGCCTGCCGAATGCGACAGCGCTAAATTTATCCTAACAAAAAGAGCCGAAAAAAAGCAAGAAAGGCGAAAATTTTTCAAGCCAAATCCAATCAAGAGGTACGGCTTTGGAACCGTGTTTTTCCCCAATCCTTTCCCTTCTCGATCCCTGGGGATGTATAATTTTCCTAAAAAATATTTGATTTTTCCAAATAAAATGGTATAATAAGTATGTAAGCCGTAGGCGGATTCCATCTTTGCAGCGGCTTTATGGGATGATTAAAACAAAGGGGTTGAATGCATGAATATTGTAATTACCGCCAGAAAAACAACGGTGAAGGATTCTTTTAAAGAACGGGTTGAGAAAAAGCTGGCCAAATTCGACCGCTTTTTCGATGATGCCACCGCAACGGTGGTTGTCACCAACGAAAGGGAACGGGAGACGGTAGAAATCACCATCCAGTCGATGGGCATGTTTTTCCGGGCGGAAAAAACCACCGGCGACCGGATTGATTCGCTGGAATCGGTGACCGATTCTTTAATGAAGCAGATTATCCGCAATAAATCCAAGCTGCAAAAGCGGCTGAGGTCCAATGCTTTCGTGGAGCCGGTGGCCGATGAGCCGGCTTACGAAGAGGAAAACGTCCATGTCGTAAAGGTTAAAACCTTCCCGGTAAAGCCGATGACCGAGGAGGAAGCGATTTTACAGATGAACCTTTTGGGGCACGCGTTCTTTATGTTCCGCAACGCGGATTCGGGCGAGATCAACGTGGTCTATTCCCGCCGCAGCGGCGATTACGGCCTGTTGGTGCCGGAAACCGAATAAGCTTACGAAAAAGCGGGTGGTGTGGACCTTCCACGTCGCCCGCTTTTTTGCAGGTTCTTTAGCCTTTAGCGAAATTTGTGATAGAAGCTTTTCTTGTAAGAAAGGAGCCGTTATGTGGTTTGGGATATGTTTTTTCCTGTTGATTGGCGGCTTGGCGGTGCTTTTTCTGTATCGTCGAGGGGTAGTGGTGACCAAAAGCATACGGGCGATTTTGTTTGTATTTCGTCCGGGAAAAAGCGCGGACAGGGTGACAATGGACCATTGTACCGGATGGATCAGCCATATTGGCAGGTTTTATGAAAGTCGGGTATACCGCTTTGTCCTGGATGCACAGTTATCCAAGGGGGAGGCACGGGTTTTTTTGCTGGACCGGGAAAAACGACCGGTATTAAAGCTGGACCGGCAGTCTCCTGCTGGCGAGGCAGAATTGGACCGGAAAAACCGGTATTATCTGCGCTGGGAATGCAAAAACGCCACCGGAAGCTGTACATTAGGCTGGTAAAAACCCGTCTAAGACTGGGACCGCACCTTCGCGCCGGTTTGCGGCGGCACAAGGTGCATGCAGGATTTTGGTAAAAGAAAAAAGGAGGAATCGCTGATGCAGCGCCCTGTAACGACTCTGTTTTTATTGACCTCTGTGGACGGGAAGATCACCACCGGCGCAACAGACCGTCTGGACTTCGACCGGGATTTTCCCCGCATCCCCGGTGTGCGGGAGGGGCTCGCGCAATATTACGACATTGAACAGACCACCGATTTGTGGTCGCTGAATTCCGGAAGGGTCCAGGAAAAAATGGGGGTAAACCAAAAGGAAACGCCGGAAAAAACGCCGGTGTCCTTTGTTTTGATCGACAACCACCATCTTACCGAGCAGGGGATTCGGTATTTCTGCGCCCGCTCCCAGCAATTTGTCCTGGTGACATCCAACCAAAAGCACCCGGCCTTTGGGGTCACGTCGGAGAATCTGCACATTATCCTCCAGCCAAAGCTGGATCTGGCCGGCGCGCTGGAGAGATTGAATAGAGAGTTTGGATGCCAGCGGCTCACCATCCAAAGCGGCGGAACCTTAAACGAGTTATTTTTGCGCGAAAAGCTGCTGGACTATGTTGATCTAGTGGTGGCGCCGGTGCTGGTGGGCGGAAAGGACACGTCCACTTTGATCGACGGCCGCTCTATCACCGACCCTGGCGATCTTTCGGGGCTGGGCGTGTTAAGCTTGGAAAGCGTTCAGCAGCTGGAAGGGTCCTACCTGCGCCTTCGCTACAAGGTTCTTTCCTAAAAGAAGGGCAAAGAAAAGGAGAAAGAAAATTTTCGCTTACATTTCCCACAAAAAACTGGTATAATAAAGCTGTCAAGACCCGGCGAACCGGCTCTGTCGGCCATCCGCCGCGTTGATCATATTGTTTTATACAAGCGGTTACAAGAAAAACAAAGGATAAAAGGTGTATGATGCACACAATGAAAATGGCGGCCCCCTGTTTGTTCGGTTTGGAGAGTGTTCTGTCCGGCGAGTTAAAAAAAATCGGCGCAAAAAATATCGAGGCTTTTGACGGTAAGGTCACCTATACCGGCGACTGGCATATGCTGGCCAAAACAAGCCTCTGGCTGCGCACGGCGGAGCGGGTACTGGTGGTACTGGATTCTTTTCGCGCGGAAACCTTTGAGGAACTGTTTCAAGGGGTGTTAAACATCCCCTTCGAGGAATATCTGGGAAAGGACGACGCCTTTCCCGTAAAGGGATGGTCTTTAAATTCCCAGCTTGCCAGCGTGCCGGACTGTCAGTCCATCATCAAGCGGGCGGTTGTCAAGCGGATGGCGGGCAAGTATCATCAAAGCTGGTTTTCCGAAACCGGCTCTTTACACCAGATTCAGTTTTCCATTCGCAAAAATATTGTCACCGTCTGTTTGGACACCTCCGGCGCGGGACTTCATAAGCGCGGGTACCGGCAGACCTCTTTGCTGGCGCCGATTAAAGAGACGCTGGCCGCCGGCATCGCCGATTTTACCCGGCTGTATGACGATTCGGTACTGTACGACCCCTTCTGCGGTTCCGGCACGCTGCTGATAGAGGCTGTGTTAAAAGGGATGAACATTGCGCCGGGCATCAACCGGCGGTTTGCCGCCGAAAAGTGGGACTGTGTCCCGGCCGACGTTTGGAAGCAGGCGCGAAGCGAGGCGCTGGACCTGGTGAAGAGAGATGCGAAGATCCGCGCCTACGGCTATGACATCGACCCGCAGGCGGTGGAACTGACTCTGGCCAATGCCAAAAAAGCAGGGGTTTCCGCCCACATCCGTGCCAAGGTACAGGATATCTCCCAGTTTACCACTCTGCCCGGCCGGGGGATTGTAGTCTGTAACCCGCCTTACGGAAAACGGCTTTTGGAAATCAAGGAGGCGGAAAAACTCTATCAGAAAATGGGCGAGGTTTTTGTTCCGGATCGGGACAAAAAGTATTATATCATCAGCCCCCATGAGGAGTTCGAGCCGATTTTCGGCCGGACGACTGACTGGCGGCGCAAGCTTTACAACGGCATGATCAAATGCCAGCTGTTTATGTACTTTCGTTAACCGGCGCGGCAATTGAATACATCTAAAACACAAGGCCAGAAACCCTGGAAGCCGAAGCTTTCGAGATTTCTGGCCTTGCCTGTCTTGCAGGTCCATAAAATCAGCGGCAAAGCGGTGATCTTATGGGCAGTATGATAAGGGTGTTATCTGTTTTGCTCTTTGTTTTGGTTTTGCTGATTTTGCTTCTGCTGTTGGTTTTGCTGGTTTTGTTGGTTCTGCTGCTTATTGTTTTTAGACTCTTGCATGAATGGTCACCTCCTAAAATTTCGGACGAGGAAATTGTAAAATCCCTCGATACAAGTATGGCCCGGCAGCGGGAGAATATACACGGCGGTGGTTTTTTAAAGATTTTCGTTGGATTTTTGTCCAAAAATCTTTTTTGTCCTTTTGCTATAAATTTCCTTTAATTTTGTCCAGTGCGCCCTTTTCCAGCCGGCTGACCTGCGCTTGACTGATGCCGATTTCACCGGCTACCTCCATTTGGGTTTTGCCGGTGAAAAAGCGCAGAGAGAGGATCTTTTTTTCCCGGGGCGTCAGGTTGGAGATGGCCTCTCGGATGGAGAGTTCCTCCAGCCAATTACTGTCGTCGTTTTTGTCCCCCAGCTGGTCCATGACGTAGATGGCGTCGCCAGAGTCGGAATACACCGGCTCGTACAAGGAAACCGGCTCGACGATGGATTCCAGAGCCAGCACGACATCCCCCTTGCGCATTCCCATTTCCTGCGCGATTTGTTCCACCGTGGGTTCTTCCGAGTTTTGGCCGGTCAGCCGTTCCTTGGTCTGCATGGCCTTGTAGGCGATGTCGCGCATGGAGCGGCTGACCCGGATGCTGTTGTTGTCCCGCAGGTAGCGGCGAATTTCCCCCACGATCATGGGCACGCCGTAGGTGGAAAAGCGAACGCCCTGTTCCGGATCAAAATGGTCGATGGCTTTAATCAGGCCGATACAGCCCACCTGAAACAGGTCGTCGAGATTTTCCCCCCGGTTGGCAAATTTCTGGACCACGCTTAAAACCAGCCGCAGGTTTCCGCTGATCAACTCCTCCCGCGCCTGCTGATCGCCCTGGCGGACCCGCTTGAGAAGTTCCGTCTTTTCCTTTTCTTTTAGCACCTTTAGTTTTGTCGTATTTACGCCACAGATTTCCACTTTTCCGTAATACATGCCATCACGCCCACTTCCCTCCCGATTTTTGCCGCCGTTTTTAGGGCGGCTGTGTTTTTATCATGGACGGCGTTTCGGCCGGGCATACAAAAATGATCTTTGGCAATTTTTGTTAGGCTCCCGCCAGCTTTTTTGTGAAAATTTTGAGGGCGAATTTTGGTATAAACGGACGGGCGCAGGCCATAAGCATACAAAAAGGAGGGGTGCGGATGATCTACCGGATTTCCGATTTCAAGTACAAGGATGTGATCAACATAAAAGACGGGAACTGCCTGGGGGCCATCTGCGACGTGGAAATCGAAAGCGAAAAGGCCCTGGTTATCGCGGTGGTGGTACGGGGGAAATTTCGCTTTTTCGGGCTGTTTGGCCGGGCAGAGGAGTTTGTGATCCCCTGGGACCAGGTGAAGGTGATCGGGGAAGACGCGGTGCTGGTTTGTTTCGACCGGCGGCCGGAGCCAAAACGTCCAAAGCACGACCGGCATTTTGACGATTAGCGAAAAACATGGGAAAAATCCGGTGTGCGCCGGGAAAAAACTTGATTTTTAAAGAAAGCTGTGCTACAATAATACGGCAAAACGCACGTCTGGGTTGGATTTCAGTAGGTGCCGGCGCTGCCGGTTGGCTGAAAATTGCCCAGGCGGAGGAAAAAACCTAAGGAGGAACTGAAAAATGGGCGTTATTTCGATGAAACAGTTGTTGGAGGCCGGTGTTCACTTTGGCCATCAGACCAGAAGATGGAACCCTAAAATGGCGCAGTACATCTTTACCGAGAGAAACGGGATTTATATCATCGACCTGCAAAAGACGGTGAAGAAGCTGGAAGAGGCTTACATGTTTGTAAGAGACGTTGCTGCCAACGGCGACGCGGTGCTGTTTGTGGGCACCAAAAAGCAGGCCGCCGAATCGGTGAAGGAAGAGGCGCTGCGTGCCGGCGTTCATTTTGTCAACGCTAGATGGCTTGGTGGTATGATGACCAACTTTAAAACCATTCAGCGCCGGATCCAGAGACTGGCTCAGCTGCGGAAGATGGAAGAGGACGGGACCTTTGAGCGCCTGCCCAAAAAAGAAGTGATTAAACTTCGGCTGGAAATCGAGAAGCTGGAGAAATTTTTAGGCGGCATTAAAGATATGAAGAAGCTGCCCGGCGCTTTGTTCGTTGTCGATCCCCGCAAAGAGAAAATCGCGGTTGCCGAGGCCAAAAAGCTGGGCATCCCGGTTGTGGCGATTGTGGATACCAACTGCGACCCGGATGAAGTGGATTACGTCATCCCCGGCAACGACGACGCGATTCGCGCCGTAAAACTGATTTCTTCTGTCATGGCCGACGCAATTATCGAGGGCCGGCAGGGAAGTGCGGAAGAGGCTGCCGTAGAGGAAAAGGCCGAGGCCGAAGAGGCTGAGGAAGAGAGCAAATAAGGAAAACTCACCTAAAATGCCCGAGCCTGTCCCGGGCATTTTACAGGATATGGGAAAAGACAGACAATAAAAGATGTAGGAGGAATTCATATGGCATTTACTGCAAAGGATGTACAAAATCTTCGTGAGAGAACCGGCTGCGGCATGATGGACTGCAAAAAGGCGCTGACCGAGGCCGGCGGCGATATGGAAAAAGCAATCGAGTTGCTGCGCGAAAAAGGTCTGGCCGCCCAGGCGAAAAAGTCCGGCCGAATTGCCGCAGAGGGCATCGTATACACCTATGTGGATGAGCAGAAAAAGGTCGGCGTAGTGATTGAGGTAAACGCCGAGACTGACTTTGTGGCGAAAAACGAAAGCTTCCAGGGCTTTGTGGCTTCCTGCGCGAAAGCGGTAGCGGACCAGAATCCGGCCACTGTCGAGGCACTGATGGCCTGCAAGGCAGACGATCAGTTTACAGTGGAAGAGGCGCTGCGCGACAAGATCCTGACCATTGGCGAAAACATGAAGATTCGCCGTTTTGAAAGATACGAAGGCGAGGTTGTCACCTACAGCCATGGCGGCGGCAGAATTGGCGTTATGGTCAAATTCGACACAACCCCGGATGTAGCGGCGAAGGATGGCTTTAAGGCGATGGCAAAGGATGTGGCGATGCAGATTGCCGCGGCCAATCCCACCTATCTGGACAAGACTGCCGTACCGGCGGACGAAATCGCCAAGGAAAAAGAGATTCTGACCCAGCAGGCGATCAACGAAGGAAAACCGGCTAACATTGCCGAAAAGATGGTCATGGGAAGAATCAACAAGTACTATAAAGAAGTTTGCCTGATGGAGCAGCCCTTTATTAAGGACGGCGACATTTCCGTTTCCAAGTATATTGAAAACTGCGCGAAAGAATTGGGCGGCCAGATCAAGGCGGTTTCCTTTGTCCGCTTTGAAAAGGGCGAGGGTCTGGAAAAGAGAGAGGACAATTTCGCCGATGAAGTTGCCGGTATGATGAAATAAGTCGAAGACAAACAGCAAAAAAGGATGTTTGAACGTGGGCAAAAGCGTTTGAACATCCTTTTTTTCGTCTGGGAAAAATTTGTTTTCCCGGATTTTTAGCGGAGCCCTTCCCAAGGCTCGCTCTTTGTGGTAAGATGAAAAAGGAAATTGCGGCGGCAAACGCCGTGGTTTTCTTTGTACAGGAATCTATGAGCCGCCCATACCCTGGGCAACGGCGGAAGGGAGTCTTTTTTATGTTTTCCATTTTCGATGTCATCCCTGTAGGGGTGATAATCGGCGTGTTGGCCGTTCTTTTACTCCTCATCATTATTTTAACAGGATATCTCAAAGCGCCGCCGGATACAGCGTATATTGTTTCCGGACTGCGGCGCAAGGTGGTCATCGGGAAGTCCTGCATCAAAATCCCGCTGTTTGAGCGGCTGGATAAGCTGAGTTTAAAGCTGATTCCCATTGATGTAAAGACCTCCAGTGCGGTTCCCACCGCCGATTATATCAATATCAACGTGGATGCGGCGGTCAACGTGAAAATTTCCGACAGTCCGGAAAAGCTGAAGCTTGCGGCCCAGAACTTTTTAAACCAGCCCACCGAATATATCGGTCGGATTGCCCGAGAGGTTCTGGAGGGAAACATGCGTGAAATCGTCGGCCGGATGGAGTTAAAGGAGATGGTTTCCGACCGGCAGAAATTTGCGGAACTGGTCAAAGAGAATGCGGCGCCGGATTTGGCGGCCATGGGACTGGATATCATCAGCTTTAATGTGCAGAATTTTACTGACGGCAACGGCGTTATCGATGATTTGGGTATTGACAACATCAGCCAGATTAAAAAGGGCGCGGCGATTGCCAAGGCCACGGCGGACAAAGAGGTGGCCATCGCCCAGGCGGCGGCGGACCGGCAGGCAAACGACGCCAGGGTAGAGGCACAGATGATCATTTCCCAGCGCAACACGGAACTGTCTATGCGCCAATCGGAACTGAAAAAGCAGGAGGATACGAAAAAAGCCGAGGCGGACGCCGCTTACCAGATCCAGAAGGAGGAGCAGCGTAAATCCATCGAGGTGGCCGCCGCCAACGCGGACATTGCCGCCCAGGAGAAAGCGGTGGAACTGAAGGCCAAGGCCGCCGAGGTCCAGGAGCAGGAGTTGAATGCCGCCATCCGCAAAAAGGCAGATGCGGATTTGTATCAGCGGCAAAAAGAGGCAGAGGCCAAAAAATTCGAAATGGAGCGGGACGCCGAGGCGAAGAAATTTGCCAAGCAGCAGGAGGCGGAAGGAATCCGGCTGGTGGGTGAGGCCGAGGCGGACGCCATCCGTCAGAAGGGTATTGCGGAAGGCGAAGCCATGGAGAAAAAGGCGGAGGCTTATCAAAAATACAACAGCGCCGCCATGGCCGAAATGCTCATCCGGATTCTGCCGGAGTTGGCTGGCAAGATTGCCGAGCCTTTGGCGGCGATCGACAAGGTTACGATTATCGGCGGGGACTCCAGCGGAGTCAGCGGTGTTGCCGATGGCGTGCCGGTTGTGATGAGTAAGCTTTTTGAAAGTGTGAAAGAGGCGACGGGCATCGACCTTTCGGATATTGTACGCGCCGACGGATATGATGCCAAGGTCAACCGCAACATCCATTTGAAAAGCGATCTTCCGATTCCCTCTGGGCTGACACATGAATCGATCCGGGAGGACGAATACATGAGCGGCGCGGTCCCCACTGGGGAAGAATAAGGGAATCCTTCTGCCAAATGTAAAACGGCGACACGGACTTTTCTCTTATTCCGATATTTTAAGGCAAAAAAACAGGTATGAACATTCTGATGATGGTTCATACCTGTTTTCAAATTGTTTAAAAGAAAGAGAAATTAACGCCGGGTATTTAAATAGCGAATGATCTCTCCGCCAATTTCGCCTAAAGGAAGCTGCTTTTGCACTGCGCCGATATTAAACGCCACCATAGGCATTCCGTATACGACACAGCTTTCCTTATCCTGTCCGACGGTATAGGCGCCGGCCTGGCGCATTTTCAAAAGTCCGTTGGCACCGTCGGCCCCCATGCCGGTCAGTTCAATGCCCATGGCGTTTTGTTTTGCAACGGTTGCCACCGAATCGAACAATACGTCTACCGAGGGGCAATGGCCGCTGACCTTTGCTCCGCGTTCACTGCGGACATAGTAGCCTTTGGCATCTCTCGCAAGGCGAAGGTGGAATTCCCCCGCACCAATGATGATTTTTCCGGTTTCGACCCGATCTCCGTGGACCGCTTCTTTAACCGACATTTTGCAGATGCGGTCAAGCCGTTGGGCGTACATATTGGTAAAAACCGGCGGCATATGCTGAACGATGACGATGCCCGGTGTAGTGGCCGGCAAATCCTTTACCACCTCTAAAATAGCTTCGGTACCACCGGTAGAGGCGCCGATGGCGATTACAATATCCTTTTGGGCTAAACCCGAAAGAGTGAGGGGCTGCAAAGGAACAAAGGCAGACGACGGCGACGAAAGTTTTTTCCCCACGTGAGCCGTCGAAGCGATTTTCACCTTGACGATCAATTCGGACATGAAGGATTTCATGCCGTCCGGCCCCTTGATTTCCGGTTTGCGAACAAAATCCACCGCTCCAGCGCCCAAAGCGTCCAGCACGCGGATCGGCGCGGAACTGACCACAACCACCGGCACCGGATGGACAGGCATCAGCTTTTTCAGAAAATCAATGCCGTTTAATTTTGGCATCTCTACATCCAGTGTAACAACGTCGGGCCGGATCGCCTTGATTTTTTCCATGGCGTCCATAGCATCGACCGCTGTGCCGACGACTTCGATGCGAGGGTCGCCGGAAAAACCTTTTTCAAGCGCCTGGCGGAAAAAAATCGAATCGTCCACAATCAGTAGTCGAATTTTTCTGGTGATGGGTAAAGCGGGCATTCTCTCTATCTCCCTTCAGGCAAAGCCATTGTTCCAAACGCACCTATCCCCCTGCTGAAAGCTGTGAGAATTAGGTCCTTTTTAAACAGCCCGCCTTGTCGAATATGCGAAAAACAGCGATATTTATAGTACCGCGCCGCGCAAACCTTATTCGCCGCGCTGGTAAATGGCAGGCTGTACGTAGTTATAGCGGGACATGCCATTGATGCTTTCCGAATGGCCAATAAACAAATAGCCGCCGGGTGCGGTCCAGTCATAGAATTTTTTGACCAGCTTGGTTTTGGTATCCGTATCAAAATAAATCATGACGTTCCGGCAGAAAATCAAATCAAACGGTTTTTTAAACTGGAAGGGTTCCATCAGGTTGCCGGGACGGAAGATAACCTCTTTGCGCAGTTTATCGGAGATCTGATAAGTTCCATTAGGCAGTGATTTTAAGTATTTGGTCTTCCATTTGGCCGGCAGATCCTTTAGATCCGACGCGTTGTAGATTCCCTGCTGGGCTTTGGACAAAACGCGCATAGAAATATCGGTTGCCAAAATGGTGGTATCCCACATGGATTTGCGGCTACCGAAATATTCGTCGATTACCATCGCAGTATTGTAAGCTTCCTGACCGGTAGAACATCCGGCGCTCCAGATGCGCATTTCGTGGTTTTGACACCGCTGCTCAAGATAAGGCAATACATGTTTGAACAGATAATTGAAATGCTCATTTTCCCGCATGAAATAAGAAAGATTGGTGGTCAGCTTATTTAAAAGGGTGACCACTTCATTTCCAGACTTATCTTTGAATACCAGATCCAGGTACTGCTGGAAAGTTGAACAGCTCTTTGCCTGTAATTCCTGGGCGAGGCGGCTTTCAATCAAAACACGCTTTTTGCTCAGATCAATTCCATATTTGCTTTTAACAAAATTCACAAGGGTTGTGAATTCCTTATCAGTCATACGAATTAGACGCGACTGAGCGTCAGTCGCATTTTTTTGCTGCGTAATCACGATACCGGCTCCTTTTTTTACTAATATAACTGAAGATCGTTCTGGAAGAACTTATTACAGTCAATATTTAAGATGCTTCTGTCCCCAATTTTTGAAATAGAGGACAAATAGCGCTCTCCCTGGCGGCCCAGATCGGGCAGGGTATTGGACTGCCCGTCGTGGATGGAAACCACCTCGGCTACGCTGTCCACAATCAAGCCCACCTGCATATCTTCGATCAGTACTACAATGATACAGGTCTTGTCGTCATAAGGGCGCTCTTCCTGACAAAATTTCAGCCGCACGTCAATCACGGGAACGACTTTGCCGCGCAGATTAATAATTCCCTTGATGTAGGAAGGCAGAGAAGGAACGAAGGTGATCGGCTGGATGCTGATAATCTCCGTAACATGGAACAACTCAATTCCATAAAATGTATCGTCGATATAAAATGATAAGTATCTTCCGTTTAAATCGTCGAGATTTTTCTCGTCGGTCATAATTTGATTCTCACTCATTTAAAACACCCCTTCTCTTATAACAGATTCAGCAGATTGTTGGCGTCCAGAATTAGGCTGATACTGCCGTCGCCCAGAATCGTGCAGCCGGAAAGCCCCAACTTTTTCAACTCATATTTGTTTAAGAACGAAGGGAACGGCTTTACAACCACCTGCTGCTCACCGAGCAACTCGTCGGCAAAAATGCAGGCGATTTTATCATTGTTCTCAATTTGGATCACGATTCCGTCGTTGAGTTCGGTGATTTCGGTGGGAACGCCAAACAGGCGATGCAACCGGATTAACGGGAAACATTCACCGCGTAGCATGATCATCTCGGTGCCGTCGGTGTCCAAAATCACCTGCCGGTCGTCGGCCATCTGCTCGTCGGAAATCTTGAAGGACTGTTTAATGGAATTGATCGGCAGCGTATAGATCGAATCGCCCACCGCCAGTTCCATACCGTCGACAATCGCAAGGGTCAGCGGGATTTTAATGGTAAAGGTAGTTCCCTGCCCGCGTTTACTGTCGATGGAAAGGGTGCCGCCCACTTTTTCGATGTTTTTGCGGACAACGTCCATTCCAACGCCACGACCGGAAAACTCTGTAACCTCTTTGTTGGTGGAAAAGCCGGGGAGCATAATGAGACCGAAAATTTCTTTATCAGTATATTCGCTTTCGGGTTTCGTGAGAATCCCGTTCTCCCGCGCTTTTTTCAAAAGTTTTTCGGTGTCCAGTCCGCTTCCATCGTCGGAGATGGTGATGACGATTTCGCCGCCTACGTTATTGGCGGACAGAATGACCTTGCCCCGCTCCGGTTTGCCTGCGGCCAAGCGCTCTTCGGGCATTTCGATGGCATGATCCATCGAGTTGCGGACCATATGCATAAACGGATCGCCGATGGCCTCGTTGATGGTCTTATCAATTTCGGTATCGCCGCCTTCGGTGACCAGGTCGGCCTGCTTGTTAAGCTTTTTGCACATATCCCGCACAATGCGGTTCATCCGCTGGAACAGGCCGGAAATCGGCACCATCCGCATGGACATGACCACATCCTGCAACTCGTCGGTCAGCTTGCGCAGTTCCCGGGCGGATTTCTGAAAATTGTCCAGCTGAAGGCCCCGAAGATCCGGGTTGCCGACTACCATGGATTCGGTGGTGACCAATTCGCCCACCAGATCCATTAGCTGATCGATTTTTGCCTGGTTAACGCTGATCAGGCTCTGCTTAGCCTTTCCGGCATTGGCGGCAGGCGATGCGGCCGCCGGCGCGCTGTTTGCCGTTTTGGCATCGGCGGCTTTGGCGTCAGCCTTGGCCGGTTCGGACGCAGAAGCATCCGGGCCGGACGCTTCGTCCTCCAAAAGTTCGTAGGTTTTAATATTGACCGCACTTTCGATGGTATGTAAAACGTCATCGACAGAGGTGCTGGGCTTAAAATCGATCAAAAAGCCGTTTTTGATGATCTCAGAGCACAGGGAAGCGTCGTTCTCCGGATGGGGGGGGACTGACTCCAACTCGTCGCACAGATCCTGCAGCTGGCTTAACAGCATAAAGGCGCGGATGTTTTCCATCTGGCAGCCCTCTTCGAAAAACACCTTTACCCGGTGCCGGCCCGCTGCCAGCGGTGCAGAAGGTTCGGAAGAGGAAGCCTGCGGAGCCGCTTCCGGCGCGGCGCCAGCGGCCTGCCCCTCGGAAGCGGTGCCGCGCATAATAGAGGCCAGCCGCTTTAACTCCACGATCATGCCGCTGGCGTCTTTATTGGCTTCGCCGCTTTCCTGAACCGACTCAACCTCGCTTTTTAAAAAGTCCGATGCCTCTAAAACCACATCGAACAGCGCTTCGCTGACGCTGGTCAGACGTTCGGGATTTTCCCGGAGAATGAAGAAGACGTCCTCAACGGCATGAGCCAGGGTAGACACGTTGTTAAACTCCATCATGGCCGAAGAACCTTTTATTGTGTGCATAATCCGAAAGATCTCGTTGATGTGATCCTCGCTCAGACTTTTGGATTTTTCCGATTCCAAAAGAATTTCGTCCAGTTGCTCCAAAAGTGTGTTCGATTCATAAATGAATGTTTCTAACATGGGCTCCATGCTGGGATCAATCGCCATTTGCAATCACCTTCAGTTTCATCAGATTCGTTTTTACCCGTAATAAGCCTATACAGGCTCTTTCTATTTATCTATTCGACAGCTTTAGCAAAAACCCAACTATAATCTCTTGTGTTCTTTTCATTTTGTACGATAAGTATGTATGTAAGGTATTAAAATTTTCAGAAAGGGGGGCATTCCGGCCGTTTTGCGCCGGAGAAATCAGGATGGCGGATATTTTGCGCGTCACGACCCCTTTGGTGAATAAAACGCAGACACCCGAGGCAAAACGCAACGTGGATCTTGCGACTCAGTTCCCGCTGCAGGATGTTTCCCGGGTGACCAAGCCCAACTCTCAGTCGGAGTTGCTTTCGCAGAACAACGGGCTGATTCAGCAGGAGGAGACCTCCGCCCTGCTTTTAAATCTGTTAAAGGACCCTTCCGTTACGGTGAGTTTTCTCAAGGGAATTTCGGCTATGGAGGCGGTGATCCGCCTGCTGCCGGCCAACAACAATCCCTTTACCCAGGAATTGGAGCAGATGTTTGGGGAGATGCTGGTCCCCTCCGATCAGATCGCCCAGGAAATGGAGCGGCAGGAAACGGCCTCGACCTTTTTCAAAGGGGAATTGTTTGAACTTTTGCGCGAGGCGATCCGCCAGAACCCGGAGCAGACCGGCCTGCGGGAGACCACGGTATCCTTTTTAAAGGCTTTGACGCTGTATTATACCCGGCAGGAGGCCTTGGGATCGGTGGCCAACAGCTTGCAGTATCTGTCCGACAGCCTTTCGGCCAGCAAGACGCTGTCTCAAAAGCTGGCGTCGCTGGCGGCCCGGTACCAGGCAGAGGACGCGCCCGAGTCCTTCAGGACCCTGCGTCAGGCTACCCTGAACGTTTTGAAAGAGGTACAAGACAGCATCCTTTTTTCCGGAAAAACGGAAAAAATCGTAAAAATGATCATCTACAACCTTTCCAGATACAACGACAACGGTGATTTTTTGCGGGAATCGGTTTCCCGGATGCTTTTGCAGCTGCATGGAGACAAAATGCGGGAGCAGTTTTTGCAGTCGCTGGAAAGCTTTCTGGAACAGGCGAAAGAACCCAAGCAGGAAGGATCTTCCGCCATGGGGGCGCTTACGCGCATTCTGGAGCGGCAGACCCAGAGCGAGGACCTGATGGCCCTCAATTCGGAGCGGATGGAAAAAATCATTTACAGCCTGCTTTCCTCTCCGTGCAATTTTACGCCGCTTCTTCATTTTGTCCTGCCGGTGCAGTTTGAGGATCTGCAGTCCTTTGCGGAGATCTGGATCAACCCCAACGGAGAAGAGGACGAACGGGACCGGCCGTCCGGCGGGGAGCAGACCATCCATATGCTTTTGTCGTTTGAAATTGACAGCATCGGTCATTTTGAGTTAGAGTTGTTTGTAAGGGAAAAGGTCATCGATTTTTCCCTGTTTTGTCCGCCTGCGTATGCCTCAGTTTACGATTCCTTGCAAAAGGAGTTTCGAAACTGCGCCGGGCAGACGGGCTATCGTATCGGTGAAATACATGTGGACCGGCTGCAGAATCCGCGCTCGCTGATGGATGTATTCCGGTCCCTGCCATACAAAAGGACGGGTGTCGATGTCAAAATCTAAAAAGAACAAGGCGGTTGCCTTAAAATACAATGCGGAAGAGGATTTGGCGCCGATTGTCATTGCCTCCGGATACGGCGAGATTGCCCAGCGGATCATTGATGTGGCGGAACAGCGGGGCATCCCTGTATTTCGGGACGACAGCGCCGTTTCGCTTTTGTGTATGCTGGAGGTGGGCAGCAACATCCCGCCGGAACTTTACGAGGTAGTGGCGGCCATTTACTGCCAGCTTCTTCGGGCGTCTTACAAAATCAAAAACGGGCACGACCCGCTCCCGAAGGAGCCGCAGAACTAAAACAGACTGACCATGAGGTTGGAGGAAGGACGAAAGACATGCTTTCAAAGGAATACAGTGGTTCGATTTGCGAAGTTACCAATATGGATAACAAACTGATTGTCACGGGCCTGATCAGAGTTACCGACGAGGGAGTGGAAATCCACAACAATGGGGACCGTATGCCGGTTTTGAATTTTGGCTCGCAGGTAAAGCTTTCTTTGCATAATCCTCAACTGGGCATGCAGGTGATGGCCGGCGAGGTGTATCTGTCCGATCCAACATTTTTGCGGCTGGTCAATCTGCAGGTTTTTGCCGAGTATGAAAAACGGCGCTTTTTCCGCCTTACCATCGACCACAGCGCCGATCTGATCCCGGTGGGCAAGGCTGGAACGGAGCGGCGGGGGGAGAAGACGCCGATCCGCGTAAAGGATATCAGTCTGTGTGGACTGCAGTTTGAGTGTGAAAAGCCTCTGGCGCTGGGCGGACAGTACCGGATTCGAATCGCATTGCAGGATAACCTTTTGGAAACATTAGATTTTGTTATACGAAGAGTATTACCGCGGGACAACAACAAAAACCGGTATGGCGGCGAATTTTTGGCGCTGAGCGCCCATGCGGAGCAGCGGTTGTGCAGCTATATTTTTAATCAGCAGCAAAAGCAGATTCGGCGCAGCCGCAGCTGACCGGTCCGGAAGAAAAAAGGTAAGGTGATTGGATGAAAGCGGAGGAACTGGTTTTTGTTCTGGACATCGGTACGCGCAGTGTGATCGGGCTTGTGGGAAAGGCCCATGACGACATGCTGGAGGTGCTGTGTGTAGAGTCGGCGGAGCATTCTTCCCGGGCGGTGGTAGACGGGCAGATTGAGGATATTGAGCAGACGGCCAAAATCGCCGGAAAGGTAAAGGCGCGGCTGGAGGATACCCTGGGCGTAAAGCTGCGGGAGGTCCATGTGGCGGCGGCGGGGCGGGTGCTGCGCACCGAGCGGGTTTCCTGCGCTGTGGAGATGGACAGCAGCCGTCCCATTGAGGAAAAGGACATGCTGGCGCTGGAAACCGCCGCGCTGCAAAAGGCCTACGAGAATCTGTCGGAAAATCTGCCGGAGGGGACGGCCGCCAATTTTTGCAGCGTGGGGCACAGCGTTGTGGGCTATCAGCTGGACGGCTACTCTTTTTCCACTTTGATGGGCCACCGGGGAAAAAAGGCCAGTGTGGAACTGATTGCGACCTTTTTGCCCAACGAGGTGGTAGAAAGCCTGTATACGGCTATGTCGATGCTGGATCTTTCCATCGCCAGCATGACGCTGGAGCCGATTGCGGCCATGAACGCGGTGGTTCCCAAGGAACTGCATCTTTTGAACATCGCTTTGGTGGATGTGGGGGCGGGAACCTCGGATATCGCAGTGACCGACAAGGGGAGCATCTGCGGCTATACCATGGTTACCGTTGCGGGAGACGAGATCACCGAATGCGTCATGCAGGAACTTTTGGTGGACTTTTCCACGGCCGAACAGGTGAAATTCGCCATCGGCGCCGGGAAAAATACGATTGAGTATAAAGATGTACTGGGATTCCCCTATACGGTGGAGCGGGAGGATCTGCTGGAGCGGATGCTGCCGTCGATTGAGGATTTGGCCCGCCGGATTGCGGAAGGCATTTTGAGCATCAACAACGAGCCGCCTAAGGCGGTGTTTATGGTGGGTGGCGGCAGCCGCACACCGGATTTATGCAAATTCGTGGCCAAGGCTCTTTCGGTGGACGAAAAGCGGGTGGCTATCGGAAGCAGTAATTACATGAAGCGGCAGATCCAGGCGGAGGAAAAGTACCTAAGCGCCGAATATGCAACGCCGGTGGGAATTGCGGTTACCGCCATGCAGTCCGGCTCCGGCGAGGGGATGACGGTTCTGGTCAATGGAACGCGGCTGCATCTGCTGGGCGCTTCGATGACGGTAATGGAGGCCCTGCGGCGCGGCGGATACCAGTACGGGCAGATTATGGGCCGTTCGGGCAAAAATGTGATTTTCGAATATAACGGAGAGCGAAGGATCGTCAGAGGAAGTCCTTACACGCTGGCGCAGATTCAGGTCAACGGCGCGGTGGCGGGGCTTTCGACCCTTTTGCAGGCGGGGGACAGCGTCGCGTTTGCGCCGGCCTGCGACGGAGAGGACGCGGCGCCGCGTCTGCGCGATTTAGAGGAACGCTGGGAGCCGTTTGAGGTGGAGTTGTTTGGCACGCCGGTTCCGGCGGGGACGGTGGGTTATATTAACGGCGCGTCGGCGCCGCCGGATCAGCTGATCCAGCAGATGGACAATGTGGTGGTCAAGCAGATCGACACCGTCGGCGCGCTTTTAGAAAGCATGGGCTTTGCCAAACAGCCCCAGGAGCTGTCGATCAACGGAAGCCCCTGCATCGGCTTGGGGCAGAACCTGTTTGCCGGCGACGTGATCGCCTTAAAAGGCCAGACGCCGCCTGCGCCGCCGGTGGGGAAGACTGCCGCGCCGGCCGCGCCGGCCATGCCGGTTTCGGGCGGACGGGAGCTGTGGGTTTTGTTTAACGGCCGGGAGATGCTCCTGCCGGTTCGGGCGGACGGGGAGCAGTATCAGTTTTTCCATCTGTTAAACTATGTGGACATCGACCCCAACGATCCCCACGGGGAAATCGTGCTGCTTCGAAACGGCGTGCCGGCTTCGTATCTGGAGCGGATTCAGAACGGGGATCAGATCGAGATCCGCTGGTCGGAGGAGGATGTTTCCAGACGGATCCCCCATCTTCCTTCAGGTATTTAAGCGCCGGGCTGCGAAAGAAATGGCGGGGAAGTGTATCGCAAAAAACAGTCCGGCGAAAAAACTTCAATTTTTGCGAACATCTATTTCTACTTCAGTGAATAGAGGCTGATGAGATATGAAATATAAAGCGATCTTTTTTGACCGTGATGGAACACTTACCTATTTTGATAAGAAAAAGGAGGAGTGGAGAGACCGCATAATCAGCGAATGGAGTGGGAAGCCCTTTGAACTATCTTATGAAAAAATGATGAAGCTTTTTGAATTGGCCAGCGAAGGAAAGAAGCCTTGGTACAGAACAATTGATGATGAGCGAACATTTTTTCAAAGGTTTTATAGGTTTTTGCTAATCGGTGAAGATATCAAGCAGAATATAGATCGCAGGGCCATGGTGCTGTTTGAGGAGTTATGGTGTAATAAAGATCGTGTCTTATTTCCTGAAACCATTGAAGTGTTAGAATATTTTCAGCTTCATGGGTATAAAATGGGGGTCATTAGTGATACTTCTCCGTCTCTTGAATACACATTACAGCAGTTGGGCATTGCAAAATATTTCACTTCATTCACCGCAAGTTCTTTGGTGGGAGCGGGAAAGCCTAGCCCGATCATTTTTAACGCTGCGTTAGAAGCTCAGGGCGTTTCGGCCGAGGAAAGCCTATATGTAGATGACTGTAAACTTGAAGCAGACGGAGCCAGAGAACAAGGCTTTACATCTTTTTTTCTTGATCGTACCGGTCGTTCCAGTGATGGCTGGTGTATTCAAAGTTTAAAGCAGTTAATCAATTTTGTCTCTTTACAAAATTGATTAACTGAATAATGAAAGGGCTCTGGAAAATTTTTTCTTCTGATTAGCCGGACAAAAAATAAAAAAACGGATGTGAAGAGAAGTTGCTACAAAAAAACGGTCCGGCGAAAAAGCCGGGCCGTTTTTGACAGGCGGATGTTTTTTCGTTTTAATGTTGCGGGTGGCTTTTCACCTGCAAAATCGCTTTGACCAGCGCGGCGGGAATCTCTTTGGTGTCGCAGGCCTTGATTAGGGCGGGCAGCTGGTCCGGCTCCGCTACTACATAATGGGGCTCCAGGGCGTTGAGCGCCAGCGCCGCCACATCCCGGCGGCATTTGTCACACCGGCAGCAGTTGAATTTGGAAAAAACCTCGTCCAGCCGCTCGACCACCAGCTGTTCCATTAAATTGACCAGCACCAGCTCCTTGACCGGATACAGCTGCACCGAGGGCGGCGCGGCCGCCTGGCTGACCCGCTCCTTTAAAAGGTCCAGACCATTTCCGGCGGGCTCAACGTATTCCTCCGGCGGCTCCTGCTCTTGTATGGGCGGTTCTTCCTCCGCGGCGGGACCGGTGGGCATGATCAGATTAAAGATGTATTCCTTGTCAAAATCTTTTTTGGAAGCTCCCATGCTACAGTACCCCCTGCTTGACCAATTCTTCCACCAGCGCGCCGTAATCGCCTACGGCCTTGTTCCGGGGCGCATAGGAAAAAGCGTCCTCCCGGTGGATCTGGGCGTTGGTCACCTCGTTGCTGCGCCGGATGGTTGTTTCCAATAACGGGATGCCCAGCTTTTCGGCAATATCCTGGGAGGTTTCCCGGATCACCTTGCTGGCGGTCTCCCGGGCGGCGAAGTGGGTCAGAAGGATCCCGGCGGCTTTTAAAGAGGGGTTGCTTTTTTTGCGCACCTCGTCCAGGGTTCCGGCCAGCTGCACCAGCCCCTGCAGGCTGTAAATATCCGGCTTGACCGGCATGAGCACCGCGTCGGCGGCGGTAAAGGCGTTGACGGTCAGGATACCCAGGGCCGGCGGTGAGTCGATGAGGATATTGTCGTACAGATGCAGCACCGGCCGCAGACAGTTTTTTAACAGATATTCCCGACCTTTGCCGGTGAATTCCAACTCAATGCCGCTGAGCAGCATATTGGAGGGGATTACATCGCACAAAGGGGTGTGCTGGATGGTCTGCACCGTTAAAAGTTCGCCTTTAAGCGCATGATAAACAGAATTTTGCATTTCCAGCCGGTTGTCTGCCCGCAGGCTGAAGGAAAGATCCCCCTGGGGATCGAAATCTACGCAAAGCACCTGGCGCCCGAGCCGTCGAAGTCCCATTGCCAGAATATTCGTGGTGGTTGTTTTGCCGACGCCGCCTTTCTGGTTGGAGACGCAAAGAATCTTTGCCACGGGCAGTTCCCTCCTTATTTCACGCAAGCTTAACTTTTATTATACAAAAAACAGCTGGCGTTTACAAGATCGAATCAGACGAATTTGTAAATTTGAGCAGCGGGACTTTAGTTTTTAAAGAGATGGGCGAACAGAGTGATTAGAAAGTTTTTATGGTATACAAATCAGATTGGGGGGATACCTAAATGAAAATCAATCCAGCAGCGGCTTATCGCGTATACAGTAAAGCGGCCCCAAGCCCTTATGCTCTCCGCCAGATGGAGCCCCATGCAGAAGAGACAGCGACGAGAAACGAACATACCGACCAGATCCAGATCAGTCACGCGGGAACCAGAAAAATCGAGATTGAGCAGCTGAGCCGGGCGGTTGCGTCCGAGATGAACGAGCCCACTTCTCCGGAAAAACTGGATGGTCTGCGCACCGCTATTCAAAACAAAGCCTACCATGTATCGACAAGCGATCTGGCTGAAGCGATGATGCGGCACTGGTTCCTTGCCTAGAATGGGGGATGAATGTTTTGCAGCTTGACACATATCGTGCTTTTTTAGAGGATTACACCCGCTTTTTGGAAAAGATGGCGGGAGACGAAAAGGAAAAATATGCGGCGATCCTTTCGTATGACGTGAAACGGATCAACCGGGTTGTTTCCAACCAACAGGCGCTGAACATGCATCTGGCAAAAATGGAACAGCAAAGGGAAGAGGAACAAAGCAAGGCCGGGCTAGAGGGCTTAAACTTCCAGCAGATTATCGAGCGGCTGGAAGGGCAGCAGCGGGAGGACTTTGATAAGCTATTCCGCCGGTTTGAGCAGGCCTTGTATGATATAAAGTACTTTAACGGAAAATCCATGTCGTTTGCCCAGGAGGGGCTTCAGCTGCTGGGCGTGGACGAGGAGGCCGTTGCGGCGCCCTACGACGCCAGCGGCAGACAGCGGGAGGGAACGCAGAACGTTCCGTTTTTTGAAACGAAGATTTAACTGGAGGGATACCATTGTATTTACGACCGACTTTTTTAGGCTTTGAAACGGCCAAACGGGGCCTGACCGTGGCCCAGAAGGGGCTGGATATTGCCGGACAGAACCTGACGAACTGGGATTCTGTCGGATACACAAGGCAGCGTACGACCCAGGTTGCAATCGCGACGGATTCATACCGTTCCCGCTATTCTACCGGCCGGGTAGGGCTTGCGGGCCAGGGCGTTGACATTACGGGCATCGACCAGACCAGAGACGTGTTTCTGGATAAGCGCTTTCGAGAAGAAAACAGCGACGTTGGGTATTTTGACCAGTCCTCGAAGATTCTGATTGACATCCAGGCGTCGATTAACGAATATAACCCCAAGGATGACACAGGGCTTCGTTCCTGCATTATGAATATCAACGACGCGTTGCAGAAATTTTCCACCAACGCGTATTCTGAGACCCACGCCAACATTGTGGCGACAGAATTTAAAAATCTGGCACAGACCTTGCAGCAGATCAGTGGGAAGCTGCAAAGCGCCCGTTCTCAGCAGGTATACGACCTGGATGTTTCGGTGCAGGAGGTCAACAAAAAGTTACAGCAAATCGGGGGATTAAACCACGCCATTATGGAAAGCATGAGCGGCGTGATCGGGGATAACCCCTACTTTGGACCCAATGAGTTATTAGACGAACGCAACCTTCTTTTAGACGAACTGTCCCAATATATCGACATTCAGTACAAAAGCAACGCCGACGGTACAATCACGGTAGAATCCAACGGCCGGACCATTGTAAGCGGCGAAAAGTACGACCAGCTTTCGATGGTGGAGGATGAAAAGACTGATGTAGTAGGCGTTCGGTGGGTATCGACCAACGAAGCGGCGGATATTCAGTCCGGGTCGGTGAAGGCGCAGATCAACTACCTCAACGGCCGCGGCCCGAACCTGAAAAATCCGGGAGAAAGCGCCGAGCGGGGCTTCTTCTATTATCAGGATAAGCTGGACGCCTTTGCCCAGACGCTTGTGAATACGGTTAACCGCATTATCCCGGAGGTCGACGAGGACGGCAATATTATGAAAGACGCCGACGGCAACATTGTTTACCGCCAGTTAATGGGCGCTTTGAGCAGCGAGCCGGACGCGGATGGAAAATACCATGTGCGGGACGACATCCCGGTTACGGCTGACAATCTTTCGATTTCCGACCGGCTGAGCACCGATTCGGGGTATCTGATCTTCCAAAGAAGCGAAGACGGTACGGCGGATAATGTAAGCAACTACGCGCTGTCGCTTTATCACGCGATTTCCGACGGGACCCAGCTGTTTGATTCCAACGGCGAGGAGTTTACCGGAACCTTTTTGGATTATGTCAAAGGCTATGTGACCACGCTGGCGGAGGATATCAGCTACCTGCAAAGCCGGCACACGGCCACCTCGACCATCCTGAACACCCTGCAGGATAACCGCGATGAGGTTTCCGGCGTTGTGGTGGACGAAGAGGTTGCCAACGTCATGCTTTACCAAAAAACGCTGTCCGCCGCCTCGCGGCTGATGACTGCGATGGACGAAGCGCTGGACGTGATCATCAATCGGACGGGTCGGGTAGGCCTCTAATCGTATGAAGCAGAGAAAGGATGATAGAGATGCGCGTTGCGCAGCGAATGATCAGCCGCAATTATATGCGGACTTTAAATAACACCCTGTCTAAGCGGGCCCAGAGCCTGGAGCGCGGCGATTCGGGCTTAAAATTCAATAAGCTTTCGGACAATGTTTCCGACGGCAGCCGCGCCATGCACATTCAGGAGGAGCGGTACCAGAGTACCCAGCAGTTAGACAATGTTGAGAACCTGTACGCTGAAATGAAATCGGTGGACAGCAATATGGAATCCATCCATTCGATTTTACAGTCGGTGCAGGAGAAGGTGCTGCAGGCGATGAGTGAAGACTACGGTGCGACCAGCCGCGAGGTCATCGCAAAGCAGATTGAAAAGAATAAAGAGGAAATTATTCAGTTTGCCAATGCGCAGTTTGCTGGAAAGTATCTGTTCAGCGGCACCAATAACAGCACCCAGCCTTTTACCGTAAACGAGCAAAGCGGCAAGCTGCAGTTTAACGGCGTAGAGGTAGAAAAAATCTACAAGGATACGGATGGGAAGTTTTATTACGACGATCCGGCCAACACACCGCCCAAGACGCTGGTTCCCAACAGCGAGGATATTTACGCGGATATCGGATTGGGATTGAAGATCGCCGACAGCGCGCAGGTAGATCCCCGCACGGCGTTTCAGGTTTCCTTCTCCGGATTGGATATTCTGGGATTTGGCGAGGGAATCACCGGCAAGGACGGGACGCCGAACGTCGCTTCCAATGTGTATGATCTGCTCACCCAGATTCAGAACGCCATCACCCCCAGTTTGGCAAAGACGGACGCGGACGATATGCATCGCCAGCTGGTTAACCTGACCGATAAAGTGGGCATGATGCGGACGGATTTGGGAACCCGCATGAATTTCTTGGAGAGAACGAAGACGGGTCTGGAGGCGGACATTGAAAATATGACCGGGCTGGAGACCGACCTGATTTCATCCGACCCTGCGGAGGAAGCGATGAAGATGAAGGACTGTGAATACTCTTGGCTTGCGATTTTACAGCTGGGAAGCAAGGTTTTGCCTTCCTCTCTGCTTGACTTTATGAACTAACGAGGCTTTGGATGTAACCCGAAGGAAGGTGTTCTTATGCAATTGCTGAAAATAACAAATGTACCAATTGAATATAATTTCAGCATTGAACCGGCCCGGCTGGAGATGAAGCAGTCGCAGAATCCCCGGCATCGGCTGATACGTGATCCGTCGCAAATGAATATTGATTCTCACAATATTGAAGTGCGTTTGGACAGTACAGAGTTGCGGGCCAGCTTGAATTTGCGTAATCCCGGTGAGTTCGCCCGGTATTATGGGCAAAAAGGCAATCAAACCGCCTACCAGACCATTGGGGAGAACGTTCAGTTTGGAAACCAGATGGCGCGGATTCAGGATGGTGTTACCATCAGCGAGATTATGCGGCAAAAGGTTTTGGAGCAGCCAACGACCTATACGACGTTTCTGCCTTCGGCGGGAACGGATATTTCCTGGCAGCCCCAGCAGCTGAATCTTGATTACGATCCGGGATCGGTGAATTTTGACTGGGAAGTTATGCGCAATGTCATGGATTATGTCCCCGGAAAATTCCAGATGCATATTACACAGTACCCAGAGGTTCAGATTGAGTATTTGGGCGAACCGCGTTATGTTCCGCCCAGTTCCAGCCCGACCTATGAAGAGGAAAGCGCTTAGTTTTGTCCTTTGGGCTGCATGGAACGCGCGAAAAAGCAAAGCGGCTATGCGGGATGATCCGCATAGCCGCTTTTAATAAAGATCACTGCGAAAGGCAGGTAATTTGATATGAAGCTGAATACACGTGATTTTGGAGAAATCGAGATAGATGAAAAAGATCTGATCACCTTTACAAGCCCCATTTACGGTTTTGAGCACTATAAACGTTTTGCTTTTTTGTACCATAAGGAGATCAGCGAGCATTTTATCTGGCTGCAATCGGTAGAGGAGCAGGCGCTGTGTTTTCTTTTAGTGGAGCCAGAACTGGTGAGCGACCATTATCGGCCCAAGCTTCCGGGGGAGGCGACGCGGCTTTTAGGAGAAGGAGATTGCATGTGCTGGCTGATGGCCTCGATTCGGGAGCCTTTTGCCAAGTCGACTGTCAATTTGAAAAGCCCCATTGTAGTCAACCCTCAACGGCATTTGGCCGCGCAGCTTATTTTAGAAGAGGATTTCCCAATCCGCTATCCTCTGTTCCGGGAGGAGAAGTAAAATGTTGGTTTTATCAAGAAAAATTGGCGAGTCCGTTCTTTTGGATTCGACGCTGTTGGAAAGCGGGATTGAGATTAAGATCACCGAAATCAGCGGCGACCGGGTGAAAATCGGGATTACAGCTCCGGCGAATATCAAGGTGTACCGGGAGGAGTTGTACGCGACGATTCAGGAGAACCAGACGGCGGCAAAGGCGGCCGCCATCGACGAGGTCAAAGATTTTTTCCTTCGGATGAAGGAATAGCGTCGGCGTTTGGAAACATCTTGCTGGCAAGACTTAGTTTGCGCACGTATTCCTCCAGCTGCATATAGTTGTATCCTGCCAGGTCCAGAATATTGCAGCGGTAGCTGTGCGTTTGTGCGGCGCCGAAGGTAATGGCCAGATCCACCTGCATGGGCAGCGATTTTAAGCGCACCGGGTGCCGGACATCCAGAATCAGGCGCTGATCTTTTTCCAGTACCACGTCGCAGGTGAACTTAAGCTGTGACAGGGAAATTTCGTAGATCGAGACAGGGAAGGACTGGGGCAGCGGTATTGTTTTGGGCTTGTGCAGAAGCGAAAAACGTTTCGGCGATTCTGCTGCAAGAAATTTTACCGAGGCTTGTCCGTCCATTTTTGTGTCGTAGGATTCCACCGAAGAAGCGCCGGGAAGAATTTCGTCTTCGACGGCAATTAGGCGCAGCAGATGCTGGGAAGAAAGATAGACTTCGCCTTCAAAGCTGCGGACCTCGATGTCTTTTTGCACATGGACGACCTTTAGGCGCATTCCCATTTTAAAAATCGGAACAAAGTCGCTTGTAAAATCAAGGCTTTGATCTTTTAAAGAAACGTAAGCGGTTCCATACTCGACAATTCTGTCCTCTAATGTCTTTAAAACCGCTGTGAATTTCTTTGTCAGTTTATCATAACTCAAAGGTTACCCCTCCCCAACGAAAAAATCCCTTTCTACTTATCATAATACAATTATCAAATTTTTCAAGGGGGTTCCTGTTGGGTTGAAAGGATTCGTGAGGAAAAAATGACCAATTTATCGCAGATTCTAGAGACCCTGCAAAAAAAACAGCAGGTTTTGCTTTTGTTTGAAGAGGCGACGCAGCAGATGCTGTCCTGCCCGGAAGAGCAGTTGGAGGAACTGGTGGAGGAACGCCAGAGTTTGCTTGCAAAGATTGACAGTCTGGAGAAGGAGTTGCAGACGCTTTGCCAAGAGGATCCGGACAAAGAGCAGCTGATTTCGGCCATTGGGGGAAGGGCGGACGCCGGTGATTTTCCGGAAGATTTGCAGCCTTTGTACGAAGAGGGAATGAAGATCCGGGCGGTATTCAGCCGTTTGCGGCAAAGCGACCAGCAGGCGCAGCTGCGGTTAAAGACGGAACAAAACCGGATTCTTAAAAAGATTAAGCAGATGAACCAGGGGACAAATGCCAAGGCCGCCCGCTTTTATTCCAATGCCGGCGCGTCCGACGGCAGATCCAGGCTGGGAAACGCATAAAAGCGCTTTGGTTTCCAGCCACAAGGCCGATAATCTTAATTAGATGACTTTTTGGAATGGGGGATTTAACGTGGATGTGAATTCGACGAGCACCTATGTAAATAAAGCCAGTAGTAATAAAGGATTTTCCGGGCTCGCATCCGGAATGGATACGGAGAGTATGGTTGAGTCCATGCTTTCGGGAACGCAGAACAAAATTGACAAGCAGAACGCGATTAAGCAGCAGCTGGAGTGGAAGCAGGAGATTTACCGGGATATTATCGGTCAGATCAACACCTTTCAGGAAAAATACTTTAGTTTCAGTTCTAGCAGCAACCTGTTGGCGCAAAGCTATTTTAACGCCATGAGCGCCGCCTGTTCTTCCAAGGCGTTTAAGGTTTCGGCGACCAGTTCGGCCACGACCGGCGTCACCTCCATGGAAGTGCGGCGGCTTGCCACCAACAGCAGCATTTCCTCCGGCGCGAAGGTCAGCGGCAAGATGGCGGGGGAAATAGATATCGAGGCTCTTTCCAAGCTGGCAAAAGAGCAGCTGGGCGAAAACGGCGAATACAAGGTTCAATTCCAGGTCGGGGACAAGACAGTCGAAGCGGACCTGCGGGATGTTTTCGTGGATGGAAATTCCTTCCGAAGCTTTTCCAGCATTTCGCAGCGTGACGCAGCCATTGAAGAGAAGCTGACCGAGGCTTTTTCCGGCACGGGAGTAAAGGTCACGGTGAAGGATGGAGCGGTGAATCTGGTCAACAGTGACGATCCGCCCAAAACGATCAGTGTTTCCACTGATTCCGGGGCCATCGGTTTAAAACGGCTGGGACTTGCAGCGGGGGCTCATTCCTCTTTGTCCAGCAGCAAAAAATCTTCCGGCCTGTCCGGAAAAGTAAACGAGGTGCCGGAGTTTAGTTTTTCGGTGACGCTGGACGATTTGAAAAAAGATGTAAAAATGGATTTGCGGGATGTTCTGAATGCCGACGGGTCGGTAGATCTGGAGAAATTTAAGACTTCATTGCAAAAAGGGCTTGACAATGCCCACGGAAAAAATCAGGTGCGGGTGATCTCCTCTGGCAATGGCTTTGAGTTGAGCGTTTCGGACGGCCGCAAGGTAATGGTGGACGGCAATTCGCCTTTGCTTGGCGCCATGGGTATGGAAAATGGACAGTCCAACCGCATTGAAATGGGCAGCAAGTTAAAGGATCTGCATTTTGCCGGAGGTTTGCAGGGATCTCGTTTTCAATTTACCATTAACGGCGAGCAGTTCAGTTTTTCTGAAAACGATACGCTGATTGACGTCATTTCGGAAATCAACGGCAGCGACGCTGGCGTACGTTTGGTCTACCGCACACAGGCGGACACCTTTACCTTAGAGGCGACCGATTCCGGCGCGGGACGCAATATCTCTATGACCCAGCAGGAGGGCAACTTCCTGAATGTGCTGCTGGGCGCCGGCGGCGCGGATTCCCAGATTCTTTCGGGCAATCGGGCGGTTTCCGGCCTGACAAAAGGCGTAATCTCCGGGGACATCACCCTGTCTGATCTGGGCCTGACCGGCATCTATGACAAAAACGGCAAGGCGGTTTCCGGCAGCACCAAGCTTTCGGAGCTGACCGAAAAGATGGGGAGTCTGTCCTACCTGTCGGGAGATACGACCCTGTCCGAGTTGGGGTTAGACGAGTTGTACGACAAAGAGGGCAAGGCGCTGGCCGGCAGCACCAAGCTTTCGGAGTTGACGGGCGGCGCAGAAAGTCCCGTTTATGTAACCGGCGACACGACATTGGGCCAGCTGGGCCTGACCGGGCTGACCGGAAAAGACGGGTCGCCCCTTTCCGCAGATACCAAGCTTTCGCAGCTGGGAGAGAAGACCAATGAGCTGTCCTATGAAAACGGTCAAATCGTTTTGACCGGCTCCGGCACAGTCCAGGTTGGGGACGCGGACACCATGCAGAAGCTGTTTAAGGCGGATTCGCTGGAGCTGGGCGTTGCCTCGGGCGCGGCCTCGAAGGTTGTGGAGGGGGAAAACGCGCTGATCAAGATCGATGGGATGCTGACCGAAAGAAGCAGCAACGCCTTTACGGTCAACGGCCTGAGCTTTAACCTGCAAAGCATCACCGGCACCTATGCTGCCGCCAGCGGCAGTCTGATGGATGCGGAAAACAATCCGGTTGTTCTTCAGCAGGGCCAGTATGTGGAGGACGGCGTTTTATACGACAAGGACGGAACCCAGCTGCAATCGGGCATCACCTATCAGGGAGCGGATGGATCCCTGGTAGCGGCCACCGGTATTTCCTACGATCCGGCCACCGGCGGTGCCAGAATATTTACCGGCGAAGCGGAAAAAATCGACGTTTCCCGCAATACCGATCAGATTGTAGACGGGATCAAGCAGTTTATTGACTCCTATAATCAGCTGGTCAAGACGCTTAACGACTATTTGAACGAGGACGCCAACTATCGGGATTACGCGCCCCTGACCGCCGACCAGAAAAAGGAGATGAGCGAGCGGGAGATCGAGCTTTGGGAGGAAAAGGCGAAACAGGGTCTTCTGCGGCGCGATTCGACCGTCAGCACCTTTTTACAGTCCATGCGCTCTGTTTTATATCAGAAGCCGGAGGGATGCCGCTACGCTTTGTATGAGCTGGGCATTGAGACTGGCGAGTGGGAGACAAGAGGCCAGCTGACCTTTTCCACCGATGGTGAGGCGAAGCTGCGCCAGATTCTGGAAACCGATCCCAACAGCATAATGCAGCTGTTTACCGACAGTGAAAACGGTTTGGCCGTAAGGCTCAACGAGATTATTAAGGAGACGGCCAGCACAAGCTCCGGTTCTCCGGGCAGCCTGGTGGAAATCGCGGGCGTAAAGGGAAAGGCTTCTGAAACCAACAATACCATTTACAAGCGTTTAAAGGATATTGACAGCAGAATCGCCGCTTTGAAGCTTACCTATGAAAAAGAAAAAACAAGATATTGGAACCAGTTTAACTCCATGGAGCAGATGATCGCCAATATGAGCAGCCAAAGTGCCTGGCTGACTCAGATGATGGGCTATTAACAAAGCGAACGAGGTGAAAAAATGACGCTGAATGCTTATCAGAATGCATATCAGAAATACCAGCAGCAATCTGTAACGACGATGACCCAAGGGGAAATGCTGATTAAGCTGTATGATGGGATCGTTAAGCAGCTCAACGCGGTGAAGCAGTTTAACGATGCAAAGGATTATGGGATGGCGAACATCGCTTCGCAAAAGGCGCAGCAGATCATCCAGCATCTGGACTCCACGCTGAACTTTAAATATGAGATTTCCAACAATCTGAGCGCTTTGTACGAATATTTTAACCATCAGCTTGTTCAGGCGAATCTGCACAAGGATAACGCCATCGTTGACGAGGTGCTTTCGATGGTCTGCGACCTGCGGGAAACGTTTATCCAGGCGGATAAAAATGCCAGAGGAGCCAATTAGCCGTCTTTGTTTTTGCGGCGTCCGGATTTCGTTTCTGTGATTTTTCTTAAGGTGTATTTGCGGTTTATTATGTGGAGGAGCGCTATTGTTTTATGCCAGGACATAACTTATCGGGAACACAAAAAGAAAATGGACAGATTCACGCCAAAATGGCGTCTCCTCTGACAGAAACAAGCTTCTATATTCTTCTGTCCCTGAAGGAAGGGCCCAGGCATGGCTATGAGATGATCCAATGGGTTAGAAAGTTTACGGACGGCGAGGTGGAGTTACAGGGCGGGACGGTGTACAACTGTCTTTTGCGCATGGAGCGGGAGGGACTGGTCAGTATGGTCCGGGAAGAAACCCGCCGCAAGTACTATGCGCTTACCGAACAAGGGGAGACGGTGCTTCATCTTGAATGTATGCGCTTGGAGCGGATGTATGAAAACAGCAAAAACCTGCCATGGAAGGGAAAAAGATAGGCTTTTTGCGAAAAAAGGATCCTTTTTATAAGGAAAAGGAAGCCAGCGACTGCGTTATGGGATATGACGGTGATTCGCTGGCTTTTTCTTTTGGCAGAAAAAGAAAATAAAAGGGGGATTTTGGAAGGGGTATTTTTTTCGTAACGCTTTAGTTTCATCATTGCCTGACGAATATAAAATGAGTAGGAAAGGTATATGCTGATCCGGCTTTGGAAAATGGGCCGCGCTGTCATGGAAAACTGGAAAAACAGCGCATAGAAAGGCTTTATCCGCCCGGATGAGGGGTATATCCGCCGAATTTCTTCTACATCGGCGTAACAGGGGGCTGCTTTTTCCAGTTGGCGGTCCGGGATGCAAATCGGAGGTTACAATGAAATTCAGAAAGATTCAATCCGTTTTATTGGCGGCAGCGATGGCCTTTACCATTTTGCCGCTGGGTTCCATACAGGCTTTGGCCGCTGCGACCAAGCCGACAACCCCTACGACCACCAAGCCGGTCCTTTCCTTTGAAAAAGGGGATGACGGGGACTCGGGTAAGGCTTCGATTGTTACAGGGCGAAGCATTGATATTTTGGAAACCTTCCCCGGCACGGTGACTTTTGTGCGGGAGAGTATGACCATTAAAAACAACGCCGAGGGCGGCAGCTATAACGCGGGTATTACAGTCAACAAGGACTCAATCTCGGTGGCTGAGGCGTTTAATCCGGGCGCGGGTACCGAAGGAGGTTCTTATACGCCGGAGAGCGATCCGGCGACCAAGGGCGACTTCAACGTGACCGGAAACTATTATACCGTAACCGCTGAAGGCGTTTTGTGGGAAGAGAATACAGCCAGTGGCGCGAAGGCCACCGGTTATGTCCGGTCGGATACGCCTTCGGCTATTACCATGCTCAGTTCCATTACGCTCAGATGTACCTCGGCGGAAAAGCTGAACCAGGAGCCGGGATTTGAGGTGGTGCCGGACAGCGCCAGCGGCTCGCTGGAAAAGTTTGAGGGCGGCGATGTAGGTGTCATCAGCTATACCCAGGACCCCAAAAAGCAAAAAGAAATCCGTCTGGCGATTCAAAAGGGCAACTATCGAATTGAATTGACCTTAAACCCGAAATTGCAGTACAGCTTTGAGACAGACGACAAAGGCAACCAGATTCTGGTGGACGATGGAACGGGAAACAAGGTCCCGGTTCCGAAGGAGACGGATAACTTTGTCCGCGAGGGAACCACCTTCCGGCTGGATTTCCAGCTTCCCCAGTCCAACCCGATTATGCTGACGGTGTACACCCCCCAGGCGGCGATGAACGAGGTTGAGACAAGGGTGGAAAACAGCGCTGGTTCCCGGCTGACCGACAGCGACAGAAAAGAAATCGACTGGGAAAAGCTGACCGACGCCCAGAAGGAAAAGCTTTACGCTTATATGCTCAGCGCCAACAACGATTTTGGCTATATTACCGGCAACTTTATGCTGCGCCAGTATATTCGCGAGTTTAACGCCCGGTTTAAAATCGAGTGGGAATGGAGGCCGGCAGACCCGGCGGACCAGAATGCGATTATAAAAGAGGGAACCAATACCGAATGGCAGCAGATGACGGTTACGGCCCAGGAGGACGATATTACCGGCACGCTGGAAGCGACGGTTTATTACGAAACCAAGGAGGGCAGCGGCGTTTGGCAGAAATCCAACACTGGCGCCATATCCAAGCCGGTGACCATTCGGGGCCGCGGCAAGCTGGTAGGTGTGACCCAGGTGCAGGAGATCGGTGAGAGCGGGACGAAAAGATACCCTGTCGCCGACCCGGACGCGCCGGAGGATGAGAAAACCACCGATCTGCCGGGCATCAAAACGCTGGACGCCTACAAGGGCAACGTCCCGGGGCTTGACATTCATCCGGTGGGCCCGTATCAGTATGATTTGCAGCTGAACATGGGCGCCAAAAATGGTGCCGCCAAATATGCCAGCGTTACCGTAGACGGCAAGGACGACGTGGCAAAGAATTCGGTGGTGCTGCGGACCTGGACCGGATCAGATACGCCGAGGGATTATACGCCGGGGGCGGAAATTTTCAATCCCCAAACGGTATTGAGCAGCGAAACGCCGGGACTTGTCAACCTGTCGGTGATCGCCCAGCAGCTGCCGCCAAAGGCCGGGCCGCAGCAGGTGACGCTGACCTTCCGTTTCTTTGTGCAGGACCGTAACGGCCAGATTGTGCCCAGCTCTGAAAAGTTTTCGATTACCATCAACGTGCGGGACAGTTCCCCCAGCCAGGACAGTTCGCTGACGGCGCTGGAGATCCGCGACCAGGAGAATGAGAAGATCGAGTATCCCTTTGCTTCGGATCAGCTTTCTTATACCCAGAATACCACCGGAACCGTCCATATTCCGTGGAAATCGGAGGAGATCACCCTGACGCCGTTTGTCAACAGCGACTGGGGCCGGGACAAACCGATGAGCCTTACCTGGTATGACAGCAGCGGCAAACAAATCGGCGGCCCGGAGGAGATATTCGACGGCCAAAAGAGCGTCGCCATCCCGTTCGAAAAGGCAAACAGTCTGGTGAAGCTGAAGGTCCTGGTAAAATGCGAGGATCCGCGGGAGACTTATTGGTCCACCTACGAGCTGGATGTGATTCGGGATCTGCCCAGCGACGACGCTACCTTAAAGTCGCTCGGCATCTATTTCGAGGACGACAGCGAAATGGCAAACAACCTGATTTCCAATTTTGATCCGGCGGAAACGGAATACAGCATCGAGGTTCCCTATTCCACCAACCGGCTGCGGATTCGGGCGGAAAAGAACCACAAGCGGGCGAAGGGTCCGACGATTACGCCGGAGCTGGTGGGAAATAATCAGTACGACAAGGATCTGCAGTGGCTGGATGGTCTGAAGACAAGGTTTACCGAGGCGACGGACGGTATAGTGGATGTGACCTTTGAGATGCTGGCGGAAGACGGCGTGACCACCCGCACCTACACGGTACATATGCGCAGGCTGGATCCCAATAACGATCCGACCCTGAGCGGACTGCTGGTAGGCAATGCGGATGAGGAGAACGTCCCTTACGAGCCGGGCTTTAAGGCGGATACGCTTACCTATACGGCGGATATTCCGTACCAGACCAAACAGATCAAGCTGAACATCACGCCGACGGATTTAAATGTGTCCAACATCCAGATTTATTCGCTGAACAAGGACCACCTTGTGTTCGAGATGAGCCAGGGTCAGGTGAAAGCCGGCGCGTGGACCTCGGCCATGGATGTTCTGCCCATTGACGATGACACGATTTTGCGTGTTGGCCATCACACCTTCTACATTGTAGTGACGGCGGAAAATGAGACGGATACCCAGGAATACGAACTGCGGGTGCGCAGAGCCGAGCCCAGTGACGACGCTTTGTTAAAGTCCCTGGAATTGCAGGATCAGGACGGGAACAAGATTAAGACCTTTGGTTTCCATCCGGACGAGACCAGTTATAGTTTAAAAGTTCCTTACGAGACCAACGGGGTCAGCTTTACGCCCAATACCAATCATATGTGGGCCACCGTTCAGATCAATGAGGGGACGCAGATGGACATAGTGAGGCCGTATGTCATTGCCAGCGGCAAAACCTCCAAGGTCTTTAAACTCAACGATCCGGGCAATCCTAAGGAGTTTCAGGTAGTCATTACGGCGGAAGACGGAGAAACCCAGAAGACATACAATATTTCCATCGACAGAGAGCCGCCCAGCAGCGACGCCCGGTTAAAAGGGCTGAAGGTAGATAATGCGGAGGAATTTAGTCCAGTTTTCGTCTCCAATGAGACCGATTACTCTGCGACCATTCCGGAAGGGGTCCAAGGGGCGATCATTACGGCAACGGTCAACCAGCCGGGCGCGACGATCCGGATTGGCTATGTGTTGAGCGACGGAAGCTTTCAGGTGATTCAGGCGGCAGAAAGCGGGAAGCCTTCCGATATGATTGAAATCATTGAGGTAAATCAAACGATTGGCGTTGAGGTTACGGCCCAGGACGGCGAAACCAAAATCATTTATAAGATCAACTTTACCAACGAAAACCTTGTCGAAAAGACCAACAACGCCGATCTGCGGTCTTTGGTTGTGAACAAGGGGCAGATGACGCCGGACTTCCAGGCGGCGGTGACCGAATATGAGGTGGCCGTAACCGAGGATACCTGGTCGGTGGATATCATCCCGCGGGTGGCCGATCCGCTGGCAACGATGCGGGTGCTGGCGGGAACTAAGGAAATCGGTGACTACAACGGCAACTATGCACTGGCGCTGGTGGACGGGGAAAACGCCGTGACCATCGAGGTCACCTCTCCGGACGGGACGACAGTGAAGAATTACAGCCTGAAGATTTACCGCAACGAAGAGGGAAAACTGAAAAATCTGACCCCGCTGGAAGCGGAGCAGGTGGACTATAAGAATTCAGACAACGTGATCACAGTGATGATCAGCGAGTATCCGCGGGTTGGCGCCAGCGTCTTTAATACGCTGCGGGATTATCCGGAAAAGACGATCGTCTTCCAGGGAAATGACTATTCTTTGGAATTTAAAGCGTCGGATATCGACCGGGTTGTGCCGCAAAAAACAGTTTACGACTTTAGAATGTCCTTTGACTCGCCGGATTCGTCGGATATTTACAGTGAGATCGATTCCTATCAGGGCAACGGCGACATTATCAACCGGGCGGTCTTTGTTTACTTCGAGGACGGCTCCAGCGACGATATGCTTCCGCTGCCGGGTCCTGCGGTTCTGCATTTGAACCTTGGCAACAAATATGGAAGTCAAACGCTGTACTGGCACTACTACAACCGGGCGAGAGAACGGATTGATTATTACGGAACGATCAGAAGCAATAAACAGGGGACGGTTGCGGTTCGGATTGACCATTTTTCCACCTACATTGTCACGCCGTTCCATCGCATTGTCGGCTCGGAGGATTTGTCCAGTTCCATTGACGCGCTGGGCGCCGGTGGCAAGACCAATCCATATACTGGTTTGCGGGAGGTAAGATTTTGAAAAAATTCCTGCTGGTACTTGGGATAGTGTTGACATTCGCGCTGCTGTTGGGAGCGGCCGCTTATGTTCTCCTTTTCATGGAGGACCCAGTCCCAGAGGAGGTAGGACAATCTGCCAGTATCGCCGAGAAGGTCAGCAAACCGAAAAACGCCGATGTGCGCGACCAGGCAGAAACCCAGGCGGATATCCTGGAAATGCTGGACTACGAAACCCGCAAGAATCGGGATACGGTGGGCTGGCTGGTGGTGCCGGGAACCAAGATTAACAACAGCGTTCTCCAGTCGTATGACAATGCGGTTTATCTGCGGCAGGATGAGCGGCGGGAATACGACCTGTACGGCTGCTATTTTGTGGATTATGAGTGCTCGGTGGGCTCTCGGGAGGAATTGAGCCCCAACACCATCATCTATGGGCACAGCGACCTAAAGGACAATCCGGACGGACCGAGATTTTCCCAGTTGTACCATTTTACCGACGCGGATTTTGCCCGGGAAACGCCGGTGATACAATTTTCCACGCTGGACGGTTTTATGTACTGGGAGGTTTTTGCGGTATTGTATACGGAACTGAACGACAGCTTTATTTCGCCGGATCCGCCGGAGGGCATTGACCGGATGGCGGCGGCGGCGATGGAAAAATCCCTATACGACTATGGTGTGGAGGTCGGGCCGCAGGACCATGTCCTGCTCCTTTCCACCTGCACTGGCAGCTATGGCGCCAACGATACGAATCACCGGTTTGTCGTGCTGGCAAAGCTTTTGCCGGAGGACGCCGAGATTCCCACCCAGGCGCAGCTGGAGGTTCGAACAGAAAGTTAGGAGGAAAAACCAATGTTTTTTGATTCCAAGCAGTTTTCCGTTATGCGCGGCGGCTTAGAGGGTCTGGCCATTCAGCAGCAGACGATTCTGCACAATCTGGCAAACCTGGACACGCCGGGCTATAAGGCCCGGTCGGTAAGCTTTGAGAATGTATTGAAGGATTCCAAAAGCCGGTACGATCTGAAGGCCTACATCTACACCGACGACGCGACCTCGATCCGGCCGGATGGAAATAACGTGGACGCCGATACCGAGAGTTTGAAGCTTTATCAAAACTATGTACAGCAGCTGTATCTGTACCAGAAAATCAGCGGACAGTTCAGCAATCTTCGGTATGTGATGAACCAGTCGGCCAAATAGCACAAAGGAGGGCTTTTCATGTCTTTACTTGATTCGATGAACATTACCGGCTCTGCTCTGACCGCAGAACGCTTTCGCATGGATGTTGCTTTGCAGAATCTGGCCAACGTAAACAACACCCGCACCGCTGCCGGCGAGCCCTATCGCCGCAAGCAGGTGATCTTCCAGGAACGGGGGGTCAGCTTTGCCAGCGCGCTGCGGGAAGAAGAGGCCCGGGTAAAAGGCGGCGGTGTCCGGGTGACCCGGGTGGTCGAGAGCCAGCGGGACTTTATCCCGGTGTACGATCCGGCTCATCCCGACGCCAATGAGGAGGGCTACGTCATGATGCCAAATGTGGACGCCACCGAGGAGCGGATCGACCTGATGGCCGCCTCCAATTCCTACGAAGCGAACCTGACCGCCCTTTCGCTGGTGAAATCTTTGGCGCTGAAGGCGCTGGAAATCGGCAAATAGCAGGTACGGACACGTTAAGGCGTTTGCCCAAAGACGGGCCGGCGGCCAGATTTGCCAAGACGGAGGATTTTTATGCAGTATACAATGAGCGCCGAATATTTCGCTCAGCAGATTCAATGCACCCGCGAAGGAAAACACGAGACGTTGCCGACGGTCCGCCAGCTGGTAGAACTGGCCTTTGCGGCGCGCAGCGAGGGACTGCTGAAAATGGACGATATGGTCAACGACTACGCAAGATTCCCGGACCCGTTTTTGCGCAAGGCGGTGAACCTTGTGGTGGAGGTCGCCAATCCCGACGCCATTCGTCAGGTGCTTTATAACTTTATCCTCTCGTCGAAACGGGTTGCCAACAATAATCAGTTTCTCAATCAGGTGGTCATCACCGAGACAATGCTGGCCATCAGCCGGTCGGATGATTTGGACTACGTGTTCACCTACCTCGTTCCCTCTTTTTTTGGGGTGGAGTACGAGCGGGAAGTGGTGAACGTTTACCGCAACTACAAAAAACAGCTGTTGGGAAGATAACACCCCATCTGCCACGAGTCAGAAAGGATGATCGGGATGTCGGATTACAAAAACGTAATGGAAGATTTGATCGAGGAGGAGTTTGACAGCCTGCAGCCCACCTTGGACTGCTGCACCTGCGAGGCCTGCCGCAGCGATATGATCGCTTATGCTTTGAATCAGCTGCCGCCCAAATACGTAGCTACCCGCAAGGGGGAGGTCTACTCCAAAACCTTTATTTTGCGCAATCAGCACCGGACCGACATTATGGCCGCGCTGACCAAGGCTGCCAGCGTTGTAAAGGCCAATCCCCGTCACTAGTTTTGCGTAAAACGGCTGTGGAGCCGCGAAAAAAGCGTCGGCTGACGTTTGAACCGGCGCGGCGTATACCAAAAATACACAAAAGAGGCGCTGTCAGCAGACGGTTTGTCCTCATGATTTAGTCAAAGAATTTGACCGCAACATTTGGAGGATGGGCGGTCATTTTCTTTTGCAAATCTGGCAAACCAGCGGTTACAACGCCCAGGATCACCATGCAAAAAAGCCCTTCGTATGGAACCGTGCGCATCACCTGCTTTCAAAAGGGGAGTGACAAACCGCCTGCCGAATGCGACAGCGCCAAAAATATTTTAGAAAATTGGTTTGAACAATGCAGGACAGCCCGCGCCGTTTTCCTGCGAAAACCGCTTTCCACGGCCGTTTTTTGCGTCCTGCTCGAATTCGAGAAAAAATTTGCCAGAATCCGCTTTAGTTTTTGGCAGGAGCAACGAATATTGTTGTTGAAAGCAAATTTGGTTTTCGGTTCCGGCCCTTGCAGGGCCCGCGGGGGGCGGAACTTGAAAATAAACAAAGCGTGGCTTCAAGGATGAGGCCGCATATTACAAGGAGGTTTCACCATGGGAATGGTAGTAAGAACAAACACAATGGCACTGAACGCATACCGTCAGCTGGGCATGAACAACAGCGCGGTATCTAAATCTCTGGAAAAACTGTCTTCCGGCTTCCGCATTAACCGCGCTGGCGACGACGCCGCTGGCCTGGCGATCAGCGAGAAGATGAAAGCGCAGATCAAAGGCTTGGAGACTGCTTCTGCCAACGCGCAGGACGGCATCAGCCTGATCCAGACTGCTGAGGGGAACCTCAACGAAGTACACGATATGCTCAACCGTATGGTAGAGCTGGCAGGCAAATCCGCCAACGGCACCTACACCTCTCAGGAGCGTAAGGCGCTGCAGGATGAGGTTGACTCTCTGCTTTCCGAAATTGATCGTATCAGCCAGTCCGCTAACTTCAACGGCACCAAGCTGCTCAACGGCACTATGGGTCTGAACAACGAGGGAATCGGCATCGGCGCTTCTAGCGAGTATGTTGCCGCTGGCGAGAAATCTATGACGGTTGACCCATTGCATGCCAGCGCTTCTGGCTCTGAAGTAAAACCGTCCTTCACCGTTGACTTTGCTGATTTCTCTGTAGCATATGATAAAGCAGGTGCGGCTGCGAAATCTGGTGCGGATGTTGGTCTGTCCATTGGCGGCCAGGCGGTTAAGATGTGGGATGGTGCCGACAGCTTTGATGCTACTCTCAAAAGCGAAGGTAATACTAATGATACTGCCCATACGATTGACGGCGCGGCGCTGCAAACATTGCTGACTACTGCTGGCGCTGTCCAAATTGGTGACTATGTGTATAAAGCAGAAGCTGGTACTGGTGAAAATGCTGTAAAATTCACCTTCCTTGGCAAAGCAGAAGCAACACCTACCAACAATCCGACTGCTGACACGAAGGTTCCGGAAGATCTGGAAATCCCGAAAGGCAACCTCACTGTTTCGCTCACCAACGAATCTGGTGACAAGACCGAGACCAATCGTATTGACTGCCCGGTATACGACATTAAAGACCCCGCTGCCGGCGCAGATCCGGTTCGTGCAGGCGCGACCACAACTTTGAGCGCTGACATGATCAAGGCTGGCAACACCCTGACCATCGGCAAGACGGTTTTCACCTTCAAAGAAGGTAAATTGCCTACTACTTTGGCTGATAACTCTGGCGCTAACCAGGATATTTATGTAGACAGCAGCCTGAGCGCTGACGAGCAGATGGAAATGGTAACCGCTCAGCTGTCCCATATGTCCGCGAAGATTGAAAAAGATGTGAACGGCACGAAGACGGAGTTCACCTTTAACATCGGTCGTAGCGCTGACGGCAAGAGCATTGAGATTGAGGAAAAAGTTCAGACCAATGCAGCTAACCTTGGTAAATTCACCGCAGATGAATTGAAAGCTGCGTTCAAAGTAAGCACCCAGGAAGCGATGGCCAGCACCGAGATCACCTTTAAGGACAACGATAAGCTGGCCACCAAAGAGACCATTTTGGTTGACGGCAAAGAGATCGAGTTCGAAAAGGGCAAAGATACCGCTGAGACGATGGCAAACCTGCAGGCGAAGCTGGGTGATTATACTGTTACCGTTAACGGCAACAAGATGACCATCGCTGCAAAAACCTCTGCTGGTACTGCTCCGAAGATCGCTGGCGCTGGCCTGACCCTGCAAATTGGCGATACCGCTGACAGCTACAACAAGATGAATGTCAAGGTAGCTGACATGAGCACTAAGGGTCTGGGCATCAATGGTCTGTCCATCATGAACGAGGTTTCCGCCTCCGAAGCGATTGACACCATCAAGAATGCGATCAACGACGTTTCTACTGCTCGTGCAGGTATGGGCGCTCTGCAGAACCGCTTAGAGCACACCATCAACAACTTGGATGTTGCGGTAGAGAATCTGAGCGCTGCAAACAGCCGTATCCGTGACACTGATATGGCCAAAGAGATGATGAACTACACCAAGATGAACGTACTGGTACAGTCCGCTCAGGCTATGTTGGCCCAGGCGAACCAGCAGCCTCAGTCCGTACTGCAGCTGCTCCAGTAAGCATCCGGTTCAAATTCTCATCACGCTTTCGCCGTTTTGGCGGCAAATCACAAATGGTGAGAGAAGGGGGAAGCGAAAGCTTCCCTCTTTTTTTTCGAAAGGGGGAGGTAGACCGTGGGGGTTGGAACGGTCCAAAACTATGTAAAAATGATGTCGATGCAGCAAAAATGGCAGCAGCGGCAGCAGGGGATCGCCCTGGAACAGCAGACGGCCAATCTGCTGGAAAGCGCCGAAAAATCCGGATCGGACCAGGCGAACAGCGCCCGGCGGTCGGGCATCGCGGCAAAGCTGAAGGCAGGCAAGCGGCTTTCCCCCGGGGATTTGGCGTGGCTACAGCAGAACGATCCGGCGCTGTACATCCGGGCCAAGCAGATCGAGTTGGAGCGGTCGCAGCAAAAAAGCGCTTTGCAGCTGTGCAAAAGCCGGGAGCAGGCGGGGCAGGTGTACCGGCGGTTTTCCCAGTGGGCGGCCTGCGACGCGGTGACGGCGGTGCGCAAGGCTTCTACCGTGTCGGAACGGATGGAGATTTCGGAAAGCGGGCAGATGCGGCAGTCGGCGCTGCGCGAGGAGTACAGCCTGTTCAAGCGGACCACAAAATGGAAGAAGCTTCCGGTCCGCAAGCCGGTGAAAAACCGGTTCGGGCGGTGGGGGCGGCTGGCGTAGTCCGGCAAAAAGAGCGGCGAGACGGGGCCAGAGGGACCGTCCTGCCGTTTTTTTGCATAAATTTTAAAAAAATCCGCCAAAAAGGACTAGTCTTTTCTAAAATCATGTCGATAAAGATTTATGATGGGAGTTTGAATGAGGTAGACTGTAGAGAATTGCTCTTGCTCATTTCGAGGTTCCCTTGGATTACAACTGTAGATTTTCTCATTCCTTTATTTTTGGTAAAAGGAGGGATCCTTGTTTTTTTGCAACCATAATTTGAAAAAATGAGAGGAGCCAAATCTATGCTTAAGAACATGAAAATAAAGATGAGCCTACTTTTGGGTTTCGGTATCACGCTGGTGCTTTCGGTGGCCATCGTTGTTGTTACGCTGTTTATGATGAGCGGACAGAAAACCAACTTCAGCAATGCAATTAGCCAAGAGGGACGCGCTACTTCTATCGTTTTAGAGTGCCGATTAAATGTACGCAATTCCATGGTCAACGGCTATGAGATGCTGGTGCGCCAAAACGCTTCGGTGACTCGGGAGAAGGAAGCTGCCATCAACAGCTATCTGGATGGCGTCGACAGCCTGCTTTCCGAGCTGCGCACGATTTACCCGCTGCGCGACAACCGGGTGGAGGAGTACGCGCAGCATATCAGCAAATGGCGCAGCCTGATGTCGCAGCTGGTCGGCGAGGTTGAGGCTGGCGATACAAACGGTGCAGTTGCGCTGCTGACCGGAGACATCGCCGATACGCTGAGCGCCATGACCGATCTCACCGCGGGCATCAGCAATGACTTGAGCGCGGCGGAGAGCGAGGTCGTTTCCAAGGCAGAGCGGGATAGCCAGATTACTATTCTTGTGATCGCAGCGGTTTTGGTGATTGCCGTTATCTTCGTATTGATGCTTTCGACCAAAATCATCAAGAATATTACGATTCCTACCGAGGAGGTCCACAATGCGCTGGTTGGCTACAGCGAGGGCAATCTGACGGTTCCAGTAAACTTCGAAAGCACCAACGAACTGGGCGAAATGTGCGAAGCGTTGCGCAAGAGCCAGCGGATTTTGGGTGGCGTCATCGAGGACGAGGCCTATCTGTTGGAGAAAATGGCCAACGGCGATTTCAATGTCAAGAGCAAGGATACTTCTTTGTATGTAGGTGCGCTCAGTTCTGTACTTGAGTCTTTGAGAGGACTGAAAAAGAATCTCAGCGGCACTTTGATGCAGATCCATCAGGCGGCGGAGCAGGTTTCCGCCGGATCCGATCAGGTTTCTGCCGGCGCGCAAGCGCTTTCTCAGGGCGCTACCGAGCAGGCGTCTTCTGTCCAGGAGTTGGCTGCCACGATTACCAAAATTTCTGAGCAGATCGCTTCTAACGCAGAGAGCGCGCAGAAAACCAGCAAGATGGCCAACGAGGTCGGCGAAGAGATTACTCGCAGCAATGAGCAGATGAAGGCGATGAACGCGGCCATGAGCGAGATCACCGCTAAGTCTCAGGAAATCGGGAAGATTATCAAAACGATTGAGGATATTGCGTTCCAGACCAATATTCTTGCGCTGAACGCTGCGGTTGAGGCAGCTCGCGCAGGTGCTGCCGGTAAGGGCTTTGCGGTTGTGGCCAACGAGGTTCGTAGTCTGGCCAGCAAATCTGCGGATGCTTCGAAGAATACGGCTGCTTTAATTGAGAATTCTCTGCAAGCTGTTGAGAACGGCGACCGGATTGCTACCGAGACGGCGCAGGCTTTGGAAAAGGTTGTAGAGGGTGCAGCGGAGATCACGTCGGTTATCGACCAGATCGCTTCCGCTTCTCAGCAGCAGGCTGACGCGGTGGTACAGATCACCGAAGGTATGGATCAGATTTCCAGCGTTATTCAGACCAACTCGGCTACTTCTGAGGAGTCTGCGGCTGCCAGTGAGGAATTGTCCGGTCAGGCAAATATGCTGAAGGAGTTGGTAGGCGGCTTTAAGTTGGAGGATGGCGGCGATACCTCTATGTCGGATTCGCTTTCTTACCAGGTCGTTCCGGATTCCTTTGGGAGTGACAAATATTAAGTTCGCGCCGATTGTTTTACATAGAAAGGTGTGATACGTGATGGATGTTTTGGCTGCAGGAGCGTTAAGCATTGCCATGCATCAGACACAATTGGAGCAATATGCAAATATTGCTGTCATGAAAAAAGCAATGAATCTCCAAGAGTCGCAGGCAGCTGCCTTAATTGAGGATTTGCAGCAGTCGGTTCCATTCCCGGGAGATCACCAGTTGGATGTTTTAGCTTAAGGATCAAGGCATTGGTGAGTGCCCATGAACTGGACACTATCCAATGCCTTTTTTCATCAAGCCTTAATACGGTTTTCTTTTCTTTCCGGCCTGCTTGCCGAAAATTTAAAATGATACGTGGTTTTTGCTTGCATATTAACCGATCAATTGTTATGATAAGGTAGAAGTGGAATGGGAGGGCTGTACTGTGCAACAGGAAAAAAACACGGAAATTTTGCTGGAAACGGGCACAAATGAATTTGAAGTAATGGAGTTTATGATCGCCGGTCAGAATTATGGAATCAATGTGGCAAAGGTTCGGGAGATCATGATGGTTTGCCCTGTAAAGCCTATGCAAAAAGCGCAAAAGGATATCGAGGGTATTTTTAAGTCCAGAGATATGATTGTAACGGTCATTGATTTGGCAAGTTATTTGGGGCTTACGCCTTCAGAAGATCCGGAACGGGATATTTTCATTGTCACCAATTTTAACAACAATGATTTTGCGTTCCATGTCCATAAAGTGGTCGGAATCGAGCGTATTTCCTGGAAGCAGATCAATAAACCGGACAAAATCATTTACGGCGGTGAAGAGGGCGTAGCCACTGGCATTGCCGACATAAACGGCCATCTGATCACCATATTGGATTTTGAAAAAATTGTTTCGGAGATCAGCCCCGAACTGGGTATTCAATATGAAGATCTGGAGAAACTCGGCCCCCGTGAACGCAGTGATAAGCCGGTGCTATTGGCAGAGGACTCGATGCTTTTGTCGAAAATGATTGTAGAATCTCTGTCGCGGGCCGGTTATGTCAATCTGACCAAAACCGACAATGGCCAGGAGGCTTGGAATTTTTTACAGGAGGCCAAAGAATCTGGAGATCCGATCCGCGACCACGTTTGCTGTGTTGTCACGGATATTGAAATGCCTTTAATGGACGGCCACCGTTTATGTAAACTGATTAAAGAGGATCCGGTTTTGAAGGAACTTCCTGTCATTCTGTTCTCTTCTCTGATTAACGATGAGATTCGTCGTAAAGGAGAATCGGTGGGAGCAGATGCTCAGATTACAAAACCGGAAATTGCCAATTTGGTTACATTGATTGACAAGCTGATTTTAAAATAGCTGTTTAAAATCGCTTGCAGAAACAACAGAAAATAAGGGAAGAGACCATCACAATGGTTTTCTTCCCTTATTTTTCTAAAAAATTCCGAAAAAATCCACAATTTTTGCAAGAATATGGTGGGAACCATTCTTCTTTTTTCCGGTGATTTCGCATTTGGCTGTTGCATAGTTTTATGTTAGGAAGAATGTGGCAAAGTTTTGGAGATTTTCTGAAAAATCATAATAAAATTGGAGTTTATGGTTTACAAGAGGTCATTTATTCGCTATAATGTAGGAGACAATGTATGTAGTCAAAACCTATTTTGTGTTCGTTGTAAATCTCTAAGAATCTTCATATTTCATGATCAGTTTTGGAGGACAAAAACATGTATTTAGTTCCTTTAAGCAGTTTAACGCCTATTACCAGTATTCAGGATGTACCGGAAAACACGACGTCTGAGGCGGGAAGCGGTTCGTTCAAAAGCATTATGAAGGACGCTTTGAATACCTTACAGGAAAGCCAGAAGGCTGCGGCGGAGGATTCTTATAATCTGGCCATGGGCGATATTTCCAGTCTTCATTCCCTGATGATTAATTCCGCGATGGAAGCCACGGCAGTGGAAACGGTTGTACAGCTTACCTCCCGTGCGGTAAGTACTTATAAAGAGATTATGCAAATGCAGATCTAGACCGAAAAATAAGAAGGAAAAAAATCAGTACTTAATGGGTTGGTAAAAAGTCTATGAAAATCAACTTTAAGGAAATTTTAGAACATATCAAAGAATTCTGGAAAAAGTTGTCCGAAAAAAGCAAAAAATTGTTTTTTATCATCAGCGGGACTGTACTGGCCATCATTGTTTTGGTATCGCTTTTTTCATGGTACGCCAAATCCCAATACCGGGTTATTTTTCCCGGCATGAGCGATGAGGAGAAGGCGCAGGTCTATGCGACCTTGCAGGAAATGAACGTAAAGGCCAAGGTCGATTTAAGCGGACAGGTCCTGGTCCCACAGAGCGAGTGGGATGACCTGGTTTTCCAGCTGAACGCTGCGGGATATCCGAAAACAACGCTGAGTTACGACACTTTTACCAGTTCCACCGGCTTTACCTCTACAGAGTTTGAAAAGCGGACGGCGCTTCTTTATCAGGCGCAGGACCGTATGCAGCAGACACTGCTGCGGCAGGAGGGAATTGCTGAGGCCACGGTAACCTTTACCGTTCCTGAAACAAGCAACTATATCTGGGACCAGTCCCAACAAAAGGAGAGCACTGCCGGCGTTACGGTGCTGATGAAGGCCGGCTACGAGTTGAATCCGGAGAGGGTTTCCGCCATCAAGCATTTGGCGTCAACCTCGGTTCCAAACCTGAGCGCAGACAATGTGGTGGTAGTGGACGCGGCTACCGGGGTCGAAATGGTTGGGTTGGAGGATCCGGCAAGTTCCGGCTATTACAGCGTTCAGCGGATGGATTTTGAACGACAGGTCAGCAAACAGATTGAGGATAAAATAAAGCGGCTTCTCTCCAGCAGATATGGCGCTGACGGTGTTACCGCTGTTGCAACCGTTGCGATTGATTATTCCAAAATGGTTTCGGAGACCAAAGAATACATCGATCAGAACAACAGCGGCAGCGGGGTCAGAAATTATTTGGAAGAGGATTATTCGCTCAACGGAAACGTACCGGTAGAAGGCATTGTGGGCGAGGAGAACAATACGGACGCGCCGCCGATTTATCCCAACGACGATGGAACCGGGGACGGCTCCGCCACCAACTATCATCGGGAAATCAAGTACGATGTGGGATATGTGCTGACCCAAATTGAGAAGGGCGAACCGATTTTGCAAAAGGCGTCGGTGGCTGTCATCGTAGACGATCCTGCGTTTGACGCGGAGGTTGAAGAGATGCTGGTCGGACTGATCTCGAAGGCGGTAAACATCACGTCTGATAATATCCGGGTGACCAATCTGAACTTCAGCCAGCCAGGAGAAGAGCCGGTTCCCAACGGATGGATTTTTGGTCAGCGGACGTGGCTCTTGATCGGCCTAGGGTGCCTTATCCTGTTCCTGATTTTGGTACTGATCTTTGTACTGCTGTTTCGCCGGGCGAAAAAACGCCGTGACCGGGAGGAAGAGGAAGCGCTTTTGCAGGAAGAGGAAGAGCGGCAGCGGCAGCTTAATCTTGAAAAAGAAATTGAAGATCATAAACGGCAGCTTCAGAATGAGGCAATGGCAACAGCGCAGACAAAAGAAAACGCCATTACAGAAGAGGTTCGGAATTTTGCGAAGGAGAATCCCGAAATTGCTGCGGCCTTGCTTCGCTCTATGATGCGGGAGGAGGGGTAATATGGCACAGCAGAAGCTTTCCTCTATCCAAAGGGCTGCGACGGTTATTGTCGCGTTGGGCGCCGATTGCGCCTCCGGCGTTTACAAGTATTTAAAGGAGGACGAGGTCGAGCAGCTTTCTTTGGAAATCGCCAAGCTGGACCGGTTGGCTCCTGAGGATATGCAGGGCACCATTGAGGATTTCTATGGCCTTTGCGTAACCCAAAAAGTGATCAACGAAGGCGGCGTGATCTACGCGCGGGACGTGCTGGAGCGGGCTTTTGGCTCGCAGCTTGCCTCCTCTTACATGGAACGCCTTTCCCAGTCTTTACATACCAAGGCCTTTGAATTTGTCAGAAAAGCCGACTACAAAAACTTACAGATGATGCTGCAAAACGAGCATCCGCAGACGATTGCGCTGGTGTTATCCTATGCAAAGTCTGAGCAGGCGGCGCAGATTATTGCGGAACTGCCCCGGAATACCCAGCTGGATGTAATCGAGCGTATTGCGGGGCTTGACCGCGTTTCGCCGGAGATGATCAGCATTGTGGAAAAAACGCTGGAGAAGCGCTTCTCCAACATCGCTTCTACCGATCAGGTGGAGGTGGGCGGCATCCCCTACATCGCGGAGATCATGAACCGCGTGGACCGCTCTACCGAGAAATATATTTTCGACGCCCTCGACGAGAAAGACGCCGCCTTGTCGGATGAGATCCATAAGCTGATGTTTGTCTTCGAGGATATCATCAACCTCGACAGCATGGCGATTCAGCGCTTTATCCGCGAGGTGGATACCAAGGATCTGGCGGTTGCATTAAAGGCCGCAAACGAAGAGGTCAAACAGGTCATCCTCAAAAACATGTCTACCAGAATGCGGGATACCATCGAGCAGGATATCAAATATCTGCAAAATATCCGTATGCGCGATGTGGAAGAGGCACAGCAGAAAATTGTGGATATTATCCGTCAGTTGGAGTCTGCTGGTGAGATCGTAGTTGCAAGAGGAGGGGATGATGTCCTTGTCTAAGGTGATTAAGCCGGTTCATCTGGTCACCTCTGACGAAGTGGTACAGATCCCGGACGCACCGCTTCTGCTGGAAAATCAGGAAGAAGAGGAAATCTCCGAATCGAATGAAAAACAGCTGGTCACTGAAGAACAAATCAGGCATACAATAGAAAAGAACGCTTTGGAAAAAGCGAACGAGATGTCCCACAAGATTTTGCAAAGCGCTCGGCTGGAGCGGGAAACGCTGATTGCCCAGGCGCAGGAAGACGCCAAGCGAATCCGAATAGAGGCCCAGCAGTCCGCCTATCAAAAGGTCTTGGAGGAAAAGCACCAGCAGATAGACGAATGCATTTCCAGGGTGAATCTTTTGCTGGAGGATCTGCAAAAACAGCAGCAGAGCTTTTTGCAGCAGTATGAAGACGGACTGTTTTCTCTGGCCTTGGAAATTGCGGAAAAGGTGGTCAGAACATCGATTCCTCAGCATGAGGAGCTAATGGTCCCCTTGGTGCGCGAAGCGGTTTCCGCCGTAAAAAACGCCGATTGGATTGGGGTGGAAATCTCGGATCAGCTGCCCAAGCTGGTAGAAGCGCTGAAGCAGGAATTTGCCGCCTGGAAGTCCATCCAGGTATCCGCAGCCGAATTACCGGTGGATGGGTGCCTTGTGAATACGCCGGATGGCGTGGTGGACGCTTCCGCTTCGGTTCAGTTGGAAAATCTGAAGGTTTTATTCGAAAAATCCATGGGTTAACGGTATAGGAGGGAGCAAAGCTTGACAAGAAATCAACCTGTTTTGGATCTGTCCGCATACAGGCAGCTGATCCGGCTGAGCGACCTTTATACATACAAAGGCAAAATCAACAAAATCATGGGGCTGACGGTAGAAGCGACCGGGTTGATCTGCAATATCGGCGATATCTGCAAAATTCAGGTCAACGAAAACCAGACCATTTTGGGAGAGGTCGTGGGCTTAAAGGAAAATATCGTTCAGCTGATGCCTTATCAGGAAATTGACGGAATCGGGTCGGATAGCATTGTGGTCAACACCGGTGACAAGCTGGAAATCGGCGTCTGCGACGCCATGACCGGCCGGGCGATCGACGCGCTGGGCAATCCCATCGACGGCGGTCCTCCTATCGAGGCGACCGATTGGTATCCTATTAACGGCACCCACTCCAACCCGATGAACCGTCCGCCGATTTCGGAAGTAATGGAATTGGGTGTCAAGGCGATCGACGGCCTTTTGACGATGGGAAAAGGGCAGAGAATGGGCATTTTCGCCGGAAGCGGCGTGGGAAAAAGTACGCTGATGGGCATGATCGCCCGCAATGTCAAGGCGGATATCAACGTTATTGCCCTGGTGGGCGAGCGTGGCCGTGAGGTTGTGGAGTTTATCAACCGGGATTTGGGTCCCGAGGGCATGAGCCGAACGGTTTTGGTCATCGCAACGTCGGATCAGCCGGCTATGATGCGTTCAAAATGCTCGCTGACTGCCACCGCTATTGCGGAATACTTCCGGGACCAGGGCAAGGATGTCCTGCTGATGATGGATTCTCTCACCCGTTTTTGCATGGCTCAGCGGGAAATTGGCCTGTCCACCGGCGAGCCGCCGGTTGCCCGAGGATACACCCCTTCCATTTATACGGTGCTGCCAAAGCTTTTGGAGCGGTCGGGGAATTTTGAGAGAGGTTCCATTACCGGGATTTACACGGTTCTGGTGGAAGGCGACGACACCAACGAGCCGATTTCCGATACGGTCCGAGGCATTGTAGACGGTCACATCGTTCTTTCCCGAAAGGTGGCGATGCGCAACCATTATCCTGCCATTGATATTCTGCCCAGCATCAGCCGTTTGATGAGCAGCATCGTGGCGCCGGAGCATCAGCGGGCAGCGGGAAAAATCCGGCAGATGATGTCGGTTTACCAGGAAAATACCGACTTGCTTTCCATCGGCGCTTATAAAAGTGGAAGTAACCCGGAACTGGATGAGGCGATTCGCCATATGGACGCCATTAACGGACTTTTGCAGCAGTCGGTGGGAAAGAAAGAAGCGTTTCAAGATACCGTTACGCAGATGGAAGAGATTGTGGAGAGTTAATTAGGAGACTTTTATGAAAAAATTTCAGTTTTCTTTAAGCCATATGCGGGAATATAAGGATCGAATTCTGGATGAGGAGCTGGGGGTCCTCCAGCGCTTAAAAGGAGAGCGGGACCAAATCCAGCAGAAAATTGACAATTTGAATAGAGAGTTTCAGTCCATCTCTTTGCAGATGCTGAAGGCCCAGGAAAAGGGCAGCACCATTATGGAGGTGCGGGGCTACAACGTGCAGCTGACCAATATCCGTATGCAGCTGCAGGATTTAGAAAGCGCTTTGCAGCGCGCGGCGAAGAAGGTATTTGCCCAAACGCAGGTGGTAGTGGCTGCGAATCAGGAGGTTTCCAAGCTGGATAAGCTGCAGGACAGACAGTACGAGGCTTACCGCCAGCATATGCAAAAGGAAGAAGAGCTGCGAATTGAGGAGCTCGTCACATTAGGCCTCAGCCGGCAGAATGTCGGATGAGATAGATATTTTACCCATTGAAAGGAGGTGAGAAAGAATGGAACAGATAGCAGCTGTACAGACAGCAGCCCCACAGGTAAGCCTGAGAAGCATTCTGGGCATGGCTGCCGGGCAGCAAGCGCAGGGCGACGCCTTTGCGATGATCTTTCAGCAGCTGATGGGTCAAGAGGACGGATTCGGTTCACTGCTTTCCCAGTTGGCGGGCGTTCAGCAGGATGACCAGGAAAAAGCCAATGAATTGGGTATGCAGATGATGGCGGAGATGCTTTATGCCAATCCGGACATTCAGAACCTTCTGCCGCTGATGCAGCAGGTGATGCAGCCGGAGGAAAGTGTACAGAGCGTTGGCCAGGGAATTCGAAATAGTGTGGCGGCGCTTCAGAATCCTGTTGTCCAGCCCGAGGAAAAGGAATCTGAGCAGCCGGTGGAAAAAGCGGAGGCAAAGGATTTTTATACGGTACTTCAGGATAGCTGGAAGGAGCGGCAGCCTTCCTTCGGCATCCGGCTGGAAGGGGATACGCTCCGGCAGGCCAGACAGCTGTTGGCCCAAAAGCCGAAGGAGACAGTCCAAGCGCAGGATGTGGAAAGTCTGCAGGCCGATGTTGACGCCAGGCGTTTTTTAAGCGTTGAAAGCGTTGCGCCCCAAAAGCTGGCCGAGCTTACGGATGTGCAGGAGATTGCCGATCAGCTGAAAACCGGGATTGCGGAAAATATTTCCCAGGGCAAAAACGAGTTTATTGTCCGGCTGAAGCCGGAGGGCTTAGGCGAGGTAGTGGTCAAGCTTTCGGAAAACAAGGAAAAGATTGCGCTGAGCATCTTTACTTCCAGCGAGCAGACGGCGAAATGGATTACCGACGAGGTTTTGAGCCTGCAGAACGCTTTGCGTCCCCTGCATGCTGAGGTACAGCAGGTAACGGTTACGCCGGATGGACGGGTCGCCGAATATGCTGCGCAGAATTCGATGAACGATCAGAGCCAGCAGTTTGCGGGCCAGCAGTTCGCCGAGCAGTGGCAGCAGAGTTTCCGCTCTCAGATGCAGGAAAGCGGCGATTTTGGAAGCGTTGTCGAGCAGATTTTGCCGGATGACGGGCTTGACACCTATATCTAAGAAAGGAGGAAACATATGGCGGTTGGAGGAGTCAGCGGCAGCAGCAATAATTACAGCTACCGTGACCAGTTTATGGACAAATTGACCGGCGAAGAGGTAGAAGGCAGCGAAGAGACCAAAAAGGAAGTCTGGAATGCGGTTTTTACCGACGAAAAGAGCAATAACATCTCGGTAAATGACTTTTTGACCCTGATGGTGGCGCAGCTTAAGAACCAGGATTTTATGAATCCCGTGGACGATACCCAGTACGTTACCCAGCTGGCTCAGTTTGCAACCATGCAGCAGATGCAGGATATGGCCACCTATATGAAGACAAATTACGTGATGTCGTTGGTTGGCAAAAACGTGACGGCGGCGAAATTCAGCGTTTCCGGAGAACTTCAAAAAGAGGTTGGCGCGGTACAAAAGGTTTCTTTGGTGGATAACGAGTATTCGATCTATGTAAACGGCACAAAGTTTTCCTTAGAGCAGATCATGGAGATCAACGGTACAGCTTCCTCTTCCGGTTCCGGCGATAAGAACCCGGGCGCCAGTGACCCAGCCAAGGTGGAGTACATGCAGTCCTTGATGGGCAAAGAGGTTACGGTGCGGCAGCGGGACGATAAGGGCGAGCCGACCAGCAAGTACACAGGCGTTGTGGAAAGATATTCGACCGAAGACGGAAAATACCGTATCCGCGTGGATGGAACCTGGTACCCGCTGGAGGATGTGTTGGAAGTGGGCGATTACGTAGAAGAGGAGCTTCCCGACGAGGATGAAAGCGACAAAGAGCCTGCTTTTATCTGGTAAAAGATCGTTCGGGGAAGTGGGCAGGGACGCCCAGGAAAACGGATGAAAACACAAAAGGAGTGAGGTTATGGAAGATCTGTTGGTACGCAGCAGATTGAATATTGCCGTAACCACAGGAATCCCGATAGCGCCTGCGGCCCAACCAAAGGGACGGGCAAAAGAGGCGGTTTCCTTCCAGCAGGTTCTGGAACGGACGGCGCAGACGCAGGACATTTCGTTTTCCAAGCATGCGGCCCAGCGGGTTGCAACGCGGGAGATTCAATTGACCCAGGCGGGCTTGGAAAAACTAAACGAGGGCTTAAAAATCGCGTGGGACAAGGGAATGGACGATGCGCTGATTTTGGTAGACGGCTCGGCGTTTATCGTGAACGCGAAAAACGGACGGGTGATTACCGCGCTCGACGGTCGGGAAACAGATGGAAAAGCAATTACAAACATTAGTGGGGCCGTAATTTTTTGACTGGACCGAAAAGGAGGTCAACAGGCTTTGAATGATGGATAAGCCTGTACGGTCCCGGAAGGGAGCATTTTTAGAAAATGGTTAGATCAATGTATTCTGGCGTAGCCGGCATGAAATCCAATCAGAGCAGAATGGACGTTATCGGTAACAATATCGCGAACTCGAGCACCTACGGCTTTAAATCCAGCCGCGCTACCTTTCGCGACGTGTATTACCAGCAGATCCGTGGCGCTTCTGCCGGTACGGCAACCCGCGGCGGTATTAACCCGTCGATGATCGGTTACGGCTCGCAGCTGGCCAGTGTCGATCTGATGATGGGCCAGTCCTCCATGACCTCTACCGGAAATCCGCTGGATGTGTGCATTACCGGCGAAGGCTTTTTCCAGGTTATGGACCCGGACGGCAATGTCTACTACACCAAAGCCGGTATGCTGGATATCGACCCTGCCACCGGTGCACTGGTCGATTCCAACGGTAACTTTGTGCTGGGTACCAGCGCCACCAACGGCAAGCTGGACAGCATCGACCCCGGTAGCAACAAAATTATTATCACGGTGGATCCGGTTCAGGCCAGCGTGGCAGAAGTACAGCAGGAGATCAGCGGCAAACTGCTGACCATTTCCTCTACCAACCAGAACAAGGCGGCCAATGTGGGCTTCACCTTTACCAAAGCCACCGATATGCCCGATGGGCAGAAGGTTCTGGCCATTACCGACAGCACCAGTTCGGTGATCAACATTAAATTAAACGCCAACGCAACCTTCTCCAGCATGAGCGAACTGCAGGAGGAGATCAATAAGGCGATTACCGATTCCTACGGCGGCCCGCATCCGGGCGGCGATTTTGTCTTCACTCTGGAGCCGGACCCCTTTGAGAACGGAACCGTTTCTCTGACCGGCGCGCAGATTGTCGAAACCTCCAGCGCCGCGTACGACGGCGGCAGTCTGGAAATGGATCCGGCGCTCCCCAACGGCATCTTCTTGGAGGGTTTTAAGGTGGCGGGCACCGGATTGATGTTCTCCGGCGAAGGCGAAACCAAGGTGAAGGTGGAAAAACAGGCGGCGGATGATACGACCACGCCTCCGACTCCGGAAGGGTATGTGGTTACACTGACCACCGATACCACCGAGTATACCGGCTTTATCAGCCAGGAGCGGGCGGAAACCTCCTCCGGCGGCAATACGGTTATGCTCCAGGGCGGCACTGGTACCGCCAACGACACCATCACCCTGTCCTACCCCAACGCAACCAAGATTGACGCAGCCGTTGCCGCCGGCGAGGCGGTCATCGGCGAGGCGACCGCCAGCAAGCCCACCCAGAATCTGGGCTTGGGCAAATCCACCTTTACCCTGACCGGCGGTACAGAATTCACCGAGCAGGGCATCGGCAATCTGACCGGTATTTCCATCGGCGCTGACGGTACCATAGTAGGTACCTCCGCTGCCGGATTGCAGACTCTGGGCCGCATCGACCTTGCTACCTTTGGCAACGCCGCGGGCCTGATGCAGTCGGGCAATACCTACTTTACCGAGACGGCCAACTCCGGCCCGGCTAAGCTGGCCATCGCCGGCGAGGACGGAACCGGTAAAATCAAAAACAGCAGCTTGGAAATGTCCAACGTGGATCTGGCGCAGGAATTCTCGGATATGATCGTAACCCAGAGAGGATTCCAGGCTTGCTCCCGCCTGATCACCGTTTCCGACACCATGCTGGAGGAACTTATTAACCTGAAACGATAAGCCTATATGCTGGCAGCGATTCCGGTCGCTGCCAGAGGAATGCCGAAATCCTTTAGGGATTCCGGCATTCCTCTGGCAGGAATCCTAGAAGAAAAGAGGTTTTGTATGATCATTTTAAACAACTTGAAGGGTGAGATATTCGCGCTCAACTGCAATTTGATTGAAACGATTTCAGAAAGCCCTGATACAATTATCTTGCTGACAAATGGAAAAATTCACATTGTGAAAGAATCGATGCAGGAGGTTATCAACAAGACAATTGAATACCACCGGCAGATTTTCGAGGAGAATATCTTAGATAGAATAAAGGCAAAGGATGAATAACAATGGATATAATGTCGATATTGGGCCTGGTTGTTGTCATCGGTACCATTCTGTTTGGTATTTTGTTCGACAGCGAAGCTGGTTTTGTTTTTGACAACCTGGGGAATTTCTTTGACCCCGCCAGTATTGCAGTTGTATTGGGCGGCGTTATCGCGGCCTTGATGATTTCCTTCCCGCTAAAAAACTTCACAAAGATCGGGAAGCATCTGAAGATTGTGCTGTTTCCCACAAAATATAACCCGAAAGAATACATCGCGCAGATTGTGGATCTGGCGAAGGAAGCGCGCATCAACGGCCTGCTTTCTTTGGAAAGCAAGCTGGAAGAGACAAAGGACCCGTTCTTAAAAAACAGCATGATGCTGGTGGTGGACGCGGTCGAGCCGGAAAAGGTCAAGCAGCTTTTGGAAAAAGAGTTGGATTATTTGGACGAGCGTCATGCGCAGGACCGGGCGTTTTATGATAAGGCCGCTGCGTATGGTCCGGCTTTCGGTATGATCGGTACCTTGATGGGCCTTATTAACCTGATGAAAAAATTGAGCGACCCTGACGCGATCCCGCCGGCCATGGCGCTGGCACTGGTTACCACCTTCTACGGATCGATTTTGGCCAACTGTATTTTCACCCCGATTTCCAACAAGCTGAAGATCCGGCATGAAGAGGAATATCTGTGTAAGCTAATCGTTGCCGAAGGAGTCGAATCCATCCAGGCGGGCGACAACCCGACCTTTATCGAGGAAAAACTCACCCAGCTGATCCCGGGCTATTTGATGAAGAAGGGCCTGCCGGGCGGCAAGAAGTCCGAGGGAGAAGACGCCGGGAAATAACCGCCGGCAGAAAGGAGAGAAACAGCAATGAGAAAACGGCCGCAGGAAGAAGGCGGCGGCGATTCGTGGATGAATACATATTCAGACATGGTCACCCTTCTGCTTTGCTTTTTTGTACTTTTGCTCAGCTTTTCCGAGGTTAACGCGGAAAAATGGGAGCAGTTTGTCAAAGCCTTTATGCATCCTGGAAACGACACGGCGCAGATTGTTGTTATCGATCCCAACCAGGTGCAGCCGGGAGACGGGCCAATCCCCAACGATAATGCCGGGCAGCCTCCGGATGGAATGACCCAGTTGCCGGAAAATTCCACTCTGCCAGAAGATTTTGACGATCTGTTCCTCTATCTTCAGTCTTATATTGAAGAAAACAATTTAGGCGGTTCGGTAGAGGTGAGCACCGACGGCGAAAATGTCGTCTACATCCGTTTTCAGAACAAGCTTTTCTTTAGTCCGGATAAATATAACCTTCTTCCCTCCGCCATCGAAATACTGGGCTTTGTGGGAGACTGCCTGCACAATGTAGAGGATCAGATTTATATTATCAGCATCAACGGCCATACGGCCGACGTTGAGCAGGAAGATTACGCGGTTTCTGACTGGATGCTTTCCAGCGAACGGGCAAGCAACGTGGCAATTTATCTTGAAGAACAAAAGCAGATCACGCCGCAGAAACTCAGGCCCATGGGATACGGAAAGAATTATCCGGTTGCCTCTAACGACACGCCGGAAGGGCGCGAGCAGAACCGGCGGGTAGATATCACGATTATCCGGGATGCGGGAGACGGTATGAACGATTCGATGAACGACGAATTGGCCAGCCTGTTCGACCCTGCCCAGTTCCCCAAATCCGGCGGCGCACTAGAGGCTCTTTCGCCGGATACGCCACCGGAAACCCAGCCGGATACACCACCAGAGGTTTCGCCAGAAACGCCAGAAACGCCGCAGGAGCCCCCGGTTTCTCCAGACAATACTGGAAATTCATAAGCTAAGATCAAAGGAGGGAGGATATGCCGGAGCAACTGTCACAAAGCCAGATTGATGCGCTCCTCCAAAAAATGAATTCTGGAGAGGTCCACGTTGAAGAGGAATCCAGAAAGGTTCGGGAATACGATTTCAAATCGCCGAAAAAATTCACAAAAGAGCAGTTAAAATCGCTGGACAGCCTGCACGAAACCTTTTCTCGTATGCTGGCACCCTACTTTTCGGGTCTTTTGCGAACGGTCTGCGAAATCGAGGTATCGAATATTGAGGAGCAGCGCTATTACGAATACAACAATGCTTTGCCGGATTCAGCTTTGATCGGTCTGGTTGAAATGAAGCCGGAAAACAAACACTTTGATGACGCCCGCATGATGATGGATATTCCAACATCGGTTGGGTTTTATCTGGTGGATCGGGTGTTGGGCGGTCCGGGTACTGGGATTGACTATGACCGGGACTATACCGACATCGAAATCGCCATTCTGACCAATATTCTGACCAGCATTACCCAGCGCTTGGAAGACACTTGGAACAATCATTTTGACGTAACGGCCAAGCTTAGCAATCTCGAAACAAATCCGCGGCTTTTGCAGATATTTGCTCCGGAGGATATTGTCGTAATCGTCATGATGAGCATCAAGCTGGGGGACCATCTAAACGGCTCTTTAAGTATCTGTATTCCCGCAGAATTTTTAGAGCAGGTGATCGACACCTTCAATCTGCGGTATACCCATTCCAATAAGCGGAAGGATCCGGAAAAGGAAGAAGCCAAAAAGCGGGTGATTTTGGAAACCGTGTGCGCTTCGAATATGGAAATCCGGGCGGTCTTTGATGAATTTAAGATGTCTTTAAAGGACATCGTTCAGCTGCAACCGGACGATGTGATTCCGCTTAATAAATCCATCAACAGTGATATAACCGTCACCATTGATAAGGTCCCATGGTTTACGGCGAAATTGGGCGAAACCAAGAAGAAAAAGGCGATTAAGCTGCAAAATATAGTAAATAATGGAGATGAGGAGATCCAATGGAAGAACGTAACCAACCAGTAGATGGGAATGGTTTTCTCACGAACCTGGAAGTCGATACAATTGGAGAGATCTTAAATATCAGCATGGGTTCGGCAGCCACGGCGATCTCTACGATGCTGGATAAGCAGGTAATCATTTCCACGCCCACCGTGGAGGTTCGGAAATTCAGTACAATGGACTATGCCGCTTTAGAACCAGCCATTCTTGTCAAGATCGGCTATGTGGAGGGAATTTCCGGTTCAAACGTTATGATTTTCCGTCAGCGGGACATGCAGATCATCCTGAATCTGCTGATGGGAAATACAGATCCGCCTAGCGATGATTTTGTGTTCGACGAGTTGAGCATGAGCGCCGCCTGTGAAGTTATGAACCAGATGATGGGCGCTTCTGCGACCGCGCTTTCGGATTTGCTGGGGCGGGTTGTCAATATTTCCACACCCGAGGCTAGCGTTGTCGGGTCGGAAAGCAGCTACAGCGAAGCGGTAAATGTAAAAGAAGGCGACGAGATTGTCGCGGTCTCCTTCCAGCTGACGATTGAAAATGTCATGGATACGAATTTCGCCAGCATTTTGGATCGTGAACTGGTAAAGCAAATTGCCGGGCAGGTGATCGGCAATCAGGAAGAGGATTTGGAGAATATCCAGCCTGCTGTGGCACCAGCGGCTCCCGCGCAGGCAGCGCCCGCGCCTGCTGCACCGGCGGCTCCAACTCCCGCCCCAGCCCCTGCGGTTCCGCCTGCGCCGGCTCCCGGCCAGGAGGCAGCGCAGGCACAGGCGCCCGGGCAGATACCGCCGCCGGCCGGATATCCCGATCCTGCCGCGGCTTATGGGCAGCAGGCGCCTTACGGAGGATATCCGCCGTATTATGGCTATCCGGGCTATCCGCCGGCGCCCTATCCGCCTTACCCGGGCTATGGAGCGGCCCCGCAGCAGGATGGGTCGCAGCAGGTGATCAAGCAGCCGACAATCAATGTCCAGACCCCCCAGTTTCCGCAGTTTGGAGTGCAGAATTCCCCAACGCCTAACGTCAACGGCAATATTGATATGCTGATGGGCGTTTCGCTGGATGTTTCGGTGGAGATCGGTAAGTCAAAACGGAAAATCCGTGAGATTATCGAGTTTGGTCAGGGAACGGTGATTGAGTTAAACAAGCAGGCCGGCGCACCGGTGGATATTGTGGTGAACGGTCAATTGCTGGCGCGCGGAGACGTTGTGGTAATCGACGATAATTTCGGCGTGAGAATCACCGAGATTCTGGGGACAAAAGAGTTGATGGAAAGTTTAAAGCTGGAAGAATAACAGGCTTTAAACTGGAATATTGAAAAACTAAAATCCATTAAAGGAGACTATGTACATGGGTAAGAAAATTATGCTGGTAGACGACGCGGCGTTTATGCGAATGACCATTAAAAACGCCTTGACAAAGGCAGGATACACGGAACTGATCGAAGCTTCGGATGGGCAGCAGGCGGTTGAGACCTATGATCAGGAACATCCGGACCTGATTATCATGGACATCACCATGCCGAACATGGATGGGATCCAGGCGCTTCAGGCGATCAAAGCCAAAGATAGCAACGCAAAAATCGTTATGTGTTCCGCCATGGGCCAGGAGGCAATGGTCGTGGAGGCAATCAAGCTGGGCGCATTGGATTTTATCGTAAAGCCGTTTAAGCCCGACCGTATTTTGCAGACGGTAAGTAAAGTATTAGGCTAATCAATTGGAGGAACAGGCCATGCCGCAGGGACAGTTTTCGATTGTACTCTCTTTAATTGGAAGTATTCTTCTGTTTGGGCTGGTTTTGTTCCTGGCCTGGTTTTGCACCCGATGGATCAGCAAACGCTTTGGCCTGCGCACAGCGGCCGGCGGCAGCAAGATCAAGATGCTGGACCGGATGGCCTTGGGAGCGGATCGTTCCCTGGTTGTGGTCCGGCTGGAGGATCGGGTTTGGCTTTTGGGTGTGACAGCGCACCATGTCAGCAAAATCGATGAGTTGGATCCGGAGATATTTACCGAAGAGGAACTTTCGCAGGAAGAGGGCTCCTCCCATGGGGTATCGGCTATACTGTCCGGTTCGTCAAATTTTGCTGCGGCACTGAAGAACGCGTTAAAGGGAAGGACTTCGGAGAAAAAAAACGAAAAGGATAAGTTTGATGAATGAGATCATCGAAAAAAAGAAGGAATTGCGCAAAAATGTAAAAAAATTCCTGCTGTCGGCGGCGGTTATCCTGGTGGTTGTGACAGGATTTTTTCTGGTCAGGGCCTATGCGGCGCCGGTTGTGACGGTGGATCTTGGGTCCGGAGACGCTTCCCAAAGTCAATTTGGCATTTTAGACGCGTTGCTGACCGTAATCCTTTTAGCGCTTGCACCCTCGATTTTGATCATGATGACAAGCTTTACCCGGATTGTCATCGTACTTTCTTTTTTACGCAATGCCTTGGGCACACAGCAAAGTCCGCCAAACCAGGTTTTGGTGGGATTGGCGCTGTTTTTAACCCTTTTTATCATGTCGCCGGTGTTAACGCAGATCAATGAAACCGCCTATCAGCCTTACCGGGCCGAGGAAATTACCCAGGAAGAGGCGATTGAGCGAGCAACCGTTCCGCTGAAGGAATTTATGATCCGCCAGATTTATACAAACGACTTAAATTTGTTTATCTCCATTTCCAATGAAAAGACCGACTCGCAGATCGTGTTGACTGGCGAGCAGGAGGAACTGCTTGAACTTGGGATGGAAATTGTCGTTCCGGCGTTTATCACCAGTGAATTGAAAAGGGCTTTTTCCATCGGCTTTTTGCTGTTTATCCCGTTTTTGATTATTGATATGGTCGTTTCCAGTACGCTGATGTCCATGGGAATGGTCATGCTGCCGCCTTCTACGATTGCTCTGCCTTTTAAAATTATGACATTTGTATTGGTTGACGGCTGGGGCTTGCTGATCGGAACGCTTATAAGCGGGTTTAAATAGCAATTTGCTTAAAGGGGGTGGGATTTCATGACCCAAGGGGATGTGATGGGCGTTTTTCAGGAGGCAATGCTGGTCGCCTTTAAGCTGGCGGGTCCGATCCTGCTGATTAGTATTTTGATCGGACTGGTTATTGCGATTTTCCAGGCGGCAACCCAGATTCACGAGCAGACCTTGACCTTTGTGCCAAAGGTTTTGGCCATCGCTTTGATGCTTATGGTATCCGGCTCCTGGATGATTACCCTGATAAGCGACCTGGTGAAAAAACTTTTCAACCTGATGGCTGGTTTATAATATGGTCGATTCAATTTTGTCCAATACAACCGTATGGCTTTTGGTCTTTGCCCGAATGGGCGGCCTAATTGGAATGAATCCGCTGTTCGCCCGTAGAAATGTTCCTGCTATAGTGCGGGCGGGGCTGACCTTTCTGCTGACACTACTGGTTGCGCCGGGATTATCCGCGCCTGAATTGGCCGGGTGGAACTCGCTGGATTTGTTCGTGGGGCTACTGCGGGAACTTTTTGTGGGCCTTGCCTGCGGATTTGTGTTCCAGATTTACTACTACATGCTTTTTTTTGCCGGCGATTTGATGGATGTGCAGTTCGGCCTTTCGATGGCAAAGGTGTTTGACCCGGGAACGAATATCCAAATGTCTATTTCCAGTAACTTTTTGAATATTCTGTTCGCCCTGTTTATCTTCGCCACCGACAGTCACCTGCTGCTGATTCGGATTTTTACGGCATCTTTTGACATTTTGCCTCTTGGAAGCGCATCCTTTTCTCCGGAATGCGCGCAGTTTTTCCTGGAACTGTTCATCGGCGCCTTTTCGCTGGGACTGCGCCTGGCGTTGCCGTTTATGGCGGCGGAGTTTGTACTGGAGTTGTCCATGGGCGTTTTGATGAAACTGATTCCCCAGATTCATGTGTTTGTAATCAACATTCAGTTTAAAGTCCTTTTGGGGATTTTACTTTTGCTGGCGTTTGCAAATCCGATTGCTTCTTTTACGGATCACTATATGCGCCTGATGCTGGAAAATTTGCAGCGCGCATTTATGGCGTTGGCTTCGTAACGCTTTAGACGGGTTATAAAGGGGGGATTTTGCTTGGCCGGCGAGAAAACCGAAAAAGCTACACCCAAACGAAAACAAGACGAACGAAAGAAAGGTAATATATTTCAAAGCCGTGAAGTCGTTGTTGTGTTTTCGTTGTTGGCGACCTTTTATGGACTGAAGCTGTTAAGTCCCCTTATTTTAACCACGCTGCAAAACTGCATGACGAACTTTTTTGGCCGGGCAGGGTCCTTATCGGAGTTTGGAACCTCTGAGGTAGCCGCATTTTTTGTGGAGGCCTGCGGTGTTTTTACCATCGCCGCCATGCCGATGCTGCTGATTTGCAGCGGCGTTACCATCCTTTTTACGGTGGCCCAAACCCGGGGACTGTTCGCCATGAAAGCGGCGGCCCCCAAATTTAACCGTTTGAACCCGCTGCAGGGAATAAAAAGAATGTTTTCTTTGCGCGGAGTGATTGAACTTTTCAAATCTCTGGCGAAAATATTTATATTAGGGTATATTATTTATAATCTGTTCCGGCAGGAATTTTGGAATTTTCCAAGGATGCTGGATATGGACTTTGGCCAGATTATGGCTATGACCGGAGATATGATCCTGTCCATAGCGCAGATGGCTGCGATTGTCATGATTTTCGTGGCGGCGGCCGACTTCTTTTATCAGTGGTGGGACTACGAAAAAAATCTGCGGATGTCCAAGCAGGAAATTAAGGAAGAGTATAAGCAGACCGAAGGAGATCCACAGGTTAAGGGAAAAATTCGAGAGAAGCAGCAGGCCCAGGCCCGTCAGCGTATGATGCAGCAGGTCCCCAGCGCGGATGTGGTTATCCGTAACCCGACCCATTTTGCCGTGGCGATCCGGTACGAGCCGGAGCACAACAATGCGCCGGTCGTGGTCGCTAAGGGGATGGACAGTCTGGCGCTGCGTATTGTAAAAGTAGCCGAAGAAAACGGCGTTTTTGTCACAGAAAACAGACCTCTGGCCCGAGGTCTTTATGAAACGGTCGATTTGGACCATGAGATTCCGGATAAGTTTTACCAGCCGGTTGCCGAAGTGCTGGCATTTGTATACAGTCTGAAGAAAAAGGATTTGAATTAGATTGAAACTCTTTAACAATACAGTTTCCGCTTTTGTGGTGGCAGTGATCTTCCTGTTGATCGTTCCGCTGCCCACCTGGCTTTTGGACTTTATGTTCATCGCCAATCTGACCATTTCTTTTGTGATCCTGCTGACGACCATGTATATTAAGGAGTCGCTGGAGTTTTCCATTTATCCCTCTTTACTGTTGATTACCACGCTGTTTCGCTTGGCGTTAAACGTTTCTTCTACCCGAAAAATTCTGACAAACGGCGGCTACGCCGGCGAGGTGGTAAAAACCTTCGGCGAATTTGTTATCCAAGGCAACGTCGTCGTGGGACTGGTCATCTTCCTCATCATCGTGTTGGTTCAGTTCATTGTTATTACCAAAGGCTCCGAGCGTGTGGCGGAGGTTTCCGCCCGTTTCACCTTGGACGCGATGCCCGGTAAGCAGATGGCCATCGACGCCGATTTAAGTTCCGGCTTAATCGATGAGGAAACCGCCCGAACCCGCCGCTCAAAAATCCAGCGGGAAGCGGATTTCTTTGGCGCAATGGATGGTGCTTCCAAATTCGTAAAGGGCGACGCCATCATGTCGCTGCTGGTCACCTTTATCAATCTGGTCGGCGGTATCGTGATTGGATTTATCAACAATGTGGGCACCTTTCAGGAGATCATGCAGATCTACTCCACCTCAACGGTGGGCGACGGCCTGATGTCCCAGATCCCGGCGCTGCTGATTTCGGTGGCGACCGGTATGATCGTCACCCGGTCCGCTTCAGAGGCCAATTTGAACGAGGACGTGATCCATCAGTTTTCTTCGCAGCCGATGGTGCTCATTATGGCGGCGATTGCCATGTCGATGCTGTGCTTCATCGGATTCCCGATTCCGCAGGTGCTGACCATGTCGGCGATCCTTTTGATTCTGGGGCTGATGCTGATGCGCAAAGGCCCGGAAGTGGTCCCGGCGGGGGAAGCGCCCCCGGTTACCGAAGAGGTAACCAGCGAAGCCGATTATTACAAGAACATTGACAATGTATACAATCTTTTAAATGTAGATCAGATTTCCATGGAATTTGGATATAGCCTGATCCCCCTGGTGGATGAGGCCAGCGGCGGAAATTTTGTGGACCGGGTGGTCATGTTCCGCAAGCAGTTTGCCACCGAAATGGGGCTGGTGTTCCCCTCGGTCCGCCTAAAGGACAGCGGACAGGTGAACCCGAACCAGTATTCCATCAGCATCAAGGGCGAACAGGTGGCCCAGGGAGAGGTTTTGGTGGACCACTATCTGGCGCTTGCGCCGGATCCGGATCATGATACACTGGAAGGAATCGAAACGGTGGAGCCGGCCTTTGGCATTGCGGCCAAATGGATCAGCGAGGACCGGCGGGTCAAAGCGGAATTGGCCGGATACACGTTAATCGACCCGACGTCGGTGATTATCACCCATCTGTCGGAAATCATCAAGGTCCATGCCCACGAACTGCTAAACCGGCAGGAGGTCAACAATATTTTAACCAATCTGCGCAAGGTCAACGAGGCGCTTGTCAACGATACGGTACCGACGATTGTCACCGTGGGCACCTTGCAGAAGGTGCTTTGCAACCTTTTGCGGGAAGGGGTGCCGATTCGGGATACCGAAACGATTTTGGAAACGCTGGCCGATTACGGCATGACGGTGAAGGACATGGATATGCTGACCGAATATGTCCGGCAGTCTTTGAAGCGGACCATTACCCACCGGTTTGCGGAGGCAGGTCAGCTAAAGGTCATCAGCTTGGACGCCAATATTGAAAACCAGATCATGGGCGCGGTGAAAAAGATGGAGACAGGCTCTTATCTGGCGCTGGAGCCGCAGACAATCCAGGGCATTGTTTCGGCCACGACAAAAGAGATCGACAAAATCAAGGATCTGGTCGCCACACCGATTATCATCACTTCACCCATTGTCCGGGTATATTTTAAAAAGCTGATCGACCAGTTTTATCCGAATACAACGGTTTTGTCCTTTAATGAAATTGATCCCGACGTAAAAATTCAGGCTCTAGGCAATATCACGGTTGCGTAAAATGCCATAATGCTGGGAAAGGGGGGTTCAGAACTGTGATATTAACAGAGTTGCAAAATGAGAAATTCACCGCTGAAGAAGCGGAACGACTTGTGCGGGTATATAAACAAAACGGTTCATTGGAACTCCGAAACCAGCTGGTGATGCACTACAGCTACATTGTAAAAGGGATTGTTTCCAAAATGGCAAACACCTTTTACAAATACGCTTCGGCGGAAGAGATGCTCAACCAGGGAATTATCGCGATTATTGACAGCTTACAGCGGTTTGAGCCGGACCGGGACGTAAAGTTTTCCACCTATGCTTTTACCAAAGTCCGTGGTTCGATTATTGATTATGTCCGCAAGCAGGATTGGCTGCCGCGGCGGGTAAGGCAGACGAATATACGAATCAACAACATTGAGCGGGAGTTGACCGCCAAGCTGGGAAGATCCCCGACCCGAGCGGAGATGGCGAAGGAAGCGGGCATGTCCCTAAAAGAGTTTGACCAATGTATGATAGAAATGTCGGGGGATAATCTCAGTTCCTTCGAGGCGCTTTTGGCGGCGCCGTCGCAGATGCATCCTTCCACCGTGTACGGGGACGAATTCGACCCGGAACGCAACATCGACCGGCAGGAGATGAAGCAGGCGCTGATGGAAGCGATTGACTCCTTGAACGAGCAGGAGCGCACCGTTCTCTCGCTGTATTATTACGAAAATCTGACCATGAAGGAAATCGGGCAGACGATGGGAGTAAGCGAGCAGCGGATTGGGCAGATCAATCGAAAGCTGATTAAGAAATTACGGGATAAAATGTCCCAGTACATAGGAGGTTGATTTTTCATGTTGAGAGGGTTCTACACAGCTGCGTCGGGGATCTTGACACAGCAGCGCACCTTAAACGTCCTGACGAACAATATCGCCAACGCCCAGACTCCGGGGTTTCGCGGTTCACGGGTGGTGACCACGACGTTTGAACATGAGTTACTCACCCGGATTGAGGGCTACAACACCGGGCGGATTGGAACCGGGACGCCGATGCGCATGGTTTCCGAGGTTCCGATTCGGTTTGATCCCACCTCGTTGGAGGAAACCGAGCGGCCTTACGACATTGCGATTGACGGCGAAGGGTATTTTAACGTTCAGGCTGCGGCAGACGAAGAGGGGAACGAAGGGGCGCGGTATCTTACCCGCAACGGCAGCTTTGATCTGGACGAGCAAAACCAGCTGGTCCTGCCGGGCGTTGGAGTCGTTTTAGGGGAAAAAGGCGCCATTAAGCTGAATACTGCCTATTTTACCGTAGAGTCGGACGGTACGATTTATGACGAAAGCGGCAAGGTGGTAGATAAGCTGCTGGTGACCATTCCGCCGGAAGGGACTGAAATCAACCAGATCCAAAACGGTCTGTATCAGACTGCGGATATGGACGCCAATCAGCCGGTAACCGCGCAGACAAAGCTGGTGCAGGGCTGGTTTGAGCGCTCAAATATCGATGTGAACCGGGAGTATACCCTGGTGATGGAAGCGCAGCGCGCTTTCCAGGCGTGCAGCACGGCCTTGCAGATCATCGACAATATTGATCAGAAGGCGGCCGCCCAGATCGCGGCTGTTTAATCTTGAATTTTAGAAAGGAAGGCGGTAAGGAAAATGAATATTTCTTTCTTTAACGGCGTGTCCGGGCTGATCGCTTATCAAGAAAGTCTGAACCGTACCTCCCACAACATTGCCAACAGCAATACGGTGGGGTATAAGCCGAGCAAATCCACCTTCAGCGATTTGCTTTATACGCGGATGGCGGTGAACAGTCCCGAAGAGCCTCTTGTGGGGCACGGCGTAAGATTTTTGGATTCCCGTCTGCTTTATAAACAGGGCCCGGTCATCCAGACGGAGAACACGCTGGATTTTGGGTTGATGGGCGATGGCTTTTTTGCGTTGCAGCTGCCGGATAACAGCATTCAGTATACCCGCAACGGCGCGTTTGATATCAGCATTGAGGGAGGCACCGGCTATCTGGTAAACGCCTCGGGCTATTATGTGCTGGACGGCCAGGGTCGGAAAATCGCGTTGACGGCCGGCTCGCAGGAAGGGCTTTTTGACCTGTCCGACCTGAAAGAGAAGATTGGCATTTACGATTTTCCCAATCCCTATGGATTGGAGCCGGTTACGGGAAATTCCTTTCTGAAAACAGAGAATTCGGGAGAGGCGGTATCGGTTAATAACGGCCCGCCCGCCAATTACGACCGGCACTATCAGCTGATCCAAAGCGCCTTAGAGCAGTCCGGCGTGAACTTGGGCGACGAGATGGTATCGGTTATTGTAACACAGAAAGCGTATCAACTGAATGCGCGGATGGTGCAGACAGCAGATGAGTTGGAACAGCTTATCAATAATTTGCGGTAAAGGAAAAGAGGGGAAAAATTTGGCGTTTGAAACATATGAAGATTTGAATGATATCCATCTAGACGTACTGCGTGAAATCGGGAATATCGGTTCCGGAAATGCGGCTTCTTCGCTGGCGTCGATGCTGAGCACACCGGTGAATATTTCGGTGCCTGCGGTTCGGATTCTTGATTATGGTCAGGTTGAAGAGGAGATGGGTGGCCCAGAGCAGATGATTGTGGGCTTATTGCTGTCTCTGGAAGGGGACGTCAATGGCATGATTATGTTCCTTCTCCATCAGGATTTTGCCAATATGATGCTCAACTCTTTGCTGGGCCAGCCGTTGCCGCCGTCCGGCGAAATTGATGAGATGAGTTATTCCGCGATCCAGGAAATGGCAAATATTATGGCCGCCTCTTATGTCAACGCGATTGTTGAAATGACGGGGCTGAGCATCAATATTACAGTGCCTTCGATGTGCGTTGACATGCTTGGCGCGATTTTAAGTGTACCGGCGATTCACTATGCCAACATCAGCGATAAAATTATCTTTATCAACAATGAGTTTAATGGCATTGATTTGCATGCGCCGAATCATATTCTGCTGATTCCGGATGTGGAGTCTTTAGAAAAAATTATGACAAACCTGGGGATAGAACTATGAGTCAGTTAGTCAAGGTCGGTATTTCAGACCTAAATGTCGTGCGTTCTCCCGACGCCCTTGTAACCTTTGCGTTGGGTTCTTGTATCGGTATCTGCCTGTACGACCGGGTGAAAAAAGTGGCGGGACTTTCCCACATCATGTTGCCGGTTAATACAAACAAGGATTCAAAGCAGGCATACCGGTTTGCCGACACGGCCATTGTGATTTTGGTACAGAAAATGTTGGCCGCCGGCGCGGATAAACGCAGGCTTACCGCGAAAATCGCTGGCGGCGCCCGTATGTTTACTGCGATATCCAATAACGCGCTGGCCAGTATTGGACAAAGGAACATCGAGGCGGTTCGAAAGGAACTTTCCCGCTTGGGGATTCCCATCATTGCGGACGATACGGGCAAGGATTTTGGACGCACCGTTTACTTTTATGCGGAGGACGGCTCCATGCATGTGAAGTCGGCCAGCAAAGGCGAATGGGTCCTTTAGAGAATCCCACCCTTTGTCTTACAAGGTCGATGAATTGTATTTTTCAAGAAGGATAATACAAATCGTATAAAACGATCTGAGAATTGGCTGTTTTCCGCAAAAAATCCTGCGATAAAAAGTACCGGATGATTTGTTCTTTCATGGTCCGGCGCTTTTTATCACAGGAAGATAAAAAGCCCTCCCCTTAAAACAAGGGGAGGGCTTTTGCATAGCGGTTTTGCCGGGGAAAAGATTACTTTTCAACTTTGTTGTTGTCCTTGAGTACCACGTCGTGGGCGCCGCCTTCTACAATGCTGGTGGCAGAGACCATGGTGATCTTGGCTTTCTGCTGCAGTTCGGGAATGGTGAGCGCACCACAGTTGCACATGGTGGAGCGCACCTTGTATAAAGTGATATTCAGGTTATCCTTTAACGAGCCGGCGTAGGGGACATAGGAGTCTACCCCTTCCTCGAAGGAGAGTTTTGCCTCGCCGCCAAGATCATAGCGCTGCCAGTTTCTTGCGCGGCTGGAGCCTTCACCCCAATATTCCTTCATGTAGTTGCCGTTGATCATTACCTTGCTGGTGGGACTTTCGTCAAACCGGGAGAAATAACGGCCCAACATAATAAAATCCGCGCCCATGGCCAGCGCCAGGGTGACGTGGTAATCGTGAACGATACCGCCATCCGAGCAGACGGGGACATAAACGCCGGTCCGCTCATAGTATTCGTCCCGGGCTTTGGCCACCTCGATCAGCGCGGTGGCCTGTCCGCGGCCGATGCCCTTTTGCTCGCGGGTGATGCAGATCGAACCGCCGCCGATACCGACCTTGACGAAATCGGCGCCTGCCTCGGCCAAAAAGAGGAAGCCCTCCCGATCAACCACATTGCCCGCGCCGATTTTAACCGAATCGCCGTATTTGGCCCGGGTCCAGTCCAGCGTCCGTTTCTGCCATTCGGAAAAGCCTTCGGAAGAGTCGATGCACAAAACATCGGCCCCGGCCGCTACCAAAGCGGGGATTCTTTCCTCGTAGTCGCGGGTATTGATCCCGGCGCCTACCACATACCGTTTCGAAGCGTCTAATAATTCCAATGGATTTTCTTTGTGGGAGTCATAGTCCTTGCGGAAAACCATGTATAAAAGCCGCTGGTTGTCGTCGATCACCGGAAGGCTGTTCAGCTTGTGATCCCAAATAATGTTGTTGGCCTCTTTTAAGGTAATGCCCTCTTTGGCGTAAATCAGATTTTCAAAGGGGGTCATGAACTGAGATACGCAGGTAGCGGGATCCATACGGCTGACCCGGTAGTCGCGGCTGGTCACAATGCCCAGAAGCTTTCCCTCGGCGGTGCCGTCGTCGGTTACCGCAACGGTGGAATGGCCGGTTTTGGCCTTTAGGTCCAGAATATCCCGCAGGGTCTGGTCCGGGCGGATGTTTGAGTCGCTGCGGACAAAACCCGCTTTATGGTTTTTTACCCGCGCCACCATAGCCGCCTCGTCCTGGATGGACTGGGAACCGTAAATGAAGGAGATCCCACCCTCCCGAGCGAGGGCGACAGCCATTCTTTCACCGGATACCGCCTGCATGATGGCGGATACCAACGGGATGTTCATCGTCAGGGCCGACTCTTCCCCTTTTTTGTATTTGACCACAGGGGTTTTTAAGCTTACATTGTTGGGAATGCATTCCGAAGAGGAGTAACCGGGAACCAGGAGGTATTCGCTGAAGGTGCGGGAGGGTTCTTCGTAAAAATAAGCCATCGTTTTCCAATCTCCTATCTGCTGAAAACAGCGCTCAAAAAATCCTTTTTCTTCTGTAGTTGACTTTTGTATTACCTTGTATTATAAAAAAAACAGCGAAAAAAGTCAACCGCAGAAGCCGCCGGTTTTCATTGTTTTTTTACGGATTATTTACCGCTTGCTGACGAAAAAATCGCTGCAAATATGGTAAAATAAAAATAGAATGGAAAAGTTGTTTTTTGGCTGTCGGAGGTATTTTTGCATGTCTGCATTTGTGGAACTTAAAAATGTGAAAAAGGAATACCGGATGGGTGAAGTGACGATCACCGCCGCGGACGGCGTGAATTTTGAGATCAAAAAAGGCGAATTCTGCGTGATCGTAGGGCCTTCCGGCGCGGGGAAAACCACCGTGCTGAATATTCTGGGTGGGATGGACAGCTGCACCAGCGGCGATGTGCTGGTCGACGGCCAAAACATCAGCCGCCTTTCCCCCAAAGAGTTAATTGGGTACCGCCGGTTTGATATCGGGTTTGTCTTTCAGTTTTACAATCTGGTACAAAACCTTACGGCAAAGGAAAACGTGGAACTGGCCTCACAGATTTGCCCCAATCCGGTGGACGCGGCCCAGATTCTGACCGAGGTTGGACTGGGCGGAAGGCTTAACAACTTTCCGGCGCAGCTTTCCGGCGGCGAGCAGCAGCGGGTAGCCATCGCCCGGGCGCTGGCCAAGCGCCCCAAGCTGCTTTTGTGCGACGAGCCCACCGGCGCGCTGGACTATCTGACCGGAAAAAGTATCCTGAAGCTTTTGCAGGATACCTGCCGCAAAGGAGGAACGACCGTTATCATCATCACCCACAACTCGGCGCTGACCCCCATGGCGGACCGGATTATCCGCATGAAAAACGCGCGGGTGGAGCGTATGGAGAAAAATCCGCACATTGTACCGGTGGAGGCGATTGAATGGTAAAAAGGATGCGTGCAGGCGTATTTGCCAAGGACCTTTTGCGCGAGATCGCCAAAAGCAAAAACCGTTTTTTATCCATTTTTCTTATTGTGGCCATTGGCGTTGGCTTTTTCGCCGGACTGACCGCCTCCGGGCCGGATATGAAGCTGACCGCCGACACCTATTTTGCGCGGCAGCGTCTTAGCGATTTCCGGCTTTTATCTACCATGGGCTTTACCGATGAGGATCTGCAGGCTCTGCGGGATACCGAGGGGGTGCGAGCGGTGCTGCCCGGCCATTGGGTGGATACGGTGCTGGAGACGGGAGGAGACAGCGAAGTCGTAAAGGCGATGGGCTATGATTTTGACCGGCTGGAAAAAGAGGATTCGGACCGGATGAACCTGCCGGTTCTGCTGGAAGGGCGGTTTCCTCAGTCGCCGGACGAATGTGTCGTTGAGGCCGCCGAGGAGATTTTTGGGGTCTCCTTTCAGCTGGGGGACAGCATCACCCTGACCAACGGCAAGCCGGATACCGATTTGACCGACATCCTTCGCACCGACCGCTTTACCATTGTGGGAATCGTGCAGAGTCCTTTGTATATCAGCATTGGGCGCGGGACCTCGACCATTGGCAGCGGAAAGGTCAACGCGTTTATTATGATTCCCAACGAGACGTTTTTAGAGGATTATTATACAGAGGTTTACCTGCTTGCTGACGGGGTAGAGGGGCTTTCCTCCTATTCACAGGAATACCAAAACCGCATTGACCAGCTGGCTTCGCGCTTAGAGCGGCTGGGAGAAGAGCGGGCGACGATCCGGCTGGAGCAGGTTCGGACCGAAGCGGCAGAAAAAATTGCCGACGCCCAAAATGCGCTGGACGAGGGCATCCGGACCCAGCAGGAGGGGTTGGACAAAGGGCGGCAGGAGTTAGACGACGCTCGCGGTCAGCTGAGCCAGGGGGAGAGAGACTTGGCGGAGGCTACCCAGACCTATTACGATTCGATTGCCGACGCCCAAAAACAGCTGGACGACGCCCGGCAGGAGTTAAACGACGGGGAGAAATCGTATGAATCGGGTCTGCGGGCGTATGAAAGAGGGCAGGACGCCTACGACCGGGCGCTGGAAGAGGGTCTGGCGCAGATACAAAGCGCCCAAAAGGTCTTGGACGAGACCCAGGCGCAGCTGACCCAGGGCCAGGCCCAGTACGATCAGGTCCGTGCGCTGGTGCCGGACGAGGGAAGCGCCGCCTTTGTGTTAAACGATCCGGCTGCCGACCCGGGGCAGACCGCCCGGCTGGCGGCCCAGCTTTCGGCTCTGGCCCAATCGGGCGCGGGGCAGGATTGGGCCGGAGATCTGGCGGACTATCTTTCCGACCCGGCGGCCATGACGCCCCAGCAGAGCGCCTACCATCTGGCGGTGGTCCGGCAGGTCAATCAGGAGATGGACGCCCAAGGCCGGCAGCTTCAAGAGGGCTGGGCGCAGCTAAATGAGGGGAAAGAACAGCTGGAGGAGGGCCGCAGACGGCTGGCCGAGGCTGGCAGGCAGCTGGATGAAGCCGCCGATCAGCTAAGAGAAGCCCGCGAAACCTTAGACGAGGGTTGGACACAGCTGGCGGAAAAAGAGCGGGAGTTTCTCGACAAAAAAGAAGAGGGATGGCAGGAACTTGTAAAGGCAGGTCAGGAAATTTCGGACGGCCGTCGAGAATTGGCCGACGGAGAAAAGGAATGGGAAGAGGGAAAGGCCCAGTCGGACCAGGAGATCGCCGATGCCCGGGAAAAGCTGGACAAGGCCAAAAAAGATCTGGCGGCGCTGAAAACGCCGGAATGGTATGTGTTGGACCGCACCGACTATCCGGGCCACGCGGATTTTGGCAGCGATGCCGACCGGATTTCCGCCATCGCCCGGGTGTTCCCGCTGTTTTTCCTGCTGGTGGCGGCGCTGGTCTGCCTGACCACCATGACCCGGATGGTGGAGGAACAGCGGGTCCAAATCGGGACCTTGAAGGCACTGGGCTACCGGTCCGGCGTGATAGGAGCCAAGTTTTTAATCTACGCGCTGGCCGCCACGGTGGCGGGAAGTCTGGCCGGCTTGTTGGTGGGAATGCGTCTGTTTCCGACGATTATTTATAACGCCTACGGCATTTTGTATACCATGATCCCTGTCCAGGCGCCGTTTCGGGCCGGGGTAGCGGCTTTGTCCACCCTGGCGGCCGCCGCCACGGTTTTGGCGACGGTTTTGCTGTGTTGCCGCCGGGAGTTGGCAGAGCAGCCGGCCCTGCTGATGCGGCCCAAGGCCCCCAAGGCGGGCAAGAGGGTCCTCTTAGAGCGGATCGGCTTTTTGTGGAACCGGCTTTCCTTCAGCTACAAGGTGACCTTCCGAAATCTGTTCCGCTACAAAAAAAGGATGCTGATGACGGTGGTGGGCATTGCCGGATGCAGTGCGCTGATGCTGACCGGCTTTGGCCTGTACGACGCCATCCGGGACATTGTGGGCATTCAGTTTGGCCAGCTGTACCACTATGATCTGACCACCGTGCTGGAACAGGATCTGTCCGATTCCCAGCGCCGGGAGGCCGAATCCCTGCTGTTTTCCCATCCGCAGGTAGAGAATTCTCTGTATGTCCGGCAGGAGTCGTTCCAGTTTAAAGGGGCCGGCGGCAAGACCTACGATCTGTATTTGTTTGTGCCGGAAAACCCCCGGCAGATGGAAGATTTTGTCACCCTGCGCACCCGCAAAGGGCATGAATCTTTATCTTTGGAAAAAGAGGAGGTTATCCTGACCGAAAAGGCCGCCCGTTTTCTTAATGTCGGGCCGGGGGAGCAGATCACCATAACCGACGCGGACCACCGTTCTTATACCGTGACGGTGGGAGCAGTAGCCGAGCAGTACACCGGCCATTATTTGTACATGACGCCCCGGGCCTATGAAGAGTACTTCCATCAGCCGGCCTCTTTTAATATGGTGCAGTCCATTCTGCGCGCGCCGGGCATTGGCGAGCAGGAGGAACTTTCCCGCCGCCTGACCGCCTGCGACGGCGTACTGGCGGTATCGGATACCATGACGATCAAAAGCCAGTTTGACGACATGATCCACAGCATGACCTACGTAATGCTGGTGCTGATTGTTTCCGCCGGCGCGCTGGCGTTCGTGGTTTTATACAATCTGTCCAACATCAATGCAAACGAGCGGATACGGGAAATCGCGACGATTAAGGTGCTGGGCTTTTACGACCGGGAGGTATCGGCTTATCTGTACCGGGAAAATATCTTTTTAACGCTGCTGGGAACCCTGGCCGGGCTGATTTTGGGCGTTTTTTTGCACCATTACGTAGTGGTGACGGCGGAAACGGATATCGTCATGTTTGGCCGGACGATCCGGTGGATGAGTTATGTCTTTTCCGGCGCGCTGACGCTGATCTTTTCCCTTTTGGTCAATGGGGTGATGCATTTTAAGCTAAAAAAGGTCAGTATGGTGGAATCGTTAAAATCCATAGAGTGATGCAATAAAATCCCGGAATTTCTGCACTTATTTGACAAAGGGACAGTTTTAAACAGACAAGGAGGGGTTTTATGAAAAGAAGATGGCTTTTGGCGGTTCTTTGCGCGGCGGTTTTGCTTACACTGCTGACAGGATGCGGCGCGACCAGTCTGACAGATAAAGCGGTCGGCGGGAATCAGGGCTATGCGCCGCCCCAGGCCGCACCGGGGAACGGCGCGGCAGAGAATGGGGTGGCAGAGGACACGACAATGGGGGACATGGCCTTTTCCACGTCGGAATCCCCCGTTTCGGGGTTTATGATCCCGGCGGAGGAGCCAGCGGGCCGAAAGATCATCTGGCGGGTGGAACTGGAGGCGGAGACGCTGGAGTTTGACTCGTTTTTGTCCGAATTGGAAAAGGCGGTGCGGGAATTTGACGGATATCTGGAAGGCTCCTCGGTCAGCGGCAACGCCATCACTTATTCGTCCAACCGTTACGGCTCTTTGACCATTCGCATCCCCAGCGGTAAGCTGGACAGCTTTTTGGGGCAGGTGGGGCAGCTTTGCACCGTTACCCACACGAGCAAATCCTCCGAGGATGTGACGCTGGATTACGTGGACGTACAAGCCCGGATCGAGACGCTTACCATCGAGCAAGAGCGGCTGCTGGCGCTGTTGGAGTCGGCGCAGGATTTGGAATCGGTGATTCAGCTGGAAAGCCGCCTGTCGGAGGTGCGATATCAGCTGGAAAGCTATCAGTCCACAAAAAACCGTTACGACAGTCTGATTGATTACAGCACGGTCACCCTTTCGGTACACGAGGTACAAAGGGTAACGGTGGTGCCGGATCAGTCGGTATGGCAGCGCATCGGCTCCGGTTGGTCCAATACCATGTACCGGCTGAAGACCGGCTTGGTGGATTTCTTTGTATGGTTCGTGGTCAACCTGCCTTATCTTCTGATCTGGGCGGCCTTTGCCGGGGTTGTAGTCTGGCTTAGCCTGCGCGGCGCCAAAAAGCATCGGGAGAAAAAACTGCCGGTGAGATTTGTGCCGTCGGACGAGAAGACCATTCCTACCGAGACAAAATAGAAAAAGATCAAGCGATGGTTTTGCGCATCCGCCTATTTAGGCGGACGCATGAAGATCATAAAGGCCGTGGGCGCGAAGGAGCGTCCACGGCCTGTTTTTTATCGTTTGCCATAGACAAACGATAAAAAATCCTGTATGATTGTTTACAACGAGAAAAACATTCCCTGGGAGTATGCCTATGAAAAGTGAAATCAGAAAGAAACAAAAGGTCCTGATTGCCGACGATTCGGAGATGAACCGTTCGATTCTGACCGATATGCTGGGAGAGGATTTCGAAATCATCGAGGCGGTAGACGGCAAGCAGGCAGTTACCATGCTGCAAAAGCATAATTTAGAATTTTCTATTCTGCTTTTGGATATTGTCATGCCGGAAATGGATGGTTTTGAAGTGCTGGCAATGATGAACCAGTATCATTGGATTGAAGACGTGCCGGTGATTATGATCTCGGCGGAGACTTCACCTTCTTATATCGAGCGGGCGTACGAGTTGGGTGTAACCGATTTTGTCAGCCGCCCCTTCGACGAATTGATTGTCCGGCGGCGGGTGCTCAATACCATCATGCTTTACGCCAAGCAGAAAAAGCTGGTGGGTCTGGTATCCGACCAGATCTATGAAAAAGAAAAAAACAGCGATCTGATGGTGAATATCCTCAGCCATATCGTCGAGTTCCGCAATGGAGAGAGCGGGCTGCATGTGCTGCATATTCAGACGATTACCGAAATGCTTTTAAAAAAGCTGGTACAGATCACCGGTCAATACCGATTGAGCGCTTCGGATATTTCGCTGATCGGAAAAGCCTCCGCGCTGCACGATATTGGAAAAATTGCCATTCCGGATGAAGTTCTCAATAAGCCGGGGCGCTTTACCCCAGAAGAGTATGAGCAAATGAAGACCCATGCGGCCATCGGCGCGTCTATGTTGGAGGAACTGCCCTTCTACGGGGACGAACCGCTGGTGAAAATCGCCTATCAAATCTGCCGCTGGCACCACGAAAGGTATGATGGAAAGGGCTACCCGGATGGGCTGAAGGGGGAAGAAATCCCCATTGCGGCGCAGATTGTCTCCTTGGCGGATGTGTATGACGCGCTTACCAGCAAGCGGGTTTACAAGGACGCCTATTCCCACGAAAAGGCGATACAGATGATTATAAACGGCGAATGCGGTGCGTTTAATCCTGTTTTGCTGGAATGCCTGCAAGCCATTGGGGAGAGTATCCGCTCGGAACTTCAGGTCAATTCTCCCAATCAGCACAGCCAGCGGGAGATTCAAAATGTAACGGCGGAAATTCTGCGTCATGAGGAGTTGGGCGTATCGGAACGCACATTGCGTTTATTAGAGCACGAGCGGACCAAGTTTCAGTTTTTCGCGTCCTTGTCTCAGGAGATTCAGTTTGAGTACACAACACAGCCTCCGATGCTTTCGGTGTACGATTGGGGCGCGCATCAGCTGGGGTTAAACGAGATTATCATGAATCCTGAAGAGGACGAGAAGTTCATTGAGGTAATCGGAAAGGACAATCTGCACCAGCTGACCGAAAAGCTACATAAAACAACGCCGGAGAATCCGGTGGCCCAGATTGACTGTGAGATCCAGATTAACGGCAGCCCCCGCTGGAGCCGGATCATCAGCCGGACCATGTGGTTTGACGAGGAGAATCCCCAGTGCACCGGCGCCATCGGCAAGGTGGTGGATATCCATGAGGAGCGTTTGCAGATGGCGGCTCTGCGGCATCGTGCCTCCCACGATCTGCTGACCGGACTTATGAACCACACCTATGCCAGGGAATATATTCAGCAAAGGATTAAGAGCCGTCCGGACGGAAATTTTGCGCTGGTGATTTTTGATCTGGATCATTTTAAGCAGGCCAACGACAATTATGGTCATTCTTTTGGCGATCAGGTGCTTCAGTATGTGGCGGATAAGCTGAGCCGCAGCATCCGTGGAGAGGACGTTGCCGCGCGGGCCGGCGGCGATGAATTTTTGATCTTTTTGGAGTACAAAACGGATTTGGAAGCGGCGATCCAGCGTATTTTCCGCACGCTGACCGGCGAATTCAACGGATTTCCTATCTCTTTGAGCATGGGAATTGCCACGACCGAGGATGGTGAAAACGAATACGGTGCGCTTTTCCACCGGGCGGATCAGGCACTTTACGCGGTGAAACGGGGCGGTCGGGGGCACTATCGGTACTACGACGATTCCATTAAGGATACGCTTTCGGTGATCTCGTCAATTGATTAGAAGGCCGTTGGAACACAAAATGCAGAAAAGGGGAAGATGGGATGACATTACAAGAATGCTATGAGAAGTTTGGCGGCAGCTACGAGGATGTGTCCGGCCGCCTTCGCAAAGAGGCGCTGATCCGAAAATTTGTGCTGAAATTTTTGGATGATCCCAGCTATGATACGCTTTGCCGGGCAATGGAAAGCAAAAATCAGGAGGAGGCGTTTCGCGCGGCCCACACGCTGAAGGGCGTGTGCCAGAATTTGGCGTTTTCCCGGTTATACGAATCCAGCAGGGATTTAACCGAGCAGCTGCGTTCCGGGCAGGACATGGAAAAAGTAGACGCCGCGCTTTTTGCCCGTTTACAGGAGGATTACCGCCAGACGGCGGATGCCATCCGCCTGCTGGATCCGGCGGAAGCTTAAAATGGGCAGACCGGTTTTTTGTATAGATCACAACAAAAAGGCACCGGGGTCGAATGATGAGGCGCCATAACGAAGGGTTAAAAATCGAGGCAGAGTCAACAGACTCTGCCTCGATTTTTGCTATATATTACTTGCCTGAAAGAACGTAACCCACTACGACACTTTCGGACAGAGTCCGAAAAGATGTCATGTGGGAGATTTTGTTCATTTTGTTCGTCTAAGCAAATTCAGAACTTCGTTTTCATTTGGCAAATCATAGTCGCCCAGAATACCCGATCTATGATAAACGATTCCGTCTTTTTCGTTTTGCTCTAAGTAACCGATGAATTCTTTCATTCCATCTTCTTTGATGCACTGAACAAACGCCCGTATTTTTATTTTATCAGGCGCAAGCATATCCCTATCACAAGGAAAATCAGAGCATTCCCAGCAGCCGTTTATACCTTTGGCTGTACAACACGTATACTGGTAACAACCTTGTGGGGACAATCTTTTCCCGCAATTGTTTTCTGATTTGCAGCTGCATTTCCCGTCGGAACAACAAAAACTACAAACCAATCCGCAATATGCAATTGCGTTCTCAGTCATATGCCTATCTCCAATTCTAAATAATCTTTCGTTATCCCACCTTGGCTAAATGTCCTGTGCCTTTGTGCAATTGCTAAAGGGAAGAAACGGTATCGAAAATCAGCTTGACCACCAAAAGTCCCATAGCGGCCAGCAGCACCGGGCGGATAAATTTTCCGCCGATTTTAATGGCCATCCGGGTGCCGATGTAGTTGCCGAGAATAGAGCAGGCCGCCGCCGGAATCCCCAGCAAAAACAGGACGTTTCCATGGTAGATATAGGTGATAAGACTGCCGACGTTAGAAGCGAGGTTTACAAGCTTGGCGTTGCCGCTGGCGCGGATTAAGGAGTATCCCAGCAAGGAGGTGAAGGCCAGCACCATAAACGTGCCGGTACCGGGACCGAAAAAGCCGTCGTAGGCGCCGATAACCAGACCGATGACGGCGCTGAGCAGATACAGCTTTTTCCCGGTGACCTCCTCTTTTTCCGTTTTACCAATGTTTCGGTTGAGAATCATAAAAACCGCGATCACCGGCAGCAAAATCGTGGTGCAGAATTGAAGGGTCTGGGGGGAGAGCATGACCACCAGCCGCGCGCCGAACCAGGAGCCGATTAGGGACATGGCGGCGCAGACAAATCCGGGCTTCCAGTGGATAAAGCCGCCGCGGCCGTAGTTAAAGGTGGCGATGGCGGTGCCGAAGCTGTTGCCGAATTTATTGGTGGCATAGGCCATATGGATGGGAACGCCAGCAAACAGATAGGCCGGCAACGTAATAATCCCGCCGCCACCTGCTACCGCATCCATAAATCCGCCTAAAAAGACCAGCGGGCAGACAATCGCAAAGGTTTGCCAACTAAGTTCCATCGAAAATACCCCCAACAGGATTCCGGCAGTCCGGCGGCCGTAGGCTTTTGACCGGACAGGGACCTTTTTTGCGTTTTTGACAGGGACCGGTTTTTCCTTATTTCTACAAAAGCCGCTTTTATCTTACGCCCTGAGACGGCGCTTGTCAATGAAAAAAGAAAGGGCAAGTCTTAAATTTCGATTGCTTTCATAAACTGGCTGTATGGAGGGTCACTTTATGAAAATTGGGAAACAGTCGGTTTTTTATAACGCTTTTTTTCTGTGCCTTTCGTCTATCGGGCTACAGCTGATCGGATTTTTGTACCGAATCGGCTTAAGCCGGTTTGGCGGCGCTCAGGTTATGGGAATGTATCAGCTGATTATGCCCGCCTATTCGGTGATTATGTCCTTTACCATGTCCGGGCTTACCTTAGCGGTTTCGCGGCTGTGCGCCCAATATCAGGCGGCAAAAGACGCCGCCGGCGTACGGGGAACCGTTCGGTTTGCCCAGCTGGTGTTTTTGTGTCTGTTCGCCTGCGCCGCCATACCGGTTTGTCTGTTTCCGGATTTTCTTGCGGGAGTGGTGCTGGGGGAAAAAAAGATCAAGGGGGCGCTGCTACTGCTTTTGCCCTGTCTGTTTTTAACAGGATTTGAAAACATCTTTAAATCCTGCTTTCACGGGATCAAATATATCCTGCCGCCGATTGTGTCGGAGTTGACCGAACAGCTGGTCCGCACCATCGCGGGACTGGGACTGCTGCTGCTTTTGTGCCCGTCCGACCCGGGGGCCGCCACCGCCATGATCGTTTTGGGAATGGTCATCAGCGAAGTGTTCAGCGTTGTGATTTTGCTGCTGTTTTACAAAAAGGCCGGCCGCTCCCTTTTGCCCCGGCGGTTAGGCGGCGCAAAAATCCCCAAGGGAATGTTTCGAAAGGTGGCAGCCATCGCCGTACCGGTTTCCTCGGCGGGACTGCTCAACAATTTTTTGTCCAGCGCCACCACCGTTTTAATCCCCAATCGGCTGATTGCGGCTGGGGCCTCCGCCCAGGAAGCCATGTCCAGCTTTGGGGTGATGGTTGGAATGACCATGCCGCTTTTAATGCTGCCCACCGCCTTTATCCATCCGCTGAACACCGTGCTGCTGCCGCGATTTTCCCAGTACAGCGCAAAAGGCAGCGAGGCCCAGACCCGGCGAAAGGCGGGAAAGGCGATTCAGGTCACCGGCATACTGACCGCGGCGTCTTTGGCGGTGATGCTGCCGGTGGGAAAGCCGCTGGCTCAGCTGATTTACAAAAATCCCCTGGCGGGAGAACACCTGCTTTCTTTGTCCGCGGCGGCGGCTTTGACCTTTTACCATATTACCACCGGCAGCATACTCAACGGCATCGGTATGCAAAAGCAGGCTTCTATCAGCATTGTGGTCACCGGGATCAGCGAAATCGTCTTCACCTGGATGACGGTTGGCACAATGGGAATCGGCGGCTATGCCCTGGCCTGTATCGGCAGCGAACTGGCGGGGGTGGCGATGAATTTTTACTGGGTCATCCGGGGGGCGAAAATAAAAATCCAATGGAAAAACTGGTTTGTCACCCCGCTTCTTTCTGGCGCGGCGGCGGGCTTTGCGGCCAGACTGCTGCTGACTTTTCTCTCGCAGAGCGGATTGCCGTCCGTTTGGCCCGTTTTGGCCAGCGTGCTTTTTGCGTTTACCATTTTTCTGTTGTGCCTGTCCTTTTTAGGCATTCGTTTTTCCCAGTATCTGAAAACGCTTTTTGCCCATTGACAGGGATTCACGGCCGGCTCATTTGTGCTATAATCCTTTATAGTAAACTTATATACCCGTTTCATTTTAAGGAGGATGTTTAAAATGGCGGCTTGTTATGACTGCCCCCGGCGCTGCGGGGTAAACCGCCCTGTTTCCTGTGAACAAGAGGGAGAAACCGGCGTTTGCGCCATGCCCCTTACCCCGGTGATCGCCCGGGCGGCGCTGCATTTTGGCGAAGAGCCCTGTATCAGCGGCTTTGGAGGCTCTGGCGCCGTATTCTTTAGCGGCTGCTCGCTGCGGTGTGTCTTCTGCCAGAATTACGCGATCAGCGCGGAGAATTTCGGCCGTCCGGTCAGTGTAGAACGGCTGCGGCAGATTTACGGCGAATTGATCGCCCAGGGAGCCCACAACATCAATCTGGTCAATCCGACCCATTTTGTACGGGCGGTTGCCCAATCGCTGAAAAAGCCGCTGCCGGTTCCGGTGGTCTACAACTGCGGCGGCTATGAATCGGTGGAATCACTGCGCCTTTTAGAGGGAAAGGTGCAGATTTATCTGCCGGATTTAAAATATGCCGACAACCGTCTGGCGGCCCGGTATTCCGGCGCGCCGGATTATTTCGAGCGGGCCTGCGCCGCCATTTTGGAGATGGTGCGCCAGACCGGTCCCTATCAGCTGGACGAAGACGGGTTGCTTCGCCGCGGCGTTTTAATCCGCCATCTGATTCTGCCGGGGGAAACCGGGAACAGCAAGCGGGTGATCGACTGGATTGCGGACACCTTTTCCCCCGGGATGGTTTTATTTAGTCTGATGAGCCAATACGTTCCCTGTGGCCGGGCGGTGGATTTTCCCGGTCTAAACCGAACGCTGTATCAAAAGGAATATGACGAGGTGGAGGGGTATCTGTTTTCCCAGGGAATCGAGGACGGCTTTTTGCAGGAATTGTCCTCCGCTCAAAGCAGCTATATCCCTGCGTTTGACCTGACCGGCGTGCTTGCGAAGGAAGAAAAGGCCGCGCCGGAGGATCGGGACAGACAATAAAACCAGGCCGTCCTCCCTGTAGAAGACAGCCTGGTTTGGGCCGGGATCGGATTCGATGAAAAGGATGGATCAATCGTCTAAAAACAGATGCTCTTTATTGTGGATATAAACGCTCAGCGCAAGGCCGATTCCCATATAAAGGGTGGTTACGGAGGTTCCGCCGTAGCTAAAAAAGGGAAGGGTCACGCCGATCACCGGCAGGATGCTTATATTCATGCCGATGTTGACAATGCTCTGGAAGGCGATGGTGGCGAAAACGCCCACGCAGATAAAGCCGCCCAGCAGGTCGTTGGCTTTGCGCGAAAAGCCCAGCAGCCGCACACAGATCAAAAACAAAAGAAGAATCACCGACATACAGCCCACAAAGCCCAGGGATTGACCGATAAAGGAAAAAATAAAATCGTTATGGATTTCCGGCACATACACATGCTCGCCGATAAACAGTCCCTCGCCGAAACTGCCGCCGGACCCAATGGCGATCTTGGCGTTATACTGTTGGTATAAAATCCCGTTTGTATCAAGATCCGGAATGAACAGCGCCAGTATACGAAGTTTTTGGTCGCTGCTTAATAGATACAGCCAGGCCAGCGGCGCGGCGATGATCAGGGCTGAACCTGCGATGACGATATAGCGCCACTGGATACCCGCGGAAAAAAGCATGGACAAAAAGATAAAAAGAAAGATCAGCGCGGTGCCGTCGTCCCCCTGCAAATGGATGAGCAGGCAGGGGATGGCGCCGTGGATACACAGAAAAACCAGGTGTTTTAACTCCTTGATTCCGTCGCCCACCTTTTCCAGGTGCAGCGCAAAGGTCAAAATAAAGGCGATCTTCAAAAGTTCCGACGGTTGAAAGTTGATTCCTACAAAGGGAATGGGAAGCCATGCTTTGTCATCCACCGATTCCACCCGCTGTTCGCCGAAGAAATAGGTCAAAATGACAAGGCCGATACAGACCGGATAATAAAGCTTCCAAAGCTTGGACAAAAAGCGATAGTCAAAGCTTGAGATGATCATGGCGGCGGCAAGACCCAAAAGCGAGGTGATGATCTGCATCTGGACCGCGCGGATCGTAGCCATGCCGGAATTGTGGATGCCGCACATCAGCAAAACGCTGACGGCAGAACAGATAAAGCATAAAAGAAGGAGGATTTTATCCGTCTCTTTAAAATAGCGGATAAGGCTGCGCCAAATTTTTTTCACTTTCTTGCTCCTTTTTATTAGGAAAGGTTTTGCATATCTATAAAACGAAAACCATCGGGAATTTGTTGCAAAAAAGATGCGGTAGAATGCCCTTAGTATACCACAAGTTTTGCCCGAAACCAACGGAATCGGAAAAAGAATTGAAGTCTTTATAAAAAATATGGTATAATAGCGGCAAAGCCGTTATTATACCTAGATTTCGATGGCCGCCCTACGGGCTGGCCCATTATACCATGGTCGGCTTCGCCTTCATGGTATAATAACGACAAAGCTGTTGTTGGCCGGATTCTTATGGCCGGTGTGCTGCTTTTGCGGTACGGCCGGAACAAAACGGCAGCGATACTCTATGTCAGCCGGTGTATGCCCTGCTGTCCCAGCGGCGGTATGCGGCAGAAAAAAGGAAAGGTGAGAAAAACATGCTAAGCGATATCGAAATTGCGCAGGGCGCAAAAATGCTTCCGATCACCGAAATTGCCCAGAAACTCCACATCCTCCCGGAGGAGTTAGAGCCGTACGGACGGTATAAGGCAAAGCTTTCCGAGGATATTTTTTCCCGTTTGAAGGACAAGCCGGACGGCAAGCTGGTGCTGGTTACCGCCATTAATCCAACGCCGGCCGGAGAAGGAAAAACCACCACGTCGGTGGGACTGGGGCAGGCGATGGAAAAAATCGGCCAAAATGCGATTATCGCGCTGCGCGAACCGTCGTTGGGTCCGGTGTTTGGCATAAAGGGCGGCGCAGCCGGCGGCGGTTATTCCCAGGTGGTGCCCATGGAGGACATCAATCTGCATTTTACCGGGGATATGCACGCCATCACGGCGGCGAACAATCTTTTGTGCGCCATGATCGACAACCATCTGCAGCAGGGCAACGCACTGGGAATCGACCAGCGGCGGATTCTCTTTAAGCGCTGCTTGGATATGAACGACCGGGCGCTGCGGTTTGTCAACGTCGGTCTGGGCGGCAAGGTTAACGGCGTACCGCGGGAGGATGGGTTCCAGATCACCGTTGCCAGCGAGGTGATGGCGATTTTGTGTCTGGCCTCGGATTTAGAGGATCTCAAGGAGCGGCTGGGTTCGATTCTGGTCGCCTACACTTATGGCAATCAGCCGGTTTACGCCCGGGATCTGCAGGTCCATGGGGCGATGGCAGCCCTTTTAAAGGACGCGTTAAAGCCCAACCTGGTCCAGACGCTGGAGAACACCCCGGCGCTGATGCACGGCGGGCCCTTCGCCAACATCGCCCACGGCTGCAACTCGGTGCGCGCCACCAAGCTGGCCTTGAAGATGGCCGACTACTGCATCACCGAGGCGGGCTTCGGCTCTGATTTGGGCGCGGAAAAGTTCTTGGACATCAAGTGCCGCTACGCGGGCCTGGCGCCCTCCTGCATTGTGATTGTGGCAACGCTGCGGGCGTTAAAATATAACGGCGGCGTACCGAAGGCGCAGGTTGCCGAGGAAAATGTACCGGCGCTGGAAAAAGGCTTAGTCAATCTGGAAGCGCATGTGGAAAATATGCGCAAATACGGGGTGCCGGTGGTTGTTGCCATCAACCGCTTTTTAACCGATACCGAAGAGGAAATCGCGGTGCTGGCCCAGTGCTGTCAGCGCCTGGGGGTGGAGTACTCCCTGTCCGAGGTGTTTGCCAAGGGCGGCGAAGGCGCGGTGGATTTGGCCCACAAGGTGGTCAATGCCTGTGAGCAGCCTTCGGAATTTAAGCTTTTATACGATGAAAAGGCGCCGATCAAAGAGAAGATTCAGACCATTGTCACCGAAATTTACGGCGGCAAGGATGTGGCCTATGCGCCCAAGGCGGAAAAAGCTATCCGGGACATTGAGGCGCTGGGCAAGGCGGACCTGCCGGTCTGCGTGGCCAAAACTCAGTATTCTTTGTCCGACGATCCGACAAAGCTGGGCCGGCCCACTGGTTTCACTGTCAATGTGCGGGATGTAAAGCTGTCCGCCGGCGCGGGCTTTATCGTTGTGATGTCCGGCGATATTATGACAATGCCCGGTCTGCCCAAAGCGCCTGCCGCCTGCCAGATCGATGTGGACGCGCAGGGCCATATCAAAGGGCTATTCTAAAAAGAGAGGCAGCTTTATTTATGCGATCAATCGTTACCGCCAGCGCACAGGAGACGGAAAGCTTTGCGCAGGAATTGGCGCGGCTTTTGCGTCCGGACGACATTCTGGCCTTTTTCGGAGGCCTGGGAATGGGCAAAACCACCTTTGTCCGGGGGCTTGCCCGGGGTCTGGGCGGACAGGACGAGGTGTCCAGTCCGACCTTTTCGCTGGTGCATGAATACGGGACCCAGCCGAAGCTGTACCATTTCGATATGTACCGGGTCACTTCGCTGGACGATCTGTACTCCACCGGCTTTTTCGACTACCTGGATACAGGGGCGATTCTGGCCATTGAATGGAGCGAGAACATCGAGGGCGCCTTGCCGGATCAGGCGATCCAGGTGCGCTTTGAGCGGCTGGATGACGCCCGGCGGCGCATCACGGTAGAAGGGGATGAGCGCTTTTGCTGATGCTGGGAATGGATACCTCCGCAGTGGCGGCCTCCGCCGCGCTGTGGGAGGATGAGCGGCTTGTAGGGGAAAGCTTTGTCAATGTAAAGCTGACCCACAGCCAGACGATCCTGCCGATGGTTCAAAGCCTTTTTGCCAGCTGCGGCCGGGAATTGTCCCAGGTGGATCGGTTTGCGGTTTCCACCGGCCCCGGCTCCTTTACCGGGCTTCGCATCGGGATTTCGGCGGTAAAGGGCATGG
>CAJTQM010000005.1:0-61458 GCA_910578255.1 uncultured Oscillospiraceae bacterium
ATTACGCGGAAGAGTGTCATGCGGCGGCGGAAGAGGTTGCCGGCGGCCAGGTGGCGTTGACCTATTTTCCCAACGGCGGCCAGGTAATCTACAGAACCAGCAAGCCGTTGGGAAACGGCATGGCTGTGCGTCTGGAAAAATAGCGATAGGAAAAAGGGAGTATCTCGAAGATTGTTAAACTCCTAAACGGATCAAGGCGTATCGGCGGTTTGCGATTGCAGTCACCGCACGGTACTTTCTTTTCCTGTTTGTTACCCCTTCTTGCATCGCTTACTGACCTATATGAAAATAGAATAGCCGGGGAATCTTTCATCTGGTGTCTGCCTGTGTTTTAGTGATTGGTCGTTGTCAGAACATTTTTCCTGTTTCTGTGGTCTCGCTTAACTTTTCAAACTCTTTATCGATCATTAAAGACAGTTCGGGAAGGGCTCCAACCGCAGTTTGTTAAAGTTTTTTATAATAATTTGGAGCGCCGGTTTTCATAGAGAATCCACAAAAAAAGAGAACCTTTTTTCAGGTCCCCTTTTTTGTGGATTTTATTTTTCCTCGTTCTCTTGCTTTGATTGGCGTAACTTGTGGTGCAAGCACCCTCTGTTTCGTTCTGTCAGTGCCTATACAGATGGGATTAGAGACTTATTCAATCCAGCGGCTTCATCGTGGGAAATAAAAGCACGTCCCGGATGCTGTCGGCGCCGGTTAAAAGCATGACGCAGCGGTCGATGCCCATGCCCATGCCGCCGGTGGGCGGCATACCGTATTCCATGGCGGTGAGAAAATCCTCGTCCAGCATCTCGGCCTCATCGTCTCCGCGCTCCCGCTGCTCTAACTGCTTTTCAAAGCGGTAACGCTGGTCGATGGGATCGTTTAACTCCGAATAGGCGTTGGCCATTTCGCTGTGGCAGATAAACAGTTCGAATCGCTCGGTCAGCCGGGGATCGGTGGGACTGCGCTTGGTCAGCGGGGAAACCTCCACCGGATACATGGTGATAAAAGTTGGCTCGATCAGCTTTTCCTCCACCTTCTGGTCAAAGCAGGCGTACAGCGCATTGCCCCAGGTCTTTTCTGCCGCTTCCGGCAGTTCGACGCCGATAGAACGCGCCGCCTCTACCGCCTGGGCGTCGTCAGAGATGGCGTTAAAATCAACTCCGGCATATTCCTTCACCGCGTCGGCCATGGTCAAACGGCGCCAACCGGGGGTCAGATCCACCGTTTCACCCAGCCATTGCAGCTGATAGGTGCCGTGAAGTTCCATGGCGGCGGAGGAGAGGATCCCTTCGGCGATATCCATCATGGTGTGGAAATCGGCGTAAGCCTGATAAAGTTCAATCGTTGTAAATTCCGGATTGTGCTTGGTGTCGATTCCTTCGTTGCGGAAAAGACGGCCAATTTCGTACACCCGGTCCATACCGCCTACAATCAGCCGCTTTAAAGGCAACTCGGTGGCAATGCGCATGTACATGTCCAGATCCAGCGTGTTGTGGTGGGTGATGAACGGCCGCGCCGCCGCGCCGCCTACGATGGTGCTGAGCACCGGCGTTTCCACCTCGATATAGCCCAGCGCATCCAGATAGTGGCGGATGTGCCGGATAAACTGGGAGCGCATGACAAAGGCCTTTTTCACCTCGGGATTTACGATCAAGTCCACATACCGCTGGCGATAGCGCAACTCCGTATCCTTCAGCCCATGCCATTTTTCCGGCAACGGCAGAAGCGATTTGGACAGAAGCTTCACCTGATGGGCCCGAATGGAAATCTGCCCTTTCTGGGTGCGGAACACCTCGCCTTTGATGCCGATAATATCTCCAATGTCATATTTTTTAAACCATTCGTACTCCTCATCCCCTAAGCGGTCCTTCTGTACATAGGACTGGATGCGGCCGCTGTGGTCCTGAATATCAATAAAGCCGGATTTTCCCATGCCCCGTTTGGACAGAATCCGCCCGGCGACGGAAACCTGTTTTCCTTCATACTCGTCGAAATTTTCGTTGATGTCTTTTGCGCAGGCATCCACATCATAAGTGGTTTCCACAAAGGGGTCCCGCCCGGCCTGGCGCAGTGCGGTCAGCTTTTCCCGCCGGACCCGCAGGATTTCGGACAGTTCCGCTTCGGGCTGCCGCGCCGTGTTCTGCTCGTCCATTTTTCTTGCCTCCTCATACGTTTTAGAGCATATTTTAATAATATTTTGTATTCTAACATAATTTCTATGGATGTGTAAAGAAGGGAAAGGGCAAAAAACCTCTGTTTTTTGCGATCCAACCAGAAAAAAGCACAAAAAAACAGCCGCTTTGCGGCCGCTTTTTTGAGAGGAGGTTCATGAATTTTCGAGAATCATTGCTGTTGCGGCACCGGATTTTCTCCATACTGCCGAACAACTTTAGTATAGCTGTTGGATATAGATAATTCATGAGGAAAATAAAAACGAACCGAATCTATTTTATGAAAAGTTTGTAAATCGTTTTCAGCGGTTTACACACCGGGCGGCGCGGTCATCCCGAGACAGGTATTCGTATAAAGTGGCGATAAACTGAAAATTGCTTGGCTTTCCGGTTTTCCGGCTGACAGAAGAGCCGAAAAGTTTCGCGAGAATTTCCCAGTCGCCCCGGTCAAAGGCCGATTCCACCGCCGTGCGGATGTTCCGTTCCACGCAGCGGTAGCTGCTGTGGGCCTTTTCCGCAATGGCCTGATACAGCCCCTTGTTCCCGTAGGGAAAACGCGCCGGATTTTCAAAAAGCAGCGTCAGCCCCATCTTGATGTAATGATACCCCGTTAGATGGGCCGGTACACCGATGGTGGTTAAAAGATCCGCCGCCTTGCAGGAAAAATCCGGCGGCGAAGAAAAATCCAGACGAAGAAGGCGGTTTTTCTGATCCTGCAAATCCAGATAACGGCAGACATATTCGGCCAGCGCGGTGGCGTCGACAGGTTTAATAAACACATAAGCGCCGCCGGCGGACAAAAAACGGTCGAAAAGAATCTCGTTATCAGAAGAGGAAAGAGCGATAAAAGCCGGGCAGGGATCTGCGCTGCCGGCGCGCAGCCGCTCCATAATCTGAACCGCGTCACAATAAGCCATAAAAATCGGGCAGATCACCAGGTCAGGCCGTTCTTTTTCAATCGAGTCAAAAAGCATCTGTCCGTGTTTGGGCAGAAAACCCGTCTGCATTCCTAAAATAGAAAAGGCGTCCTGACAGGCCAGAAGAAATTCTCGGTCATTGTCTGCAATCAAAATTTTTCTTTGCTGTGGCAACTACACTACCTCCAAAACGTAAATGTATTGCCAATCCCGCTACTCATTGTTAAGTTTTCTGTATTTACAATAGAAAGATTTAAAGGAGCCACAACCGCCCTACATCTTTTGTAACACCTCCTCAAAAGCCCTGTTTTTTCCTGCGGACTCTGCGGTTGTAGGACACTATTAATTGTCTCAGTATAGCATAAATTGACAGAAAAAGACTGTACAATATATTTTCTCTAAAGCTATTAAAAGAAGCCGCCCTTTGCACATCCAAACAACAGGACCCGTTTGGGCTGTTGCCGGCGGCGCGGCAGATTTTTGTAACCCCCCTGCCTTTGGGCGGATTGTCACCCAAACAGCTTGGCCAAAGGAGCCATCGCTTTTTGCAGATCGGCGATGGCCTCGTTTAAACGGTCCGCATCGATTTTTTCCAGCAGCTGCGCCGCCTTTTCCATCGCCTCTAAGCTGCTTTGATCCATCTGGGTCAAACGGTCAATATTGGCCAGCAGCCCGGGAAGATCCGCATCGACCAGTTGGGCGCTCAAAGAATCCAGATTGTCGAATACCCGGTCGGCCTTTTTTAAAGTGCGGTGCAGTCCGGGCCCCCATAAAAGCAGCGCCAAAAGGGCGCATACGGCCAAAAACGCTGTCAGTCCCAGCTGGATCTTGGAAAGAAAAAGCCGCTTTTGGGCCGCCTCGGCCGCTATTTGACTGTTTTGGGCGATCTGCTCCAGCAAAAAGCCCTCTTCCTTGCCGCCGGTCAGCGGCGCCTCATCGTGCATAGGGGTAATATACATGTTTGTTCCTCCTTTTTGTTGCGCCAGAAAAGGCCAAGATAAAAGAAAGCTTTGCCGCCAGTTTTGTGGGATAAAGTCCTACCGGGTGAGCATGTCGATTGCCTCGTCCTCCGTCGCGGTGAAAAAGACATCATGACCTTTGTTGCTTTCATATATAAAATCCTTCAGCGGTTTGCTTGTGTAATGAGAGTAGTCCCCATAAATCGCGATACGACCGCCGTAGTTGACATACTTTTGCAAAATCTCTCCGGCAAGACCGGTGCTGAGAACAAAGAAATCCTCTGCAATTTGTTCTTTGGCCAGAACGATATTCTTGGTTTTCAATTCATATTTTGCGCGCATCATCAGGTCCAGAGCCGATTGGACGTCGGTTACGAAAACGCCGCTTCCTTGGATGATTGCGCAAAGGGTATGGTTTTTTTCGACAGTCTTGATCTGCATTTTGATCTTCCTTTCTCGGCTGCTTTTTTGATAAAACCATTATAGCAGAATTTGCGGCGGGATAAAACGTTTTTTGTAAAATAGACACTGGTTTTTCAGGATAAACGGCGGCGGAAAACATATACTATTTTTCGAAATTGTCCGTGTTTTTACGCGGGGCTTTGGACCCAAAAGGGTGCGCAAGGACCATCGAACTTCCCGTTTTACGAATTACAAAAAGGAGGACGTTTATGAAAAAGCTGACAGCGATTACCACTGTATTTTGCCTTTTGCTGACGGCGGCCGGATGCAGTGGAACCAACACTGCGAACCCCAAGGAGGAATCCGTTTATTATCTGAATTTTAAGCCGGAGGTGGCAGAAATCTACGACGAAATTGCCGGCGCCTATCAAAAAGAGACAGGCGTATCCTTGCGGGTGGTGACAGCCGCTTCCGGAACCTATGAGCAGACGCTCAAATCGGAGATGGCCAAGTCCGACGCGCCCACGCTGTTCCAGATCAACGGCCCGTTGGGCTATTTAAACTGGAAGGACTACTGCGCTGATTTAAGCGATACCCAGCTGTACCAGCACCTGAAGGACAAAAGCCTGGCCATAACCAGCGAGGGGAGGGTGTACGGCATCCCCTATGTGGTAGAGGGGTACGGCATCATCTACAACAACGCTATTATGGAAAAATATTTTGGTATGGACGGTGCGAAGGCCCGTTCCGCCGGGGAGATCAACAGCTTTTCCAAGCTGCGGGAGGTGGTGGAGGATATGACCGCCAAAAAAGAGCAGCTGGGAATCGACGGGGTCTTTGCCAGCACCTCGCTAAAGCCCGGCGAGGACTGGCGCTGGCATACCCATCTGGCCAATATTCCCATCACCTATGAGTGGGAGGAAAATGAGGTAGATCTAACCGGCGAAGGGACGAAGGAAATCCAATTTTCCTTTGCGGAGAATTTTAAAAACATCTTCGATCTTTACCTGGACAACGCCGTTTCCGAGCGAAAGCGTCTGGGCACCAAACAGGTGATGGACTCCATGGCGGAATTTGCCCTGGGCCGGTGCGCCATGGTCCAAAACGGCAACTGGGCCTGGAATGATATCAAGGAGGTGGAGGGCAACACCATAAAAGAAGAGGACATCCGGTTTTTGCCCATCTACACCGGCGCAGAAGGGGAGGACAATCAGGGCCTTTGCATTGGCACCGAAAACTTTTTCTGCATCAACGCCAAAGCCAGCCCCGAGGACCAGAAGCGGGCGGCGGATTTTATCTACTGGCTTTTTTCCTCGGATACCGGCAAGAAGTTTGTAACCGAAAAGCTTAAATTTATCGCACCGTTCGATACCTTTTCCGCCGGCGAGTCGCCGGACGACCCGCTGGCTAGGGAGGTTGCCCGCTGGATGAACCGGGAGGACGCCGAAAATATCCCGTGGAACTTTACTCTGTTCCCCAGCCAGACCTTTAAGGACCATTTCGGCGGCGCATTGCTGCAATACGCCCAGGGAAACCTGGAGTGGGATGGTGTCGTCGAGCAGGTGGTAAGTGACTGGAAAAGCGAAAGCGCCAGCCGCTGATCTCCCCTTCGGCGCTTTTGGTCCGGCTCTGGTTTTGCGATTCCAATCAGTAAGGAGGGGTGCGATATGCAAAAAAGTCTGCAAAAATACGCCGTGGTTTTTCTGTTCCCAACAGGGATTTGTTTTTTGATCGCTTTTTTGGTTCCGTTTGTGTTCGGCTTATATTTGTCCTTTACCCAGTTTACCACCGTCTCCAATACCCGCTGGGTCGGCCTGGACAATTACTTTAGGGCCTTTACCGACAACGGGGATTTTCTCAACGCTTTGTGGTTTACGGTGGCCTTTACCGTTGTGTCCGTCCTCACCGTAAACCTTTTGGCCTTCTCGTTGGCGCTGCTTTTAACCCGGGGATTCCGGGGAACCAACCTGTTTCGGACCGTCTTTTTTATGCCCAATTTAATCGGCGGCATCGTCTTAGGGTACATCTGGCAGCTGATGATCAACGGGCTTCTCTTGGGCGCGGGGGTCGATATCACCTACGATCCCCGCTACGGCTTTTGGGGACTGGTCGCGCTGATGAACTGGCAGATGATCGGCTATATGATGATTATTTACATTGCGGGGCTGCAAAATTTGCCGGGCGACGTGCTGGAGGCTGCGCAGATCGACGGCGCGTCTCCCTGGCAGAAGCTTTGGCACGTTACGATTCCGATGATCATGCCGTCGGTTACCATCTGTACCTTTTTAACGCTGACCAACTCCTTTAAGCTGTTTGACCAGAACTTTGCCCTGACCGCCGGCGCACCCATGAAAAAAACGGCCATGCTGGCGCTGGATATCTACAATACCTTCTACGGCCGAATCGGCGACGAGGGCGTGGGGCAGGCAAAAGCGGTGCTCTTTTTTCTTTTGGTGGCGGCCATCGCCTTTTTCCAGCTTTGGCTGACCCGCAAAAGGGAGGTGGAACAGTGAAAAAACCGGCAAAACAAAAAAACGGATGGCTCCTTTCCCTTTTGCTGGGGGCCATATCCCTGATTTTTCTGTTCCCCCTTTTCCTGGTCCTTATAAACTCCTTTAAAGGCCAGTTTTATATTTCCGACGCGCCCTTCTCCCTGCCAAACGCTCTGACCTTCTCAGGGCTTGACAATTATAAAAACGGCGTCGAGAAGGTGGGATTTTTCTCCGCCTTCGGCTATTCTTTGTTTATCACCGTCTGCTCGGTGGCGGCCATTGTGCTTTTTACCGCCATGACCGCCTGGTATCTTGTGCGGGTAAAGACCCGGGGAACCAGCGCTTTGTATTACCTGTTTGTCTTCAGTATGATCGTGCCGTTTCAGATGGTGATGTTTACCATGTCCAAAATTGCCAACCTTCTGCATCTGGATAACCCTTTGGGCATTATCCTTTTGTATCTGGGCTTCGGCTCCGGACTATCGGTGTTTTTGTACAGCGGGTTTCTCAAATCCATCCCGTTGGAAATCGAAGAGGCTGCCGCTATCGACGGCTGCCGCCCCTTACAGACCTTTTTTCTCGTGGTTTTCCCGATTCTCAAGCCCACCTCGGTTACGGTGGCGATTTTAAACGCCATGTGGATTTGGAACGACTACCTGCTGCCCTACCTCGTCATCGGCAGCCGGTATCGGACCATCCCCATCGCGGTGCAGTATTTGCAGGGCGGCTACGGCTCCCGGGATATGGGCGCCTTGATGGCCATGCTGATTCTGGCGATTATCCCCATCGTCGTCTTTTATTTGACCTGCCAAAAGTATATTATCAAAGGGGTGATGTCCGGCGCGGTAAAGGGGTAAAAATTTTCCTTTTTCCGGTTTGACGCAAGCCCTTTTGTGGAGTATGATATCTTTATATTCTTCATCGGTTTTTTGGCGAAAAACCGATGAAAGGGCATCCTTTTTGGAAGGGACGGTGCTTAAAAAAAGTGAAAAAACAAAAACCCTTGGGTCGCGGCGCCGGCATCCTGCTGCCGGTGTCCTGCCTGCCGTCCGATTACGGGATCGGCTCTTTGGGAAAGGCGGCCTATGACTTTGTGGACTTTCTGGCGGCGGCGGGGCAAAGCTATTGGCAGGTGCTTCCCTTAGGTCCCACCGGATACGGCGACAGTCCCTATCAAAGCTTTTCCGCCTTTGCGGGTAGCCCCTACTACATCGATTTGCAAACGCTGGTGGAAGACGGACTTCTTCGCCAGTCGGAGGCAAAAGCGCCGGATTGGGGCGAAAGGCCCGATTGGGTGGATTACGCAAAGCTTTACAAAAACCGCTTCGAGGTGCTTAAAAAGGCCTGGTCCCGCAGCGGTTGGCAGAAGGACCCGGCCTTTGGCTCCTTCTACGAGGAAAACCGGTTCTGGCTGGAGGATTACGCTTTGTTTATGGCGCTCAAAGATTCCTTCGACGGCCTGTCGTGGCAGTCCTGGCCGGAGGAGATTCGCCTGCGAGAGCCTGCCGCCTTGCAGAAATGCCGGGAGCGGCTGAAGGAACAGACAGCTTTCTGGCAGTATGTCCAGTACCTGTTTTTTACCCAGTGGCAGAAGCTTAAAGCCTACGCAAACGGGAAGGGAGTGCAGATCATCGGCGACATCCCCATCTATGTGTCGATGGATAGCGCCGACGTCTGGGCCAATACCTCCTTGTTCCAGATGGACAAAAGCCGCCGGCCTCTGGCGGTAGCCGGTGTGCCGCCGGATCTGTTTTCCGCCACCGGGCAGCTTTGGGGAAATCCTTTGTATGACTGGCGCGCCATGGAGGCGGACGGTTTTGACTGGTGGAAAAAGCGGATGGCCGCCAGCGCCGGGTGGTACGATTTGATCCGCATCGACCATTTTATCGGCATCGTCAACTACTATTCCATCCCGGCGGGAGAGAAAACCGCCATGAATGGCCGCTGGATGCCCGGTCCCGGCGAAAAGCTGTTGAGCGCTATTACCCCGGCGCTGGGCGGCAAAAGAATCATCGCCGAAGATCTTGGCGTCGTCACGCCGCCGGTGCGCAGGCTTCTTAGAAAAAGTGGCTATCCGGGCATGAAGCTGATGGAATTCGCCTTCGACAGCACCAGCGCCAACGAATATCTGCCTTGCCATTTCGAAAAGAATACGGTGGTCTATGGCGGCACCCACGACAACGAAACTCTGGCCGGCTTTTTCGGGCCGGGCCAAAAGCGGAGGATGCTGCAATTTGCCCGCCGGTACCTGAATGTTTCCCGCAACGCCCAGATCCCCTGGGAGCTGATCCGAGCGGGCTATGCCAGCTGCGCGGATACGGTGATTTTCCAGCTGCAGGATTTTTTGGGCCTCGGCAATGAAGCCCGCATCAACACCCCGTCCACCCTGGGCGGGAATTGGTGCTGGCGGCTGGTTCCGGGGCAGCTGGCCGGCGGCTTAGCCGACCGGATAGAAGAATTGGTCAAGCTTTACGACAGATAGGAAGGAGGGATCCTGCTTGCAGGATTTTGAAAAGCAAATCGAGACAATTTTGGCGCTGGAACAGGGGGTTACTCCCGAGACGGCCAGCGTTAAACAGCTTTATCAGGCGGTTTCCAAGGCGGCGATGGCCGAGACCCTGCCTCGCTGGAAAAAACAGCCGGGCCAAAAGCGAGCCTGCTATCTGTCGGCGGAATTTTTGCTGGGGCGGCTTATCTACAGCAACCTGATGAACCTGGGCCTTTTGGAGCGCTGCGGGCAATTTTTACAGTCCCACGGGATCGACCCGGCGGTTTTTGAGCAGATTGAGGACGACGCCTTGGGCAACGGCGGCTTAGGGCGGCTGGCCGCCTGTTTTCTGGATTCCGCCGCGACCCACCGCCTGCCGCTGGACGGCTTCGGTATCCGCTACCGGTATGGGTTGTTTCGCCAGCGGTTTGAAAACGGCTTCCAAAAGGAAGCGGCGGACGATTGGATGCGCTTTGGCGATCCGTGGAGTATTCGCCGGGAGGAGGAAACGGTGCTGGTCCGCTTCGGGGACCAAACGGTCCGGGCGGTGCCCTACGACATGCCGGTGATCGGCTACGGGGAGGGGACGGTCAACACCCTGCGGCTGTGGCAGGCCGAAGCGGTGGAAGAATTTGATTTCGACCGGTTTAACCGTCAGGAATACGACGAGGCGGTACGCCAGCAGAATCGGGCGCAGGATATATCCGCCGTTTTGTATCCCAACGACGATACCGACGAGGGCAAACGGCTGCGGCTCAAGCAGCAGTACTTTTTCTCCAGCGCCACCATGCAGACGCTGGTCCGCCGGTACGCGGCGGAATACGGCGAGGATTTTTCCCGGTTTGGGGACTGTTACGCGGTCCAGCTAAACGACACCCATCCCACCGTAGCCATCCCCGAACTGCTGCGCCTTTTAATGGAGGAGCACCTGCTTTCCTTTGAAGAGGCGTTCGCGGTGGTCCAGAAGACCTTTTCCTACACCAACCACACCATTATGGCCGAGGCGCTGGAAAAATGGAGCACGACTTTGTTCTGCTCGGTCCTGCCAGAGGTTTACCCTTATGTGGTGCTTTTGCAAAACGGCCTGATGCGGCAGCTGGCCGCTCGGGGGATCCCGCCAGAAAAGAGGGAGGTTTACCGCATCATAGACAAGGGGACCATCCATATGGCCCGTATGGCGATTTTTGCGGGCCATACGGTCAACGGCGTGGCGCGCATCCATACCGAAATTTTGAAAAACAGCGCCCTGGCCGACTGGTACCGTCTGTATCCAGACCGGTTCCAGAACAAGACCAACGGTATTACCCAGCGCCGCTGGCTGGCCCTGTGCAATCTGGAACTGTCGGCGCTGGTCACCGAGTTTTGCGGCGACGGCTGGCAGACGGATCTTTCCCGGATCCGCCGTCTGGCGGATTATGCCCAGGACGAGTCGGTGTTAAGACGCTTTGCCGAGATAAAGCGGCAGAAAAAGGCGCAGCTGTGTGATTTCATAAAAAAACAGGAAGGGGTGCGGCTGGATCCGGACTTTTTATTCGACATCCAGGCCAAGCGGCTGCATGAGTACAAACGGCAGCTGCTCAACGCCTTCTCCATCCTGGATATCTATTTCTCGCTCAAGGACGGCAGCCTGACCGATTGGTCCCCGACGGTCTTTTTGTTCGGAGCCAAGGCGGCGCCGGGCTATTACCGCGCCAAAGGGGTCATTAAGTATGTAAACGAGATCGCCCGGCTGGTCAACAACGATCCGGATACCAAAGACCGGATTCAGGTGCTGTTTGTGCAAAATTACAATGTGTCCTACGCGGAAAAGCTAATTCCCGCGGCGGATGTTTCCGAGCAGATTTCCACCGCCGGCACCGAGGCCTCCGGCACCGGCAACATGAAGTTTATGTTAAACGGCGCGGTGACGCTGGGAACGCTGGACGGCGCCAACATCGAGATTGTGGAGCAGGCAGGGCAGGAAAACAACTACATCTTCGGCGCAACGGTGGAAGAACTGGCGGCGTTAACGCAGTATGATCCGGAAAAGATTCTACGGGAAAATCCCCGGATCCGCCGGGTGGTGGAAACGCTGGTGGACGGCACCTTCTCCGACGGGAAAACCGGTATGTTCCGGGAGTTGTACGACTCGCTGACCATCGGCGCCGCCTGGCATGAGCCGGATCAGTATTACCTGCTCTTGGACTTTTTGCCCTACTGCGACGCCAAACGCCGCGCCAACCGGGACTACGCCGACCGGATCGGCTTTACGCGAAAATGCCTGTTGAATACGGCCAATGCGGGCATTTTTTCCAGCGACCGTACCATCGGGGAATACGCCCGGGAAATCTGGCGGATTCAGTCGGAGGAAAAATAGAAAAAGGATACCGCAAAAAAGAGGGGAAAATTCGCGGATTTTCCCCTCTTTTTTTGCGTACTCTTTACCGAAAATCGGCGATTTTTCGAAATCCGCTTGACAAAAGATTACGTCAAGTGTAGTATATAGATATACTTCAATTGTAGTAAATCTTTTCGAAAGAGGGAAAGCGCAATGGAAAAAATGCGGCGTCTGCCGGATACGGAATTGGAGATGATGCTGGTTTTGTGGGAAGAGGATGGAGAGGTCCCCCGTGCCTATTTCGACCAGCGACTCAAGGAAAAAAACTGGAGCATCAATACCATCAACACCTATCTTTCCCGGCTGGAAAAGAAGGGGTTTCTCAGCTGTGAAAAACGGGGAAAGATGAATTTTTACCGTCCGGCGGTGGGACGGGAGGAATACTTGGCATTTGAAAGCCGGTCGGTGCTGGACCGGCTGTACGGCAGTTCGGTCAAGCGGTTTATGGCGGCGCTGTATCAGGGCAAAAAGCTGGATGAAAGCCAGCTGGAGGAACTGGAAGAACTGCTGGAAGAGTTAAAAGGGAGGGATTGATATGCTGGAGGCTGTGTTTTCGAATGTGGTGGAAATTACGGTGGCCGTATCCCTGCTGATTCTTTTTTTGCTGGCGCTTACCCCTCTTCTGCGCCGGCAGTATACGGCCAAGTGGCGGTACTGGGCCTGGCTGGCGCTGGCGGTGCGGCTTTTGATCCCATGGAATATTTCTTTGCCTTCCGCGCCGGTACAGGTGCAGATTTCCAACCGGACGGTTTTGCCCGCGCCGGCGGCGCCCGCTCCCACTGTGCCACAGGTTCCGGTCCAGGCGGGACAGGCTGTGCCCGGCCCGTCGACGACGGCAGCATCGGGCGGCGGGGTCACGACGATGGAGATTCTGGCGGCGGTCTGGCTGGCGGGGACGATTCTGTTTTTGCTGTGGCAGGCGGTATCCTACGGAATGTTTTTGCGGCAGCTTCGCCGCTGGCGACGCCCGGTGACAAGGGGCGAAGTTTTGCGGCTCGTGCAAACGGCGCGGGAGGAGGAAGGCGTTCGCCGGAAAATACCGGCGTTTGTCTGCCCGAAAATCTCCAGTCCTATGGTCGTGGGACTGCTGCGGCCGGTTCTTCTTTTGCCCAAAGAGGATTATGACCAGCGCTCTTTGTACTTTATCCTCAAGCATGAGATGGTTCACATCCGCCGGGGTGATATCTGGTACAAGCAAATTCTGCTTTTGGCAAACGCGCTGCACTGGTTTAACCCGCTGGTTTGGCTCATGTCCCGCCAGGCGGGCCGGGATGTGGAACTGGTCTGTGACAGTGAGGCGGTCCGCGGGCTGGACCGGGAAGGACGGGGCCTTTACGGCAGTGTTATTCTGGAAATGGTGCGCAAGGGGGAGAGGGCACCGGCCTTTTCCACCTATTTTTCCGGCGGCGTCCGGTCGATGAAAGAGCGGCTGCGCAATCTGTTCGATCAGAAAAATAAGCGCAAAGGGGTGCTGGCATTGGGGATGCTGGTGCTGTTGGCCGGCGCGGCGGGGCTTTTCGCCGCCTGCTCCACGCCCAAAGCGGAGGAGGAAACGATTTTGCAGGAGGCCCGCCGTCTGGTGGAGGAAGCGCCGGCCGTCCTCAACTGGTACGATGGCAGCGGCGCGAGGGCGAACTTTGATGGCGAATCCCGGGAGGGGGACACGCCGGGCCAGCTTTACAACACCTATTATCCGGTGACCGAGTTTGCCGGCGCCGCCCAGATGAAGGAGGCCACCGAGCAGGTGTTCAGCCTTCGGTTCTGCCAGGAGAACCTGTATCCGGCGGCGTTCGACCGGCAGGTGCATCCCTGGTACCGGGAATTTGACGGCGCGCTTTACCTGTCCCAACGGTACCTGTCTGCCGTGGCCTTTTCCGGCGGCAGCCCGGATTGGGAAAGCCTGCAGCTGGTGGAATCGGACCGGTCCGGGGCGAAAATCCAGCTGGAGATTACCGGCCCGAACGGACAGGCGCAAACGGTGCAGGTGTCTTTGGTCAAGGAGAGAGGCCGCTGGACGCTGGACAGCTACTGGAAGATGGCCGCCCTCGAGGAGCTGCCGTCCGCCGCCGAGGCGGTGGATCCCGAGGAAAAAGAGGGAATTTTGACGGCGCTGCAGGGGATTATTCGAAGCTATCAGGAGGGAACGGTGGAAAACAATTCGCTGGAACCCCGGTACGAGGATTTTCCCAGGGGCGCGGATTATCCGCAGCTTTTGTCCGTCGGCGATTTTACAGTGGAAAAGGGCAACGAGATGTTTGGCTACAAAACGGTTCTGCCGGCGGGCGGGTACGAAATGGTCTGCTTTTTAGACTACTTTACCGCGCCGGTTACCGGCGGGGAGGAAGGCTGGCGAGTCACCGCTGTGACCTTTACGCCCTTGGCCAGGGACGCGAAGTTTTTAAGTGAATACCTTCCTTTTAACGAGGCGGACGCCGTGTCGGTGACCATTGAGCGGCTGACGGCGGGAGAGGCGCTGGTCGCGTCTTTGCCCGGCGATCAGGTGCAGCGGTTTTGCGGGACGCTGCTTTCCACCTATGTATCCGACGCGGAAAATCCGGACCCTGTAACCGGCTCCGCAAATTCTTACCGGATTACGCTGACGGACGGAACGGTTCACACCGTTGTCATGGCGGGGGATATTACCCTGGATGGGGAACTGATCTGCCGGGTAGACCGGTTAGTGTATGGGGATCCAGCGCCCTGGCAGTATTACGATCTGGTCTGGAGCCGGTATTCGGTGGATCCGATCACCGGAGCGCGAACACTGGTGGAAGAAGAGGTCCTGCCGGATTTTTACGCAAAGGCTTATCTGGATTTTGACATGGAAGGGATATCGGGGACCCGGTACGCCGAAGAGGGCGACTGGGAGCGGACGGCGCGGCTTTTAGAGGGCTTTACCGTGGAGAATCTTCGGTCGCTGGTTTTGACCGGCGGGCCCACCGACCAGACCGACCGGTTTCCCATGGACCGAAGTCAGGTGGCGCAGGCACTGGAGGTGGTCCGGGCGCTTAAGGGAAATCCGTGGCCCTACGGGCCGGACGAGCACCCCAATCCGCCCACCGGCGGATACAGCGCGATGCAGCTGGTCCGGGACGATGGGACGACGGTACAGATCTATTTTAACGGAGAGGCGCTGACCGTGTCGGTCAGCGGCGAGACCCAAAGCGTTACCTTCTACTGCGGGGACGGTGAGGCCTACCAAAGCGCTTACGGTATGGACAGTCTGCTTTGGAAGATCACAAATCCCGGCGTATAGACACAAAAAGACCGGTTTTTGCAAAGGCCGTTCTTTTTGGCTGGATTTTTCCAAGCGCTTGCCTTATAATAAGAGTTCAAAGAACAAAGGGGGCGCGGATTTTGGAAGAGAAATGGGAGCAGATGAAGGAAGGCTTGCAGCAATGCGAACGCTGCGGCCTTTGCCGCACCCGTACCCAGGCAGTCTGGGGGGTGGGCAATCCCAAAAGTCAGGTGCTTTTGGTCGGTGAGGCGCCGGGCCGGATGGAGGACGAGCAGGGCGAGCCCTTTGTGGGCCGCAGCGGCCAGCTGTTGGATAAGATGCTGGCGGTAGTGGATTTAGACCGGCGAAAAAACATCTACATTACCAACATCGTCAAGTGCCGGCCGCCGGAAAACCGCGATCCCGCGCCGGAGGAGGTGGCGGCGTGCTTGGACTATTTACGTGAGCAGGTCCGGATACTGTCGCCGAAAATCATTGTCTGCTTAGGAAGGGTCAGCGCCACACGGCTGATCGATCCGGAGTTTCGGGTGACTAAGGAGCACGGCCGTTGGGTGGAAAAGGACGGCGTTCAGATGATGGGTACCTTTCATCCGGCGGCTCTTCTGCGCAATCCGGGCAGCAAGCCTGCCGCGCTGGAGGATCTGCTGGGACTGCGGGAAAAAATCCGGCAGCTGTGCCCGCAGGTATATGAGGTGCAATAAGCCCCAAAAGGGAAGGACGCTTCAGGACAGAAAATCCTGAAGCGTCCGTTTTTCTAGGAAATCGCCGATACATTGAGAGAAATCCTCCCAAAAGGCCAAGGTAGGACAACCCTCCCGGCGGGGGCACGGGTTGGCGGGATTATCCAGGCAGGCCACCGGCGCGAGGTTCCCTTCGGTGACCTGCAAAATTTCCCGGACGGTGTACTGGGCCGGGTCCCTGGTCAGACGGTATCCGCCACTGTTGCCGCGAACGCCTTGGATTAAGCCGCTTTTTTTCAAAAGGGAGACAATCTGCTCCAAATATTTGATTTCGATTCCTTGGCGGTCGGCAATGTCCCGAAGGGGAACGAAAGAGTCCCCTTTTTGCTGCTTGGCAAGATCGATCATCATGCGAAGCGCATACCGGCCTTTGGTAGATACTTTCATCGCAAGTGCCCTTTCCGTGTTTTTTATCATCTTAAACCAATGAGAAAATTATGTAAAGAAAAATTTGTAAAGAAGGATTGACGAATGCAGAGACACATGCTATAATCCTGGTAAAATAACAGGAAAAGAAATCCGGAAAGGAGAAAGCAGCATGACTTTTTTGACAGTGGGCCGCAAGATGTGCTTGTTCATGTGCCGCATGGACCTGTTTTTCTGCGACCTTAAAAGAATTGCTCCTTCCGGTTTTTGCCACAGGTGCGGCGGTTAAAAAATTCGGACAGATGATTCGTAAGGCGGGCGGAAAACGAATGGCGTTTTTCGTCCGCTTTTTTACGAGTTTTAACAGGGTTAAAAAAGAAGAGCGAAAAAATCCTTTTGTACAGCGTAAAGGGGTTACAAGGGAGGCGAAGCGATGCAAAGACAACGGCGGCCGGATCTGCACAAAACCCAGTGGGACGATCGAATGTGACGGACAAAGGGCGTTCCCAAAAGGACAGGTCAAAAAATCATAAGAGAGAAGGAACCAAAATGAAAGATTTTTTACATGGACCGCACAAATACCGGTTTGAGACGCTTCAGCTGCATGTGGGGCAGGAACAGGCGGATCCGGCCACCGATGCCAGAGCGGTGCCGATTTATCAGACGACCTCCTATGTCTTTCAAAACTGCGATCAGGCGTCGGCCCGTTTCGGCCTGGCAGACGCAGGCAACATCTACGGCCGGCTGACCAACACCACCCAGGATGTGCTGGAAAGGCGTGTGGCGGCTTTGGAGGGCGGCGTCGCGGCGTTGGCGGTGGCGTCCGGCGCGGCGGCCATTGCCTACACCTTCGAAAATCTGGCCGAGCAGGGGGACCACATGGTGGCGGCCAAGACGATTTACGGCGGCACTTACAATTTTTTGGCCCACACCTTCCCGGCCAGGGGGGTGCAGACCACCTTTGTGGACCCGGACGATCCGGCCAATTTTGAAAAGGCGATCCGCCCCAACACCAAGGCTTTGTTTATCGAAACGCTGGGCAACCCCAATTCCAATCTGATCGACATCGAGGCGGTAGCCCAAATTGCCCACCGCCACCAAATCCCGCTGGTGGTGGACAGCACCTTTGCGACGCCGTATCTGCTGCGGCCCATTGAATACGGGGCGGACATTGTGGTCCATTCGGCCACCAAGTTTATCGGCGGACATGGGACGACGCTGGGCGGCGTGATTGTAGACGGCGGCAAATTCGACTGGCAGGCCGGCGGCAAATTCGATTCGCTCACTAAGCCAAACCCCAGCTATCACGGGATTTCCTTTACCCAGGCGGCGGGGGCCGCGGCCTTTGTCACCAAGATTCGGGCGGTTTTGCTGCGGGATACCGGCGCGACCATCTCGCCGTTTAACGCGTTTTTGCTTTTGCAGGGGCTGGAAACCCTGTCTCTGCGGGTGGAGCGCCACGTGGAAAACGCGCTGAAGGTAGTGGCGTATTTAAAGGATCATCCCCAGGTGGAAAGGGTCAACCATCCGTCTTTACCGGAAAGCGGCTATCAAAAGCTGTACCAAAAATACTTCCCCAAGGGAGCCGGGTCCATCTTCACCTTCCAAATCAAGGGCGGGGAACAGGAAGCCAAGCGCTTTATCGACCATTTGCAGGTGTTTTCGCTGCTTGCTAATGTGGCGGACGTCAAGAGTTTGGTGATTCATCCGGCCTCCACCACCCATTCCCAGCTAAACGAGAAGGAACTGGCGGAGCAGGGGATCCAGCCCAACACCATCCGTCTTTCCATCGGCACCGAGCATATCGACGATATTTTATACGATTTGGATAGGGCGTTTCAGGCGGCGAAATAGCCTTTGCCATCCAAAGAAAAGAATGGAAAAAATTGCGCCCGGCCAACAAAGGGATTGACTGGGCGCAAAACATATCCTATTCTATTATTTGACAGAAACTGCATTTTCCGGCGCCGTATTTTGGGGTCGGATACTCTTCATCTTTAAGGTAGAGGAAGGTTTTACATGAAAGTCATTGATCTGATCGAGGCAAAAAAGCCCTGTTTATCCTTCGAGGTATTCCCGCCGAAAACCAGCGGCAATTACCAAAGCATCCAGGAGGCGACAGAGCAGGTGGCGGCGCTTAGGCCGGACTTTATCAGCGTGACCTACGGCGCCGGCGGCGGGACCAGCGATTACACGGTGGCCATCTCGGCCAATTTGCAGGAGAAATTCGGGGTGCCGACGCTGGCTCATTTAAGCTGCATCAACTCCTCTCACCAGGGGGTAAAAAAGCAGCTGGACGCCATGCGGGCGGCGAAAATCGAAAACATTCTGGCGCTGCGGGGGGATCTGGCGAAGGATACGCCCCCTGCCGGGTGGGAGTACCATTACGCCAGCGAACTGATCCGGGAGATTAAAAGCTACGGCGGCTTCTGTGTCGGAGGGGCCTGTTATCCGGAAAGCCATCCCGAATCCTCCAGTCAGGCCCAGGACATCGCCCATCTGAAGGAGAAGGTAGACGCGGGCTGCGCGTTTTTGACCACCCAGATGTTTTTTGACAACAACATCTACTACAATTTTCTGTATAAGATCCGGGAGGCGGGAATTACCGTTCCGGTGGTGGCGGGGATCATGCCGGTGACCAACCTTAAGCAGATTAAAAGGATCATCGAACTTTCGGGAACGGCGCTGCCCCAGCGGTTTCGCTATCTGCTGGACCGGTTCGGAAGCACGCCGGCCGCCATGAAGCAGGCGGGAATCATCTACGCTTCGGAGCAGATTATCGACCTTTTGGCCAACGACGTCCCGGCAATCCATGTGTATTCCATGAACAACGCGTCGGTGGCCGCCCAAATTCAGCAAAACCTCTCGGAGATTCTCAAATGACCGCGCCGGTTTGGGGGATTTCTCCCGAACTGCCGCCGGTGCCTGTCAAAAGCGTTTACCGGTATCTGGGAATGGGCCGGGCTCAGCCGGATCCGGCGGTGGCGGCGCTGGTGGAGGAATGTATGCCGGCGTTTGTATCCGCCGCCCGTTGCCGGGCCTGCTACGCCGAACTGCCGGTCCGGCTTCAGGAAAATACGGTGGATTTCGGCGGACTGCAAGCCGACAGCGCCAGCCTGGCGAAAAACCTGTCCGGCTGCCGGCAGGCGATTTTGTTTGCGGCGACGCTGGGCGCCCAAGAGGATCTTTTGCGCCGCCGGGCAGGGGTCGATTCTCCGGCGCGGGCGCTGGTGCTGGACGCCATGGGCTCTGCCGCTATCGAGGCGCTTTGCGATACGCTTTGCGACGGATGGGCGCGGGAAAATCCCGGCCTGCGGCTGCGCCCGCGCTTTAGCCCCGGATACGGCGATCTGCCGCTGGATTTCCAAGTCCGGCTGCTGGCGTTTTTAGACAGCGGGCGCAAGGCGGGGATCACCCTGTCCGAAACGCTTTTGATGGTGCCGCAGAAATCGGTATCCGCCATTGTAGGGCTGGGAGAGAACGGGTGTACGGCCCGCTTTCACGATTGCGGGGCGTGTGAAAAAAAAGACTGCGCGTTTCGGCTATAAAGGGGGTAGACGGCATGAATGTGATGGAATGTGTAAAAAAAGGGCTGTTTTATTTAGACGGCGGGACCGGCACGTCCTTGCAGGCCATGGGCCTTGGCCCCGGCCAATTTCCGGAACTTTGGAATCTGGAGCATCCCGAGAGGGTGACCGAACTGGCCCGATCGTATTTCGAGGCGGGCAGCCACGGGGTGATCACCAACACCTTCGGGGCCAACGGGCTGAAATTCGACGGGAAAGAGGGCCGTCCATCGGTTTCGGAAGTTGTGCAGGCGGCGATCCGGTGTGCACAAAAGGCCCGGGATACCGCAAAAGGCGGTCAGCGGGACCGTTTTATCGGGCTGGACATCGGCCCTTTGGGGCGGATGCTAAAGCCCTTGGGGGATCTTTCGTTTGAGTCAGCGGTGGCGCTGTTTGCCGAGATTGTGGAAGCCGGCGCGGCGGGTGCCGATTTTATTCTCATCGAGACCATGAACGACACCTACGAACTCAAGGCCGCCGTGCTGGCGGCCAAGGAGCATTCGAATCTTCCCATATTCGCCAGTTGCGTATACGATGAAAACGCCAAGCTGATGACCGGCGCGGGTCCGGAAGTGGTGGCGGCCCTCTTAGAGGGGCTTCGGGTGGACGCCATCGGGATGAACTGCTCGCTGGGCCCGGACCAGATGCAGAAAATTCTGCCGCGATTGGCAGCCTGCACCTGTCTCCCGATTTTGGTTAAGCCCAACGCGGGAATGCCCCACGCCCAGAATGGGCGGACCGTATTCGACGTGGACGCGGATCATTTTGCCGCTTCCATGGAGCGGATGGTCCGGCAGGGGGCTCGGATTATCGGCGGCTGCTGCGGCACCGACGCGGCCTATATAAAAAAGCTGGTGGAAGCCACCGAAGGGATTTCGCCGGCTAGGCCGGCCCCCAAAAAACGGTGGATGATCAGTTCCTACGATCAGGCGGTGGATTTGGGCGAGGGCCCAGTGCTGATCGGGGAGCGGATTAACCCCACCGGCAAAAAAAAGTGCAAGGAGGCACTGCGCGCCCATGATATCTCCTATGTTCTGCGGGAGGCCATCGCCCAGCAGGACCGGGGCGCCCAGGTGCTGGACGTGAACGTGGGGCTGCCGGAAATCGACGAGGCGGCCATGCTGGCCGAATGCGTGCGGGAATTGCAGGCGGTGACCGGTCTGCCGTTACAGTTGGACAGTTCGGATCCGGTGGCGATGGAGCGGGCCATGCGCATTTACAACGGCAAGCCGATGATCAATTCGGTCAGTGGAAAACAGGAGAGCATGGACGCGATTTTTCCGCTGGTGAAAAAATACGGCGGGCTCGTGGTCTGTCTGACGTTGGATGAAACAGGCATTCCCGATTCGGCCCAGGGACGGCTGGCGGTGGCCCGGCGGATTTTAAAAGAGGCAGAGCGTTACGGCATCGGGCCGGAGGATCTGATCTTCGACCCACTGGCCATGACGATTTCTTCGGACAACCGTGCGGCACAGGTGACGCTGGAGGCCATCGGCCTTTTGAAAAAGGAACTGGGCGTCCGGTGTCTGCTGGGCGTTTCCAACGTTTCCTTCGGCCTGCCCAACCGGGAGGACGTCACTGCCGCCTTCTTTACGCTGGCGCTGGCCCGCGGGCTGGACGCGGCGATTTTAAACCCGTTTTCGGTCCAGATGCAAAAGGCCTACCACTGTTTTCTGGCACTTTCCGGCAAAGACCCCAACTGCCAGCGATACATCGGTTTCGCCCAGAGTCTTCCGGCGCAGACCGGCGCGGCGGCCCCTGGGCCGTCTCGGAGCCCAGCTTTGGAAACGACGGATGGATTACAGGCGGCCATTGTCCACGGCCTGCGGGAGGCGGCGGCCCAGGCGGCCCAAGAGGCACTGCAATCGGCCCAGGGAATGGCGGTGATCAACGAGAAAATCATCCCGGCGCTGGACATGGTGGGCCGGGGCTTTGAGGAGAAGACTGTTTTTCTTCCGCAGCTTTTGATGAGCGCCGAGGCGGCCAAGGCGGCCTTTGACGAGGTGAAAAAGTCCATGCCTGCTTCGACGAAAAAGGGGCCGGCGGTGCTTTTGGCCACCGTCAAGGGGGATATCCACGACATCGGCAAGAATATTGTGAAGGCACTGTTGGAAAATTACGGTTATCGGGTAGTCGATCTGGGCCGGGATGTGCCGCCGGAAAAGATCCTGCAAACAGCGCTGGATCAGGATATCCGGCTGGTGGGACTCTCCGCGCTGATGACCACTACCGTTCCAGCCATGGAGCAAACGGCGCGGCTTCTGCGCGAAAAAAAGCCCGGCTGCAAGGTGGTGGTAGGGGGAGCGGTGCTCACCCAGGAATACGCAGACATGATCGGCGCGGACCATTATGCCCAAAACGCCATGGAGACCGTTCGGTACGCCGAACAGGTTTTGGGCAGGCCGTCTGAAGAATAAAGAATTTGCCGCGAAAAAAACGCCCGTCTGTCCTTTATGGCAGACGGGGTTTTTCTGTATAAAATCCGGGATTTTGCGCATACTGCCCTTGGCTCGGTTCAAAAAAAGGAAAGTTTCAGAGCGCTTCCCCCTGCCGTTCTGCAAAAATTGCGGATGCGTTGGGGGTGCAGGGACCGATTTTGCCGGATCGGTATATACTGAATCAGCAATGGAAAAGGAGAGATGAGGATGAGAGAATGGCCGTTGGACCAGCTGCCGCTGGGAGAAGAGGCAGTGGTGCTTAAAATGGAGGAGGAAAGTCAGCTGAGCCTTCGCCTGCGGGAACTGGGCATTACCGAGGGCGCCCGCATCTGCCGCAAAAGGCAGGCGCCGCTGGGGGATCCTTCGGTGTATATGGTGCGGGGCAGCGCCCTGGCGATCCGTTCGGCGGATGCGGCGCATATCCTTGTCCGCCCGATGCATATATCTGTGTCGGGGGGATTTTCCGAGTAGTTCCGCGAACGGCGGAAAATCCGTCCCCAATCTGTCTAAAGCTGCGAGAGGGCAGGATCTGACGGCCCTTTCCCGGCGAAGGGGGAACGGAAGATGCAAAAGCGGATCATTGGACTGGTGGGAAATCCCAACTGCGGAAAAAGCACCCTTTTTAACCGGCTGACGGGGGCCCGGCAGGTCACAGGAAATTGGCCTGGCGTGACGGTGGAGCGAAAGCAGGGCCAGGTGCGGGATAAACCCTGGACGCTGGTAGATCTGCCGGGCGCTTATTCGCTGGAATCCTTTTCGCCGGAGGAGAAGGTGACCTGCGATTTTTTGCAGGACACGCCGCCGGACCTGATTTTAAATATTGTGGACGCCACCGCGCTGGAGCGAAATCTCTATTTGACCTTGCAGCTTTTGGAAAGGAAAATCCCGGTGGTGGTGGCGCTGAATTTGTGCGATCAGCTGCGCCAGTCCGGTGGGGACGCCGACTGCCAGACGCTGTCCCGGCGGCTGGGGGTGCCGGTGATTCCCATTTCGGCCCGCAGCGGAGAGAATGTTGGCAGTCTGTTAAAGGCGCTGGAAGAAGAGCGCCGTCCTCCGCTGCCGCCCAAGGTGGGAAAAACCCAGCAGGACCGGTATGAAGCCATTCAGCGGATTCTGGACGGTGCCTATCACGCCGGCGGTCTGACTGAGGCCCGAACCCAGCGGCTGGACGATCTGTTGACCGGAAAATATCTTGCCATCCCCATTTTTTTGCTGGTGATGCTTTTGATGTTCTCTTTGATCTTTGGGTATCCGGGGGCGAGGATGAAGGAACTGGCCGAACAGGGGGTCCAGACGGTATCCGTCTGGCTGGGGACGCTTTTGGATCGGGCGGGGGCCTCCTGGTGGGCAAAGGAACTGGCGGTGGACGGCATCTGGGCAGGGGTCGGCGGGATGCTTTGTTTTTTGCCGCAGATGGCCCTTTTGTTTTTGTTTCTCTCTTTGCTGGAAGACAGCGGCTACATGGCCAGGAGTGCCTTTGTCATGGACCGGCTGCTGCGCCGTGCCGGACTTTCGGGCAAAGCGTTTATCCCGCTTTTGATGGGATTTGGCTGCACCACCCCCGCGGTGATGGCCACCCGCACCCTGGAGCGGGAACGGGAGCGAAAGCTGACGGTGCTTTGGATCCCGTTTTTTTCCTGCGGGGCAAAGCTGCCGGTCTACATTCTGTTTGCGTCGGCGTTTTTCCCCAAAAACCAGGGCCTTTTGATTTTTTCACTGTACTTATTTGGCGTGTTGGCGGGATTTGTGTGGATCCTTCTGGCCGGCAGCGCGTATAAAGAGGAGGATCCGCCTTTTTTGATGGAACTGCCGCCCTATCGGCTGCCGACTCTGTCGGGGACGCTGCGTCATCTTTGGGATAAATGCCGGGGCTTTGTGGCAAAGGCCGGTACGGTAATCGTCTTGTTAAGCGCCCTCATCTGGCTGATGCAGCATCTGACCTTTTCGCTTGAGTGGACCAACCAGACCAGCATCAGCATGTTCGGAACCATCGGCGGCTGGCTGGCACCGCTGTTTGCACCTTTAGGCTTTGGCAGCTGGCAGGCGGCGGTCTCCCTTTTGGCGGGCGTTGTGGCGAAGGAGGCGGTGGTCAGTTCCATGGCGTCGTTATACGCGTACCAGAACGCCGCTGGTCTCGGCGCCGCCCTGCAGGGGGCTTTCACCCGGGCGTCGGCTTTGTCCTTTTTGGTCTTTGTGCTTTTGTATATGCCCTGCGTGGCGGCCTTTGCCACCATCCGCCGGGAATTGGACGGCTGGAAACCGGCGGTTTTGGCCATGGCGGGGCAGACGGCCTTTGCCTGGGCAGCCGCCTTTGTGGTATACCGGCTGGCGCTGCTTTTTTGGCCTGTGTAAAGCCTTGGAAAAAGGATTTTTGCCGGAATCTACAAAAGAAGCTGGAAAAAGCTTGGATTTTTTCTAATTGTGTAAAGAAAAAAGCCTTGACTCTTCCGGCTTTTTTCGGTATAATATCCTCTGTAAGTTGTAAAGAAAGAACCTTTACACATGGCCGTGAAGAAGAGCAAAGGGGAGATTTGGATGAAAAATCTGGATATTTCGGTGTTGCTCGACTTCTATGGCGACATGCTGACTGAAAAGCAGCGGGAGGTCATCGGCTTTTATTACAACGAGGATCTTTCCCTGTCGGAAATCGGCGAGTTTGAGGGGATCACCCGCCAGGGCGTTCGGGATTCGATTAAGCGCGGCGAGGCGGTGCTTTTGGAGATGGAGGAACGCTTAGGGCTTGCCAAGCGCTTTCGGGCGATGCAGGAGGGGCTCGGGCAGATTGTTCGCTGCGCCCAGGACATCAGCTTTTACAACCGGGAGTATCACTACTCCCGCACAATCGAGGAAAAGGCGGAGGAGATTATCCGTCTGGCAAAAGAACTGGATGAATAGAGGGTAAAGAATGGCGTTTGAAGGGTTGTCGGGCAAATTATCGGCCGCGTTTAAAAAGCTGCGCTCTAAAGGCAAGCTGACCGAGGCCGACGTCAAAGAGGCGATGCGGGAGGTCCGCCTGGCTTTGCTGGAGGCGGACGTAAACTACAAGGTGACCAAGGATTTTATCGCCGCCGTTACCGAAAAAGCCATCGGCTCCCAGGTGCTGGAGAGTTTGACCCCCGCCCAGCATGTGATCAAGATTGTCAACGAGGAACTGTCCGCCCTGATGGGATCAGAGCAGGCGCGGATCAATCTGTCCTCCAAAATCCCCACCATTATTATGATGTGTGGCCTGCAGGGCTCGGGCAAGACCACCCATTCGGGCAAGCTGGCGTTGCATTTTAAAAAGCAGGGACGGCGTCCGCTTCTGGCCGCCTGTGATATCTACCGCCCGGCGGCCATTGAGCAGCTGAAGGTTGTGGGCGGCAAGGTGGAGGTTCCGGTATTCGAGATGGGACAGGCCGACCCGGTAGAAATCGCCCGCAAGGCGGTGGCATACGCCAAGGATTACGGCCGGGACATTGTGATTTTGGATACGGCCGGCCGGCTGCATATCGACGAGGAACTGATGGCGGAACTGCAGCGGATTAAGGCCGAGGTAAATCCGGACGAGATCCTGCTGGTGCTGGACGCCATGACCGGCCAGGACGCGGTAAATGTGGCCAAGTCCTTTGACGAGGCACTGGGAATCGACGGGGCGGTTTTGACAAAGCTGGACGGCGATACCCGCGGCGGTGCGGCGCTGTCTATTCGGGCGGTGACCGGAAAGCCCATCAAGTTTGTGGGCATGGGCGAAAAGCTGGAGGATCTGGAGCCGTTTTTCCCGGACCGGATGGCCTCCCGCATTCTGGGTATGGGCGATGTGCTGACCCTCATTGACAAGGCCCAGGAGCAGTTTGACGAAAAACAGGCTGCCAAAACGGCGCAGCGGTTAAAAGAGAATAAATTCGATCTCAACGATCTTTTGGATCAGATGCGGCAGCTAAAGAAGATGGGTCCTTTACAGCAGGTGATGTCCATGCTGCCGGGGCAGAAGGTCCAGTTAAAGGACGAGGACGCCCAAAAGGGCGAGGCGGAACTTCGGCGGATGGAGGCGATTATCACCTCCATGACCGCCAAGGAGCGGGAGAGGCCCTCGCTTATCAACCCGTCCCGCAAGCGGCGGATTGCCGCCGGAAGCGGCACCAGGGTGGAGGACGTCAACCGGGTGCTGCGCCAGTACGAACAGATGCAAAAAATGCTCAAGCAGTTTTCGAATCCCGGAAAGATGAGCAAAAAGCTGCGCCGCATGGGCGGCATGCCGGGGATGGGCGGAACGCCCGGCGCCGGCGGGTTCCCGTTTATGTAATTTTTGGTATCAACCGGCTGACCGGTCAGTATACACAATCAAAGCATATGGAGGTGACAGGACATGGCTGTTAAAATAAGACTGCGCAGAATGGGCGCGAAAAAAGCCCCTTTCTACCGCATTGTTGTAGCGGATTCCAGATATCCCAGAGACGGCAGATTCATTGAAGAGGTCGGCTATTACGATCCCACCAAGGAACCTTCCGTTGTCAAGGTCGATGAGGAAAAAGCGAAAAAATGGATTTCCAACGGCGCGCAACCTACCGATACTGTGAAATCCCTGCTGAAAATTGCCGGCGTGCTCTAATCGGTGAAAGGTGATAAGGCTATGGAAGAACTGTTAGTGACAATCGCAAAAGGCCTTGTGGAAGACAAGGGCGCGGTTTCTGTTACTGCCGATGCTCCGGATGAGGAAGGTATAATCGTGTACCATCTGCATGTGGGAGCGGACGATATGGGCAGAGTCATCGGAAAGCAAGGGCGGATTGCCAAGTCTATCCGTTCGGTGATGAAGGCGGCCGCAACCCGGCAGGGGACAAAAATTGCGGTAGAAATCGATTAGTATTGCTTACAAAGGCCGAAAGGGACTGTAATAAAAGGGCAGGCGGATATATCCGGGTCTCCTTTTGTTGCAGTCTCGTTTTGTTTTGGCACACGGTTTGCCAAAAGGAGATTGTATGAGGAAAGATTATCTGGAGATTGGAAAAATTGTGACCACCCACGGCGTCACAGGGGAGGTCAAGGTCTATCCCTGGTGCGATACGCCGGATTTTTTGGCCGGGTTTTCCCGTCTTTATCTAAATAAGGGAAGGGATCCGGTGCTGGTGCAGCGGGCGCGGGTCCAGAAAAATATGGTGCTTTTAAAGCTGGAGGGGACAGACACGATGGAGGCGGCTCAGGCCCTGCGGGGACAGGTGCTGTACGCCGCTCGGGCGGACATGCCCTTAGAGGAGGGGGAGTACTTCATTCAGGACCTGATCGGCCTGTCGGTAATCGACGCGGATACCGGGGAAGAATACGGAACGCTTTGCGATGTTTCCCAGACCGGCGCCAACGACGTGTATCACATCCAAAAGCCGGGGGAGCCCCAAAAGCTGATCCCGGCTATCCGGCAGGTGGTTGTCGAGACGGATATCGAAAGCGGCGTCATGCGGATCCGCCCGCTGAAAGGACTGTTCGACGATGCGGATTGATATTGCGACGCTATTTCCGGACATGTGCGAGACGGTACTTGGGGAAAGCATCATCGGCCGGGCCCGAAAGGCCGGTCTGCTGGAGGTTCACTGCCACAACATCCGGGACTACACCACCGATAAGCACCGCCGGGTAGACGATACCCCCTACGGCGGCGGAATGGGCATGGTGATGCAGGCGGATCCGATTTTTCGCTGCTACGAGGCGGTCTGCCGGATGCTGCCCCAAAAGCCCCGGGTCATCTACCTATCCCCCCAAGGACGGGTGCTGACCCAGCAAATGGCAGTGGAATATTCCAAGGAAGAGTACCTGTTTTTGCTTTGCGGCCATTACGAGGGGGTGGACGAGCGGATTTTGGAAGAGATTGTGGACGAGGAACTGTCCATCGGCGATTATGTGCTCACCGGCGGGGAATTGCCGGCGCTGGTTTTTGTAGACACGGTGGGCCGCCTGTGCGAAGGGGTGCTGGCGGACGAATCCTGCTTTATGGAGGAAAGCCATTTTGACGGATTGCTGGAATATCCACAGTTCACCAAGCCGGCGGTGTGGCACGGCAGAGAAGTGCCGGATGTTCTGCTCAGCGGACACCATGCCAACATTAAAAGCTGGCGCAAAGAGCAGTCGTTGCAGCGCACCCGGCAAAAGCGGCCGGATCTTTGGGAGAAGGCAAAGGAAAAAGGGTGATTCTGCCGGGCTTTCGACACTGGATTTGGCGATCTTGACAAAGTATGGTATACTGACAGTAAGACGGCATTTGTATTCAATAGATTGGCCGTTTTGCGGGCATTCCGAAAGCAGGGCGGCCGGGATGCTATACTCTTACTGAGGAGATGCTTATGAAAAAAGCCATAGGAGTTTACCTGCTTTTACAGGCGGTGATCAGAGGCGGCTGCCTTTTTCTGAGCCTTAAAAGCGAAGAGTCGTCTTTGCCGATTGTGGTGCTGATCACCAGTGTTTTGCTGATCGCAGGCGCGATGTATATGGTCGTGCTGACCTTTTTAGATAAAGCAAGACTGCGCCAGCTTTCCCGTTTTTTTGTGGTTTTGATGGTTGTAACGGTATTTAACATCGTTTTCATGTTTTTCCAGCCGGTGGAGATGATCCCCACCGACAGCTGGGTGACCGGCAATCTGTTCGATCTTTTGATGGCGGGTATCATTCTGTTTTACCTCACCCGCCAAAAATACTACATCCGCGCCAAGTACGTGTCGAATCCTGTGCAGCCGCAGCAGGATAACCAGACCGCGTCCGGGCAAAAGGCACGTCCGACCGTTTAAATCCGGACATGGAATCCGGTGCCGAGGGCTTTTTTCGAAAGGAAAAGGCCCTCACTTTTTTTGCCCGGCCGGCATAAAATACAGTATCCTACCGAAAATCCCCGAAAGGGAAATCGCTTTTCTTTAAAGCCGGCAGGAGAAAGCGCCGCTTTTCACCGGCGGTTTGTATTACATATGACGGGCGGGAGAAAGATGCCAATTTTGCTGTTTTTGGAAATTTGTCTGACCGGCGTGGGCGCATGGGCGCTGGTAATGCTTTTATACCGGCTGTTTTTGATGCCGGCCAAAAGCGATTTTATGCCGCTGGTGCTGCCGGTAAAGGGCGGCGCGGATTCGGTGGAAGGACGGCTGCGGTGGGCCTGCTGGCAGGCGCGGATGGGGGGAAAATACGGGGTTTTGTACATCCTGGACTGCGGCATGGGGGAGGAAACCGCCCAAATCTGCAGGCGCTTCGCCCAGGAAAACGGCAACGTGGAAATCGGAGATTTAAAGGCGCTGGAGCAGCGACTGGCCGGTGAAGACGATTGCAACAAGGAAAAAAGTGTAGTATACTAAAGAAAAAATGCGCGGGCGATTGTTCGCCCGTTTGAGGGACTATGGAAGCACAGGAATACATCCGGCTGACCGGTACGGTGGAGCATATTGTCTACCAAAAGGAAGACAGCGGGTTTACCGTATTGGAATTGGCGTCCGGCGGGGAGTTGATCACCGTTGTGGGCGAAATGCCCGGGGTGGCCGAGGGGGAACAGCTGGTCCTCACCGGCAACTACACGGCCCATCCCACCTTTGGAAGCCAGTTTCGCGTATCGCTTTACGAGCGGCAGCTGCCCGCGACGGCGGGCGCCATCTATAAATATCTGGCGGCAGGCGCGATCAAGGGAATCGGGCCTGCTTTGGCGCGCCGGATTGTGGACCGGTTTGGGGAAGACACGCTGGAGATTATGGAAAAAGAACCTCTGCAGCTGTGTCAGGTAAAGGGCGTGTCCCAGCGCAAGGCGGAGGAAATCGCCCGGGAGTTCCAGCGGATTTTCGGCGTTCGGGCGGTGATGCTGTTTCTGGCAAAGTACCAGATCCACTCTTCCATCTGCGTTCGGGTGTGGAAAAAATGGGCGGCAACGGCGGTGGACGTGATCCGGGAAAATCCGTATGTGCTGTGCCGGGGGGATATTGGTCTTGGCTTTGACCAGGCCGACGGAATCGCCCGGTCCATGCAGATCCCGGAGGACGACCCGCGCCGGATTGAGGCGGGCCTGCGGTTTGTGCTCAGCCACAATCTGGGCAACGGACACACCTGCCTGCCGGAGGAAACGCTTCTTTCGGTGGCGCAGACACTGCTTTCGGCGCAAAGAGATGCGATGGAAACCGGTCTTGAGCATTTATCCCAGCAGGACGAACTGGTCCTTTGCAGCTGCGGCGGCCGGGATTTTGTTTTTTTGCCGGAGTTATACGCCGCCGAAACCTATATCGCGGGGCGTTTGTCCCTGATTTTGTCCTCCTATCCGGATTTGGGCCAGATGTACGACCGGCAGATCGACGCTTTGCAGGAGCAGCTGGGCATCGTTTACGAATCCCGGCAGCGCAGGGCGGTGACCATGGCGCTCAACAACGGGGTATTTATTCTGACCGGCGGTCCCGGCACCGGAAAGACCACCATCATCAACGCGATTATCGAACTGTTTGAACAGCAGGGCGAAAAGGTGATGCTGGCTGCGCCCACCGGTCGGGCGGCGAAGCGGATGAGCGAGTTGACCGGTCGCCAGGCGAAGACCATCCACCGGCTGTTGGAGGTGGATTTCCGCGAGGGCGGCCTGCCGGTATTTAAGCGGGACGAGAGAAATACTTTAAATGCCGACGTGATTATCGTCGACGAGATGTCCATGGTGGATACGCTGCTGTTTCAAAGCCTTCTGCGGGCCATGAAACTTGGCTGCCGGCTGGTGATGGTGGGGGACACCGACCAGCTGCCGTCGGTAGGGGCGGGCAACGTGCTCAAGGACTTAATCGAGGCGGACGTGATCCCCACGGTGCATTTGCAGGAGATTTTCCGCCAGGCCGCCGAAAGCCTGATCGTCACCAACGCCCACGCCATCGTAAAAGGGGAGCAGCCGGACCTGAAGACCCGGGACCGGGACTTTTTCTATCTGGCGGGCGGTGGTTACGCGGCGGTGACCGAGACCCTTTTGGACATGGTGCAAAGACGGCTGCCGCGTCAGTACGGCTTTTCGCCCATGACCGACATTCAGGTGCTTTGCCCCAGCCGGATGGGGCAGCTGGGCACGATGGAACTAAACCGGCGGCTTCAGGAGCGGCTGAATCCGCCGTCACCGGACAAGCCGGAGATAAAAATTTTTGCGAATCTGTTTCGTTTAGGCGATAAGGTAATGCAAATTAAAAATAATTATGATATCATATGGAAAAAGGACGACGGGGAAAACGGCACCGGCGTTTTTAACGGCGATATCGGAGAAATCCTTTTGATCGATAAAGGCCAGGGAATCGTCCAGATCCGGTACGACGACCGGGTGGCCGATTATTCGCCGGACATGCTGTCCGAATTGGAACTGGCCTACGCGGTGACGGTCCACAAAAGCCAGGGCAGCGAGTTTCCCTGTGTGATTTTGTCTTTAGACGCGCCGAATCGAAAGCTTTATTACCGAAACCTTTTATACACGGCGGTGACCCGGGCCAAGCGGCTTTTATTGATTATGGGCAATCCCCGGAGTCTGCCGGCGATGGTGGCCAACAACCGCAAGACCCTGCGTTACACCAATCTGGCCGGATTTTTGATCGAGCAGACCCAAGGATGAGGTGATCGAGTATGGGGAAAACCGGATTTTCTTTGAGCAAATTTTTGGCCGGGCTTCTGTTCCCGCCCCAATGCCTGTGCTGTGGGGAATTGTGCGGCTCCTCGGGGCTGTGCGAAGACTGCGCCCAAAAACTGCACCGGGTGGGGACAGATCCCTGCCGGTTTTGCGGGCGAGACCGGGAACGCTGCCGGTGCGGCGGCGGAAAGGATTTTCGGTTTGAGGGGGCGGTCGGTGCTTTTTACTACGAAGAAACCGGCCGAACACTTTTGCAGCGCTTTAAATTTCGCGGCGATACCGCCTGCTATGATCAGGTGCTGGCCCCTTATTTTCTGGAAAGGACCGCCGCCGCGTTTGAGAAAATTCCCATTGACTGGATCGTCCCGGTGCCGATGTACGAAAAAGAGACGGACCGATTTGATCAGACGCTTTATCTGGCGCGGTCTTTGTCCAAGGCGATGGGGATTCCCTGCCGGACGGATCTTTTGACAAAGATCCGCAAAACGCCACCCCAGCATCTGCAAAAGAAAGAAAACCGAAGGGAAAATGTGCAGGGGGCTTTTGCCGCTTGTAAGAAAAAGGCGTTGCAGGGGGTTTGTATTTTGTTGGTGGATGATGTGGCGACTACCTTCTCGACCTTAAACGCGTGCGCCGCCGTTTTAAAAGAGGCCGGCGCCGACCGGATTTTTTGTGCTTCTTTAATGACCGCGGCAGAAAATAAAACAAACCGGGAGGACTATCATGGGCGAAATGACGACCGATATCGGCATTGATTTGGGAACGGCGACCGTTATTATCTACGTAAAGGGAAAGGGCATCGTGTTAAAAGAGCCGTCGGTGGCGGCATACGACACCCGGTCCGGCAAGGTACTGTGCGTAGGCCGGGAGGCATACGCGATGATCGGGCGGACGCCGGACCGGATTAAGGCAGTGCGGCCTTTGGATGAAGGGGTGATTTCGGACAATGAAATGTGCGAAAAAATGCTGCAGCTGTTTTTAAAGAAAGTGTACAAAAACGCGCTGTTAAAGCCGCGGGTCGTCTTATGCGTGCCGTCGGCCATCACCGATGTGGAATCCCGGGCAGTGGTGGAGGTAGCGGTCAAGGCCGGCGCACGAAAGGTCTATCTGATCGAGGAGCCGGTGGCGGCGGCCATCGGCGCGCACATTGATATTTCCAAACCGTCCGGCCATCTGATTTTGAACATTGGCGGCGGAACGGCGGATATTGCGGTATTATCCCTTAACGGCATCGTCCAGAAGGATTCCATCAAGCTGGGAGGGGACAAGTTTGACCAGGCGATCATCCGCTATCTGCGGGATCGTTACGGGCTTTTGGTCGGCGAAAAAATGGCGGAATTGGCCAAAAAGGAAATCGGCACGGTAGCAAGCGAGCCCCAAAACGATGTCTTTGAAGTCAAGGGGAGAAATCTAACCACCGGTCTACCGGAGAAGCGGACCATTACGGCGGCGGAACTGCGGCCCTGCCTTTTGGAATTGGCAGAGCAGATTGTCGCCGCGATGCAGACGGTTTTGGAGCGGACGCCGCCGGAATTGGTGGGGGACATCCACACCAGCGGCGCGGTTATGACCGGGGGAGGCTCCCTTCTGCGGGGGCTGGACGAGTTGATCGAGTCCCGGCTGCACATTGAAGCGCAGGTGGCGGAATCGGCGGAAGAATGCGTTGCCATTGGCACCGGCTGCTGCTTTGATCTGATCGACCAGCTGCCGGAGGATGTGATCCGGCAGGGCGCGAACCGGTAAAAGGAAAATATTTTCCGGCGGCTCTTGCCGGAAAAAGGGTTTTCCGCTATAATGAAGCTGTAAAAGGCTTTTGCCTGATTTTTGAATCTGACTATAGAGGTGACCGATTTGAAACATAGAAGAAAAATCGCCGGCATCCTGCTGGCGCTGCTGCTTTTGTCCGGATGCGGCAAAGCGGCCCAGTCTTCCGCGCCCGAGCAGGAGGTACAGGACGCCGCTACGCTTTTGCAGTTTGATTTGCCCAAGGCCGGCGACGATGTGGTGGTGATCAAGACCAGCATGGGAACGGTAAAGGTGATGCTCTTTCCCGAGACGGCCCCCAAGGCGGTGGAAAACTTTGTGACCCACGCCAGGGACGGCTACTACAATGGATTAAAGTTTTATAAGGTCCAAAAGGATAAATGTCTGTATACCGGCGACCCCAAAGGGGACGGAACCGGCGGCGAGAGCGTTTTTCGGGATGACGATGGGCGCACAGCGCCTTTTGAAGACGAGTATTCCATGGATCTGTGGCATTTTAACGGTGCGCTTTCCATGGTAAACGACGGCCTGGAGGACAATAACGGCAGCCGGTTTTGCTTTGTACAGTCCTCCGGCGTCAGTTCGGATATGCTGCTGGAGATGAAAAAGATCGGCTTCCCCGCCAATGTGGTGGCCAAATACGCCGGCGTGGGCGGCGCTCCCTGGCTGGATACCAAGCAGGTGGTTTTTGCCCAGGTGTACGAGGGGCTGGAGGTGCTCGACGCCATCGCGGCGGTAGAAGTGGATGAAAACGGCGTTCCCAAAGAAAGCGTTGTCATCAACTCCATGTCGGTGGAAAAGTATCAGGGCTAATGGAATAACGGCAGGAAAGCAGGTGTGCAGGAAAATGGCGGCGGCAACCGCATATTTCTCCGGCCCGCCTGCTTTTTTCACTGAACGGGGCAAAGGCCGCGCGTCCTTTCTCTGCAGGGTGTGCCGAGTATCCGACTGGACAGCGAAAAGGTTTTTGCCAGGGAGTTTTTGCCCCGGACGAAGGGGTTTGGAAGATGGTGTCAGATGGCGTCCGCGCTTTGGCGCGGATGAAATATGGAAAGGGGGATTTTTATGAAACGGATTTTTCTGATCGTTCTGGACAGCTTTGGCATTGGTGACGCGCCGGATGCGGCCCAATTTGGGGACGAGGGAAGCGACACCCTGCGGGCGGTGGCCCGGTCGGAAAAATTCTTCGTTCCCAACTTAAAAAAGCTGGGCCTTTTTGCAATCGACGGAACGCCCGGGCCGAAGGGCGGTGCGGCGGCCGGCGCCTTTGGGCGGCTGACCGAAACATCCCAGGGGAAAGACACGACCATCGGCCATTGGGAGATTGCGGGGATCCACTCGCCCAAGCCGCTGCCGGTGTATCCCAACGGCTTTCCGCCGCAGGTCATCCGGGTCTTTGAGGAGGCGACCGGCCGCGGGGTGCTGTGCAACCGGCCTTATTCAGGCACCCAGGTCATTGCCGACTACGGGGAAGAGCATCTTCGCACCGGCAAGCTGATTGTCTATACCTCGGCGGACAGCGTTTTCCAGATCGCGGCCCACGAAAGACTTGTGCCGCCAAAGCAGCTGTACGAATACTGCCGGGCGGCGAGAAAGATCCTGACCGGGGAAAACAGCGTGGGGCGGGTCATCGCCCGGCCCTTTGACGGGGAGGCGCCGTCTTTTTACCGGACGGCCAACCGGCACGACTTTTCGCTGACGCCCCCGGCTGTGACGATGCTGGATGTTTTGCATCAGGCGAAGATGGATACCATCGGCGTTGGGAAAATCGGGGATATTTTTGCCGGGCAGGGCATATCCGAAAGCATCCCCACCAAGGGAAATCCGGACGGAATGGCCCGGACCGATCAGCTGCTGGACCGGGATTTTCGGGGCCTTGCGTTTATCAACCTGGTGGATTTTGATATGTTGTACGGCCACCGCAACGATGTAGACGGCTACGCGGCGGCGTTGAGTGATTTTGACCGGTGGCTGGGCGGCTTTTTACCCCGGCTGGGCGGTGAAGATCTGTTGATGATCACGGCGGACCACGGCTGCGACCCGTCCACCCCCAGCACCGACCATTCCCGGGAGCGGGTGCCGCTTCTGGTCTATGGAAAGGGCGTCCGGGAAAATGTGAACCTGGGGACACGGGACAGCTTTGGGGATATCGCCGCCACGGTGCTGGACGGGTTTGGACTGGATCCAACGCGGGTTTTTGGAACAAGCTTCTGGCCGCTGATTGAAAAGAAGGAGGCTTCGCATGAACTGGGACAGGCTGATTGAAAAAGCGTTTGAGGGGATGGAAAAATCCTACGCGCCCTATTCGGGTTTTCGGGTTGGAGCCGCCCTTTTAGCAAAAAACGGAACGATTTATACCGGATGTAATATAGAATCCTGCGCCTACTCGCCAACCATCTGCGCGGAGCGGACGGCGCTGGCCAAGGCGGTCAGCGAGGGGGAGCGGGCGTTTCAGGCGCTGGCCATCGTATCCAGTGCCGGGGCGGACGGGGGCTACACCTCACCCTGCGGCGTTTGCCGGCAGATGCTGTTTGAATTCTGCGAAGAAGGGATGCCGGTTATTCTGGCAAAGTCCAAGGAGGATTACCAGGTGGTTTCGTTGGGGGAACTGCTGCCCAGGGGCTTTGGCCCTGACAAGCTGGGGAAGGAGAGAGAAGCATGCGGATGATCGATCTGATCGAGCGAAAAAAGCAGGGAAAAGAATTAAGCGAAGAGGAACTTTGCTATTTTATCGAAGGTTTTACCGGCGGGAAGATTCCGAACTATCAGGCGGCAGCCTTTTTGATGGCGGTTTGTTTTACCGGCATGACCGATCGGGAGATCGCCTGGATGACCGGCGCTATGGCCCGGTCCGGCGATCAGGTGGACCTGTCTTCCATTCCAGGGGTTAAGGTGGATAAGCACAGCACCGGCGGGGTGGGAGATAAAACAACCCTGATTCTGGCGCCGCTGGCGGCGGCCTGCGGCGTTCCTGTGGCGAAAATGAGCGGCAGAGGTCTGGGACATACAGGCGGGACGGTGGATAAGCTGGAGGCGATCCCCGGTTTCTGCACTGTAATGGACCGGGCGGATTTTCTGCGGACGGTTCGGGAGACGGGCGTCTGCGTCGTCGGTCAGTCGGGGAATCTGGCGCCGGCGGACAAAAAGCTTTATGCTTTGCGGGACGTAACCGGGACGGTGGATTCCATCCCGCTGATCGCAGCTTCGGTCATGAGCAAGAAAATTGCCGCCGGGGCCGACGCGATTGTGCTGGACGTAAAATACGGCGGCGGCGCGTTTATGAAAACGCCCCAGGACGCGGTGCGGCTGGCGCAGAAGATGGTGGAGATCGGCAGGGCCTGCGGCCGGAAAATGGCGGCGGTCATCACCAATATGGACGTGCCGCTGGGCCGCTGCATCGGAAACGGCCTGGAGGTGGCGGAGGCCATCGAGGTTTTGCAGGGAAAGGGTCCTGCCGACCTGCGGGAGGTCTGTCTCGTGCTGGCGGCGCAGATGCTCTCTCTGGCGGGCAAGGGACCGGCGGACCGGTGCCGGCAGACGGCTGAAGAAGCGCTGGACAGCGGCGCGGCTTTGGAAAAATTCCGGCGGATGTGCGCCGCCCAGGGCGGCAGTTCGGAGATTTTTGCAAAACCGCAGAGCCTGTACGAAAAGGCGACGGTATACCAGCTGAGCGCGCCCTGGTCCGGCTATGTCCGGCGGATGGACGCCGAAGCCTGCGGCCGCGCTTCGATGCTGCTGGGGGCCGGACGGGAAACGGCGGACAGTGTGATTGATCCGGCGGCGGGCATTGTATTGTGCCGAAAAACCGGAGACGCAGTGAAAGCGGGAGAAACGCTGGCGCGGCTTTACACCAACCGTTCCGACCGGATTGAGGAAGCAAAAAGGAAGCTTTTGGAAGGCTATGAGGTCGGGGAAGAGGAGCCGGCCGAGGTCCCGCTGGTCTATAAAATCATCATAGAATAAGAAATATTCTCTAAGCATTATCAATACAGAAAAGAAACATTTTTCCAATGGTGTTTTTTAAATTTTTTATTCAGGTGATTTTATGCCAAAATGTAGAATATGCGGCGTTAACGCACTGTTTTTAAAAGTCAACGAAGACGGTATCTGTAAATCCTGCGCAAAAAAGATTGCGAAGGGAAAGATTTCTCCACCAGAAAAAGATTTTTCTGAACTCCAAGAAGACGTGGAAAGAATAAGAATAGTAAAAAACAGATTGATCGACGCGGTAAATGGGTTGCCTGAAAGGAGCTGTGTCCGATCTGATCCTAACTCTGTTTCTTTTGGTTTTGACGTTGAAGATGAAATGCTTCCGGCGGCCATTGAACTCGTGGTAGAGACCGGGCAGGCGACTACCTCCCTATTACAGCGTAAGCTAAAACTGGGATACGCCCGGGCGGCGCGGATCATCGACGAAATGGAAGCGCGCGGAATCGTGGGCCCGTTTGAGGGAAGCAAGCCCCGGCAGGTACTCATTAGCCGCCATCAGTTGATTGAGATGAAAATGCAGATGGATGCTGATCAGACGTTTCCCCGAAAAAGGCGGTGAGTGTTGTTGTACCTACAGCGCCCAAAATAGCGGAGCAGGATTTTGACCATATGGACGGATTGGAGTTTGAACAGTTTTGCGCTCAATTGCTGCGGGACAACGGTTTTAATCATGTCGAGGTTACAAAAGGCAGCGGCGATTTTGGTATTGATATACTGGCCGAAAAAATGGGTGTTACTTTTGCCATCCAATGCAAATGCTGCCAAAGTAAGGTCGGGAATTCCGCTATTCAAGAAGCTTCCTCCGGTAGGGATTATTACAATCGAATGGTTGGGGTTGTTATGACGAATAATTCCTTTACTCCGCAGGCAGAAGAAACCGCCGAACGTACAAAAATTCTTTTATGGGACAGGTCAGAAATAGAAAAAATGATAGCGTTTCAGGGGGGCAAAAGCAGGAATCTTTGTAAGGGAAAAGTACCAGTCATTCTGGGAGAGCCGGTCTAAGGAAAAGTCCGGACTGGACAATTTTCCTCGTTGGGGCTAAAATAAGGGCAGAATCTGCGCCGCGAAAAAATGCGGCGGCTTGCGAAAGGTTGGTCGATATGAAAAAAATCACAGCCGATTATCATCTGCACAGCGATGTTTCGCCGGACTGCAAAACACCGATGGAGGAAAGCTGTGAGGCGGCCCTGCAAAAAGGGCTGACCGAATTGGTGTTCACCGAGCATATGGAGATGTTCAGTGCCGATTTTAAGCGCTATCCCATCGAATATATGCAAAAATATTTTGAAAATCTGGCCCGTTGCCGGGAAAAATTCGCCGGCAAGCTGACCTTAAAGGCCGGTGTGGAAATGGGTCAGGGCCAGGTGGATCGGGAATGGGAAAAAACCATCCTCGATTTGTTCCCCTTTGATTTTGTCATCGGGTCGGTCCATAAAATGGACAACGTAGATATGGGTAAGATGGCGTTTGCGGACGAGGCCGAAGCACACAAAATCACTCAGCAGAATCTTGCGTACCTGTGGGAGTTGGTGGACACCTGTGATTTTGATTCGCTGGGCCATGTGGATCTGGTCAAGCGCTACGCGGCCAATCACGGGCTCAAGGTGGATCTGGCGGAATATTCCCAGCAGCTAAAGCCGATTCTGCACCGGCTGGCCGAGCGGGGAAAGGCGCTGGAGATCAACACCTCCGGTATTCGCCAGTCGCCAAAAGAGGCGCTGCCGTCGGTAAAAATCCTCAAGATGTTTAAAGAGGTCGGCGGCCGTTATCTGACCGTTGGGTCCGACGCGCACCTGGCAAAAGACGTGGGCGCGGATTTTGACATTGCGCGGGAAATGGCGCTGGAGGCGGGCTTTCGGCACATTGCCTTATACGAAAACCGCAAGCCAATTTTGATCTGCATCGACGAATAGGCGGGAGGAGAAGTTTATGTATCGTTATGAGGAGAAACTCAGAAAATTTTTCGAGCAGAACCATCAGGAACTGGTGGATTTGATGGTGACCATCTGCCAGATCCCGGCCCCTTCAAACCAGGAGGAAAAGCGGGCGGCGTTTTGTAAACAGTGGCTGGAAAAAATCGGCGCGAAAAACGTGACCATCGACAAGGCGCTGAATGTGATCTATCCCATGAACTGTGAAGGCTCAAACGAGATCGTGGCGGTGATGGCCCATTCGGACACGGTGTTCCCCGACCTGGAGCCGATGCCTTTGCGCATAGAAGAGGGAAAAATCTTTTCCCCCGGCATTGGGGACGATACGGCCAATGTGGCCATTATGCTGATGGTGGTAAAATTCATTTTGGAAAATCACCTAACGCCCAAAGGTGCCATGATGTTTGTGGTCGATTCCGGTGAGGAGGGCCTTGGAAACCTGAAGGGGTGCCGGCAGATCATGGAGGATTATGCCGGGCGGATCAAAGAGGTGATCGCTTTAGACGGGACCTACACCTCTATGGTGACCGGCGCGGTGGGCTCCATGCGCTATCGGGTAGAGGTACTAACCGAGGGAGGGCACTCCTACGGGCATTTCGGCAACCGCAACGCCATTCACCTTCTCTCCTCCATGATCGGTACTTTGTATGACATGAAGGTGCCGGAAGGGGGACGGACCACCTATAACGTGGGGACCATCGAAGGTGGTACTTCGGTAAACACCATCGCCCAGCAGGCCAGTATGCTGTATGAATTTCGCTCCGACTGCAAGGAAAGCCTGGAAATTATGGACCGTTTTTTCCAAAGTGTGGTGGAAAGCTATCGGGCCATGGGTATTACGGTCAATGTCGAGTTGTTGGGCCTGCGTCCCTGCACCGGAAAGGTCGACCCCAAAAAGCAGGAGAATTTAATCGAGCGCTGCCGCAAGGTCATGACCTATTACACAAAAGAAACGCAGATTGGCACCGGTGCTGCTTCCACCGACTGCAATATCCCTTTGTCTCTTGGCATTCCGGCGGTCTGCTTCGGCGGATATGTGGGGCATAAGGGACACACTCGGCAAGAGTTTGTGGAACTGGACAGCCTGCGAACCGGTCCTCTGGTGGTCGGCACTGTTTTGACCGAGTATTTCCAATAGAATTTATCTCTTTAGAAACGCAAAATTCAAGGGCTTCCGGTGTGTCCGGGGGCCTTTTTTGCGTGGAAAAACCGGTCGATCCAAAGGGGAAAAGAGAAATTTTTCCCCTTGCTTCGACGGTTTCCATGGATTACCACTGTACAAATCTGTCACTTTATGCAATAATTTTGTAAAAAGTTGCTCGAATCTCTTGCTATTCTTTCGCATAAAGTATAAAATTAAAAATGGGTATCTGAAGATATCCACAGTGGGAGGAAGAAAATGAAACGAGTCAGACAGATTGTCGGCCTTGTGCTGGCGGCAGTTTTCCTATTGGCGCTTTTTCCAGGCTGTGAAGAGCAGGCGGAGGGGTCGCTTCCGTCGCCTCAGATCGTTTTACGGGAAGGGACGGTGCTTTCCCAACAGCCGAGCGCCGAAAGTTCTTTAGGCAACGGCGAGACGCCGTCTTCCTCCGATCCATCGGTGCTTTCTTCTCAGACAGCTGCGCCGTCTCAAAGCGCTTCGGCGCCGGCGTCGTCTTCGCAGGCGGTACAGTCGTCCTCTTCGAGCCAGACGACGTCCTCCTCGCAAAGTTCGGCGGTTTCCAGCAGTTCCAGCCAGGCGGTCAGTTCCAGCGTGCCGTCCAGTTCCAGCCAGGTGTCCAGTTCCACAGCGTCCAGCGGCGCTTCGTCCGGCTCTGGCAGCAGCTACAGCGGGGACGAGTACCGGGCAGTGTGGTTTTCCTATCTGGACATTTCCGGTATGCTCAAGGGGCAGACGGAATCGGTATTCCGCAAAAACATCCGCAGCGCGTTCCAGAAAATTTCCGATTTGGGATGTAATGTGGCCCTCGTACAGGTTCGGCCTTTTGGGGACGCACTGTATGAATCGGATTATTTCCCCTGGTCCTATCTTTGCACCGGAACCGAGGGGAAGGATCCGGGATTTGATCCGCTGGATGTTATGATCGACGAGGCCCGGGACTTGGATTTGGAGATCGAGGCTTGGGTTAACCCGTATCGGATCCGTCTGTCGAACAATAGAAACAATGCCCTTTGCAGCGAAAATATCGCCAGCCAGTGGGAGGACGAAGAGGAAGACTATGTGATTCGCTATAACGGCGGTATCTATTACAATCCGGCCCGGCCCGAGGTGCGTGAACTGATTGTAGACGGGGTGCGGGAGTTGGCGGCGCACTATGATCTGGACGGCATTCATTTTGACGATTATTTTTACCCTTCTCCGGACGACAGCTTTGACAGCACCGCTTACAAAGAATACAAAAGCGGCGGCGGTTCTCTTGGATTGGGCGACTGGCGGCGGGAAAACGTCAATATTCTCATCCGGGACGTGTATGCCGCGATTAAGGCGGAGGATTCGTCGATTCGATTCGGCATAAGTCCCCAGGGGAATACTTCGAACAATTATAACAGTCAGTACATAGATGTAGACAAGTGGCTTTCCAACAAAGGGTATGTGGATTACATCTGCCCGCAGATTTATTTCGGATTTAACAACGCTTCTTCGCCTTTTACCCAGACGGTGGCGTTGTGGAATAGCAAAATCAAGGTATCCGGTATTTCGCTTTATGTGGGGCTTTCGCCTTACAAAATTGGCCTGACGGATACCTGGGCCGGAAGCAGCGGTAAAAACGAGTGGGTTACCGATTCTTCGATTTTGGCCCGTCAGGTCCAGTCCGCCAGAGACTATAAAAAATACGGTGGATTTGCCCTGTTCCGGTATGCGTCCCTGTTCGCGCCGGATTCGTCGGTAAAAAGCCAGGTGGAAAAAGAGAGAAACGCCTTGGCTGACGTTTTATAAAACAAGGGATCAGGAGAGAAGCGGCGGCCAGCCGCGGGGGGAGGAGCCAATATGGCCTATTTGCTGAACAACAAAAAAGTTTTTGGGATCATCATCGGCGTTCTGCTGGCGGTCATCACCCTCACCGTTACGGTGGTAGCGGTGGTGGTCAACACACCGGAAAAGGGACCGGCAGAGCAGACCAGCCAGAGCGACGCCGAGCCGTCTGAGGAAGAGCCGGAACAAGGCGAACCGCCGGTGGATCCGGGAGAGCAACCGGATCCCAATACACCGGACACGACGCCGGTGGTTTTCCACAGCCCGGATGAAATGCGGGGTGTGTGGCTGGTTCCCGGCACCGATTTTCTGACCAGCCTTGGAGACAGTTCCGCTACTGTTAAGGCGGCGGTGGACAAAGCGATTGCCGACGCGAAAAATCTGATGATGAATACCATTATCATCGACTCGGTTTACGGCGATTATGTTCTGTACAAAAGCGGCACGGCGGCCAGCGTCCCCACCGATTTTGACCTGATGGAATACATCATCGCCAAATGCCGGGAGAACAATTTGTATGTATACGCTACCTTTGACGTGCTGAAAATTCAGCAGGACGGCAAAAACATCCCAGCGGACAAGGTGGACGCGGCAGCGTTAAGTGCCATTGCCGAAAACGCCAAGGCTTTTGCGCAGAAATACGATCTGGACGGCGTTTTGCTGGACAATTACTACCTGTCCTCCTCCGGCAGCGGTACGGCATACGCTTCTTATTTGGGGATCGGCGGCGGCATGGGCTTTGAAAATTATATGTACAGTTCCACCCAATCGGCCATGCAGACGGTGGTCGACGCCTTCCACCAGGGACGGCGCAGCATCCAGGTCGGACTTTTGTCCGACGCGGTATGGGCGAATAAGTCCACCAACGAGGCAGGATCGGATACCTCTGCCTCTTTCCAGGCGCTGACCAACGGCTATGCGGATACCAAGAAATTTGTGGAAGAAGGATACTACGATTTTATCGCGGTAAAGGCGTTCGCTTCCCGAAACAATCAGGCTACGCCTTTTGCCACCGTTGTCAAGTGGTGGGCGGCGCTGGCACAGCAGAAAAATATCCCTCTGTATGCGGTGCAGGCCTCCAGCAAAGCGGTTTCCAACGAATCCGGCTGGACGAGCCCTACCGAGTTGACCGAGCAGGTGATGGCAGCCCGGGAGGTCGCCGGTTATAAGGGCAGCATGTTCGATTCCCTCGGGCGCTTAAAAGCGGATCCTCAGGGAAGCACTGCTGCGCTGCAAAAGCTGTTTAACGAAGAGTTGGATGTGGAGTATTTTGCCACCAAGCTGGAAATTGCCAAACCGAAGGAAACGACCTTTACCACTTATGAGCCGACCGTTGTGTTCAGCGGATCTTCCGACCCGTATTTCGACGCGATCTTTAACGGAGAAAAGCTGGATCGGGATGAAAACGGCTACTTCAGTCTGGAATTAGAGTTGAAGCCAGGGCTTAACACCTTTACCTTTAAGCACAAGGATCAATCGGTCACCTATAAAATTACTCGGGTGGTCAAGGTTTTGGAGAGCATTTCGCCGCAGGGGAATCTGACAGTCAACGGCGGCACCGAGGTCACCGTTTCGGCGATGGCGTACAAGGATGCCAAGGTCACCGCTACGCTGGGCGGACAAACCATCCAGCTGACCCGGGATACGGCAGATGACGACTCCACCGATAAGGATACGAACTTTGTGAAATTCAGCGGGAAAATCACCGTCCCGGCGGGAACCTCTTCTGCCCAGAAACTGGGGAACGTCAACATTTCCGCCACCTGGAGCGGTGTGACCGACACCTTGCAGGGCGCTTATGTGACGGTCAATAAAAAGGTACAGATCAGCGACGGCGTATTGGTGCAGGTGACCGCCGCACAGGCGGAAACCTTCCCGGACAGCACGCTGGACGATCTGTCTCAGCCGTCCTACTTCCCCATTTGTAAGGGAAGTCTGGATTTTGTTGTCGGCGACGAGTTGATTTACAAAGAGGGCAGCAGTACCTATTCCTATTACAATCTGGCCTCCGGACGGCGGGTGTACTCTAAGGATATCGCCACGGTAGGTGGCTCGCTGGAACACAACGTCATCTCCGGCCTGCAGGTGGTCAGCGACAGCGGCCACACCTATGTCAAGTTAAAAATGTCGCAGAAGGCGGCGTACACCTTCCAGTACTCCTCCAGCGCGATTACCATTGATTTCCACTATACCGATGAGGTGCCGGACGATCTGAGTCTGTCGAAAAATCCGCTGTTCAGTTCCGCCACCTGGAACGGTAGCACCTTAAAACTGAAGCTGAAAAGCGGATTTTTGGGGTACAAGGCTTACTACGAGTCGGATACGGGGTATCTGGTGTTCCAGTGCAACAATCCGCCCGCTTCTATGAGCGCGGCCAGGATTGTCATTGACCCCGGTCACTGCAATACCGATCCGGGCGCTTTGGGATTCCGCGAGGATTACAACGAGTACGAGGTAAACCTGGCCATTTCCAAATACCTCAAGGCGGAGTTAGAGGCGATGGGCGCCTACGTTTACATGAACAATACGACCAACGGCAAAGTTGAGTTGTGGACGCGTTTGGGCAACGGCAAAAGCGCCGATCCGCATGTTCTGATCAGCGTACACGCCAATTCCGCAACCAGTGCTTCGGCCAGCGGATCGGAGGCGTACTACTTCAACGCGTTCTCCAGCGATTTCGCCGCCAAGGCCAGTTCCGCTACAGCCAGCGCGCTGGGTACCGGGAACCGAGGCGCCAAATTCGGTCGGTTCTATATGACCCGCGACAGTGAGTTCCCGGCTATTTTGTTGGAGACCGGCTTTGTTTCCAACAAGGATGAGTATGCGAAGCTGATCAATCCTGAGAAGCAGAAATCGATTGCGTCTTCGGTGGCGTCGTCGATCAAATCCTTCCTGTCCTCTGTAGGAATGGGTAATGTGGCCACCGGCACCCAGTCGGTGGGCGATATGGAGGGCGGCTCCGCTGTGGCAGTGAGCGGTATTTCGCTGGATCAGACCAAAGCGACCATCAAAGCGGGTGAAACACTGACGCTGAAGGCGACGATCAAGCCGGAAAACGCAACCAATAAGCAGGTCAGCTGGACCAGTTCGGATGAATCGGTAGCGACAGTTGACGAAAACGGCGTAGTCACCGGCAAAAAGGACGGCGGTACAGCCACCATCACCGCGACGACGGCTGACGGGAAAAAGACCGCCGAATGTAAGGTTACAGTCAAGGGAGTAGTAGCGTCGGTCGCGCTTGACAAGGCCGAGTTGACCTTGACGGCGGGCGATACATACGAGTTGAAGCCTACCCTGACGGGGGCAAGCGGTGTGATCACCTATTCCTGGAGTTCCGATAATGAGTCGGTGGCCACGGTTAATAAAAGCGGAAAGGTGACGGCTAAGAAGGAAGGAACTGCCAAAATTACCGTGAATGCAAGCAACGGGGTTTCCGCTACCTGTACGGTGAAGGTATCCGCCAGCACATCCAGTTCCTCTGGGTCTTCCAGTTCGTCCGGTTCCTCCAGTAGCACACCCAGTTCTTCCAGCAGCCAGAACAGCATCAGTTCTTCCTCTTCCAGCATTTCTTTGGCGCCGGCGGCGAACAAAATTGTTCCGGACAATGAGCAAGTTTCCATTGAAAAAGGAACCAGCAAACAGCTGTTCTACACGGTCCTGCCGGATAGCGCGGCCAGACCGAAGGTCACTTTTAAAAGCAGCGACACTGAGGTGGTGACCGTATCGGAAGACGGTACAATTGTGGGTAAAACAGAAGGGAAAGCAAAAATCACGCTGACGGCGGAGGACGGCTCAACCTGTGAATGGTCGATCACTGTTAAAAATAAGAGTGCCGCCGGCATCTTGGGTTAAAATTGCGCATTTTCTAATGAAATAGAGCCAGTAAGGGATCCTTTCCGCAGAAAGGGTCCCTTACTGCATTTTGTAAAGCTTATGAAAGTGAGGGGGAAAACCTTCCGGCTGCTTTTCGTATATTTTGTCCGCTTTTTGCATAGTATAGCCCAGGAAAAGAAAACGGAGGCAGAAGCATGGCGGATCGTCGGGATTATGACCGGTACAGGGGAAGCGGCGCGTACCGGGCCGAGACTTATTACAGAAGAGAACAATCCCCAAAAGGGCCGGGCAGATCCATACTGCCCTATCAGCTTGTGGTTTGCAGCCTTCTGCTTTTGTGTCTTTTGGGTGGATGGCTGTTTAATGCCCAGTGGTTTCACGCGGGCAAGCAGATGCTGTTGGAGCAAATAGACGCCGAAGACAAAACGGCGCAGGTTCAGGCGATGCTGTCGGGCTTTTGGCGGCAAAAGGATAAAAAGAATCCGGCTGAGAATGGGGAGTCGAGCGCGGCGCAGTCCCAGCCGGATGAAGGCGGCGAAGATACGACGTCCCAAAAATTGGAGGAACTGCGCCGCTACATTGAGCAATACGGTGGAGAAAAAGAGCCGCCGCTCGCCGCTGAGCCGGCGGGTATGGGCGGCTATCTGCCGGTTGCCGCGTTGGGAACCGATACCGGCAGGTATCCTGCGCCGGAAGGTTGTCTTTTATCGCCGGTGGCGGTGAGCGCCAAGCCGCTGCTGCCCTTAAAAAGCGCGTTGGTGACCAGCATTTTCGGGTACCGGCTGCACCCCATTACCGAGGAGTTGGATTTTCATACGGGACTTGATTTGGCGGCGGACCCGGGGACGCGCATCTGCGCCGCATGGCCTGGCACGGTGGAGGAGACGGGGTGGTCGGATATCTATGGAAACTACGCGCTCGTCAGCCACGGCGGTGGGCTGGCGACTTTTTATGCCCACTGCGACTCGATCGCGGTAAAAGAGGGAACGGTGCTGCGGCAAGGAGAATTGATCGGCTATGTGGGCGAGACCGGGTGGGCCACCGGCCCCCATCTGCATTGGGAGATTCGGGTAAACGGACTGCGGGTCGATCCTGCCTGGATTTTGGGCTCCCGGCAGGCGGTGGAGGAAGACGGTCGTGCAAAGCGGTAGGAGAAAGCCTACGATTTCCATCTCGGTGCCCTTTTTGTGCGGACTGATCCTTTTTTTGCTTTTTGACCGGACCGGTCTGGGCGGACAAATGGTGTTGGCCGCCCTTGTCCACGAATTAGGGCATCTGGTCGCCATGGCGGCACTGGGAGAACAGCCCCAGTCCATTGTGTTCGGCGGTTTTGGCGTTCGGATGGAACGGCGGCGGGGAACGCGGCTGCCGTATCAAAAGGAAATTTGGATCTACGGGGCGGGGCCGGCGGTGAATCTATTGGTGGCGCTGCTGTTTTTTTCCTACCCCAAAATCCGCCGGGTACATCTGTTGCTAGGACTTTTTAACCTGCTGCCCATGGGCGTTTTGGACGGCGGGCAGATTCTTCGATGTATTTTGCAAAAGAAGATGGAGATGGCCCGGGGGGACTTTTGGCGGCGGAGCATTTCTTTGTGCTGCGGGTCTCTGCTGATTGTTTCGGCTGTCGCCGTATTTTTGTCAAGCGGCTACAACGCGTCGCTTTTAAGCACCTCTGTTTATCTGATGTGGCTGCTGATTGCCGGAAACGACGAGGTTTAAAGACAGTATCCCTTTTGCCGGGATGTTGGGCGGCACCAAAAGAAGGGCGTTTCCTTTTTTAAAGGAAACGCCCTTCTTAATTCGCACGAAAAATTTTTATTCGTCCTGGGACTTATTGGACCCGGCGTTTTTCTCAAGCTTTAAAAGAATCGCTCCGGTGCAGGTGACAAGGACGACGCAAAGATACAAGCAGATCCCCAAAACGGTAGCAGAGCCGTAATCCATGCCGTTAAAAAGACTGCCGATCCACGAAGAGACAAACAGACCGCCGACGGCCACGGCGATTCCCGCCAAAACAAACTGCCAAAGCTTTTCCATCTGGCTTCCCTCCTGCAAACTGTAATGAACCGTTTTTATTATACTGCACATTTTGGGGCTGCGCAACTTACTTTGGAAAAACGGACCGGACTTTATTGGGCGGCGGCTTGCAAAACGGATTTATCGTTGCATTCCACGCGCAAGTTAGATATAATAAAAAACACGGGAAAAGCTTTGTAGGGATATGGAAACGGGGGAAAATCCTCTGTCGAAAACCGACATTTCACAAAAGGCTTTTAAAGCAATATATAAACCCAAAGCGTGATACAATACAACTGCGTGAGCGCACAGTTTTTGTGACAGGGGAGATCGCACATCGATTACAGCAGAAAAATATCGGAGCGTTTATGGAATCTGCCGGATAAGGGGGAACTTGAAAGCCGCCGCGAAGAAACCTTTATAGATGATATTGTCCAAAAAAGCCACATTGAAAAGGAACTGCTTTCCAGCCTCAAAGGGATCGAAACCGTATTTGACGGCGGCGCGGGCTGCGGCAGATTTTCGATACTCCTGGCTAAATGCGGCTGTCGGGTAACACATTTTGACATTTCTCAGCCTATGATTGATAAAGCGAAGGAATTGGCAAAAAAAGCCGGCGTTTTACACAATATAACATTTATAAAGGGTGCGTTGGAGGATTTAAGCGCTTTTAATAGCCAGTCCTTGACATGGTGATTTCCTTTGACGCACCGATTTCGTATACTTATCCGAACCAGAATCAGGTGATTGGCGAACTTGTGCGCATAGCGAAAAAACGCATTCTCTTAAGTGTGTCAAGTCGTTTAGGATCCCTGCCGTATCTTGCGAACCCATTGCAGAAAAACCAGTTTATCCTGGATGAAAACTGCGGCGATCCTTGGGTGAAGTGGTGTGTTGCCAATAAAAAGAAAGCCGTTGATTCTTTTTCCTTTGAGAAAGACGCTTTGGAAAAATTTATGTCACAGGGGCTTATAGGCGGGGAAAAAGAAATTGCCGAGTATGAACAGGGAAAAGCGCCGTGGTGCATTACTTATGCCTTTATGCCGGATGAACTTTACGCCATACTAAAGGAATTTGGGGTAAAAAATATTAAGCTGGCAGGGCCCGGCGCGTATGCAAGGACTATTCCAAATGAGTTGCTGGTAAAAATTATGAGAGATCCAAAGCAGCGCGCGGCGTTTCTGGATTTTTGTTATCAGTACGATGCCAATCCGTTTGTCTGCGGTATGGGCAAAGACAACCTGCTGGCACGAGGCGATTTGTAGTTTTCTGCGTATTATGACGGTTTTCGTCTATCAAAGCAATAAAAAAATCGAAACAGAAAAAATCAAATGGACAGGAGAAACGGTATGAATCCCCAGCTGGAAAAGATTTTTATGAAGGTGCAGAAGCCCGGACGGTATACCGGCGGAGAACTTAACAGCGTAGTAAAGGACCCTGCCAAGGTGGATTTTCGCTTTGCCTTTTGCTTTCCGGATCTGTATGAGGTGGGCATGTCCCATCTGGGAATGAAGATTCTGTATTCCTTATACAACCGGGAAGCGAATATGTGGTGCGAGCGGGTCTTTGCGCCGGACGCGGATATGGAGGCGCTGATGCGCAAAAACCATATCCCGCTTTTTGGATTGGAAAGCCGCGATCCCATCAAGGATTTTGATATGGTGGGCTTTACGCTACAATATGAAATGTCCTACACGGCGGTTCTCAACATGCTGGACCTGGCGGGAATCCCGCTGCACAGTGACCAGAGGACAAGCCTTGCGCCGATGGTGGTCGCAGGCGGTCCCTGCGCCTGCAACCCGGAACCGCTGGCGGATTTTATCGATCTGTTTGTTTTGGGCGAAGGGGAAGAGGTCAATTTGGAACTGGCCCAGCTGTTTTTGCAGGCCAAAAGGGAAGGGTGGAACCGGGCGGAATATCTTCGTCGCGCCGCCCAAATAGAAGGGGTTTATGTCCCGTCCCTTTACGATGTGACCTATCGAGAGGATGGGACCATTCGCGCCGTGACCCCTCGGGAGGGCGCGCCGGCAGTGGTGAAAAAGCGGATTGTAAAAGATCTGGACAAGGTCTTTTTTCCCGACAGTTTTGTGGTGCCGTTTTTAGAGACGGTCCACGACCGGGCGGTGATCGAGTTGTTTCGCGGCTGCATCCGCGGCTGCCGGTTCTGCCAAGCCGGGTTTATTTACCGGCCGTTTCGGGAGAAGAACGCCGGAACTTTGAATCAGAACGGGCGGTGTCTATGCGAATCCACCGGGTACGACGAGATTTCCCTTTCTTCCCTGTCGACCAGCGACTATTCCCAGCTGGAGGGGCTTTTGGAGGAAATGCTGCCCTGGACAGAGAAGGAAAAGGTCAATCTTTCGCTGCCGTCTTTGCGGATTGACAATTTTTCCCCCAGCCTCATGGAAAAGATCACCCGGGTGCGCAAAAGCGGGCTGACCTTTGCGCCGGAGGCTGGGACCCAGCGGCTGCGGGACGTCATCAACAAAAATGTCACCGAAGAGGAGGTTCTTTCCACCTGCCGGACCGCTTTTGAGGGGGGCTATACATCGGTAAAGCTGTACTTTATGATGGGACTGCCCACCGAGACCAAGGAGGACATCGAAGGGGTGGTGGATCTGGCCCAGAAGGTGGTGGACCTATTCTACAGCCTGCCGGACAAGCCCAAGGGGAAGGGAGTCAATGTGACAATCAGCCTGGCCTGCTTTGTGCCCAAGCCCTTTACCCCCTTTCAGTTTGAGCCACAGGACACGGAAGAGATGCTGCGGGAAAAACAGCGGCATATGATCGGCTATAACCGAAGCAAAAAAATCCGGATCAATTACCACGAATCCAAGACCAGCTTTTTAGAGGCGGTGCTGGCCCGGGGAGACCGCCGGCTGTGCGCCGTGGTGGAGGACGCGTGGAAAAACGGCTGCAAGCTGGACGGCTGGACCGAGCACTTTAACTACGACGCGTGGATGGCCGCCTTTGAGAAAAACGGAATCAACGGTGCTTTCTACGCCAATCGGACCCGGTCTTATGACGAGGTTACGCCGTGGGATCATCTGGATTTCGGCGTCAGCAAAGGGTTTCTCGTCCGGGAAAATCAAAAGGCCCACGAGGACGCGCCGACCCCCAACTGCCGGGAAAAGTGTTCCGGCTGCGGGGCCAACTGCCTGATTGGAAGGAGCTGCTTTTGATGGAACCGATGCGGGTGTTTTATGAAAAAACCGGGACTGCCAAATATATTTCCCATCTGGACATCAACCGCTGTTTTCAGCGGGCCATGAAGCGGGCGGCGATCCCCCTTTGGTTTACCGAGGGGTTCAATCCCCACGCGTATCTGACCTTTCCGCTGCCGCTGGCGCTAGGATACGAAAGTCTGTGCGAATGCGTGGATTTCCGGCTGGTGGAACCTATAGAGCCGGGGGAAATCGTCCGGCGGCTCAACGCCGTGCTGCCCATGGGGTTAAAGGCCGTCCGGGCGGCGCCGCCCGCCTATAAGGCGGCGGATATTGCCCTGGCGGCCTACGAGGTGCGGCTGGAGTTGGCGGATACCGATCCGGACCGGGCCAAACAGATTCTGGACGCATTTTTCGCGCAGCCGCAGATTTTGGCCATGAAGCGCACCAAAAAGGGAGAGAAGGAAATTTCCTTAAAAGAGTATCTGCATGAACTTTCCGTCTGCGTCAAAGACGGACAGGCGTTTTTGACGGTGCGGCTGCCGGCGGGAAACGAGCAGAACATCAACCCGACGCTGGTGCTGGATACCTTCGCCCGGCAGACAGGGATGCTCATCGACAGGCTAGAGGTGAAAAAGACGGCGGTGTTTACAAAGGATGGAAAAAATTTCGCGTAGCCTCTTGTTTTTTTGTGTGGGATATGCTAAACTAATTAAGCATTGTGTGCCGTCGTATTCCGCGACGGGAGTTGATGCCCGGCAAAATGCCGCGACATGAAAGCGGGCGGTCCTCTATCCTTGCTGTAGGGCGGGTATGAACGTCTGAAAATATGAGGAGGAAAGAAAATGGATCCATTGAAACTGATTGCGCAGGACAGCCTGAAAGCGGAGGTCCCTTCTTTTGAGGTGGGCGACTCGGTTCGCGTTCACGTAAAGATCAAAGAGGGCGACAGAGAGAGAATTCAGGTGTTTGAGGGCACTGTAATCGCCAAAAAACACGGCGGCGTCGCCGAGACCTTTACTGTTCGCCGCGTATCCCATGGTTGCGGCGTGGAAAGAGTATTCCCGTTGCATTCGCCCAATGTGGCAAAGGTGGAGGTTATCCGCCAGGGCCGGGTTCGCCGCGCGAAGCTTTACTACCTCAGAGATCGGGTGGGCAAAGCCGCGAAGGTCAAATCCAAAATCAGATAATTCTACGAGAAAAAAAGCCGGTGCCGGTTGGGCGCTGGCTTTTTCTTTTGTGAAAGGTATGCAAAGTTTACAAATTGTTTCGTTTTCTTTGTAAAGGACGGTGGAAGACCGGGAGGGCTTGTGCTATAATAGGACAGAATACAAAAGGACGCTTTTGAGAAATATTTTCCCTTTACAAGAATGTTTCTCCTGTTTTGTGGGACAGAATAAATGAGGATCATCACAGCCGCCCAAGCGGCAGAATGGAGTTGGACCAATGAGCGACCATTTAAAACGAATCAAGTTGGGTGACGGGGTGCATTTTACCGCCATCACCGATCCAAAGTTTAAATCCAACCGGATTTCGGTAAACCTCTTGCTTCCGCTGGAGGAGGAAACGGCGGCTAACCGGGCGATTGTTCCGTTTGTGCTGCGCCTTCGTTACCGGGACTGCCCGGATTTTACCCGGCTCAACGAAAAGCTGGACGATTTATACGGCGCGATTGTAGACGCAGACGTGCGAAAATACGGCGCTTATCAGATCATCAACCTGTCGGTTCAGGCACTGGACGACCGGTATGCGATTCAGCCGGCGCCGCTGGTACGGGAATGCGCAGATCTCGCCTGCGGGCTGCTGTTTGACCCGTATTTGGAAGACGGCCGGTTTGCCGAAGAGGACGTCCGGCTGGAAAAACAGAATCTGATCGATACCATTGAATCGGAGTTTAACGACAAGCGGGACTATGCCATTAGCTGCTGCATTTCCCTGATGTTCGGCGGCAGTCCGCTGGCGGTAAAGAAGTACGGCACCCGCGAAAGGGCGCAAAAGATCACGGCCCAAAGCGCCACCGAAGCTTACCGGGAACTTTTGCGCCGGGCGGCGGTTGAAATTTTGTTTATCGGCAGCGGGGATCCGTCTGTGGCCCAAAAGGTGTTTGCCGAACGCTTTGACGGCCTGGAGCGCGATCCCATCGCTTACGACGCTTCTTTGCCCGCGTCAGCGGCCAAAGAGGTCAAAACCGCCCGGGAGGACATGGATATCGCCCAGGGCAAGCTGGTGATGGGCTTTCGCACCGGCGATACCTCTTCGCCAGATCAGGTCAACGCGATGAAGATGATGGTGGCCCTGTACGGCGGAACGCCCTTTTCCCGACTGTTTAAAAATGTTCGGGAAAAGCTTTCGCTGTGTTATTACTGCGCGGCCCGCTATGATAAGGCCAGCGGGATGATGATGGTGGACAGCGGTGTGGAAACCGGCAATGAGCAAAAGGCGCAGCAGGAGATTCTGCGGCAGTTGTATCTGGTCCGGCAGGGGGATTTTGACCAGGAGGAGTTGGATTCCACCATTTTGACCATCGTCAACGCCCTCAAGTCCACGGTGGATACTTTAAGCGGGCTGGAAAACTGGTACCTGACCCAGATTTTAAGCGGGTCGGACGAGTCCCCGCTGGAAAATGTGGAAAAGGTTTCCCGTATAGACAAGCGGCAGATTCAAGAGGCGGCGGCCCAAATCACGCTGGATACGGTATTTTTCTTAGCCGCGAAAAAGGAGGGACAAGACCAATGAAACAGACGATTCGCTCCCAAAGAATGAAGGAAAGCTATCAGAAGGTGGACCATCCCAGCGGTCTGACCCTGCTTTTGTATCCCATGGAAGGCTTCAGTTCCGCCTACGCCATGCTGACCACCGATTACGGTTCGGTGGACATGGCGTTTCGGACCGATCCGGGTGCAGATTTTACCCGGATTCCCGCGGGAACCGCCCATTTTCTAGAGCACAAGATGTTCGAAAACGAGGATGGGGACGCGTTTGCCAAATACGCCGCCACCGGTGCTTCGGCCAATGCGTTTACCTCTTTTGACAAGACCTCGTATCTGTTTGGCTGCGCCGACCATTTTGAGGAATCGCTGCGGATTCTGCTGGAGTTTGTGACCGTCCCTTATTTTACCCAGCAGACGGTGGACAAGGAGCAGGGGATCATCGGCCAGGAAATCAAAATGTACGAGGATAATCCGGATTGGCGGGTGTTCTTTAATCTGTTGAAGGCCATGTATGTAAACCACCCTATTTCTATTGATATTGCGGGGACGGTGGAAAGCATCGCCCAGATCACGGCGGACAGCCTGTATAAAACCTACGGGGCTTTTTACAATCTTCACAATATGACGCTGGCGGTGGCGGGCAGCTTTTCGCCGGAAACGGTGCTGCGTGTAGCGGACGAGGTTTTAAAGCCGGCCCCCAATCAGCGGCTGGAGCGGGCATCGGTTGATGAACCGGAGCAGGTGCGGCAAAAGCGGATTGAGCAAAAATTCCCGGTGGCGTCGCCGATGTTCAGTCTGGGGCTAAAGGCGCGCCCGGCAGACGCCAGAACCAATACGCTTAACTTTGTTGTCAACGAAATCGTCAACGAGGTGCTTGCGGGGGACGCTTCGCCCTTGTACCGCAGGCTTTACGACAGCGGCTTAATCAACGCGACCTTTGACAGCGAGGCCGATTGTGGCAGGGATTTTGCGGCGCTGATTTTTTCCGGCGAGTCCAAGGACCCGGACCGGACGGCGGCGGAAATCCTGCGGGAAATTGAGCGGGTGCAAAAAGAGGGGATGGACCCGGCGGCGTTTGAACGGAGCAAAAAGGCGGTCTACGGCCGTTATGTGCGGATGCTCAACCGGCCGGATTCGATTGCCAACGTGATGACCGGCGCCTACTTTTCCGGCTTGGGACTGTATGATCTGCTGGACGCGGCCGCCTCGGCCACCCTGGCGCAGGCCCAGCAAAGGCTGGCGGAAGATTATCGGACAGAATGCGCAGCCTTATCGGTGATTTCGCCGCTGGACGAAAAATAGGTTGTTTTTGTCATCGAGTGTGGAAAATACAGCAGAATGGAGTTTTTGTGATGACGCAGATTGTTTCTTTTCCCGGACTGGGCTTTTCGTTTTCCATCAGTCCCGATGCGTTTACCGTCGGCGCGCTGACCATCAAATGGTATGGGGTGATTTTCGCCTGTGCCTTTTTGGCGGGGACGTTGTATGTTTTAAAAAATACCAAAAAATTTGGCTTGGATTCCGACCGAGTGATCGACGTTTTGCTGGGCGCGATTCTCAGCGGCGTAATCGGCGCACGGATCTACTATGTGGTTTTTTCCTGGGATCTGTACAAGGATAACCCCATGGATATTTTTAAGATCTGGAATGGCGGAATCGGCATTTATGGCGGTGTAATCGCGGCGATTTTGTGCGGCTACTTTTTGTGCCGCTGGCGGAAGGTCCGCTTTTTGCCCATGCTGGATTTGTGTTCCGCCGGCCTGATTCTGGCCCAGGCCATTGGCCGGTGGGGCAATTTTGTCAATGTCGAGGCGTTTGGCAGCGCCACCACCGTCCCGTGGCGGATGACCAGCGAATATGCTGGGGGAATCGGCTCTACGATGGTCGAGCGCTACCTGGCCACCCTGTCCCCCGAGCAGATTGAGGCCATGGGCGGGATGGAAAAAATCGGGGTGCATCCGACCTTTTTCTACGAATCGGTTTGGTGCCTTTTGGGCTTTTTCCTGCTGATGTGGATGACCAAGCGCCGGAAGTTCGACGGGCAGCTGATTTTAACTTATGCGATGTGGTACGGCGCGGAGCGGTTTGTGGTAGAAGGACTTCGGACTGACAGCCTGATGATCGGAAACCTGCGGGTATCCCAGGTTTTGGGCATCCTTTCGGCTGTTGCGGCACTGATTGCCATGGTGATTGTGCTGCATAAAAAGAAGGCCAGCAACGACCCAGAATATCTAAAGCTTTATGTGGACACCGAAGAGGCGCAGCTGATCCGGGAAGGGCGGTTTTACGAAAAAAAACAGCCGGAGCCGCTGGAGGATCCCAGTCTGACGTCGGATGAGCCGGAGGAGACCGGCACAAAGCAGCCGTCCGAAGAAGACGCCGCGCCGGCGCAGCAGGAAAAGCTCGGGGACAGCGAAAAAGAATAGCATTTTGGCCGCGAAAAAGGCGGCCGCAAGAAAGGGAGGAAGGTACCATGGCGGTTATCATCGACGGAAAAAAGGTTTCGGCCCAAATCAGGGAACAAATTGCGGCGGATACCCAAAAGCTGCTGGAAAGTTCCGGCGTTCGCCCGGGACTGGCGGTGGTGATTGTGGGGGAGGATCCGGCGTCGAAGGTCTATGTGAAAAACAAGAAAAAAGGATGCGAGCAGGTGGGCTTTTATTCGGAGGAATACGCCCTGCCGGAACAAACCTCCCAAGAGGAACTGCTGGCGCTTTTGGACCGGTTGAACGCGGATCCCAAAATCCACGGCATCCTGGTGCAGCTGCCGCTGCCCGGGCATCTGGACGAAAAAACGGTGATCGAGCGAATTTTACCCACAAAGGATGTGGACGCCTTTCACGCGTCTAACGTGGGAAAAATCATGATTGGCGATTACGATTTTCTGCCCTGCACCCCGGCGGGGGTAATGGAACTGTTGCGGTCGGAAAATATTTCGCCCCAGGGCAAGGAGTGCGTAGTGGTCGGCCGTAGCAACATTGTGGGCAAGCCGATGGCGATGCTTTTGCTGCATGAAAACGGCACCGTCACCATCGCCCACTCCAAAACGAAAGACCTTGCCCAGGTCACCCGGCGGGCGGATATTCTGGTCTCGGCGGTGGGCCGGGCCAAGTTTATCTCTGCCGATATGGTCAAGCCCGGGGCGGTGGTCATCGACGTGGGAATGAATCGGGATGAAAAGGGAAAACTCTGCGGCGACGTGGATTTTGCCTCGGTGGAGCCGATCGCCTCGTATATTACGCCGGTGCCCGGCGGGGTAGGTCCCATGACCATCAGCATGCTTTTGAAAAATACGCTGACCGGCGCCCAAAAAGCGGCAAAAAAAGGGTGATTTCTGGGCATTTTTGCGGTTAAACGGCTTTTTTGGATTGACAAGCCAAAGGCTATATGGTAAAATAATCTATGCCGCATGCAATCGGCTGAAGTGCGCCACAAAGGCGCCGCCTTTGTGCAGCGAGTCTATAGGAAAGAGGCAGGTGCCTTTATTATGTACGCGATTTTGGAAACCGGCGGAAAGCAGTACCGTGTTCAGCAGGGCGACGTTTTGTATGTCGAGAAGCTTCCGCACGAAGAGTTGGAAATTATTGAGATGGACAAGATCATTGCGGTCGGCAAAGACGACGGTCTCGTAGTGGGAAACCCTTATGTGAACGGCGCTACAGTGACCGCGAAGGTCGCCAAAAACGGCAAGTCCAAAAAAATCACCGTGTTTACTTATCGGTCGAAAAAGTCTTCGAAGAGAAAAATGGGCCACAGACAGCCGTATACCAAGGTTGAGATCCTGGAAATCAAAGCGTAGTCACCCATGATTACCGCCAGCTTTCAAAAAAACGGCGAAAGGCTTTTGGCGTTTTCCCTGTCCGGCCACGCAGGTTATGCCGACGCAGGTCAGGACATTGTGTGTGCCAGCGTAACTTCGGCGGTACAGTTGACCGCCAACGCCATTACCGAGCAGTTTGCCGAGGCGGCGAAGGTCACGGTTGGAGAAAATCGGGTTTCGCTTTGCCTTGGTCCCGATGCGAAAAAAGAGTCGGTTTTGCTTTTGCGGGCGCTTTTAGAGCATCTGACCATTTTGTCAGAGGAGTTTGAAAATACCATTCAGATCATTATTTCGGAGGTGTAACGAATGATTCGTTTAAGCATGCAGTTTTTTGCACATAAAAAGGGCGTTGGTTCTACCAAGAACGGCCGTGATTCCGAATCCAAGCGTTTAGGCGTAAAACGGGCGGACGGACAGCACGTTTTGGCCGGAAATATTCTGGTTCGTCAGCGCGGAACCCACATCCACCCGGGAGAGAATGTTGGCCGCGGATCGGATGACACGCTGTTTGCCTTGATCGACGGGAAAGTCCGTTTTGAACGGGTTGGCCGCGACCGCAAAAAGGTAAGCATTTACCCTGTGCAGTAGAAAAAGGTTGAAAATCCCGAGGACTCCTCGGGATTTTTTGTTTTGCTTTCGCCGATACTAAAGAAGAAAGCAGGAGGAGTTTTTTCATGTTTGTAGATATTGCAAAAATCCGCATTAAAGCGGGCGACGGCGGAAATGGGGCGGTATCCTTCCATCGGGAAAAGTATGTGGCCGCCGGCGGTCCGGACGGTGGGGACGGCGGGCGAGGCGGCAACATTGTTTTTTTGGCGGATACCAATCTTTCCACCCTGCTGGATTTTCAGTATAAGCGCCGGTTTATCGCGCAAAACGGTGAAAATGGCAAGGCGGGCCGCTGCACAGGAAAAAGCGCGCCGGATCTTGTTATCCGTGTGCCCAAGGGAACCTTAATTAAAGAGGCGCAGACCGGCCGGATTCTGGCGGACATTTCCGCCGACGAGCCGGTGGTGGTCGCCAAGGGCGGAAAGGGCGGCTGGGGAAACAGCCATTTCGCGACGGCCACCCGGCAGATCCCCCGCTTTGCCAAGCCGGGGATGCCCGGGGAGATGTTTGAGATCACGCTGGAGTTAAAACTGCTGGCAGATGTGGGACTGGTGGGCTTCCCGAATGTGGGAAAATCCACCCTTGTTTCGGTGATCAGCGAGGCGAAGCCCAAAATTGCCAACTATCATTTTACCACCCTGACCCCTGTGCTGGGCATGGTGCGGATGCAGGAGGGCAAGTCCTTTGTTGTGGCGGACATTCCGGGCCTGATTGAGGGGGCCAGCGAAGGCGTTGGATTGGGGCATGAATTTCTGCGCCATGTGGAGCGGTGCCGCCTGAATGTGCATGTTGTGGATGTATCCGGCAGCGAGGGGCGGAACCCGGAAGAGGATTTTGCGGCGATCAACCGGGAACTAAAAAACTTTCATGAAGAACTGGCCGCCCGTCCGCAGATTGTGGCGGGCAACAAATGCGATCTGGCGTCGCCGGAGCAGGTGGAGTCCTTCCGGCGGTTTGTCGAAGAAAAGGGGCTGCCCTTTTTCCCAATCTCCGCAGCCACCAGACAGGGGGTGGAACCGCTGGTCAATGCCGTTGCCGCCATGCTGGACAAGCTTCCGCCTATTCGGCAGTACGAGCCTCAGCCTGCGCCCCAGCCGGCGGAGACACAGGGAAAGCAAACCTTCCAGATCCGTGTTGAGGACGGCGTATACATTGTGGAAGCGGATTGGCTGATGTCCGCTCTGGGCATGGTGGATATGGAGGATTACGAATCTTTGCAGTATTTCCAGCGGGTGCTCATAAAATCCGGCATTATTGAGGAACTGGAGCGGATGGGAATCCGAGAGGGAGACACAGTCAGCATTTTAAACTTTGAGTTTGACTATATTAAGTAAAGAGGGGGTGGAAAAGAGCATGCAGGCGCAGCAGGATCCCAAGCTGTTAAGCCCGCTGACCCTGGCGTTTATAGGGGACGGCGTATACGAACTTTTGGTCCGGAAAAGCATTGTGGAGATGGGAAGCATGCCGGCCAAGGCGCTTAACGCCCGCAAGGTGGAACTGGTCCGGGCTTCTACTCAGGCGGCGGTTTACGACGGATTGGAGCCGGCGTTGACCGACACGGAGCGGGAGATCCTTAAGCGGGGGCGCAATGCCCACACGGGAAGCGTTCCCAAAAACGCGCCGATGGCCGATTATCACAAGGCCACCGGCCTGGAGGCGCTGTTCGGTTTTTTGTATCTGATGGGGGATGACGCGCGGCTGCAAAGTCTTTTTCAGCAGGCGATGGAAATTTCCCGGGAAAGGATGAAGGAAGGATGAAGCAGGTAAAAAGCGGTAAGATTAAAACCTTTTGTGTGGATTGCCTGTACGACGCAGTGGGATCGCTGATTTACGGCGTTGGGATCCTCTGTTTTACGGCGCCCAATCAGGTAGCGCCCGGCGGGGTCAGCGGTGTTGCCACCCTGATCAATTTTGTGACGGGGCTGCCCATTGGCGCGATGAATCTGGCCATTAACATTCCGCTGGTGATTATCGGATTTCTCATTTTGGGAAAAACCTTTACGGCAAAAACCCTCAAATCCGTTGTCATCATGTCGGCGGTTTTGGACTATGTGGTGGTCTATTTTCCGGTTTACACTGGAAACGCGCTATTGGCATCGCTGTTCGGCGGTGTTTGTATGGGCGCAGGATTGGCGGTTGTGTTCATGCGCGGCTCCACCACCGGCGGATCGGATATTTTGGGCAAGCTTTTGCAGCTGAAGGCTCCCCATATTCCCATTGGCCGGATGATGCTGATTCTAGACTGTTTTGTATTGGCCGCCGCGGCGATTGTCTATCAAAATATTGAGGCCAGCTTGTTCGGCCTGATTTCCATGTATGCCTGCTCTCAGGTGATGGACGGAATCCTGTATGGACTGGAAAACGGCAAGATGGTACATATTGTTTCCCGCAAAAACGCGGAAATCGCCAAGGACATCATTGCCCATCTGAACCGGTCGGCGACCATTTTAAAGGGAACGGGTGCGTATTCCGGTGCAGAGATGGACGTGATTATGGTGGTTGTGCGAAAAACCGAGTATTTTAAGCTGAAAACGTTGGTTCACCGCCATGACCCGGACGCGTTTATCGTAGTGACCGAGGCGGGCGAGATCATCGGCGAGGGCTGGAAGCCCATCGAGCAGGAGAATTAGGAGGTGCCGCCTTGAAGGTTCAGTTTGTGACCAGCGGTTTTCCCAACGGATTTACCACCTCTTTTTTAGAGCAGCTGCGCAAATTCTTGCCTCAAGCAAAAAGCTTTGTCATGGTCGCCTCGGACTTTTCCGCCCACCAAAAGTCCGAACGATATCTGGCGCAGTATTTGCGGGAATTTGCCCAAAACGGGATGGGGTTTTCCCAGGGAATGCTGGTGGACTTCTCCGTATCCCCCCAGAAGGCCGTTTCCATGATTGAGGGAGCGGACGCGGTATGGCTGTCTGGCGGGCCGACT
>CAJTQM010000005.1:61468-61733 GCA_910578255.1 uncultured Oscillospiraceae bacterium
CCGCCATATCCGGGAGTACGATCTGGCGGACGTTCTGCGAGAGCGGGAGGGGGTCACCGTCGGCATGAGCGCGGGCGCCATCAATATGGCCAAGCAGGTGCTTCTTGCAAGGGATCCGGGCGACGGCATTGACCAAATGTGCCGGTACGAGGGAATCGGCCTGGTGGATTTTTCGATTGAGCCCCATTTTGCCGATGCGGAAAAAAGTCGCATGGCGGATGTGCTGGCGGCGGCAGAATGCGCGGATCGGGATTTTTACGGCTTT
>CAJTQM010000005.1:61758-66111 GCA_910578255.1 uncultured Oscillospiraceae bacterium
GGGTCGCGGACCTTTTTTGGCCCCTACCGGCGGCTGAATCCATAGGCGACCCGGCGGCGTTCTTTGGCCAGGGATGCCAAACACGTTGGATACCGAAAAATTTTTTTGCACCCAAATAAAAACCCCCGCTTTTGCATAAAAGGCAAAGGCGGGGGTTTTCTGCCGTTTAGTTTTTTGGGGAGAGCGGGCACGAAGGCGCTATTTTTTTAAGGATGGGCACTGCTTTAAGATAAAGGAGCGAAAAGCCGCAAGATCCCCGACGGAAAATCCGCTTTTGTCCAGTATAATGCCGCTGTCCTTTCCCAGCATCAGCACATATAAAAGCTTTGTCTCCCGGATTTTTGTAACCTGCCGGTATCCAAATCGGACGGACAGGGTTCCTTCTTCCATCGTGATTTCGTCCGAAAACCGGATAACGGTTTCAGGGACGGTGCCGTCATGGAGCCTTATGGTGTTTCGGTACAGGATCCGAGCGGTTAGGTTGGGAAAAAAGAACAGCATAGCACAAAGCAGAAACGATACGGCGGGCGACAGGATAGCATCCCAATCACCCGGGAGGAATACAAGACAGTAGGCAATTGCCAATAGGCAAATTCCCATCCCGACAATGGAAAAGCGGAAGAAAAACCGCTGGGAAAAGCTGGCCCCACGAGCAAAGGACAGAAGCATCCTTCGGCTGACGGTATAGCGATTCTCAAATAAAACTTCCATCCAATTCCTCCTTGTGTGGACAAAGACCGAAAAACGGTGAAAAGGGTTTACTCCTGGGCTTCGGTTTTGGGCAGAAACTGCACCAGTGCTTTGCTGATGGCGGTTCCCAGCACAAAGGCCACAATCGCCTCTACCAAGCCGTTGATGCCTACGAAAGCTGCTAAAAAGGCCAACAGACCTAAGCCGCCGCGCATGGTCATCATATACTCGCTGGAGCCAAAGAACAGCATCAGCATTCCAACGAAAAGAATCGTGTTCAAAAGCGCGCCGGACAAAGAGGCGACGGCAAAAGAAAGAATTTTGGTTTTGTCATGCCGGGCAATCACCTGGAAGATCAAAGAGGCCAGATAACCCATCAAAATGCGCGGAACCATACAGACCAAAAGGGTGAAAATGGGATTGATGCCTAAAAGCACGGCGCCGAAAGGGCTCATGCCAAAGCACTGGATGAAGCTGGTCAAGCCGAAAACGCCGCCGAGAAACGCGCCTGCCGGCGGACCTAAAAGAATCGCGCCGATAACCACCGGAATGGTCATAAAGGTGATTTCGATCGCGCCGACCTTTAAGTATCCGAGGGGGGTAAAGGCCAGGATCAGCATGATCGCGACTAAAATGGCCAGCTGCACCAGTCTTCGGGTCTTTTGGGTTGCGTTTGTCATAAAAATTCCTCCTTGCTGCTGTTCGATATTCGATACAGCGCATTTTTATTTGCCAACGGCCCAAAAGGGCCGCAACAGCCAAAAGCTATTTTGTGTTTTTTTGGAAGAGAATCCGCAGTCCTTCCAAAACCAGATTTTCGTCTAAAAGAATGGGATTACGGCACAAGGCGGTAATGGCGCCGGCCAGACCGCCGGTGGCGATTACGGTCAGATCTTCGCCCAGCTGCTGGCGGTATCGGTCGATCATGCCGTCTAACATGCTGGCGGTTCCGTACAAAATCCCCGATTTCATACAGTCGATGGTGTTGGTTCCGATAACCTTTTTGGGCGGGGAAGAAAGTTCAATCTGTGGCAGCTGTGCCGTCCGGGCACTCAAAGCCTCCAGCGAGATGCGCACGCCCGGCAGGATGGAGCCGCCCACCAGCCGCCCTTCCCGGTCCATGGCCGAAATGGTCGTGGCAGTGCCCATATCAATGACAATTGAGGGAAGCGGGTATTTTTCCAAAGCCGCCACCGATACGCACACAAGGTCCGCGCCGGTTTGGGCCGGATCGTCGATGGCGATATGCAGGCCGGTTTTGATTCCGGGGCCTACGGTCAGAATCCGCACCGGCTTAATGCGGGAGACAGCCTCTTTGAGCGAAGCGGACAGCGGAGGAACCACCGAGGAGATGATCGCGCCCTCCAAATCGCCGCCCTGGTAGCCGTACAGCTGCAGCAGAGAATGAATGGCGATGGCGTATTCGTCCGGCATTTTGGTTCGGTCGGTACCCATCCGGCTTAAAAACAGCAGGGAATCCCCCCGATATGCGCCGATGGTAATATTGGAGTTGCCGATATCTATCGTCAAAATCATAAACAGTCCCCCTTTTCCTTTTCCAGTATAGTATAAACCTTTTAAAATCACAATGACGCAGCAGGAGAAAAGATTTTGAAAAATGAAGAGCAATTTGTTTGTTTTTTCTAATAAATTGCTTCGGACGATTGACAAATCGGGAAAACAATGGTATAAATAATTAGGAATTATTCTTAATAAAGAAAGGGGATCATCTATAATGAATTTAAAAGGGACGAAAACACAGGCGAATTTACAGGCAGCTTTTGCAGGCGAATCTCAGGCCAGAAACAAATATACATACTATGCCTCGAAGGCGAAAAAAGAAGGATACGAGCAGATCGCCGCGCTGTTTTTAGAGACGGCGGACAATGAAAAAGAGCACGCCAAAATGTGGTTTAAGCTTTTACATGACGGAATCGGCACCACGGAGGAGAACCTAAAAGACGCGGCCGCCGGTGAAAATTACGAGTGGACCGATATGTATGCGTCCTTTGCCAAAGAGGCCCGGGAAGAAGGTTTTGAGCATATCGCGCAGCTGTTTGAGAAGGTGGGCGCGATCGAAAAAGAGCATGAGGCCAGATATCTGGAACTTTTAAAGAACGTAAAAGAGAATAAGGTTTTCTGCAAAGAGGGTCAGGTGGTCTGGATCTGCCGCAACTGCGGTCATATCCATGTGGGCGACAAGGCGCCGGAGGTTTGCCCGGTTTGCGCCCATCCCCAGGCGTATTTTCAGATCCTGGCGAAAAACTACTAAATCCTGACAAAGGGCGCTTGCCCCAAATGCGAATACAAATTGAAAGGCCGAAGGTCCACCATCCAAGGGACCTTCGGCCTTTTGGGTAAAAGAATCAGTCCTGCGGCAGGCAAACCGGCAGAACGCGGGCATTTCCCACAAGATCCCGCTGCCGGTAATCGAACAGCAGGACCACTGGGTTGCCGCCGCCGGTCAGCACGTCCTGGGAAAACGGCTCGAAATGGACCAGCTTATACAAAAGTTTGGGGTCGGTTTCCGAATAAGAAGGAAGAAAGGCGGTGCAGTTGTCTGGCTGCTCTAAAAATAAGAGGCAGCGCTGACGAAGGACGGCGGAATCCGGACCGGGAAACCAGTCGGGACGCCGCTTGGGCCGCTGGTGCAGGCAGTAGTCCAGCTTGAGATACTGGCCCAGCCCATTTTTGTCCACCGCCGGCATCTCTTCGCAGAAACGATGGAAAAAGGCGTAGTTTTGCTCCAAAGACTGGCTGGCGTATTGGCGGCCTTCCGCTTGCCAGCGATCCCCCAGAGCCTGGTAAAAGGAAAAAGGATCGTTCAATTGTAAAAAGAGCCAGCGAAGGGTGTGGGAAAACCGGCCGCTGTTGTAAAAAAGTTCCACCATCTCCTCTACCGCTTTTAAGCGAAGGGTATCCTTATAAGGCAGATCGGGGGTTACCAGTACCTCGAACGGCGGGTCGTCGCGGCTGATCAGACCGTATTTTTTCTGATCGTAAAAAAGTCCTGCGCCTTTGAGAATTTTTAAAAATCCCAGCTGAAGCTGCTGGGGCGACAAGGCGTAAACATCGTTGAAGGACCGGTGAAAAGACGAGTAGTCCTCGTAGGGAAGGCTGGCAATCAGGTCCAGGTGTTGGTGAATGTTGGAAAATGAGTGGATTTCTTTCACGACGGCGCTTAAACGGTCCCAGTCGTTTTGCCGGCGGATGGCCGCCAGCGTTTTGGGGTTGGTGGACTGGACGCCGATTTCAAATTGAAACTGCTCCGGCCGGACGGTCTTAAGAAAATCCAGCGTCTGACGGTCCAGCAACTCGGCGGTAATTTCAAAGTGGAAATTGGTCACGCCGTTGTCGTGCTCCTGCAGAAAGCGCCAGATGGCCAGCGCACGGCGGCTATCGCAGTTAAAGGTGCGGTCGACAAACTTTACCTGGCGGACGCGAGCCTTTAAAAACAGCGTTAAATCGGCAAAGACCTTGTCAAGCGGCGCGGTCCGCACCCCTTTTTCCACAGAGGACAGACAGTATTGGCACCTAAAAGGGCAGCCGCGGGAGGATTCGTAGTACTTGATCTTGTCCGGCGCGTCGGAAAAATCCTCGGCGTAGGGGAAGGGAAGTTTCCCCAGATCCAGCGGCTTTTGCGGCGGGTTAGAACGGATACCG
>CAJTQM010000005.1:66148-85834 GCA_910578255.1 uncultured Oscillospiraceae bacterium
CGCGCCAGTCTTCCCCCGCCTGTGCCGCAGCCAGCAGCCGGCGGACCGTTTCTTCCCCTTCGCCGCAAATCACCAGGTCAAAAGCCGGATTTTGCAGCAGAAAGCTTTCGGATTCGTAGGTGACCTCCGGTCCGCCGGCGCCGATGATCGTATGGGGGCACAGCTTTCGGTATTCCGCCGCCAGACTGCGGACCATTGAAACGTTCCAGATGTAGGTGGAAAATAAAAGCAGGTCCGGCGAGCGGTGGAATATTTCGGCCAGCACCAAGTCCGGGCGGTTGTTGATGGTCAGTTCCAGAATCTGCGGCGGCCGGGACAGGTATGGCGCCGCGTATTTTTGCAGGTAACGAACGGCGATATTGGAATGGGTATATTTGGCGTTTAAAGCCACCAGCAGGGCTTTCACGGCGGATCCCCCTTTTCGGTCTTTTCCTTATTTTAACACAGAAAAAAGAATCCTGCTACGGTTGCGCTTTCTCTTTTCTCCCAGTATAATAGGAACAAGACAAAACTTTGTTTATTAGGATCCGGTATGGATCAAATGAAACGGAAAATCCGTGTGAAGGAGAAAGAAAGATGAGAGCAGGACAAAAAAACACCGGTCCGACTCCGCTGCTTGTCAGTGTGGGAGCCATTGCGCTGTTTGGCCTGATCGGCGTGCTGCTGGTTTGGCTTTCCGGCGGGCCGGCAGATGATTTAGAAGAAAAATGGTCCGGCTACGACATTATGATAGACCAAAACTGCCGTCCCGGGCCGCTGGACAAAAAATCGGCGAGGGAGGATACGGCGGAATATGGCTCGCTGCATTATCTTTTAAACGAGGCTCCCTTTTTCCCGGATTGCGACACCGAGGGCACTGTATGCTTTCAAAGCGATAAAGGAAACCAACATTTTGTCCGTATCTTCTATATATTGGACGACGGGGATGAGGTCTATCGCTCGGATATGATCCCGCCGGACAGCCACATCCAAAAGGCGAAGCTGCAAAAAAGTCTGGCGGACGGCGTGTATCCGGGCGTCTGCCGGATTGAGTTGTTTGATATGAACACGCTGGAATCTTTGGGAACGCTGGAGGAAGCGATCATCATTACTGTACAGCGTTAAAACAATTGTGGACAGGGTAAAAAGGGCGCTTTTTTCCGTGCTGCAGCATGCTGACTTGGCAAAGGGGTGAGGCGATTGGCAGTGCGTAGGCAATCGAAAATACGGCAGGCGATTTACGAAGCGGTAACGAAGCATCCGATTCATCCGACGGCAGAGTGGATCTACCGGCTGCTCAAGCCCCAGCATCCCTCTTTGAGCCTGGGAACGGTGTATCGGAATTTGGGCATTTTGGAAGAACAGGGAAAGATCCGCAGAATCGCATCTCAGGGGGCGGCGGATCATTTCGACGGGGATTTGCAGCCGCATTTCCACGCCCGGTGCCGGGTCTGCGGGGAATTACGGGACGTATTTTTGCCCTACGATAAGGGATTGGACCAGCAGGCGCAGCAGGCCACCGACTTTTTGATCGAAGAGCATTCGGTGGTTTTTTCCGGCATTTGTCCCGCTTGCCAGAATAAGAAAAAAGACGCTTGAAGGCAGAATGTCCATGACAAAAACGCTTCGTCATGAAAAAAAGAAAGGTGCTGGGCCGGGGTGTGGGAGAAGAAGAACCGTGGAAATTGGCACAAAGTCTTAAAACGCAGGATTTTATCCGAGAGGAAATCCTGCGTTTTTCTTGCTTTTTCCTTCAGGAAGGCTATAATACGAAACAGAAGGTTTGGTGCCTGCCGGTGAGGCAATCTTTTGAGAAATGGGTGATTCGTGATGGAAAAAGATTGGAAACAGGAAAAAAATCTTACGATGCTTTTGGATTTCTATGAGTTGACAATGGCCAACGGTTATTTCAAATTGGGCGTGGGGAATCAGACGGCGGTGTTCGATATGTTTTTCCGCAAAATCCCGGACCAGGCCGGTTTTGCCATCTGCGCCGGTCTCGAGCAGCTGATTGACTATTTTGAAAATCTGCATTTTACGCCGGAGGATATCGCGTATCTGCGCAGCAGAAAGATGTTTGACGAGGCGTTTTTAGAGTATCTTGCCAATTTCCATTTCGAGTGCGATGTTTGGGCGGTGCCGGAGGGAACCCCGATTTTTCCTAACGAACCGGTATTGATTGTAAAAGGTCCGATCGTGCAGGCGCAGATGGTCGAGACAATGGTCCTGCTGACCATCAATCATCAGTCGCTGATTGCCACCAAATCCAACCGCATTGTGCGGGCGGCCGAAGGCCGGTCCATCATGGAGTTTGGCTCCCGCCGGGCCCAAAGCTACGACGCGGCCATTTTAGGCGCAAGGGCCGCCTACATCGCCGGATGCGACGCCACCGCCTGCGCCATTGCCGACCGGGATTACCACATCCCGGCAGTGGGCACAATGGCGCACAGCTGGGTGCAGATGTTTGGCGATGAATACGAATCATTTAAGCGGTACGCCGAACTTTATCCGGACAATTGCGTGCTGCTGGTCGACACATACAACGTGCTCAAATCCGGAGTGCCCAACGCCATCCGCGCCTTCGACGAGGTGCTGGCGCCGATGGGCCGGCGGCCCAAGGGGGTGCGCATTGACAGCGGCGATATTGCCTATCTGTCCAAAAAAGCGCGTAAAATGCTGGATGAAGCGGGCTATCCGGACTGCCCGATTGTGGCCTCCAACTCGCTGGATGAATATCTGATCCGCGACCTTTTACAGCAGGGGGCAAAAATTGACTCCTTTGGGGTGGGGGAAAACCTGATTACCTCCAAATCGGATCCGGTGTTCGGCGGCGTTTACAAGCTGGCGGCCATGGAGGAAAACGGGCGGATGATCCCCAAAATCAAGATCAGCGAAACGCTTGAAAAGATCACCAATCCGGATTTTAAAACGGTTTACCGCTTTTATAACAAAAACGATGGCGAGGCGGTGGCCGACTATGTCACTTTGTTCGACGAGACGGTGGATACCGACCAGCTGGTGACCATTTTTGACCCGGACGCCACCTGGAAAAAGAAGACGCTAACCAACGTCACCGCAAAAAAAATTCTGGTCCAGGTGTTTGAGAAGGGAAAATGCGTTTACCACCGCCCCAGCCTGGAGGAGATCCGCGCCTACTGCAAACAGCAGGTAGATCTTTTATGGGATGAGGTAAAGCGGTTTGAAAATCCGCACAAATTTTATGTGGATTTGTCGCCGAAGCTTTGGGAGATCAAGCGGCGCTTGCTGGAAAGCCACAGCCAGTTTTAAGGAATTTGGGAGAGGCCGGGACAAGGCTTCTCCTTTTTCTTTTTTAGAATCATTGCAAAAAGAGAAAAAACATAGTAAAATAAAGAAATACTGGGTTTGTAGGTCCTTTTTTAAAACAAGGCAAAAACAAACCGGTAAAGTTAAAACAATCGAGGTTTTGCAGGATGATCAGAAGTATGACCGGTTATGGCCGGGCCCAGGTGCTGATCGACGGACGAAACATCCTGGTGGAGATTCGCTCGGTCAATCACCGCTATTTTGAGTTTTCTTCCCGTGTTCCCCGAAACTATGGCTTTTTGGAAAGTAGGCTGAAAAACGATTTGCAGGGAAAGCTTTCCCGTGGCAAGGTAGATGTAAACGTCAGCATCCAAACGGTGGAGGGGACCAATGCCAGCGTGCAGGTCAACCAGGAGTTGGCCGCCTCTTATGTGCAGGCGCTGCGCACTTTGCAGGAGCCCCTTGGGTTAAAGGACGATCTTTCTTTAAGCGCGATCGCGCGTTTTTCCGATATCTTTACGGTCAGCAAAGAACCGGAAGACGAGGAAAAGGTCTGGTCGGACGTGCAGCAGGCGCTGGAGCAGGCGGCAGAGCGTTTTGTCCAGATGCGCGAAGCGGAAGGCGCCAAGATGAAAGAGGATCTGGAAGGCCGGCTGGATTTTATCCTCGCGGCGGTGGAAAAGGTAGAGGAGCGTTCACCTAAAACGGTGGAGGAATACCGCGCCAAACTCTACCGTAAAATCAGCGAGGTGTTAAACAGCGCTCAGGTGGACGAGCAGCGCATCTTAACCGAAGCGGCCATCTACGCGGAGAAAATTGCGGTGGCGGAGGAGACGGTGCGATTGCGCAGCCATGTGGACCAATTCCGCGCGATTATGGGGCAGCAGGGGCCGGTAGGCCGCAAGCTGGACTTTTTGATTCAGGAGTTTAACCGGGAGACCAATACCATCGGCTCGAAGGCGCAGGATATCGAAATCGCCCGTATTGTGGTCGATATGAAAAGCGAGATCGAGAAAATCCGCGAGCAGATTCAAAACATCGAATAGACCGAAAAGGATGGGCAAAGATGAAACTGATCAACATTGGATTTGGCAATATGGTTTCGGCCAACCGCCTTGTGGCGATTGTCAGCCCGGAATCTGCCCCCATTAAGCGAATTATCCAGGACGCCAGGGAGCGGGGCGCCTTAATCGACGCCACCTACGGCCGGCGGACCCGGGCGGTGATCATCACCGATTCGGACCACGTGCTGCTTTCGGCGGTCCAGCCGGAGACGGTGGCCAACCGCCTGTCGGACGAAGAGGATGAGGAGTTGGAAGCAAATGAATAAAAAAGGGCTTTTGCTTGTTTTTTCCGGGCCGTCCGGCGTGGGGAAGGGAACGGTGCTGAAGGAGTATTTAAAAGCGCATCCCAATACGGCGTTTTCGGTTTCCGCAACAACCCGTCCTCCGCGGGAAGGGGAAATCCACGGCCGGCATTATTTCTTTTTAAGTCATGAGGAATTCCAAAGTCTCATAGAGGAAAAGGGCTTTTTAGAGCACGCGCAGTTTGCGGGAAACCATTATGGAACACCTCGCAAAGCGGTGGAGGAAAGCCTTAAAAAAGGAATCGACGTCGTTTTGGAAATAGAGGTGCAGGGGGCTTTACAGGTGAAAAACCAAAACCCCGACGCGGTTTTGGTTTTTGTGATGCCGCCGTCTTTTGAAGAGTTGCGCCGCCGTCTGGCCGGTCGCGGCACCGAAGACGCTGAAACGGTGGAACGGCGCTTATCCAACGCCGCAAGAGAAATGGAAGCGGCCAAGCAATACGACTATATTATTGTCAACCAAACGGTGGAGGAGGCGGCCGCGCAGTTAGAGCAGATTGTCAGCGCCGCCAAGCACACCGCCGGATATTTAAACGAATTTATCGAAGAGGTGGAAGATGATGCAAAGACCTGCTGTCAATGAGATTTTAAAAGAAGGGCAAAGCTATTACAGTCTGGTAATTGCGGTGGCCAAGAGGGCCCGCCAGATTGCCCAGGACGCGGAAGAAGAGCATATCGTTTTAACCGAAAAGCCGGTTAAAATCGCGGTAAACGAACTGGCCGCGGGCAAATATAAAATCGTTGAACCGGAGAATATCGGTGATAAACCGGAAAAATAAAGGAGAGGATTCCCATTTTACCTTATGAGGCCATCAGCGTTGCGGTGGATAAGGCGGCTTATCATTTTGATAAGCTGTACAGCTACGCGATCCCCGCGCAGTTTGCGGCCGTTTTGCAGCCGGGTATGCGGGTGCTGGTGCCCTTTGGCGGCGGCAACCGCAAGCGTCAGGGAATCGTACTCGACCGGGTCAAGGTAAAAAGCCTGGAAAAACTCAAGCCGGTTATTTCGCTTTTGGATCGTGAACCGGTGCTTTCGCCGGAATTTTTGCGGCTGGTCTCTTTTTTAAAAGAAACCACCTTCTGCTCGTATTTCGACGCGGTAAAAGCGATTTTGCCCGGCGGAATCGGCTATCGGGTACAGTATGGGTATCAGCTTTCTCCTCGATGGGATCAGGACTGGGAAAAATTAGAGGAGAATGAGCGAGAAATCGCTTCCTATCTTGGCCAGCGCAAAGAGGAGGTACCGGGGGAAAAACTGCTGGGGCTTTTGGGACTGTCGACGGACAGTGAATTTTTGGAGCGGATGCGGCAAAAGGGCATTCTGGTCCGGGAGGAGACGGCCCGGCGGCGGATGAAGGATGAAACGGTCCGGATGCTGGCGCTGTCACCCCAGGAGGGAGGGCTTGAGAATATCCGCCTGACCCCTAAACAAAAGGAAGTCGTGGCGTTTTTGCAGACGGTGGAAACCGCGTCGGTTCGGGAGACCATCTATTTTACCGGCGTGACCGAGGCGGTGTTTCGCGCGCTGCACAAAAAGGGATTGGTTTACTACTACGACGCCGAGATCCTGCGCCAGGAAGAGGAAAATCCGTCCGGTCAAGGTGAACTACCCCCTCTGACCCAGGGCCAGCAGCGGGCTTACCAAAGCCTTTTGGAAGAATACGAAAAAAAAGGGGCCTCTACCGCGCTTTTATACGGCGTGACCGGAAGCGGGAAAACCCAGGTCTATTTAAGGCTCATCGCCAAAGCCCTGGAAGAGGGCAAGCAGGCCATCGTCCTGGTGCCTGAAATCTCCCTGACGCCCCAGACAATCGCCGCTTTTACCGCCGTTTTTGGGGATAAGGTGGCAATTCAGCACAGCGGCCTTTCCTTGGGTGAGCGGATGGACCAGTGGAAAAAAATCCGTGCCGGGCAGGTTTCCATCGCGGTGGGGACCCGGTCGGCCATCTTCGCTCCCTTTGCCAATCTGGGGCTGATTGTAATAGATGAAGAGCAGGAACACACCTATAAGTCGGAGGCGAGTCCCCGATTCCACGCCCGGGATGTAGCCCGCTTTCGAAGCGCCCAAAACAGCTGTCTTTTGGTGTTGGCCTCCGCAACCCCATCGGTGGAAAGCTATTACTACGCCCAAAAAGGGGCGTACCGCCTCGTACAGCTGGAAGAGCGGTTTGGCGGCGCGCTTTTGCCAAAGGTGGAAATTATTGATATGGGCCAACAGCTGCGCGAGGGCAATGATCTGGCGCTCAGCCGGGAATTATTGGCGGGGATGGAGGAAAACCTTCAAAAAGGCGAACAGACCATCCTTTTGCTCAACCGGCGGGGATACCATACAAAAGCCATCTGCACCGGCTGTAATACGGCGGCGTCCTGCCCCAATTGCAGCATCGCCATGACCTATCACGCGGCCAATCAAAGGCTGCTTTGCCATTACTGCGGCTATTCCCGCCCGGCGGACGAAAGCTGCCCGGTCTGCGGCGGAAGCTATCTGCGCTATCAGGGGGTTGGCACCCAAAAGCTGGAAGAGCAGCTGCACACCCTTTTTCCCCAGGCGCGCGTTTTGCGGATGGATGCGGATACCACCATGACCAAAAACGCCCACAGCGAAAAATTCAAGGCGTTTGCGGCCGGGGAGTATGACATTATGATCGGCACCCAGATGGTGGCGAAGGGCCTGCATTTTCCGCAGGTAACGCTGGTGGGGGTGATCGCGGCGGACGCTTCGCTGTTCGGCGATGATTTTAAATGCCAGGAGCGGACCTTTAGTCTGATCACACAGGTCATCGGCCGCGCCGGCCGCGGCGAAAAGCATGGCCGGGCGCTGATTCAGACCTTTGTGCCGGACAACCGGGTCATTGAGCAGGCGGCCCGCCAGGATTACGAGGGCTTTTTTCAAGAGGAGATCCTGGGCCGGAAGGTCATGCTGTATCCGCCCTTTTGCAGCATCTGCGCCATCGGCTTTTCCGGGCCGATGGAATCACAGGTGGTGGAAGCGGCCAGGCGGTTTTTAAAGGATTTAAAACAGACGGCGGCGAAGGAATATCCGGATCTTCCGCTGCGGGTATTGGGTCCTACCGCCAATATGATTGTGAAGGTAAGCGGAAAATACCGCTATAAAATATTGATTAAATGCAAAAATACCGCAGATTTTCGCCGGATGGTCGCCGGACTCTTGGTCCGGGCGGGAAAGGCCCCGGAGAATAAACAGGTCTTTGTATTCGGCGATTTGTATTATGACGGTTCCATGTAAGGAGGAAGTGCTTTGGCGATTCGGGAAATTGTAAAAGAAGGGGACGATTGCCTGCGCAAGGTCTGCCGCCCGGTGGATAAATTCGACAAGCGGCTGGCAGTTTTGCTGGACGATATGGCGCAGACGATGTACGAGGGAAACGGCGTTGGCCTGGCCGCGCCCCAGGTGGGGGTATTGCGCCGGGTTGTGGTGATCGACTGCGGGGAAAAGCTGTACGAACTTATTAACCCGCAGATTATCTCCCAGGCGGGTGCTTTAGACGAAGCGGAGGGATGTCTTTCCAGCCCCGGGGAATACGCGTTGGTGCGCCGGCCGGAAAAGGTGGCGGTCAAGGCCCAGGACCGGCACGGCAAGGAATTTGTCTTAGAGGGCGACCATCTGCTGGCCCGCGCCATCTGCCATGAATGCGACCATCTGGACGGGCGTCTGTTCAAGGATATTGCCATTCGAATGCTGCATCAAGATGAAGACGGGAATTGGAAATAATCGTTATAAGTAGGGTGAGAGAGATTGCGTATTGTATATATGGGAACGCCGGATTTTGCGGTTCCCACGCTTCAGGCGCTTTTAGACAGTTCCCATCAGGTGGTGGGGGTATTTTCTCAGCCGGACCGGCCCAAAGGGCGGGGCTATAAGCTGATGCCACCGCCGGTAAAGGAATTGGCACAGTCCCGGCAGGTGCCGGTGTACCAGCCCCAAAAGCTGCGGGACGGCGCCGCGCTGGAAATTTTAAAGCAATTGGCGCCGGACGTGATCGTTGTGGCGGCTTATGGCCGGATCTTGCCAAAGGAGATTCTGGAACTGCCGCCTTACGGCTGCGTAAACGTCCACGCGTCGCTGCTGCCCAAATACCGCGGCGCAGGCCCGGTGCAGTGGAGCGTAATCCACGGGGAAAAGACCACCGGCGTGACGACGATGTTTATGGCCGAAGGAATGGACACCGGCGACATTTTAGAACAGTCGGAAGTCTCTATCGGGCCGGATGAAACAGCCGGAGAACTGATGGACCGGCTGGCGGGCTTAGGGGCAGAACTTCTGCTGCACACCCTTGAACTTTTGCAGACAGGAAAGGCGGTGCGCACCGTCCAGGAGGAAAGCCGGGCAACTTATGCGCCGATGCTAAAAAAATCGGACGGCGCTTTGGATTTTTCCCAGCCGGCGCAGAAGCTGTATGACCGGATCCGGGGAGTATCCCCCTGGCCGGGTGCTTACACTTATCTGGACGGCAAGCTGATAAAAATCCACAAGGCTGCCCTTTTGCCGGATCAAAAGGGCGAACCGGGTCTTCTTGCCGGCGAAAAGCGGATGATCGTCGGCTGCGGCGATGGGTCTCTGGAACTTTTGGAGGTGCAGCCCCAGGGCGGAAAGCGGATGCGCGGAGAAGATTTTTTGCGCGGCGTACGCGGCGAGAGAAAAAAGTTTACATCCTGCCCATTGGAATGACATAATTGATCGGTATTCTATCAATAGCTGCCCGTTTTTTGGGGAAAATCTTTGTAGGGCAGAAAGTTTGCTGAAACGTTGTTTTTCTGATGAGGAGGCGAAGCCTTTGTTTTACAACTTGTTTGACCCGTATTATTGGATTTTGATCGTGCCGTCGATATTGCTGGCCCTTTGGGCTCAGATGATGGTTTCTTCCAATTTCAAGAAATATTCCGCCGTCTACAACCGCCGGGGGTACACTGGTGCCGACGCGGCACGGATGATTTTGGATTCCAACGGGCTTTATCACATTCGCATTGAACGGATTGCCGGCAATTTGACCGACCATTACGACCCGAAAGCCGAGGTAATCCGTCTGTCGGACTCGGTTTACGGGTCGGCGACGGTGGCGGCGGTGGGCGTTGCCGCCCACGAGGCGGGCCACGCGGTGCAGCATGCCGTCGGCTATGGGCCGATCAAGATCCGCACCGCCATTATCCCGGTGACGAGGATTGGTTCTACACTGTCGATTCCCCTGATTTTGCTGGGCTTTGTATTTCAATTTCAGCCTCTTATCCTGGCGGGGATTTTGTTTTACGCCACAGCGGCGCTGTTCCAGCTGGTGACGCTGCCGGTGGAATTCAACGCCAGTTCCCGGGCGCTGAAGGTGCTGGCGCAGTCGGAAATGCTGGACACCGAGGAACTTACCGGCGCAAAAAAGGTGCTGTCGGCTGCGGCGATGACCTATGTGGCCGCGCTGCTGACCGCTTTGGCGCAGCTTTTGCGGCTGATTCTCATTTTTGGCGGACGCCGCCGGGACGATTAAAAAACAGATTTAGGTGACGCAGTTGAAAAGTGGCAGGCAGATCGCCGCGGAGGCCCTTTTGCGGGTAGAAACCTCCCAAGGATATTCGAATATCGTTTTGGACCGGCTGCTTCAGCCGGACGGCACGGCGGCCCGGGAACGGGCCTTTGCCAGCGCGCTTTTCTACGGCGTTTTAGAAAAGAAAATCACCTTGGATTACATCATCGGCAGGTATTCCTCCCTGCCAGTGGAAAAAATGGACCCGCTGGTACGGCAGCTTTTGCGCATGGCCGTTTACCAGATTATCTATATGGATTCTGTGCCGGCACCGGCGGCTGTCCACGAATCGGTGGAACTGGCCAAAAGACTGGGAAAAGGGCGTGCCTCCGGCTTTGTCAATGGGGTGCTGCGGTCCTTTTTGCGAGACGGGGGAGAAATCCGTCTGCCAAAACCGGAGGACGACCGGGTCCAATGGCTGTCGCTGACCTATTCGGTCCCCCAGCCGCTGATCCGGCTTTGGGCAAAGCAGTATCCCCAGGAGGACCTGGAGACGCTTTTGCAGGGAATGACCAGCCGCGCGCCGCTGTTCGCCCGGGTCAATACCCGACGGACCAACCCGCAGGCACTATGCGCCCGGCTTTTAGAGGAGCAGGTGGACGCAAAGATTTTCCCGGGATGGGAAAACTGCCTGCTTTTGCGGCACACCGGCAGTCTGGAGGCGGTGAAAGCGTTTCAGGAAGGGCTGTTTCACATTCAGGACCTTTCCAGTCAGGTCTGTGTTTCGGCGTTGGATGTCCGTCCGGGAATGCGGGTGCTGGACTGCTGCGCGGCCCCCGGAGGGAAAACCTTTACCTTAGCGCAGTGTATGGAGGACGAAGGGGAAATTGTAGCGACGGATTTGTACCCGCAAAAGGTAAAAATCATCCGCGCGGGGGCGCAGCGGTTGGGTTTGGACTGCATCCGGGCGTCCTCGGCGGATGCAAGTGTTTATGCGGCTGCTTTGGGCCGGTTCGACCGGGTCTTGTGCGATGCGCCCTGCTCCGGTCTCGGCATTATCCGGCGCAAGCCGGAAATTCGATACAAAAACCTCGATACCTTACGGGATTTGCCTGTTGTCCAGTATAAAATTTTACAGTCTGCTGCACAATATGTGAAAGAGGGCGGACGCCTTGTTTATTCCACCTGTACGCTGAACCGGCGGGAGAATGATGAAGTGACCCAGCGTTTTTTAAAAGAGCATCCGGATTTTTCCGCCGTCCCTTTTCCAAAGGAAACCTCTTGTTTTTTGGGTTTGGATGGGCAGTCCAGCGCCACGTTGATGCCCCATCGAAACGGCAGCGACGGATTTTACTTTGCGCTGTTTGCCCGGTCATAGCGGCAAGCGGTCAGCAATAAATGGGGGAGGCGAAGCGGTTGGAAAAGGTGGATATCAAATCCATGACGCTGCCGCGTTTGGAGGATTATTGCATCCGGCAGGGACTGCCGAAGTTTCGCGCCGGTCAGATTTTTGGATGGCTGCACCAAAAGGGCGCGGCGTCCTTTGACGAAATGAGCAATCTGCCGGCAGAACTTCGAAAGCGTCTGTCCCAAAGCTGTGAAATCCCCGGCATCGCCATCCGGCGAAAGCTGGTTTCCAAAATCGACGGCACCATAAAATATCTGTATGAATTCGCCGACGGTCAGACGGTGGAGAGCGTGCTGATGCAGTACCGGCACGGCTACAGTCTTTGTATCTCCACCCAGGTTGGCTGCCGGATGGGCTGTCGGTTTTGCGCGTCGACCCTACTGGGCCTGGAGCGTTCCTTGACTCCCGCCGAGATGCTCGGCGAGGTGTATATGGCGGGGCAGGACAGCGGACAAAAAATTTCGTCGGTGGTTTTGATGGGGATTGGGGAGCCGTTGGACAACTTTGAGAATGTCATGGATTTTTTGGATATTCTTTCCTCGCCCCAGGGGATGAACCTGAGTTTGCGGCATGTGTCCCTTTCCACCTGCGGCCTGGTAGACGGGATCTACCGGCTGATGCAGAGAAAATTGCAGCTGACGCTTTCCATTTCCCTGCACGCGCCCAACGATGAAATCCGTTCCCGGACGATGCCGGTGAACAACAAGTATCCCATGGATGAGTTGCTTTCGGCCTGCCGGGACTATTTTAGGCAGACCGGGCGGCGGATATCCTTTGAATATGCGCTGATTGAAGGGGTGAACGACACACCTTCCTGCGCGCGGCAGCTGTGCCGGAAGTTAGAGGGCTTAAGTGCCCATGTGAACCTGATACCGGTCAATCCGGTGAAGGAGCGAAATTTTCAAAGAAGTTCCCGGGAGCGGGTCCGGCAGTTCCAGGAAATTTTGGAGCAAAACCATGTGAACGCCACCGTTCGACGAGAACTGGGCAGCGATATCAACGCTGCCTGCGGCCAGCTGAGAAGGGATGACAAAGGAGGAAAATCATGCTGAGGATAGCGGGAAAAACAGATGTTGGGAGAAAACGCACCGCCAACGAAGACAGATTCTTTGTCGCCAAGCTTTCAGAAAATACGGCTTACGCAGTGGTTTGCGACGGCATGGGCGGAGAAAAAGGCGGCCATGTGGCCAGTTCTTGTGCGGTGGAACGAATCCGGAAAATGATGGAGAACGGGTACCAGGAGGAATTTGGCGAAAATTCGGTGAAAAATCTGATGCTTTCCTCTATATCCGCCGCCAATGCGCAGGTTTTTTCCATGGCGGAGAAAAACGAGTCGCTCAAGGGGATGGGTACCACCGTCGTTCTGGCCCTGGTACGGGATTCGATGATACATATTGCTTATGCCGGCGACAGCCGTGCCTATTTGGTTGACGAGGCTGGCGTACGTCAGCTGACCCATGACCACAGTATGGTTCAAATGATGGTGGATCGGGGCGAGATTTCGCCGGAAGAGGCCCAATACCATCCGGAAAAGCATTATATCACCCGAGCGCTTGGCGTAAGCAGTATGCTGGAGGTCGATTATCTGGAAGAAGAGATGCCGGACAAAGGAGCGGTGCTTCTTTGCTCCGACGGGCTTTCCAATTATCTGGATCAGGCGGATCTGCACCGGCTGGTCTGGAATAACGACGCAGCTTTGGCGGCGGACCAGCTGATCGCACAGGCCAACGCTATGGGCGGCGCCGACAATATTACGGCCGTATTGATTGGAAAATAGAGATTTTTGAATACTGCGGGACCAGGAGGCAGACAATGGATCAGTTGATAGGCAAAAAGCTGGATGGACGGTACGAGGTTTTACAGCTTGTGGGCGTTGGGGGTATGGCGAATGTCTATAAAGCCCGCGACGTCATTGACGAGCGCTTGACGGCCGTGAAGGTTTTGCGGGAGGAATACGCCTCCAACGAGGAATTCGTGCGCCGGTTTAAAAACGAGTCGAAGGCCATCGCGGCGTTAAACCATCCCAATATCGTAAAGGTATACGACGTCAGCTTTTCGGATAAGATGCAGTCGATCGTCATGGAATATATCGACGGTATTACCCTAAAAGACTACATCGACCAGCAAAAAATCATCCGCTGGAAAGAGGCGGTGCATTTTGCCGTCCAGATTTTGCGGGCGTTGCAGCATGCCCACGACAAGGGGATTGTCCACCGGGATATCAAGCCCCAGAATATTATGCTTTTGCAGGATGGCACCATCAAGGTCATGGATTTTGGTATTGCCCGTTTTGCCCGCAGCCAGATTGCGACCATTACCGATAAGGCCATCGGCTCGGTACACTACATCAGCCCCGAACAAGCCAGAGGGGAAAAGACGGACGAAAAAACCGATTTGTATTCGGTTGGGGTGATGCTTTTTGAAATGCTCACCGGTCAGCTGCCTTTTACGGCGGATTCCGCCGTCTCGGTGGCGATTCAACAGATCCAGTCCAAGCCCAAACGGCCTCGGGAACTAAACCCCTCCATTCCCGAAGGATTAGAGCAAATCACCATGAAAGCGATGCAGAAGGACCCGGCCCGGCGGTATCAGTCCGCCGCGGAAATGCTGCGGGATATCGATGCGTTTAAACGGGATCCTTCGGTGGCGTTCTCTTATAAATATCTGTTTGCCGAGGAGGAAGAGGCCCAGTCGGCCGCCAGACGGCAACGGGAAGCGCAGGCAAAGGCGGAGCCTTCTAAAAAACGCGGGAAGCGAAAACAGCAGGAGGAGTTGGATGAGGATGTACAGATCGTTGTAAAAACGCCCTATCTGGCCATGCTGGGCGGAATTGCGGCCGCCTTTGTTTTGGTGACCTGCCTATTTATTTTCCTGATGTTTTACTTTAATAATCCTTTCGTTTCGGTGGACGAAGTAAAGCTGCCGAATTTTGTGGGCATCCAGTACGAAAGCGTGCTCAATTCCAGTAAGTACTCGGATTTTCATATTGTAGTGGAGGAAACAGTTTACAACGACGAATACGAACGGGGCGTAATCTGCGAGCAGAAGCCCAAATATCCCAAAACGGTGAAAAAGGGCTCGGAGGTCAAAATCAAGGTTTCCAGCGGCTCGCAGAAAATCACCATCCCGGATTTTTCGAACCAGGAGGCGACCCAGGTTTACACAGAACTAAAAAATATGGGTCTGGAGTATATTGAGTCCCGGATTAACCATCCTTCTGTCGCCAGCGGCTATGTAATCCGGACAGATCCCACAAAGGGCAGCGAGGTAAAATCGGGTACGGTGGTGACCGTTTATGTCAGCCTGGGCGCCCAGACGGTGATGAAGCCGGTTCCGGACGTGACCGGCATTTATATCGACGACGCCAAGCGGATTTTGGAGAGCAACGGACTGAAGGTCGGCTCGGTAGAGATGGACGAAAACAGCGACGAGCCTTACGGAACGGTTTTGTCGCAGGATCCCCGAGAGGGAGATGTGGCGGCAAGCGGTTCCTTTGTCAACCTGAAGGTCAGCCAGGGGGATCAGGTTATTTCCCGTCTGACTATTGAGGTGCCCATGCCTTCTTCCATTGACCGGGAGGTGGAGGTATCGGCTTTTCTGGACGATATGGAGATTCGGCGGGAAACCATCAATCCCAAAAACACCAGCACATGGCGGCCCTCCTTCTCCGGAGAGGGAATCGGCCGGGTGAAAATCTATATTGACGATGAAATTTATATGGAGTATATCGTCGATTTCGATGACAAACTTCACGATATTGACTCGGATTATTCACAGAATTTTCAATAAAAGATACAAGGGCTTCCCTGACGGGGGGCCTTTTGTAAAAGACAGCGTTTTTTGACAAAGGAGAGAAGGCGTTTTGCAGGGCAGAATTTTAAAGGCGACCGGCGGGTTTTATTATGTCCTTTCCGGCGAAATCCTGTATGAATGCAGGGCCCGGGGCCTATTTCGCAAGCAGGGGGTGTCGCCTTTGGTAGGCGATTGGGTAGAGATAGAAGAAACCGGCGGGGAAAAAGGCTATGTTACACAGATTTTGGACCGAAAAAACAGCCTTTTGCGGCCGCCTTTGGCCAATCTGGATCAGCTGTTTTTGGTGGTTTCTGTTGTGGACCCGCTGCCAAATCTGCTGGTACTGGATAAGCTGATCGCGATTTCGGAACACAAGGGAATCGAGCCAACTCTGGTTGTGACCAAAACCGATCTGGGCGACGGCGCGACATTGGAAGAAACCTATCAAAAGGCGGGCCTGCGCGTGTTTAAAACCGGGCTTGGCGCAGACGGGCAGCTGAATGAGTTGAGTCAGGCAATGACGGGGAAAATCAGCGCCTTCTGCGGCAATTCCGGTGTTGGAAAATCCAGCCTTTTAAACCGGCTGGACAGCGGCCTTCATCTTTCTACGGCGCAGACCAGCCAGCGGCTGGGCCGGGGACGGCACACCACCCGGCATGTACAGCTTTATCCGGTTGCCGGCGGCGGATACATCGCCGATACGCCGGGCTTTTCCTCGATGGATTTGGAGCGCTATGAATGGATTTTGAAAGACGAACTTCAGTACTGCTTTCGGGAGTTTGCGCCCTATCTGAAAGATTGCCGGTTCACCGGCTGTTCCCACACAAAAGAAAAAGGCTGCGCGGTGCTGGCGGCGCTGGACCGGGGAGAGATTGCGCCCTCCCGCCACGGCAGCTACTGCACCTTATACGAGGCGGCAAAAAACATCAGGGAATGGGAACTGGAGAAAAAGTGAGGGGGAAGAGAAAATGGGCCGCTGCATTGTAATCGGCGCGGGGGAGTTGGAGTTGGATTTTTTGGCGGATTTTTCCTGGCGGGCGGACGATTTTGTCATCTGCGCCGACGGGGGGCTTCGCTACGCAAAACAGGCGGGCATTCATCCGGATCTGCTGATCGGGGATCAGGATTCCTTTGCCGAAGGGTTTCCCGAAGATATTCCCGCCCTGACCTGCCGTCCGGAAAAGGATGACTCGGATATGATGCTGGCGGTAAAGGAGGGGATTGCCCAGGGGTATCGGGAGTTTGTCTTGCTGGGTGCCACCGGCGGCCGGTTCGACCACACCCTGGCAAACCTGCAAACCATCGCCTATGGATTGGAGCAGGGGGCTTATATAACCATGGCGGACCGGTATAATCTGGTTTCCATGCTACGGGAGGGAACGGTTTTTCTGCCCCGAATGGACGGATGCTATCTTTCGGTGTTTTCCTATACCCCAAGCTGTGAGGGGGTTACGCTATCCGGCGTAAAATACCCGCTGTCCGGCGCGAGGCTGACCAACTGGTTTCCGCTGGGCCTAAGCAACGAAATCCTTGCCGACCGCGCGCAGATCACGGTGGAAAAGGGGACACTGGTTGTGGTTGTCTCCAAGGATAGGCAAAGGTAGGGGCGGCTTTCACCAACCGGCGTTTTTTGGTATATAATAAAGCAAATCCCCATTTTGAAAGGGCGGTAAACATGAAAGTCGTTGTTATGAAATGCCCGAAAATTCTTTCACCCTTGCTGCGTCTGTTTTTTCATATGAAACGGGACGAAGGCTGACAAAAGCTGTCTTGCATTTGGCAAGACAGCTTTTGTTTTGGAAAAAAAGATATAACTTGTTTGAAAAAGGAACATATGGTATCATAAAAGAAATCTCTCATAAGAATAACAGATTTTACAGAAAGGCCACATGTTGGATTGGTGTGAAATGGATAAGAAACAAAAACAGGCGTGGAAGGGAAAATTTTTGACCATTGCCGTCGGACAGGCCGTATCGCTGATCGGAAGTTCGGCGGTACAGTTTGCGCTGATCTGGTGGCTTTCCAGTGAAACCGGATCGCCGATGATGCTGGCTTTTTCCGGCTTGATGGCCTTTTTGCCCCAGATGCTTTTGGGCCCCTTTGCCGGTGTTTGGGTCGACCGTCTCAAAAGAAAAACGGTGGTGATCACGGCGGACCTGTTTATGGGTTTTGTGGCATTGGCGTTTGCCGCTAGCTTTCTGGGCGGGCCGCCGCCGTTCTGGAGCGCCTGCGTCGTTTTGGGCATCCGCGCGGTGGGCAATGTGTTCCATACCCCGGCGATCCAGGCCATTGTACCCATGCTGGCTCCCAAAGAGGAGTTGGTGCGCGCCAACGGCTGGAGCCAATTTTTACAGTCCGGCGCTTTTATGCTGGGACCGGTTTTGGGGGCGCTGATGTACGGCGTGCTGCCGATGCCGGTGATCCTGTTGACGGATTTTGCCGGAGCGTTGGTTGCCAGCGTTACGGTGGCGGTGGTAAAAATCCCGGAAATTCAGCGCGAAACGGCGCAAAAGCCCCGGTTTTTCCGGGAAATGCGGGATGGAGCGTCCGCCCTTTGGCAGGATAAACGGTTGTGCGTGCTGGTTGCCGCCACTTTTTTGTGTATGATCTTTTTTAACCCCATTGCCTCGTATTATCCGCTGATGACCAGCGGATACTTTCAGGCGTCGGCTATTTACGGAAGCGTTGTGGAGGTTCTCTACGCGCTGGGGATGATGGCCGCCGCTCTGATTGCCGGATTGTTCACGAAGGTAAAGGACAAAATCCTGCTGGCCTATGTGGGGCTTTTGGGGATCGGCGTCAGCGCGGGTGTATGTGGAATTCTGCCGCCGGACCGGTGGGCGTTTTGGATTTTTGCCTTTTGCTGCATGCTGATTGGCGCAAGCGCGAATTTTTATAATATACCGATGATGGCGTATATCCAGGGGACCATCCCGCCCCAAACCCAGGGAAGAGTCTTTTCCCTTTTGGGAAGCTTGTGGTCCGCCACCATGCCGATTGGCCTTTTGTTCTCCGGACCCATTGCGGAAAAAGAGGGGGTCGGCTTCTGGTTTTTGCTTACGGGCATTTTCATCACCGTCTTTACTGCCGCCGGATGGATCATCGGCCGGAAAACCCCTCTAAAGAAAGAGATCGCCGAAAAATAGCGGGCGGCGGGGAAGAGATTGTTTTTATAACCAAAAGGAGTTTTGAGAAAATGCGAAAAGCCGCTATATTCTATCTGTTTGTTTTTCTGCTTCTTTTTCTGAGCGGTTGTGCCGGTAGCGGCGAGTCCGCCGGATCGTCTGAAAACGGGGAAAGCGTCTTTTCTTCGCCCGGCGAAACCGCTTCCTCTCAGTCGGAGGACCGGCAGGATTCCCAGCCGGAAAAGCCGCAGGACACGGCCCATCTCACCATTGAGGGGGGCGAATCGGACGTCTACCGGTTTATCGTAAGCGGATATGGGCCTGACGACATAGACTATGGGACGTATTTTTCCCAGGAACGGTACATCGAGCACTTGTCCCAAATGGGAATCGGAGGCCTGGAATGGGGCAATAACAATTGTTCCGTTTTCGTCCGGACCTTGGAGGGACCGGTTGAAATTTATCGAAACCGCCTGCCGATGGACGACGTCTATCTCTTTGACAGGACCGTGTTGTATTTTGTCCGGGATAAAGCGCTGTACCGGCTTTTTATCCATTCGGGGCAGTTGGATCAGATTTTTACCTCCGACCGGGAATTTTCGTTTTATCCCATCACCAATTACCGCACGATGATCCTGTATCCCAATCCGGATTTTACAAAGGCGATGGCGGAATACGGCGCCGACTATCTTCCGGCGGATCACCCCAATGAATCTATCGGCTACCTTTATAACAGCCAAACACAAGAGAGCCTCCCCTTTTCTCCCGTGGATCTGGGATATGAGGAGAATATGAATATGACCCTGATCCCCCGAGAAGAAATCGTACCGCTGAATTGAACCCAATGGCGAAAAAGAAGGATCCCAGCCATCTGTCCGGATGGCTGGGATCCTTTGTGGTTGGAAAAGGCAACCACCGGCTGTGCCGGTGGATAAAAAGCTTAAGCTATGCACAAAAAACTCCTATGATAGAATGAGAGCGACTGACAATCGCAACAAGCATCATAGGAGGTGTCGTAATGGGAAACGACGTAGAAAGCTTAGCACATACGAAATGGAGATGTCAATATCATATCGTGTTCGCACCAAAGTACCGCAGAAGAATTATATATGGGAAATATCGGGCGGAGATAGGAAAGATCTTGAGAACAATATGCAATCGGTACGGAATAGAACTGATAGAAGCGCAGGCATGTCCGGATCATATCCATATGCTGGTATGTATACCACCGAAGATGAGTGTATCCAAATTCATGGGAAT
>CAJTQM010000006.1:0-233 GCA_910578255.1 uncultured Oscillospiraceae bacterium
ACTTGGCGGGTGACTGCCTGGAAAAATAGGTCGGTGCCGGTACTTAGCGAAAAAGAACGCGTTTGCGTTCTTTTTCTTTTTATCTTCAAACTGTTAAAAGTGCTTTTACCGGCTTTCCTTGATTTTTGAGTGAAAAATTGTTATCAAGGTTTACAATTAAATCTTTAAAAACTGTGCAATCATACCAAAGCTTGTTTTTTTCTGCAAATTTTGTTTACAAAATCTTTGTTGTG
>CAJTQM010000006.1:287-30118 GCA_910578255.1 uncultured Oscillospiraceae bacterium
GTCCAGTTGGCTGAGGGGGTGACCTTCAGCGGTCGATTCTTCTTTTTGAAGGATCAGTTTACCAAAATTAAGGAGGAAATTCCAATGGCTTGTTGTCCGAAATCCATCATTGAAGATGTCTTGAAGAAGCATGACAAAATTACCCATGTGTATTTTGTTGCTTGCGGTGGTTCTTACGCTGGTTTGTATCCTGCAAAATATTTCCTGCAGAGCGAAGCGAAAGATCTGATTATTGGTCATTATTCTTCTAACGAATTCTGCCATGCTACTCCGAAGGCTTTAGGCAAAGATTCTATCGTTATTACTCAGTCCTTCTCCGGTACCACTCCTGAGACGGTAAAAGCCGCTGGTATTGCCCAGGAGGCTGGTGCGGCTTCTATCGCTGTCACTTATGATGCGGAGAGCCCCTTGGCGAAAAATGGTGATCATGTTGTCACCTATGGTACCACCAAGGATGCAAACGATAACGGTCATGCAAAAGCCCTGTGGCTGGCTGTTGAGATTCTGAAGCAGACCGAGGGTTATGATCATTACGATGCCTTCATGGCTTCCTATGAGAAATATAACGAGATTGTTCCGGCTGCGAAGGAGAAATTTGCTCCTACCGCTAAGGCTTGGGCTGATAAGTACGGCGAAGAGAAACTCATTTATGTTATGGGTTCCGGCCCCAACTTTGGCGTTACCTATTCTTACGCGATCTGCCTGCTGCAGGAGATGCAGTGGATTCATTCTTCTGCGATTCATTCCGGTGAGTACTTCCATGGCCCGTTCGAGATCACCGATAAGGATGTTCCCTTTATCATGATGATGAGCACCGGCCGTACCCGTGCGTTGGATCAGAGAGCGCTGGACTTCCTGCACAGATTTGGCGAGAAGATCATGGTTCTGGACAACGAGGAAATGGGCCTGAATGCGCTGGATTCCAATGTTGCTGAGTTCTTCAACCAGATCTTTACCGCTGCTTTGCTGGATATGTTCTACATGGATCTGTGCGAAGTAAGAAAGCATCCGCGTCCCACCAGAAGATACATGTGGAAACTGAAATACTAATCTTGCCTTTTTTAAACTACATAGCATAAGGCAAGAGCAGCTGTTTTGTTCCATGCATAACAAAGACTTCGTTTGTGAAAAAGGGTGTAACTCATTGATGTGGGTTACACCCTTTTCTCAAATAGGTAAAACCGCAGTTTTGGGATTTTTATCGTCCGCAGCCGAATGTTTTTAATAAAGCGAATGAAAAGAAATGAGGTGCTATAGACCATGAAGGTTTTAATGATCAACGGCAGCCCTCGAAAAGGGGGAAATACCCGCCTTGCTTTAGGTGAGATGGAAAAAGTATTTCATGAGAAAGGCGTCGAAACAGAGATTTTACAGATTGGGAATGAAGATATCAGAGGGTGTACCGCATGCCTTTTTTGCAAAAAGAACGGAAAATGCGTGTTGGATGATATGGTGAACCAGGCGGCTCCCAAGCTTGAGGAATGTTCCGGTCTGGTGGTGGCAAGCCCGGTGTACTACGCTTCGGCCAACGGCACCCTGATTTCCTTTTTGGACCGGCTTTTCTACAGCACGGGCTTTGACAAGTCCATGAAGGTTGGCGCCAGCGTTGCGGTGGCCCGGCGGGGCGGTCTGTCCGCCACCTTTGACCAGCTGAACAAGTATTTTACCATTTCCGGCATGCCGGTGGCCTCCAGCCAGTATTGGAACAGCGTTCACGGCGCCGCGCCGGGCGAGGCGGCGCAGGATGAAGAGGGCTTACAGATTATGCGGGTTCTTGCCAGGAATATGACCTTTTTGATGCAGAGCATTGCGCTGGGCAAGGAAAAGTATGGCCTTCCCGAAAAAGAAGCGCCCTGCCGGACCAATTTCATCCGATAATGCGTGTTATCACGATAACGATAGGGGGAATACTCGATGGACGAAACGCGTATTCTGCAAAAAGCGATTGATCAATGGGGAGAGGACGCCCAGTTCAAGATGGTCTTGGAAGAAATGTCCGAACTACAAAAGGAAATCTGCAAGAGGTGGCGGGGCAAGGACAACCGGGATGCCATCGCTGAGGAAACAGCGGATGTGGAAATCATGCTGGACCAGCTGAAACGGATGCTGGGCATCCAGGAGAAAGTCCAGGCATACCGAAAGAAAAAGCTGGCGCGCTTGCAGGAAAGATTAGAAGAATAGGTCGTGAAGGAAGACTCGAATCGACTGGTTTTTGTCTTCTGTCGGCTTTTTGTCCAGCCTTAAAAAATGCTCAAGGGGAATGGGTCAAAGAAGTTTTTGCAATTTTTGACTGATTAGACATAATTTTTCCTTTTTAAGCTTAGAAAGTAGTGGAAGACACAAATCGCTTTTTTCTCGAAAGAGGTTATTTACAAAAGAGAAAAGATGTGATATTATAACGTCATAGGATAACCCTTGTGGTTATAGGGTATCCGGTAATCGGAGTGATTCTCTGGTGGTACGGACCCAGCGGGTGCGTGCAGTTTACCAAAATTAAGGAGGAAATTCAAATGGCTTGTTGTCCAAAATCCATCATCGCCGACATTCTCAAAGCCCGTGAAGACAAAGGCGGCATCGTAAACGTGTATTACGTGGCCTGCGGCGGTTCTTATGCCGGCCTGCATCCGGGTAAATTCTTTTTGCAGAGCGAAGCGAAAAAAGTGACGGTCGATCACTACACCGCCAACGAGTTCTGCCATGCCACGCCTAAGGCGCTGGGAGTAAACTCCATCGTAATCACCCAGTCCCATTCCGGTACCACTCCCGAGACGGTAAAAGCTGCTGAAATTGCCCAGAAAGCCGGCGCCGCTTCGGTTGTCATCACCTTTGACGATCAAAGCCCCTTGGCGAAAAACGGCGACTATGTACTGAAATACGAGGCGAAGGCTACCGCCGATATGACCGGTATGGCTTTTGGTCTAAAACTGGCCGTTGAAATCCTTAACCAGATTGAGGGTTATGAGAATTACGACGAGATGGTGAACGGCTTTGACCGCATCGACGGCATTGTTAAGCACTCCAAAGAGTTCTTGACCCCCAGAGCGAAGGTATTTGCCGAGCAGTATAAAGACGAGAAACTGATCTACATGATGGGTTCCGGCGCGAACTACTGTGTCGCTTACTCCTTTGCCATCTGCCTGCTGATGGAGATGCAGTGGGTCAATTCCTCCGCCATCCATTCCGGCGAGTACTTCCATGGCCCGTTTGAGATCACCGACCGTGAGACTCCCTTCATCATTCTGATGAGCGAAGGCCGCACCCGTCCGCTGGATCAAAGAGCGTTGGATTTCCTCAACAGATTTGCGGAAAAGGTTATTGTTCTCGACGCGAAAGAGTTGGGTCTGGAGACCATCGACGATAAAGTTTCCGAGTTTTTTAACCCGCTTTTGATGGGCGCTGCTTTGGGCTGCTACTCCTATGAGTTGTCCATTGCGAGAAAACATCCGCTGTCTTGCAGAAGATACATGTGGAAACTGAAATACTAATCCACAGATTTTTTTGATATACCGGTTTCCTGATTGATCTTAAAAGCCTGGCGTCTGTCTTTTAAGCAGAGCCAGGCTTTTTTGAATCGGAAAACGCGTTGGAAAGGAGAGGTTTATATGAGGCGAAAGGATCGGGAAGTAACAAAAGTTGAGGAGCAACTGTCCATTTTAAACGACTGTAAGGTTTGCCGGATCGCCGTACAGGACGCGCAGGGACTTTATATCGTACCGCTGAATTTTGGCTATTCCTATGAAGAGGGTCGCCTGACGCTGTACTTTCACAGCGCTTTGTCGGGCAGAAAGATCCGCGCCATTGAAGAAAATGGGGCAGTTGCCTTTGAAATGGACTGCCGGCATCGTTTAATTGAGGCGGAAGACGCCTGCAAATACGGATACGCTTTCGGCAGCATCATCGGCAGCGGGACCGCCTCCATCGTACAGGATACAAAAGAAAAGCAAAAAGCGCTTTCTCTGCTGATGAAGCATCAGACCGGAAAGGATTTTGTCTTCGGCAGCCGGCAGGCAGACGCGGTAACGGTTTTTCAATTGGACGTAGCCGCTTTCAGCGTGAAAGAGCATCGCTAAGGGCGATATCCCCGCTTTGGTTGACTTTTGCGCTGTTTCGTGCTACCCTAAAAGTGGTAAAAAATGAGAGGATGCTAAAAGCTGTCTCGATGTTCAAAAATCAGGGCGGGTGACGCTTTGAAATAATTTTTAGTGAAGAGGAGAAGATGAATGGCAAAAATCAATGTTGGCGAAAAGATGGAAAATTTCGTGTTCGATACCCCTTATAAAAGAGGGATGGACCTGCAAACGGTTGTAAACGGCAAAAAGACAGGACTGCTGTTTTCCCGGTATTATGGCTGTTCCCTGTGCCGCTACGATATGATTCAGCTGAAAGAGCAGTATGACAAAATCACCGCCACCGGCGGCCAGGTGGTGTTTGTGCTTCAGTCCGACCCGGACCTGCTGGCCCGCAATTTCACCGAAACGGAGTATCCCTTCTGGGTGATCGCCGACCCGGAGCAGAAAATTTACAAGGCGCTGTCCATCGATCCGGCGACCTCGATTAAAGATGCCATCGACGAAAAGGCGCTGAAGAAGATTCAGGCTGCAAGAAAATTGGGATTGGAACATGGCGAGTACGAGGGGAACGAGGACCAGCTTCCGGCGGCGTTTGTCATCGAGCCGGACCTGACCGTGACCTATGCTCATTATGCCAAAACCGCTGGAGACATTCCGGACGTGGACGAATTTGCCGAACTTTTGGCCAAAGAGTGTTGCTGCTGTAAATAAGAACGAGGGGAGCCGGTGTGTAAGGCAGCGGCTCTCCCTTTTTTAAGGAGAAGGATGAATATAGAGATCTTTTGTACAAATTACAATCAGGCGCCGGAAGCGCTTCAGTGGGAAATCGCAGCTTTGTTAGATAAAATCTGGCCGGACAGCGCGTTTCGGGCCGGAAAGCTGCTCTTGACCCACCGGCCGGAACTCAATGCCCAATCGGTCTTATGCCGCTGCGGCGAAAGGCTGGTAGGCTATGCCGGGGTTGTGCAAAAGACGGTCCGGATTGGTGAGTCGAATTTTATCGCTGCGGGACTTTCCTGCGTTGCCTCTGACCCGGACTGGCGCGGCCGGGGCGTTGGCAAACGTATTGTCCGGTCGGCGACCCAATGGGTGCAAGGCCAACCGCAGATTGATTTAGGGGTTTTTACCTGTCATCCGACCCTGTCCGGCTTTTACCGAATGGCCGGCGGTTGGCAGGTACAGCCCCAGGCGGTTTTATTGGGAAGTGAGGATCCGGAAGGCTTGTCCAGTAAATCTTTGGGGGTGGATGTTCTCATGCGTCCCTTTTCGAAAATCGCGACGGAAAACTGGGATTGGATCCGTCGGGCGACCATCCAGCTGGCACTGCCTGTAGGAGATTTCTGGTGATACACGCTTGCGTACAGTCCCAAAAGCAATGTCCTGTTTTAGAATGGGACATTGCTTTTTTTAAGGAGAGCAGTTTCTTTTGAGAACTGCATTTTTGGGGTGAAAGGAAATAATTTCGGGAATACAATAGATTTTTGCAGGAGAATATCGTATAATACAAATATATACGGCCATGAAAAAACATGGCTTGTGTGGTTTTTGAAATGGAAGTTCCCTTGATATGGTTTCTTTATAAGAAAAGCATCTGCTAAGGATTGCAGATTTCAGGAGGACGTTTATGATTCGGGAAAATGAGGCGCTGCTGAACCGATTAAATATCATGACCGATTTGGCGGCTTTGTTTCTTTCTGTTTTTCTCAGCTATGGGATTCGTTTTTATATTTTTAACGCGGCCTCGGAAAATCACCTGCTGCTTTCCGCTTACATGCTGTTTGTGTTGGCGTTGGTGCCGTTTTACTACCTGGTTTTAAACGCCTTTGATTTAATTAACGTCTTTACCTCCCGTTCCTTCGGCGAAGAGATTGTCCGGCTGATTCAGGCCAATACGGTGATGGCGGGAATCATCACAGCGATTTTGTTCGCTTTGAAGTGGAATCTTCTGTCCCGCTGGGTGATGGTGCAGTATTTTTTCATCAGTACGCTTTTTTTAATCGGAAAACACTGGCTGGTAGACCGCCTGCGCCGGAAAGGCTATCATAAAAAAACACTGATTATTTTAGGATCCGGCGATTCGGCGAAGGATTATCTTGAGACAATTTGCACCCAAAAGGGACATGTTTACGAATATCTGGGGTATATTTCCGGAAAAGCCCAGCTGGACGGAACTTATCTGGGCGGATACGACCGGCTGTTCGAGGTTTTAAACGAGCGAAAGCCCAACGAGTTGATCTGCGCGTTGGATATTTCGGAGGCGTCCTATTTAGAGCAGATTATGTCCGACTGCGAAAGAACCGGGACAAAGGTCTCCATCATCCCTTTTTGCTACAGATATATCCCCAGCTGCCCGTCGATTGATCAGATTGACCGCATCCCGCTGATCAATATTCGCAAAATCCCTTTGGACAATTATGCCAACGCTTTTCTCAAGCGGGCGATGGATTTTTTCGGCTCCCTTGTTCTGATGATTCTTCTTTCGCCGGTTTTTCTGGTAACTGCCATCGGCGTGAAAATCAGTTCACCTGGGCCGGTGATTTTTAAGCAGGAACGAGTGGGACTTAATAAGGAACTGTTTATGATGTACAAGTTTCGCTCCATGGTGGTAAACAATCAGTCGGATACGGCGTGGAGCACCAACGAGGACCCGAGAAAAACAAAATTTGGCGCGTTTATCCGCAAGTTTTCCATCGACGAACTGCCGCAGCTTTACAACGTGTTCAAAGGGGATATGAGTCTGGTTGGGCCCCGCCCGGAACTGCCGTATTTTGTAAAGAGTTTTCAAAACAGCGTTCCTTTGTATATGGTTAAGCATCAGGTTAAGCCGGGTATCACCGGTTTGGCGCAGGTAAAGGGGTACCGGGGGGATACGTCGATCCCTAAGCGGGTGGAGTGGGATATTCACTACATCGAAAACTGGAGTCTGCTTTTGGATATCAAGATCCTATTCCAGACCGTTTTTAAGGGCCTGCGCAACGAGGAAGTATTACCGACCGGTGAAAAAAAGGAGAAATAACAGTGAAGAGTGGTTTTATTTGGGAGAATAAAGATAGAAATCTGCTGTTTTTTCCGGTAGCTTTTCTCTTGGCGGTAATGCCGTTTGTGATCCGGGCCACCCAGCATTTTTTACACGGTGAACTGCGCCGGCTTTTTTCCACCGACAGCGTGACGGAAATTTTTGCCCAATACCGGGCGCGCTTTCTGTGGATCATGGCGGCGGTAATGCTGGTCCTGCTCTATATTTTTGGAAAAAGAATCTTTTGTGGTCTGAGTCGGATAGACTGGCTTTACTTTGGCCTTTGTGGCATATTTTTGCTGTTTTTGGTCCTGTCTACCGTCTTTTCCGACAACCGCGATACGGCCCTGTGGGGGCTGTATGACCGGGCGGAGGGAATGGTCACCCAGATCGGCTATCTGGTTTTGTTTTTGTACGCTTCTTTGACCTGCTGCACATCCCGGGATCTGAAGCTTTTACTGGCGGCGGTGGGCGTCGTAATCGCCGCAAACGCCGTGACGGGCATTTCGCAATTTGCTGGCCATAACCTGTTGACCAGCGAATGGGCGAACAGGCTGATTGTTCCCGACGACATTGAAGGGACGATCAGCGACTTTGGCAGTACGCGAATGTACGGGATGGTCGGCCATTATAACTATGTGGGCAGCCTGACGGCGGCGGTGCTTCCGCTGTGTACGGTTTTAGCGCTGTTCGAAAAAAAATGGAAATTTCGGATCCCCGCTTTGGTAATGGCGGCTCTTTCGCTGATGCTTTTGCTGGGTTCCACCTCCCGGGCCGGGCTGATCGGCACGGCGGCGGCGGTGATTCTGAGCGCGATTTTTTTCCGTCGGCTTTTGCTGCGGTACTGGAAAATCCTGCTTTTGGGTTTTGGCGTTCTTCTGGCGGCGGTTGTTGGGATCAATTTTGTACTGGACAACGCGATTTTAGAGCGGGTTCCTATGCTTTTTGCCGATATCAAGACCATCTTTTCCGATACATCGGATTTTGACTACAAGGACCATATTTTTATCCGTGGAGTGGAAAACCGTGAAGACGGCGCGGTCCTTCTTTTTCAGGACAACTGCCTGCAGCTTTCGGTAGAAAACGGGGCACTTGTCTTTCGCGATCAAAATGGGCAGGAGGTCTTGTACACCGAAAACGGGGAGGGAACTTTGGAAACGGAGAACAGCGTTTTCGCTCCCCTTTCCTTTGTCCCGGCCAACGGCATGAGCCAAGGGAAGGTTTATACCAATTTGAGTCTGATTTACAACGGCCGGCGTTTAATGCAGTTTTATTATGACGACAGCCAGATTTATTTTGTCCGAAAGGATACCATGGAAAAAACGACGCTGTTAGAGCCGCCCGTCGCCGGATTTTTAAAGGGCAAGGAACTGATTGGCTCCATGCGCGGGTATATCTGGTCCCGGACGATTCCCATGCTGCCGCGGTATCTGCTGACCGGCGCCGGTCCGGACTGTTATATTTTCGAGTTCCCCCAGGACGACATTTTGGGAAAGCTGTATGCGTACGGCAATGGCACCATTGTAGTGGATAAGCCGCATAATCTTTACTTACAGATTTTTGTCAACGAAGGCGGTGTCGCGTTGTTGGCCTTTTTGGCGATCTGCGCCCTCTACTTTTGGGATTGCTTCCGGCTATATGGCGGCAAAGACCAAAAGCGCAAGAAATTTCGTCCTATTGCGGTGGCACTGGGTGTAGCGGGTTATTTGTTCGCAGGCCTTTTTAACGATTCCACCGTCCTCACTGCTGTCCTTTTTTGGGTTTTACTTGGGGCGGGTGTTGGCATGAACCGGCAATATAGACGAGAAAGCGAGAATCAGTAATGGCCAAAAAGATTTTGTATGCGGCTTCGACCTTTGGGCATTTAAAGTCGTTTCACCTGCCCTATATGAAAGAACTTTTGTCTTTGGGCGCACAGGTACACGCCATGGGCGCCGGAGATCCCTCCGGGCTGCCGGAAGGGGTTCGGACAATCACGATGCCCTTTCAAAAGCGGATGGTTTCCTGGAAAAATATTCAATGCGCCTGGCGCATCCGAAAGCTTATCCGCGAAGAGGGATATGATCTGGTCAGCGTTCATACTTCGTTGGCGGCCTTTTTTGTCCGTCTGGGAATCTTGCTTGGCGGGCGGCGTCCCCGGGTTGTCAACACGGTGCACGGCTATCTGTTTGATTGCCGGACCAAGTTCCCCAAAAGACTTGTGCTGCTGGCGGCGGAAAAACTGACCCGTCCGGTGACAAATGTTGTGGCGGTTATGAACCGGCAGGATGAGCAGATTGCCAAGCAGCATCGGCTTTACAGGGATCGGCTGGTTTTTTTAGACGGGATGGGGATTGACCTTACCCGGTTTATTCGATCCGCTGAAACGGAAGAAAGGATCCAGGCATTAAAAAACCAATTGGAATGTAAGCCGGAGGAGTTGATTATGGTCTGCGCCGCAGAGTTTTCCGGCCGGAAAAATCAGGCTTTTTTGGTCCGCGCCCTGGCCCGGCTGAAGGCCCAGGGAATTCTCTGCCGCCTGATTCTGGCGGGGGACGGGGAACGGCTGGAAGAAATCCGGCAATTGGCGTTTTCGTTACAGGTGCAGGAATGTGTGCATCTTCCCGGCTATACCCGGGATTTGGCCCCTTATTTTTATCTGGCGGATGTCAGCGTATCGGCCAGCCGGATCGAGGGCCTGCCGTTTCAGATTATGGAGGCGATGGCCTGCGGTCTTCCGGTGGTGGCCAGCCGCATCAAGGGACATGAGGATTTAATTGAGCCCGACGTCAACGGCCTGCTGTTTGATTTTGACGATCAGGATGGGTTCTGCCGCGCAATCCGGCGGCTGTACGAGGATCCCGACCTTCGAGAGCGGATGGGCCGGGCGGGACAGGAAAAAATCGAGCGGTACCGGTTGGAAAAGGTCCTTGAAGAAAATGTAAAAAAGTTGTATGAATCCTAAGCTTGTCAAAATAAAAAAGGGGCGGCAATAAACCTTCTGCTGTCCCTTTTTGTTTTGCGACGGCGCTTGGGGGAAAAGATTGACAAAACCGGTCTGCGGCAGTATAATAAGGGAAAATACGCTACAAATGTAGGAGAGAACCCATGAAAATGAAAAAGCTGCCGGAGTCCGAGTTGGAAATTATGATTGCGCTGTGGGAAGCGAACGGTCCCGTGCCGCGAAATTATTTTGACAAAAAGCTGAAGGAAAGCAAAAATTGGGCGGATTCTACCATCTTGAGTCTGCTGGGGCGGCTTCAGGAAAAGGGCTTTTTATCCTGTCACAAGCAAGGAAACCGGAATTTGTATGAGCCGCTGGTGTCGGAAAAGGAATATCTGGCCTATGAAAACCGCCATTTTTTAAAAAAGCTGCATGGAAACTCGATTCGCAATCTGGTGGCTTCTATGGTAAAAAGCGATGATTTGACTCAAGCGGATTTAGAGGATCTGCGGCGATACCTGGATCAGGTGAAAAAAGGAGAGGGGGAGTAAGGATATGGCAGATTTCTTTGCGGATTTTTTGCGCATCAGCGCCGGAATGTCGCTGCTTTCTCTGCTGATTCTGCTTGGCACCCCTTTTTTGAAAAAGCGGTATACGGCCCGCTGGCGCTATTGGGTATGGCTGGTGATTGCGGTCCGGCTGTTGGTTTTGGTGCGGATACCCGCTATACAGCTGCCGGATTTCAGCGCCATTTTTGGGGAGAGCATGTCTGTTCCGGTGTGGGTGCAGCCGCCGGAGCAGGGACAGAATGGGTCCGGCTACCCGGAAAATGGCGCGGACCAGATCATAGCCCCGGTTTCGCGGCCGCAAGATTCTCCCGCGCAAAACGCGGCGGTCCGTCCTTCTGCAAACCAGCAGGGGGAATCGTCGCAGGGACAGGAGGCGTTTTGGCAGAATTTTAGGGAAAGGCTTCGGGCGTTTCCCTGGACAAAGGCGGGGATAGTTCTCTGGATTTTAGGCGCGGCGGTGACACTTATTTTCTACGGGGCGTCATATTTTCATATGCGCCGTGTTTTCAAACGCTATACCCGCCCGATTCAAAGCGCTGCCTGCTGGGAAAGCTGGGAAAAAATCCGCCGGCAGATGGGATATCGCGGGCCGCTTCGGCTAATGCGCTGCCAGACCGTCTCCTCGCCGGTAGTCTGCGGTATACGATCGCCGGTTCTGCTGCTGCCGCAGGAGGGTTATCTGGCGCCAGTGCTGGAAATGATTTTCCGCCATGAGTTGGTTCATGTTATGCGCCGGGATTTGTGGTATAAGCTTTTGCTGCTGATCGTCTTGGTGGTCCACTGGTTTAACCCGGTGATCCATTGGATGGTGCGCGCGGCCAACAGGGATTTGGAGATTTCCTGCGACGAGCGGGTGATCGCTCGCCAGACCGGCGAATTTCGCGCCCAATACAGCGAGGCGATTTTTGGTGTACTGCGCCAAAGCGTGGGGCAGCGTTTTCTTTTTTCCACCAGCTTTTGCGATGAGAAAAAAACGCTGATGCAGCGGTTTTCTGCGATATTTGATACCCAACGCAAACGGCGCGGCGTTTTGCTGATGTCCTTTATTTTTGTAGCCTGCCTATTGACGGGCAGTCTGACCGGGTGCCAGACAGATCCGGTCCAGTCTGGCGGCCAGATAGAGGAGACGCTCCCAACCTCCGGGGAACAACTGGATCTGGAGCAGGGCGCTTTCGAGCAGATGCGCCGAACGGCCAGTCTGTATGAGTCCTACTGCAACGGTTCCGAGCGTACACAGGGACAGGAGCAAAACTATCTCACCAGTCTCGGTTTCGGTTATCTGTTGGAGGACGGTCAGCTGAAGGTATCGGAGCATCAGGATTATTCGGTGAAAGCCGCCGATTTGGCGCAGATGGATCAGTTCTTTTTCTGTCAGGTGTGGGCCGGCTGGAATGATGCGGACCAGCAGGAGATCTACCATTATTCGACCGATTACCGGACCACCGGCGAAGCGTTTTTCACCTTGGAGCAAACCGGCGCCCGGCAGCTGGAAAACGGCGATATTGTGGTGGACTACAAAAGGGAGACGGACAAAGCAACGCTATGGCCGGTTCGTTATGTATTTCGGCCCCAGCAGGCCAAGACAGTTCCAGATTCGCTGAAAAAGGATTTTTCCGCCGGCGATACGGTGTATAAAATTCTCAGCGTAGAAAATCTGCGGTCCCAGCCGCCCCAGTCTCAGACCATCGAGATCGCCAACGCCGAACAGCTGCTGGATGCAGCAAAACGGATCAACGAGGGCGGATGGCTGAACCAGAACGATACCTATCGTTTGACGGCGGATATTGATCTGACCGGCATCGATTTTATCCCCATGGGGATGAACGAACGGTATTTATCCCATTGGGATGACGACGACGCCAGGGACCCGTCTCTTCGAGGCTTTAACGGCGTTTTTGACGGGCAGGGGCACACCATCTCCCATCTGCAGCTGGACGCGTCTCAGCTGGAATATCTGGGCGATCCCAATTACGTTCTCAACGGCGTGGGGCTGTTTGCCAATATCGGCCCTGGCGGACGGGTAATGAATCTGAAGCTGGAGGACTGTACCGTTACCTCGCCGGTGGAATACGGTTCCGAATGGGGAGCCGCCGGTCTGCTGGCGGCCCAGTGCAGCGGTCTGGTGGAGAATGTTTCGGTGCAGGGGACGGTCGAAGGCTCTTATTCGGTCGGCGGCTTGGCAGGGCGGATGGGCGGTTCGGCCTACAACTGCTCGGCGGATGTGACGGCGCGGGGCTTTAGCGAGGTCGGCGCCTTTGCCGGCGACGCCAGCTATGCTGTTTTGCAAAACTGCACCGCAACCGGTCAGGTAGTCTCGCTGCCGGTCAGGGAAGTTTCTCCCGGCGATGCGATACCCATAAGTTTTGGCGGTTTTATCGGCTTTTCCGTACAGGGAACCGTGCTGGACTGCGACGTATCGGTTTATGTTTCCACAACGGTCGCCACCAATTGGGTAGGGGCCTTTGGTGGATACGTTCAAAGCTTTCAGACGAAAAATTGTACATACGACCGAAAAAAAGCGGGAAACTGGGAGATCGTGGACGTGATATACCAGACGACCTCGGATTATCCGGAGGAACTGGACATTCGGGGAAGATAGATCCGCCGCAGGTTTTCACCATGAAAAAAAGAGAGGAATTCTAAAAATTCCTCTCTTTTTTGCGGAATCTGCGAATTTTTTAAGCTTACCGCAGCAGATAAGCGGCGTGGGCCAACGTGTCCAGCGTCTTTTCCGGCTTTTCACGACCAAATGTGTTGACGGCCTGCGCAAGATTGGTGTGCTGTGTAATTCGGGCGAGGGCGACGACAGCGCGAAGCAGCCGCTGCTGCTCCGACTGTCCTTCCACTTCGGGAAGCAGGCTCAGCAGAATGCGCAGTAGCATGTACTGCTCCGCCAGAATAACGCCGTGGTATTCCATCGTGATCGGATTCTCGGAAAAATAGGTGAAGGGGAATAACGAGGAGAAAATGTAGTTGGCAAAATAGTTTTCCACAGCCAGCGCGTGGCGCTGCAGCAGCGGATCTCCTTTTTTCTGGGCCTGTTCGAGAATAAATTCCAGTGCTCGCGGACCTACTACATACCGGCCGTTTTCCCCGTCGCACAACGGCTCCAGTGTCTTCCACATTTGAAGGAAGTCTCCTCTGCGTTCGGCCTGCATCAAATGGGATGCCGGAAGCACCAGCGCCCAAAGATGCGTGTCTTTACTATATGCCATCTGCCCAAGAACATCGGAAAACTTACCCTCAGCCGCCTGCTGCACATACTGCCCCGCAAGATGGAGAAGTTGTTCCGCTTTTTTATCAACCATCAGTTTATCCGCCGCGCGAAGCAAAAGTCCGATGGCAAGAATACGATCCGGCAGGGGAATGGTATTTAGCTGGATCAGATCCAGACAGGCTTGACGGACAGTCTGTAGCCGGTTTAACAAGGTAATGGACTCCGAATTTTGCCGTGGCTGCCCCATCATAAAACGATCACTCCGGCTGGATGGATCATACGGGCGGCGGATACGTTCCAATTCCAGAGGTTTTCCGCTAAAAAGTGCCAGACGGGCCGCTTCTATGCAGGAAAGAGACAAGGAAAGTTCCCAAATTCCGGGCAGAAATTCTTTTTTGACCCGCGGGTAAAATGTGCAGGTGTCGGACAGTGCGTCCGGCCCCAACAGGCGATAGATGCCGCAGCCGCCGTCTTCATCCTGAAAAGCGCAGCGTTCACCTGCGTTTAGGTGCATAATTCCAAAGTCATGCGTACCGTTTTTATTTTTGTTCCGTTTAACAGCATGGGAACAAATCTCTCGGAACTTTGGATCCTGTACGGCTTTGTATTGTAGATAATGCTGCTTATCGATGGTTATAATCCAGTCGTGACAGCAATTATCCGTACAGGCAGGGCCTATGCAGGAAAATTGCCGGTAAAAGGTGGGCTGTATAATTTCGAGTTCCTTGATTGCCATCGGATCGTCTCTCCTTGTTGATTGAATGCTGGACAAATGGGCTGCTTTTTGCATAACGCTCCCCATTTGAATCGGATTTTTGTTTCTTGTAAAACAAGAAACAAAAGCAGCATGCTGCTTTTATACATTTTTGTCCGCACAAACTTTCTGTTAAACATTTCTGGCGGCCCGCTTCGCTGTTTTTTAAGCTGACCGGTCCGCCAGAAAAGACTTTTAAAATGCCAAAGCGCCTATTTGCTTAAAAGCGCGATGCCTTTGCGGATGCGGGCGATGGACTCATCCTTGCCCAAAATCGCGCAGATCTCAACGCCGCCGCCGGGGGTAAACTGCTTGCCGCTTACCGCCACCCGAACCGGCCAGAGCAGATATCCGTTTTTTACGCCCAGGTCGGCAATCAGCTGGAACAAAGCCTCGTGGATGGATTCTTCGGTAAAGTCCTCCAGTCCCTCCAGCACGGGGAGGACCGCCTTGAGTGCCTCTAAGGAGGTCTCCTCATTGGTTTTCATCTTTTTATGGACATACAGTGCCGTGTCGTATTCCGGCAAACGGTCGATAAAATCCACCTGTTCCGGAATTTGATTGAGAACCTCTGTGCGGGATTGCAGTACCTTGGCGATGAGTTGGGTGTCCACATCCTCCCGCTTTACCGTCTGCCGGATCCAGGGCAGGGCAATTTCATGAAACTGCTCTAAAGGCAGACGGCGGATATATTCTGCGTTGACATAATCAAGCTTCTGATTGTCGAAGATCGACGGGGATTTGCTGATACCGGAAACGGAGAATTCTTTTTTCAGTTCCTCCATCGTAAAGATTTCCTGTTCGCCTTTGGGAGCCCATCCCAGCAGGGCCAGATAATTTACGATGGCGGCGGGCAGGTATCCCTTGGCCACCAGATCCTGATAAGAGGCGTCGCCGTTTCGCTTGGACAGCTTTTCGGTGGCGTTTTTCATAACCGGCGGGCAATGAATATAGGTGGGAATTTCCCAGCCGAATGCCTCGTACAAAAGGTTATACTTGGGGGCGGAGGACAGATACTCCGATCCGCGGATTACGTGGGTGATGCCCATGGTGTGGTCGTCCACTACGTTGGCAAAATTATAGGTGGGCATCCCGTCGGCCTTGATGAGGATCTGGTCGTCCAGTGTGTCGTTATCCACCGTGATCAGCCCGTATACCTCGTCGTGAAAAGAGGTGGTACCCTCTAAAGGCATTTTTTGCCGGATGACATAGGGGATGTTGGCGGCCAGCTTCTGGGCCACCTCCTCTTTAGAAAGATTGCGGCAGTGTCCGTCGTATTTGGGCGCGATACCAGAGGCCTTTTGCAGTACCCGGACCTCCTCCAGACGGTCTTTGTCACAGAAGCAGTAGTAGGCGTGTCCGCTTTCCACCAGCTGTTCGGCGTATTTTTTAAACATGGACATGCGTTCGCTTTGGACATAAGGTCCCACCGGTCCGCCGATATCCGGGCCCTCGTCCCAGTAAAGGCCCGCTTCTTTGAGCGTGTTGTAAATAATATCTACGGCGCCTTCCACATACCGTTCCTGGTCGGTGTCTTCGATCCGAAGAATAAATGTGCCGTTTTGCGATTTGGCCATTAAATACGCATAAAGGGCGGTTCTGAGATTCCCCACGTGCATATAGCCGGTGGGACTGGGGGCAAAACGGGTGCGAACGCCTTGCATCGTCATGCTGATTCCTCCTGCTGCCGCGTCAGCGGCCATTTTTTTCTAGCTAATAGCTATATTACCTTTCCCTTGTTTTCTTGTCAAGAAGCGCAGCCGGATAAAAGTTGCGCCAGTCTGGCGCGGACGACCGGTTTTGACAGGTTACGTCACCGAAAAAAGCTATACTGAAAATGCCGGAACCCATAGTATATGAAAAAAAGCGGAAAAAAATTCGGGAAAAACCGGCCGGTTGAAAAGAAATGAGGGATTTTTGTGTTAAAGACAAAGGAAAAGCCTATGCCGCTGTCCTCCCGCATCACAGGATTTTTAAAAGGGCAGGCGGCTGTGTTTGAGTATCTGGCCTGCGCCGTCTGCGGATTTGTTTTATCCAACGCCTTTTTGTTGGGGCAGCTGGCGCCTTTTGGCGTGGCGTTTACGGCGGCGAGCAAAAGAGACCGAACGGCAGCGGCAGGCGCCGGGTCGCTGTTGGGATACCTGTTTTCCTTCCATCCGGAGAACAATATCCGCTATATTGCGGCGGTGGTGCTGACAGCGGCGGCCAAATGGCTTTTGCCGGAGAGGCTACTGCAAAAATACCGTCGGTGGATCGCGCCGGCCATCGCCTTTGGCGCGGTTTTGCTGCCGGGGGTGGCGCTGGCGTCGCTGCGGGGGTACCTTTTGTACGACGTTGTCATCTGCCTGTCCGAATCGGTTTTGGCGGCAGGAACCTGCTTTTTCTTTCAGCGTGCGCTGGAGGCGCTTGTCCGCCGGGAAAAGCTGGCCACCCTTGGCGGCAGGGACATCTCCTGCCTGATTATCACCTACGCGCTGCTGGTCATGGCGCTGGGCTCCTTTACCATCGCGGATATATCGGTGGGCCGAATCATCGCCGTGCTGACGATTTTGCTGTCGGCCAAATGCGCCAGAGAATCCGGCGGCGCCATCGCCGGAATCACGGCCGGGGTGACCATGGGGGTTTTAAGCGGTGACTTCACCTTTTTGGCTGCGTCCTATGGCTTTGGCGGTATGTTGGCAGGGATGTTTGCTGAATTGGGGTCGGTTATGCAGGCGCTGATTTTTGTGCTGGTCAACGGCCTGACCGCCCTGATTGTGGGAAGCGAATACCAGTCGTACAGCGTTTTATACGAGATCTTTTTGGGGGCGGTGCTGTTTTTGCTGATTCCCCCTTCGGCGGTGCGCAGCTTGGTTTTTTGGGGCAGGCAGCGGTCTGATGCGTTTTCCAAAACCGCCAGGGAGGTGATTTTGTCAAAGCTTCGTTTTGCTTCGGCGGCGCTGGCGGACATTGGGGAGACAACCCGGCAGGTCAATCAGAAGATGGGCGCGGCAAAAAGCAAAACCATCGCGGATGTTTTCGCCACGGCGGCGGAGAAGGTCTGCAACACCTGCTCTAAAAAGCCGGTGTGCTGGGGTGGCCAGTATCATCTGGTCATGGACGGATTTAACAATCTGACCGAGACGCTTCGCAAAACCGGAAGGGTTGTGGCGGCGGATTTCTCCGGCTATATGGGGGAAAACTGCGATTACAAGTGGGAGTTGGCCAACGAAATCTGCACAGGATATGAGCGCTTTTGCGGCAGGCAGGAAGCCCGTACCCAGTCCCAGGCTTTGCGGGGGGTGGTCACCGACCAGTTTGATGGAATGAGCGGGATGCTGGATTCTCTGGCCCAGGAACTGACCGGTATTGAGCAGGTAGAGTTTCCTGTAGGGGACCGGATCAGCGCGCTGCTGGAGCGGGAAAATCTTTCGCCTATATCGGTCAGCGCCTATACCGATCAATCGGGACGAATGACGGTGGAGGCGGCGATTCCGGCGTTTAAGCTGGCGCGGATGAACCAGACCTCCATGACGCTGTGGCTTTCGGATTTGTGCCAGCGGTGGCTACAGCTTCCAACAGTCAGCGAGGTGGAAGATGCAGCGCATCTGCGCTGGATTGAGCGGACACTTTACTCGGTGGAGACAGCGTTTGTTCAGCACCCGTGCAAAGGGCAGAAGGTCTGCGGCGACGCGGTGGAGGAAATCTGGGACGGCCGGGGACGGGTGCATCTGATTTTGTCCGATGGAATGGGCAGCGGCAGTAGGGCGGCGCTGGATTCCTCCATGACCGTCTGCTTATTAAAAAAGCTGGTGACTGCGGGCTTTTCCTTTGACTCTTCTTTAGAACTGGTCAACGCCGCTCTGTTGGTCAAATCCGAGGAAGAATCCCTTTCCACCATTGATGTGGCGACGGTGGACCTTTATACCGGTCAGACGCAGTTTTTAAAGGCGGGCGCCGCGCCTAGCTTTATCTACCGGGACGGGTCGGTGATCAAGGTGGAGTCGGCCTCGATGCCCGCAGGCATTTTAAAAGGGGTGAATTTTGCCAAAAGCCGCCTGAGGCTGCACCAGGGCGACTGGATTGTCATGGTTTCGGACGGAATGCTTTTAAACGGCGGAGATTGGATTTTTGACCAAATTAAGCTGTCCGCCCAAAAAAGCGCCGAGGATCTGGCGCAGGATCTGTGGCAGACGGCGCAAAACCGTCGAACCGGCGAGCATGACGACGACGCCAGCGTGATGGTCTGTAAAATCGTCGAAAAGCAGTAAAACTGTCGGCGCAAAAAGCAGGACAATGGGCGGAAGGTTCCGCGCATCGTCCTGCTTTTTTTGTGGAATAGATGGGCCGGACTGTAAAAAAGCCCCGGCAGGTTGTCCTGTACCTGTCGATATGATATACTTGGGATACGTGCAAACAGGCTGTGTTTTTCGGAAAGGGGAAAACAGAAGGCCAAGACGATGTACAATCTACACGAAAAGAAGTTTTAGGGAGAAAATATGAAACTGTTGGATTTTACAAAAGAGCATATTTCAAAGGCCAGCGCACTGGCAATGGAAAATTACGAGGAGGAACGACGGGCGGTGCCGGCGCTTCCACCGGTAAAACGCCTGCCGGATCTTTCGGATCTGGCTCGAAACGGGTTGGGCTGCGCCGCCTTTGAAAACGGGAAAATGGTCGGCTTTCTATGCTGTTTGGACCCTTGGGAAAACGCCTTTACCACCAACGCCCGCGGCACCTTTTCCCCCATTTATGCCCACGGAGCGGCTGTCCGGGAGCGGGGGCGTATCTACCACAGACTGTACCAGGCGGCGGCGCAGAAATGGGCCGACGCGGGGATCGCCAGCCATTCGGTTGGCCTGTACGCCCACGACCGGGCGGCCATCGAGGCGTTTTTCCAGTACGGCTTTGGCCTTCGCTGTATCGACGCCATCCGCCCCATGCAGCTAGTGGCTGCCCCGGCCTGCGGGGGATTTTCCTTTTTTGAACTTGCGCCGGACCGGCGCCCTCAGCTGGAACCGCTTCACCGTCAGCTGGAGGCTCATTTTGAAAAAAGCCCCCTGTTTATGAAGCACACAAAACCGGACCGGTGGCTGGAGGAAAAGACCCGTCTTTTCGCGGCGGCGGATGGGGAAAAAATCGCCGCCTATGTGGAAATCGCGGATACGGCGGAAAATTTTGTCACCGAAGAGCCGCAGGTGCAGAATATCTGCGGCGCTTTTTGTCTGCCGGAATACCGGGGAAAAGGGCTGTATCAAAATCTATTGAATCATCTGATCGACGTTTTGAAAGCGGAGGGCTATACCCATCTGGGGGTGGATTACGAAAGCTTTAATCCTACAGCCCTGGGTTTTTGGCAAAAGTATTTTGTATCCTATACAAGCGGCGTGGTAAGGCGCATCGACGAAAACGTACTGGACGCCGCAAAACCGACCGGCCGGCCGTTTTAAAGAGTCTGGCGGCCGGCTACGGCTTGGAAGCGTGATGCCTTGCATAATGAAACAGATACTGCTGCGCGATTCCGCCGTAGGGAGCGAATTTTTCCGGCAGTCCCGCCGGATACTGAGCAGCCATCACACGCTTCATCCAAACATCCATGGGAATGACTTGTGTTTTGTGCAGACCATACAGCAGCACGCAGTCTGCCACTTTGGGCCCAACGCCATAGATGCCGCACAGTGTCTGCCGGGCCTCTTCGGCGGACATTTGGGAAAGCTGGGCAAAATCAATGGCGCCGCAGGAGACCTTTTGGGCGGCGTCCAAAAGATATTTGGCCCGAAAGCCGCACCGAAGCGGCGCCAAATCCTCGACCTGAAGGCCGGACAGTTCCTTAGGATCGGGAAAGGCGGCAGGTCCCGGGGCCGTACGGGAACCGAACAAATCGCACAGCCGCCCCACAATCCCCCGGATGCGGGGAATGTGATTGTTTTGGCTGATGATGAAGGTACAAAGCGTCTCCCAGGGCTCCTGCCGTAGCAGACGAATGCCAGGAGCAAAGCGTATTGCCCGGGCCAAAGCCGGATCGGTACGAAAATCTCGGCACAGGGCGGCGTAATCCTCATCCAGGCAGAAATAGGGGATCCAGAAGTCCAGAATCTGGCGCCGGGTGGTATGGGTAAAGATCAGGACCGTCTTTTCTTGCCGGACACGGCAAAAATGCCCGGCGGCGATGCCTTCCCAAAAGCCGTCTTCGCAAAGCTGCCAGCGAAAGCTTTGGCCGCATTCCAGAGTGTGGGCCAGATGAAAACAATGGACGCCCTGCAAAAGAAAGCGGCCGTCTTTTTCAACAATTCGCATAAAATCACCCCAAGCCTTTCCTTTGATCCGATTTTCTACAGACGATTATACCATTTTTACGGGGAATGTGGTATCATGAGAAAAAGCGGTTGACACTATTCCGATCGACATCCCGCGGCTATGGCCGGCGGCGCCAAACGCAGATTTGTGACGGCGCTTTGCTCGCCGCCGTTTAACGAAAGGGCGTTGTAGCATGAAAGATTCGATTTATACGATCCCCCTCAGCGAGGTATTTGAGCCAAAGGACGGCTGCCCCATCTGCCGCCTTCGCAACATGTTAGAAGAGCGGTGCCTGGAGTATATTATGGGTGCGGCAATGATGGAGCCGGATATCCGCATCCAGACCAATGAGGCCGGATTTTGTCATGCGCATTTTGAGCGGATGCTCAAGGCAAAAAACCGTTTGTCTTTGGCGCTGATGCTGGAAAGCCGGTTGGCTTATGTGGCGGAGCATGAATTGGCAGCCCAGCCGGAAAAAGCCGGATTTTTTAAGAAAAAGCCGGCGGATCCGGTCCAAAAGCAAAGTTGCTTTGTCTGTGGCGAGGTGGAACGCGTACTGGATCGGATGCTCCATACCCTTCTTCATACCTGGGAAAAGGAAGCGTCGTTCCAAAAGCTGTACGGCGAGCAGCCGTTTATCTGCCTGGAGCATTGCCGGCGCCTTACGGCGTTGGCCCCGTCCGTATTGGGAAAGAACGCGCCGGCCTTTGTAGAGCAGACACAGCGGATCACCCGACAGTATCTGGAAGAGTTGCAAAAGGATGTGACCCACTTCTGCCGCATGTACGACTACCGGAGCAAGGGAAAGGACTGGGGAAACAGCCGGGACGCCATTGAGCGGTCGATTGTGTTTTTGACCACCCGCAGGCCGGGGGAAGAAAAATAAAAAAACCAAAAACGGGGCGCCGCACGAATTTTTTGCGGCGCCTCGTTTTTCTGTCTGTTCCGAAACATCCGGCGCAGAAAAGGACAGGGTAAGCGTTATGCATGGCTTTTGCGTTTTTCCTGCAAGGAAGAAAAAACAAAACGGTTTTGGCCATCTACAGTCAGTAAAATACAAAAACTGCCTTTTTCGTCGAAACCCCATACGAAAGGGAAGATTTTGATCTGCCAAGAAAAATCCATTTTATTCCATATTTTTTGTCAAGTGGAAAACGGGGGTTTCAAAAAATTTTTTTAAACGGGATGTCCATTGGAGAGATTGGTAGTTTTTCCACGTTTTCCACGGACCTTTCCACAAAAAACCTGTGGAAAGGTCCGATTACTGTTAGTATATTTGTTGAAAGTGTGAAAAACTAGAAAAGCAGAAAATTTGCCCAAGAAATCTGCATAGTTTTAAACGCCATGTCAAAAATATTGCAAGGAGCAAGAACATAAAGGGAGGAATGTGCGATGGTACGCGGCGTGCATAAAAAAATCATTGAGGTGGCGGATACGCAAAATGAATTTTTTGAGCGGGCGATTCTGATTGTCAAGGAGGGCTTTCGAGACGAAGACCCGGAGCAGCTGCGCCAGAAAGCGGGCGACTATGTATCTCACATGGGTAATGTGGCGCTGGCCAGGCAAAAAAAGACCCATTTTTTCTGGAACCTGGGAAAGGTCCTAGCAGGGGCGGCAATTGGGGTTATCCTGGTGCTTGCAGCCGTTTTTTGGATTTGATTTTTCAAAAAGGCGCTTTTTTCCCAAGGAAATTTATGCTATAATAAACGCTGAATAGGACAAAATCGGCCTTGAAATGCCTTTTTTCGTCACAATCCGGCGGCGGATTGGGCGGAAAACAGGTTTTTCTGGCTGTCTTATAGGATGCAAGACATAAAAAAGGATCCGGTGAAAAAAGACAGCGAAAGGCGTTTTGACATTTGGAGGGATTGAAAGAATGTTAGAGCAGACGTCCCAGAAAGACAATCAGCTGATTTTTGGCAGAAATGCCGTCTTAGAGGCGATTCGGGCCGGTACGGCGGTGGATAAAATTTTCGTGGCACCGACAGAGCGAAAGGGAAGCCTTGGAAAGATTATCGCGATGGCAAAACAGGCGGGCATCCCGGTCAAAGACGTGACCGCCCAGAAGCTGGACGCCATGACCGGCAATCAGGTACATCAGGGCGTTGCGGCGGCGATTGCGGCCGCTGCCTACGCCAGCATGGAAGAGGTTTGGGCGATGGCCCGCGAAAAAGGTGAGAAGCTTTTTTTGATTGTGGCGGACGAGATTGAGGATCCGCACAATCTGGGCGCTTTAATCCGAACGGCCGAATGCTGCGGCGCCCATGGAATCGTCGTGCCCAAGCGCCGCAGTGCGGGACTTTCCCCAACGGTGTATAAAAGTTCCGCCGGCGCGGTGAGTCATTTTCCGGTGGTGCGCGTATCCAACCTTGTGTCTTTTGTGGACGAAATGAAAAAAGAGGGCGTTTGGTTTTACTGCGCCGATATGGACGGACAGACCTGGTGCCAGACGGATTTCGGCGGTCATGTAGCGCTGGTAGTCGGCTCGGAGGGAAACGGTGTAGGCCGCCTGATCAAAGAGAAATGCGACTTTACCGTTTCGTTGCCGATGAAAGGCCGGATTAACTCCCTCAACGCCTCGGTAGCAGGCGGTGTATTGATGTATGAAATCGCAAGACAGCGCCTTGCCATCCAAGCGAGATAGGGGGGATTTTACATGCCGAATTCTTATGATTTAGACGATATTTTAGATGAAATCAAGCGAAAAAAGACAGAGAAGTCTGCGACGGATGAAATGACCCAACCGGCAAAGCCCACAGCGTGGGACAGGGTGGAGCCGCAGGCCCCCGCCGCGCCGGAACCGCAGCAGGCCGGTTCGCCTTTAGAAGGGCTTTCGGATTTTTTTGGCAGCAATGCCAAATTCGATATCGGCGCCCAGGATAAAAAAGCGGGGAAGGCGGCTGCAAGGCGCGCCGCCCCACAGCGGGAGGAGCGGGAAGAATCGAAGGCCTCGCCGGCAGTCAGGGAAGAACCTGCGCAGGAAAAGCCGCCGGAAAAAGAGGTGCGCTCTCGCCCGGTGGTGGATTTTAACTGGGAAAAATGGCAGGAGGAAGAGCCTCCCCGGCAGCCAAACTTAGAAAAAACACAGCTGAACATCCCCCTTTATACTGTCCGGGAGCCGGAGGAGGAGTACGAGGAGGATCTGAGCAAGACCCAAGGGATCCCCTCTCCCAAGGCGGCGGAGCACTTTGATTTTGAAAGCCTTCAGCGCTCTTTGCGCGAGCAGGAGGAGCAGGAGACCGGCTCCGTTTCTGCGCAGGAGGAGGAAAACGGCGAGGAGATCGACGATTTTCGCACCCCGGCGGACGCGGCGCCCATCCGACACGATCTGCGCACTTCCTTGTTTTCTATTCAGGTCCGCCTGGGCGTTGTAGCGGTATTGTTTGTGGGCGTTTTGTATCTGGCTTTGGCCCAGGCGGCAGAACTTCCGCTGCCCGCTTTTATGGCGCTGGAAAGCCAGCCGCGCATTTACATCATTGTAAACCTGGTGTTGGTTATCCTGTCGGCGCTGGTCTGCAATACAACGGTAGGCGGGGGACTTGCCTCCCTTTTGACTCTGCATGCGGACAGTGATTCCTTGGCAGCTCTGGCGGTGATTTCCACCATTTTGCAGGGTGTTGCGGTGGCGGCATTCCCCCAACAGCTGCTGGAACGGCAAATGGGACTTTTCTTTGTAGCGGCGGTGTTCGGACTTTTGTGCAACGTATGGGGAAAGAAAATGATCCTTTCCCGGATTGAGGGAAACTTTAGAGTTGTCTCCTCAGAACGGCCAAAAACGGCGGCGCTATATTTAAAGAACAGGGAACTGGCCCGGGAATTCAGTCGCGGTATGGACTTAAATCCCCCCAATCTGGCCTATGCCGGCAAAACCGGCTTTTTAACGAGATTTCTGGAACTTTCCTATGAGCCGGACACAAGCGAGGGGCTGTTTCGGATCATCGCACCGGCAGTCGCCCTTTGCAGTCTGGCGGTGGGCGGGGTAAGTTTTTATCTGACCCGCGACGTTTTTACCGCCCTGACGTCCTTCAGCGCAGTGGTCTGTGTGGCCTCGCCGATTACGGCGACCCTTTACGCCAACTATCCGCTGCTGCGCGCCCAGCGCTCCCTTTTAAAAGAAGGCGCGCAGCTGACCGGGTTTGACGCGGTGGATGTTTTTAGCACCGTAAACGGCGTAACGGTGGACGCAAGCGAACTTTTTCCCAACGACAATGTGCTTTTGCATAATATTAAAATGTTTGAGAAGCGCCGGATCGACGAAGCGATTCTGGATGCCTCCAGCGCTCTTTGCTCCTTCGACGGCACCATCAAAAACGTGTTCATGAAGATCATCCAGGGAAAAATGGAGATTTTAAAAAACGTTGAGAATCTGGTCTACGAAGAGGGAATGGGCCTTTCTGCCTGGGTCGACGGCAAACGAGTTCTCATTGGAAACGGCGCGCTGATGCGCCATCATGAAATCTACACCCCCTCTGCGGATTACGAGGCCAAATACCGCGCCGGCGGCCGGGACTTAATTTATCTTTCCAATTCGGGGGAATTGACCGCCATGTTCGTCATCAGCTACCGGCCGGATCCCCAGATCGCGCAGGCGTTGTATGAGTTGGAGAAAAAGGGAATCGGCCTGATCGTCCGCTCCACCGACCCGAACCTGACGGCGGAAAAAATCGCGCAGGTGTACGATCTGCCGGAAGAAATGATCCATGTGATCCCGGCGAAGCTGCACGGTGATTTTGATATTCTCACCGGCAGGAAGGATACCGCCCCGTCCGGCCTTTCCTTTACCGGCGGGGTACAGTCGTTTTTCCATGGGGTGACCGCCGCGATTTCGGTAAAAAGCGCCGTCTCATTGGCGATGATCCTCCAGATCGTGGGGATTTTGCTGGGCTATGGGATTATGAGCGTATTTACCCTGCTGGGCAATATGCAAAACGCCAACGGGCTGGCGGTTGTGGCCTTCCAGCTTTTGTGGGGCGCGGGAACCATGCTGTTTTCTAATTTGCGCAGGATTTGAAAACCGGGCGTTGGCGAAAAAAGGCATCCGTTTTTTGCGGGTGCCTTTTTTACGGGAGAACCTCTTGTTTGGAAAAGTTCTGCAAAAAGTGTTGACTTTTTTCGGATATCTCTATATGATAGCGGTAGAATCGATATGAGTTAGTTATAATCTGTATCGATTCCATATTCAAAAAATATGGATTGGAGGAATTTTCAGAATGAAAGAACTGCTGGATTTATTCTGGACCTTCGCCCGTATCGGCGGCCTGACCTTTGGCGGCGGCTACGCCATGCTGCCGATTTTGCAGCGCGAGGTAGTGGAAAAGCGCCGGTGGGTGACCGACGAGGAGTTGATGGATTATTACGCCATCGGCCAGTGTACGCCGGGGGTCATCGCGGTGAATACGGCCACCTTTGTGGGGCAGAAGACCAAGGGGCTTGCCGGCGGAATCGTGGCCACACTGGGGGTGGTGTTCCCTTCGCTGGTGATCATCACGGTGATCGCAGGGTTTATCCAAAATTTTGCGGATCTGGAGATTGTGAAAAACGCCTTCGCGGGAATTCGCGTCTGCGTTTGCGTACTGATTGTCAACGCGGTAATAAAGCTTTTAAAAAGCTCGGTGGTGGATAAAGAGACGCTGGTGATCTACGCGGCCGTATCGGTCGGCGCGATTTTAACAAGCGTTTCGCCGATTGTTTTTGTCCTGCTGGCGGGTGTCGCCGGGATTCTGCTGCAAAAGTGGAAGGGGAGGGCTTCGAAATGATCTATCTGCGGCTGTTTTATGAGTTTTTTAAAGTCGGACTGTTTTCCATTGGCGGCGGCCTGGCCACCTTGCCGTTTTTGTACCATATTTCCGATACAACCGGTTGGTTTACCCATAGCCAGCTGGCGGATATGGTGGCCATTTCCGAATCAACGCCCGGACCCATCGGGGTAAATATGGCCACCTATGTGGGCTTTACCACCAGCGGCGTTTTGGGTGCGGTGGTCGCGACAATTGGGCTTATTACCCCATCGGTTATCGTGATTTTAATCATCGCGGGCTTTTTAAAGGTCTTTCGGGATAACCAGTATGTCAAGGGCGCGTTTTACGGCCTTCGTCCCGCCTCTACCGGTCTGATCACGGCGGCAGGCTTTTCGGTGATTCTCATTTCTTTGTTTCAGCTGGATCTGTACCATGCCACCGGCTCGGTCTGGGATTTGTTTAACTGGAAGGGAATTTTGCTGGCCATAGTCATCTTCGCGCTGACCCGGGTCTTTAAAAAGCTGCATCCGGCAGTGTTTATTCTCGCCTGCGCCGTGGTGGGGATCGTCTTTGGTTTTGCCGGAGGGACTGTATGAACATCCGGCAGCTGCAATACTTTTTGGCCATTGCCGAAAGCGGCACGATTACGGCAGCGGCCAAAAAGCTTGGCATTTCTCAGCCTCCGTTAAGCGCGCAGATGAAGCTTTTAGAAGAGGAGTTAGGTGTTACGCTGCTGGAGCGGGGGGCCCGCCGGGTGCGGATTACCGACGCGGGCAGGATGTTGTACCGGCGGGCCGCCATTGTGGAATTGACCGATCTTACCTATCAGGAGTTGGCGGATTTTCGGGCGGGAACCTGCGGCGTATTGCGTTTAGGTACGGTATCCTCTTGCAGCATCGGGCTTTTAAAAAGCAAGATCGCGGCTTTTCGGGACCAATTTCCCCATGTGCGCTTTGAAATCTGTGAGGGGAATACGTTGGAGTTGGCCGACCAGATCCGCAGCGGCGCCATTGATTTGGCTGTGGTCCGGGCGCCATTTCGTTCAGAGGAATTTTCCTGCGTGTTTTTGGAGGAAGAGCCGATGTTCGCGGTGGGGGTCGAAGCGTATTTTTCCGGTTCCTGTGAAGATTGCGTAGATCTGACCGGCTTGGATAGACTACCGCTGATCTGTTACCGGCGCTGGGAGCCGCTGATCCGGGCGACGTTTGAAGAAGAGGGGATTGTCCCCAACATATATTGCTTGAACGACGACGCACGAACCTCCTTAATGTGGGCAGCGGCTGGACTTGGCGTTGCCATCGTCCCCCGGTCGATCTGTTCGGTTTTTGCCCAGGACGGCATTGTGTATAAAGAACTGCGGGAAAAGAGTCTGTATACCCGGGTGGCCGCAATCCGCAAAAAAGACGGCTACTGTTCGCCGTTCATGGAGGCGTTTTTGCAGATTTTCGCTCAGCGGGATTAAGGCTTTTTGCCGGCGGTAAAACAACATAAAAATAAAAGGGCCGGCTATCATAAGCCAGGCCCTTTTATTTTTATGCGGATTACTGCTCCGGCTGCGGATCAGCCGGGGAGTGGACAACCGTTTTGGAGCGCCAGTTCCCCTTAAAGTAATAGATGCTGATCAAGCAGCAATTGACGATCATAGCGCTGGCCATAGCCGCGAAAAGCCCCATATAATTGTGCGGCAAAACCGCGAAAAAGTATGCCACCGGGATCCGGACCAGCAGTCCGCACAAAGAGGTGATCATTGGGGCGACCGAGGCGCCGGCGCCGCGCATCGCACCGCTGACCACCGAACCGATCCCCATAATGGTGTAGACGAAGGCCAAAAAGCGCAGTCCGTTCATCGCCATTTCAATGACCTGCGCATTGCTGGTAAATGCCCGGATCAAATAATGGCCGAAGGCTAAGAACAAAACACCCATGACAAGGCCAATTCCGGTGACCATGAGGGTTGCGGCGTGAATGCCTTTTTTGGTGCGGTCCAGCTTTTTTGCACCCATATTCTGCCCGACAAAGGTTGCGATGGCGCTGCCAAGACCCATCATGGGCATAACCGCGAAGCCGTCGACTTTCATAATGATGCTGTTGGCGGCGATAAAGTCGGAGCCGAAGCCGTTGGAAAAGGATTGGACGATCATCATGCCGGCGGAAAAAGCCATCTCCTGAATACCGGAAGGCAGTCCCAGGCGCAGGATGTGCATAAGACTTTCTTTATGGATCCCCAAATGGCCAAACTGGATGCGGGCGGCATATCCGCCGAAATGGATCCGCAGCAGTACCAGCACGGCAGAGGAGCATTGGGAAAGAAGAGTCGCCCAAGCAACGCCAGCCACGCCCATATCTAAAAAGATCACAAACAAAAGGTCCAGAATGACGTTCATCACCGAACAGAAGATTAAAAACAACAGCGGCCAGCGGGAGTCTCCCATGCCACGCAAAATGCCGCTGCCCATATTGTAGACAAGATTGCCGACGGTGGCGAAAAAGATAATGGACAGATAGGTGGCGGAATCGTCCAGAATATTGGCCGGCGTCCGCATCAGTACGAGAATGCCGCGGCTTAACAGCACCCCCAGCACCGTGATGGCGGCGCCCAGGATCAGCGTAAGCGTAAAAGAGGTGTTGACCGCGTCCTGCAGCTGCTCTTGCCGTTTTGCGCCGAAACACTGGGCGATCAGGATGCCGGCGCCCATAGACAGGCCGAAGAACAAAGCGTTAAAGCACATCATAACCGAAAAGCAAACGCCTACGGCGGCCAGCGCGTCCGAGCCGACAAAGTTGCCCACAACCACCGAATCGGCCACGTTGTAAAGCTGATTTACGATGTTGCCCGCGATTAAGGGCAGGGCAAAAAGCGTCAGCTTGGACACGATGCCGCCCTCGGTCAGATCTCCTTTCCGGATCGACGAATTTTTTGATTCTGCCATTGAAAACTTCTTCCTTTCAATTTCAAATAGTTGAACATTTCAATTTTAGCAAAAGAAAATAAAATGTCAACAAGAAAGGAAAAAGCGAATTTTTGTGCCGAAAAAAACAATCCCAAAGACAAAACGCGGCCCGATAAGGGGCTTTCCTGTCTTTGGGAATATCGGTATGTAAAGGGTTAGTTTTCCGCTTCGTCAAATCTGGTTTCAATTGTTTTTTTGCAGCAGGCGGGGGAATAGCGCCAATGGGTAAGGGGGCTTTCCTCCACAAAATAGCGAAAGGGAGGGGCCGGGTAGGGGGCGTCAAAGGCGTCGACCAGAATCAATTTTACCTTCATCTT
>CAJTQM010000006.1:30129-36665 GCA_910578255.1 uncultured Oscillospiraceae bacterium
CCGGAATCAGACTCTTGATAAAAACGCTGGCATGCTGGCCGGGGAATACATCGCCCTGCGGCTCCGCCAGCCCGGCGAGATTGGGGGTCAGTTCAATAAATATGCCGTAGCTTTCGCAGGAGCGGACGATGCCCGCCACCGTCTGTCCAGGGGAAAACAGCGCGGCGTTTTCCTCCCAGCTGCCCAAAAGTTCCTTGTGGCTTAAAAAGACGCGGCCCTCCGGCTCCACCTGCCGGACCACCGCGCGAATCTGCTGCCCTGGGGAAAAACGGTCCCTGGGGTGCGAGATTCGGGAAACGGATATGGCGTCGATGGGAATGAGCGAGGGAATCCCGCAGCCAATGTCCACAAAAGCGCCGAAGGGCTCGAGATGGGTGACCCGCACCGGAATGATGTCGCCGGGGGAAAGCTTTTTGATGTAACGCTGCATGCATTCCTCCTGCACCTGCCGGCGGGAAAGAATCGCCACCGGCTGGCCATCCGGGCCCGGCTCAAAGCCCAGAACGCGAAAGCATACGACCTTGTTTACCCGGGAAATCAGGGCGATATCCTTGGTGGAGCCGTCCGCGATACCCACCGCTCCCTCGGCCTTGGGGATGATCCCCTTCATGCTGATTAAATCCACGGTCAGGTTGTGTTCCGAGTCGCATAAGATGACCCGGCCCTCCAAAATCCTTTTGTCTTTGCAACTTTCCTGCAAGGAAGCGGCGCTTTGTAAAGATGCGGTATTTTCCGGCGTATTCCATAAACAGCCTTCCGGCAGATATTGTTCCATTTTTCCTCCATTCTGCCCGGCTTTGTATAAGAGGATGCCGTGCATTTTTGATCCGTTAAGAAGTTTTGATGGAAAATATATATGAAACAAAGGGCCGGGATATACCGCTTTTTTTAACGGATGAGCGCGTCAAAGCCGCCGAAGGTGAGAAGCCGGCTGCGGATTTTGCCCGCCTGCTCGTCGGGGCAGGATATTTGAACGGTGCACCCCAGCGTATGGGAAGCCGCCGCGTTTTCCGGGTGCAGAATCACAAACCCATCCGGTACTGGCTGCGAGGAAAAAGTCATCAGCTGACCGGCCATGGCCACCGGGTTGGTTTTGGACTGGTGCTCTTTGACGTCGAACCGCTCGTCAGAAATGGAAAAGCCCTGCTGGCGGATAGCGTGGGTTGCCTGTTCGGCCAGATCGTGGCTGGGGAAGGAACAAAGAATCTGTTTCATGTTTTTCTCCTTTCTTCTTTTATTCGCTTTTATTTTTGCCGTATTCGGGTAAATAATCGCTGAAAACAATTGGCATTTGCTTTTAAAATCTGGTATAATAGCGATAGAATCGCTATTATACTTGGATTTTTATGGCCGCCCTACGGGCAGGGCCAATTATACCATGTCAGGCTTCGCCTTCATGGTATAATGTCAACAAAGTGGCCATTATACAGGATTCAAAAGGCGTTCGCCTCACCGCCCATGGCGGCAACCGGCGAAATCGCCAATTATACCATGTCGGGCTTCGCCTTCATGGTATAATATTTTTATCTGTCAGCAAAGCGAGGTGCGTGTATTGGACGTTCAGGTCGGAGACGTGCTTACCATGAAAAAAAAGCATCCGTGCGGCGAAAACCGTTTTTTGGTTTTGCGGGTGGGCATGGATTTCAAAATCCGTTGTCTGGGGTGCGGACATGAAGTGATGGCGCCGCGCAGCAAGGTGGAAAAAAACATCCGGCGGATTTCCCGTGGGCAGGAACACACCTAGGAAAGCCGCCGCATAAGATAGAATTTGGGCAAAAGCATGTAAGAACAGGATAAACGGAGGATTTTTATGTTTGAAAAATTGAAAGATGTTGCCGCCCGATATGAGCAGATCAACGAAAAGCTGATGGATCCGGCGGTGGTGAGCGACAACAACCAGTACAAAAGCTTGATGAAGGAGCACAAAAACCTGACCCCCATCGTTGAGGCCTACCGGGAATATGAAAAGGCGCAGGCTTCGATGGAAGAGGCCAAAGAACTCTTGGAGGAAGGGGGGCTGGAGAAAGATTTTAAAGAAATTGTCGAAGAGCAGCTTACCTCCAGCCGGGAGGACATGGAGCGCCTGTCGGAAGAGTTAAAGATCCTGCTTTTGCCCAAGGACCCCGACGACGACAAAAACGTCATCATCGAAATTCGCGGCGGCGCCGGCGGCGACGAGGCTGCGCTGTTTGCCAATTCGCTGTTTCGGATGTATTCGATGTTTGCCGAAAACAAGCGCTGGAAAACGGAAGTGTTAAGCGCAAACGAAACCGAGTTGGGCGGTTTTAAAGAGATCAGCTTTTCCATTGAGGGCGACGGGGCCTATTCCAAACTGAAATTTGAAAGCGGCGTTCACAGAGTGCAGCGGGTGCCGGAAACCGAGACCCAGGGCCGCATCCACACCTCCACCGTTACGGTAGCGGTATTGCCGGAGGCGGAGGAGGTGGAATTGGAGATCGCGCCGGGGGATTTGCAGATTGATACCTACCGTTCCAGCGGCGCCGGCGGGCAGCATGTCAACAAAACCGAATCGGCGATCCGCATTACCCACCTGCCCACTGGGACGGTGGTGGAATGCCAGGACGAGCGCAGCCAGCACAAAAACAAGGAAAAGGCCATGAAGATCCTGCGTTCCCGGCTGTATGAGCGGATGCTGGAGGAGCAGAACGCCAAAATCGCGTCGGAGCGGAAATTGCAGGTGGGCACTGGCGATCGGTCGGAGCGTATTCGCACCTATAACTATCCCCAGGGTCGCATGACCGACCACCGAATCGGCTTGACGCTGTACCGGCTGGAGGCGATTTTAAACGGCGACCTGGACGAGGTGGTGGACGCGTTGCGGGCTTACGATCAGGCGGAAAAACTCAAAAGTCAGGGAGAGGAATAAAGGTGGAGACCCAAATTTTTAAAATCGCCTCGATTTTTGAAAATCCCGACGAATTGCAGCAGGCGGCGGATATTTTAGCAGGCGGCGGGCTGGTGGCCTTTCCCACCGAAACGGTATACGGTCTGGGCGCCGACGGCTTAAACGAAGAGGCGGTCCGCGCCATCTATAGGGCCAAGGGAAGACCCGGTGACAACCCGCTGATTCTGCATATCTGCGATACGGAAATGCTTTCGCTGCTGGCCCGGCAGGTGCCGGAGCAGGCGGTCCGGCTGGGACTGGAATTCTGGCCGGGTCCTCTGACCATGGTGTTGCCCAAAACCGACCGGGTGCCGGATATCGTCTCCGGCGGACTGGACACGGTGGCGATCCGCTTTCCCGACAACCTGATTGCCCGGGAATTGATCCGCCGCTGCGGCAAGCCCATTGCGGCCCCGTCGGCCAACCTGTCCGGCAGCCCCAGTCCCACGACGGCACAGCACTGTATCGACGATCTGATGGGGCGGATAGAGGCGATTGTGGACGGTGGTCCCTGCGGCGTTGGACTGGAGTCCACCGTAGTTTCGATGACCGGGGAGGTGCCGACTGTCCTGCGTCCCGGCGGAATCACGGTGGAAGAACTGCAAAGGGTTTTGGGTCAGGTGCAGGTGGATCCGGCGGTGACCCGGCCGGTGGAGGAGGGAAAGAAGGTCTCCTCACCGGGGATGAAATATAAGCATTACGCGCCCAACGCAAGGGTGGTTTTGGTAGACGCCGGGCGGGAAGCGTTTGTCCGGTATGTAAACGAAAGAAAAGGCGAAGGGGTGTTCGCGCTGTGCTTTTCGGAGGATACTTCCGCTTTGCAGGCGCCGGCGGTCTGCTATGGCGGGCAGGCAAATCCCCAAGAGCAGGCTCGGGGCCTTTTTGGGGCGTTGCGGCGGCTGGACGATCTGGGCGCACAGCTGGTTTTTGCCCACTGTCCTACCAAGGACGGCGTAGGGCTGGCGGTGTATAACCGCCTTTTGCGGGCGGCGGCATTCGAGATCGTGACGTTATAAGCCGAAGAAGGAGTTTTTTGTATGGATTGCTTGGTGGTGGGGCTCACCGGCCAGACAGGAGCGGGAAAAAGCACAGTCAGCCGGCTGCTGGCGGCAGGCGGCATCCCGGTGGTGGACTGCGACATCCTCGCCCGGGAGGCGGTTTTGCCGGGAAGCGTATGCTTAGCCCAACTGGCCGAGGCATTTGGAAAAGAGATCCTTCAGGACGGATCACTGGATCGGGCCAAAACGGCAAAAATCGCCTTTTCGGATCCCCAGAAGCTAAAGACCCTCAACCGGATTACCCATCAGGCGATTCTGGTTTTGTTGGAGCAAAGACTGCAAGAATTGCGGGAAAAGGGTGAACGGCTGACGGCGGTGGACGCGCCGACGCTGTTTGAAAGCGGCGCCGACCGATTTTGCGGCGTGGTGGTCTCGGTGATTGCGCCAAAGGAACTTCGCCGCCGGCGCATTCTGGACCGGGATGGGCTGACGCCGGAGGAGGCGCAGCGACGAATGGGCGCGCAGCAGCCGGATGACTTTTATACCAGCCGTTCCGACTTTGTACTGGTAAACGACGGCACGCAAAAAGATCTGGCGGAAAAAACCGGCCGGCTGATCCAAATTTTACAAGAGAAGGCGGGTATTTAATGCGTATTCGAAAGGGCGCTTTGCTGCTGACGATCCTGCTGCTTTTAGGCGGCGTATTCGGCACGGCAAAAGCGATCCGTTTTTTCTACCAGCGGGCGTATCCTCTGGAGTATGAGCAGGCGGTTCGATCCGCCAGCGAGGAGCAGGGGCTGGCGCCGTCATTTGCTTTTGCGGTGATCCGCACCGAGAGCAGCTTTCGTCCGGATGCAGTATCCAGCGTTGGCGCTCGGGGGCTGATGCAGATTACCGAGGAGACCTTTCAATGGATTCAGTACCGGATGAAGGACGAAAGCGGCGTTTCGTTTGACGATTTGTTCGACGAAAAGACCAACATCCGCTACGGGACCTTTTTGCTGCGGACCCTGCTGGACGAATTCGGCAGCGAGGCCAATGCACTTTGCGCCTATCACGCCGGGTGGGGGAATGCGCAGAAATGGCGGGAGAATCCGGAGTACGCGCCGGACGGCAAAAACATCACGAAAATCCCGTTTGGCGATACTAAGCGGTATGTGCAAAAGGTTTTGGATACGAAAAAGATGTATGAAAAGCTTTACGATTTTTCTGCTTTTAAGCCATAACCTTTGTCAAAAAGGAAAAGGTCTGTCGGAAAAATCGACAGAAATTTTAAGGAGGAAGCCATATGCCAAAGGAAGATAAGACCCAGGGTCAGCTGCTGGAGGAGCAGCTTTTGATGAAACCCCAAAACGGCGGGGAGTCGCTTTCGCCGGAGCAGATTGCCCAGGCGGACGCATTCTGCGAAGGGTATAAGGCATTTTTAAAGTATGCCAAGACCGAGCGGGAGGCGGTAGCCCAGACGATCAAAATCTTGCAGGATCACGGCTACGTGGAATTTGATCCGGAGAAAAAATACCTGCCGGGCGATAAGGTTTATTACAACAATCGGGGAAAGGCGCTGTGCTTCGCCACCATCGGCACCCGTTCGATGAAGGAGGGCATTCGCCTGGTGGCCTCCCATATCGACTCTCCGCGGGTGGACATAAAGCCGAATCCCCTTTACGAGGACGCGGAGATCGGTTACTTTAAAACCCACTATTACGGCGGCATCCGAAAATACCAATGGACGGCGATCCCCCTGTCCTTACACGGCGTAATCGTCAAAAAAGGCGGGGAGACAGTGACCGTTTCCATCGGCGACGAGCCAGGCGACCCGGTGTTCTCCTTCACCGATCTGCTGCCCCATTTAAGCAAGGATCAGGACGCACGCAAGCTAGGCGACGGCGTGCGCGGGGAAGAACTCAATATCGTGATCGGTTCCCGGCCCTTCCGGGACGACAAGGCCAGCCAGAAGGTGAAGCTGGCCATCGCCAAAATCCTGTTCGATCAATACGGTGTGGTGGAAAGCGACTTCCAGTCCGCCGATTTGCAGGCGGTACCGGCGTTTGCCCCCCAGGATGTGGGGCTTGACCGCAGCATGGTCGGCGCTTACGGGCAGGACGACAAGGTCTGCGCCTACACCTCACTGATGGCGGCCATTGAGGCCGAAACGCCCGAATATACCCACGTAACGGTGATGGCCGACAAGGAAGAGGTGGGCTCCCCCGGCGCGACGGGAATGGGCTCGGATTATTTTGTGTACTTTATCAGCGATTTGGCAAAGCCCTATGGGATTGAGGGGCGCACGGTGCTCAGTCACACCAAATGCCTTTCGGCGGACGTAAACTGCGCGTTCGATCCGTCCTTCCCGGATGTGGCGGAGCGGCGCAACATCGCCTATGTCAATCACGGAACGGTGTTGACCAAATACACCGGCTCCCGGGGTAAGGGCGGCTGCAACGAGGCGACGGCTGAGTTTATGGGTTTTGTGCGGGATCTATTCGATGGGGAAGGGGTTCTTTGGCAAACCGGCGAAATCGGCAAGGTGGATCAGGGCGGCGGCGGAACCGTTGCGGTGGAGATTTCCAAGCACAACGCGGATGTTGTGGACATCGGCGTGCCGGTACTGTCCATGCACTCGCCGTTCGAAC
>CAJTQM010000006.1:36681-69555 GCA_910578255.1 uncultured Oscillospiraceae bacterium
TCGATACCTATATGACCTATCGGGCGTTCAAGGCATTTTTAAAATAAGAGATGCAAAAAAAACAGGACATCACAACGGGAGGAAAATCCATGACCTATGTGACGCTGGGAAAAACCGGGATCCGGTCGCCCAAAAACGCTTTTGGAGCGTTGCCGATCCAGCGGGTATCGGCGGAGTACGCGGCCATGTTGCTGCGAAAGGCTTACGACGCAGGGTTTACCTTTTTTGATACGGCCCGGGCTTATACCGACAGTGAGGAAAAAATCGGCGCCGCGCTATCGGACGTGCGGGACAAAATCACCATCGCAACCAAAACGACTGCCAAGGACGCAAAGACCTTTTGGGAGCAGCTTAAAACCAGCTTAAAAAATCTGCGGACCGATTATATCGATCTGTACCAGTTTCACACCCCGCCCTTCTGCCCCAAGCCTGGGGACGGTACCGGCTTGTATGAAGCGATGCTGGAGGCGAAAGAAAAGGGGATGATCCGGCACATCGGCATTACCAACCACCGGCTGGATGTGGCGGAGGAGGCGGTCCGGTCGGGACTGTACGAAACTTTGCAGTTTCCCTTTTGCTATCTTGCCACCGAAAAGGATCTGGCGCTGGTGAAGCTGTGTTTGGAGCAAAACGTGGGCTTTATCGCCATGAAGGGGCTTTCCGGCGGGCTTTTGACCCGGTCTGACGCGGCTTATGCCTGGATGGATCAGTTTGAGAATGTGTTGCCCATTTGGGGGGTGCAGCGGGAAAGAGAACTGGACGAGTTTATCCGGTATTTTGATCAGCCGCCCGGGATGAGCGAGGAGATCAAAGGACTGATTGAAAAGGACCGTCAGGAATTGATCGGGAATTTCTGCCGTGCCTGTGGCTACTGTATGCCCTGTCCCATGGGGATCCAGATCAATTCCTGTGCCCGTATGTCCCAGCTGATTCGCAGAAGCCCTTCCGCCGAGTGGCTGAGCGAAAAAAGCCAGCAGATGATGATGGACGTGGAAAAATGTGTGGGATGCGGCCAGTGCAGCACCAAGTGCCCCTATGGATTGGATACCCCCTCGCTTTTAAAACAAAACCTGGAGGATTATCAAAACATCCTGGCGGGAAAAACAAAAATCTAAAATGGAAAGTGATTTCCACTTAAAAAGCAAAAAGGGCTCATCCGGTCAAATTCGGACAAGCCCTTTTGCTCTTGTTTAAAATTAGAAAATCCTGCCAATCTTAATAGAGAATAAAGCCGGTAGAAAGCAAAAAATCGCCCAAAAACTCTGGACGACACTGGAAAAACTATTGACAAGCTTTACAAAGTATTATATAATTATTAAATGTATCATAATGGACAGTTATGCCATTTGATATAGCTATTATAACAGAGAATACGGGAAAAAGCAATAGGATTTTGCAAAAACTGCGGATCCAATTTCTGTTCGCGGCGTTTGCACAAATCGCATTGGCAATAGATGAATGGAGTGAGTAAGCCTATGGTGAAAGTCAAGCCTGTACATCTGGGTAAAAATGTCCGTATGAGTTTTAACCGAATCAATGAGGTTTTGGAGATGCCGAACCTAATTGAAGTGCAGAAAAACTCGTATCAGTGGTTTCTGGATCAGGGCCTGAAAGAGGTGTTCCAGGATGTATCCGCCATTACCGACTACACCGGTAACCTGGTACTGGATTTCATCGACTACCATTTGGATGACACCCCCAAATACACGGTAGAAGAGTGTAAAGAGCGGGATGTCACCTATGCTGCGCCTTTGCGTGTTCGTGCCAGCCTTTTAAACAAAGAGACCGGCGAAGTGAAAGAGCAGGACATTTTTATGGGCGATTTCCCGCTGATGACCGAAAGCGGAACCTTTGTCATCAACGGCGCGGAGCGGGTGATCGTATCCCAGCTGGTGCGTTCTCCCGGCGTGTATTACGGCATGAGTTACGACAAAACCGGCAAGAAGCTGTTTGCCTCTACCGTGATCCCTAACCGCGGCGCGTGGCTTGAGTATGAAACCGACGCCAACGATATTTTTTATGTGCGTATTGACAAAAACCGAAAGATCCCGATTACGACCTTTATCCGCGCTCTGCTAAAAATGCAGGACGATAAGGCGACCTTGACCGGCGACGGACTGACCGACCAATACGGTACCGATCAGGAGATTTATGAAATCTTCGGCGAAGACGAGCGGCTGGTGAAAACCATTCAGGACAAGGACAGCACCAAGAACGGCGAAGAGGGCTTATTAGAGGTTTACCGCAAACTGCGCCCCGGCGAGCCACCGACGGTGGAAAGCGCCGTAACCCATTTGCAGAATCTGTTTTTCGATTCCAGAAGATATGATCTATCCCGGGTGGGCCGGTACAAATATAACAAAAAGCTGGGCATCGCCTTCCGGATTGCGGGCAAAACCATCGCGGAGCCGATTGCCAACCCCATGACAGGCGAATTGATGGCCAATGTGGGGGATATCCTCACCATCGACCAGGCGCTGGAGGTGGAAAAGGCCGGTGTTTCCAAGGTGAAGCTTTCGGTAGAGGACCGGGAGTTCTATGTTATTTCCAACGGCATGGTGGATATTAAAGACTTTGTGGATTTTGATTGTGCCGAATATGGAATCAACGAAAAGGTCCGTTTTGTGGTGCTCAGAGAGATTCTGGAGCAAAACGAGGATGAAGCGTCTTTACGGGAGGCGATCCGGACCAATGTGGACAACCTGATTCCCAAGCATATTATTAAAGACGATATTTTTGCGTCCATCAATTACATTAACAATCTGTGCTATGATGTGGGCAATACCGACGACATCGACCATCTGGGCAACCGGCGGATTCGTTCGGTGGGCGAGCTTTTGCAAAATCAGTTTCGGATTGGCTTTTCCCGGATGGAACGGGTCATCCGCGAGAGAATGACCATTCAGGCGCAGGACACGGACGTGATCACCCCCCAGGCCCTGGTCAATATCCGGCCAGTGGTGGCGGCGATCAAGGAGTTTTTCGGCTCTTCTCCGCTGTCTCAGTTTATGGACCAGACCAACCCTTTGGCAGAGTTGACCCATAAGCGGCGTCTGTCCGCCCTGGGCCCCGGCGGTCTTTCCCGTGATCGGGCGGGATTTGAGGTCCGCGATGTGCACTACAGCCACTATGGCCGCATGTGCCCCATCGAGACCCCTGAAGGACCCAACATCGGGCTGATCTCTTATCTTGCGACCTTTGCGCGGATCAACGAATACGGGTTTATCGAGGCGCCGTACCGCCGGGTGGATAAAACGACCCATAAGGTGCTGGACGAGGTGGTTTACATGACCGCCGACATGGAGGACAATTACGTGGTGGCCCAGGCCAACGAGCCTCTGGACGAGGACGGCCGTTTGGCGCGCGCCAGAGTCAACGCCCGCTTCCGCGACGAAATTTTGGAGGTCGAGCGAGACCGAGCGGACTTTATGGACGTCTCGCCGAAGATGGTCGTTTCGGTGGCTACGGCGATGATTCCCTTTTTGGAAAACGACGACGCCAACCGCGCGCTGATGGGCTCTAACATGCAGCGGCAGGCGGTTCCGCTGCTAAAAACCGAGTCACCCATTGTTGGAACCGGCATGGAGTACAAAGCGGCGGTGGATTCGGGTGTTACGGTGGTTTCCAAGCACGACGGCGTAGTGGAAAAGGTGTCTGCCAACGAGATTCTGATCCGCACTGACGAGGGCTCGCTGGAGACCTATAAGATTTTGAAGTTTATGCGCTCCAACCAGGGAACCTGCATCAATCAGCGCCCCATCGTGGAAAAAGGCGAGCGGGTCACTAAGGGAATGGTGATCGCGGACGGTCCCGCTACCTGCAACGGCGAGATCAGTCTGGGCAAAAATGCGCTGGTTGGCTTTATGACCTGGGAAGGATATAACTACGAGGACGCGGTTCTCATCAACGAAAAAATTGTGCGGGACGACGTGTACACTTCGATTCACATTGAAGAATACGAAATCGAGGCCCGGGACACCAAGCTGGGCGCCGAGGAAATCACCCGCGACATCCCCAACGTAGGTGAGGACGCGCTGAAAGAGTTGGATGAGCGGGGCATTATTCGCGTTGGAGCGGAGGTGCGCGCCGGCGATATTCTGGTGGGCAAGGTAACGCCTAAAGGCGAAACGGAACTGACCGCGGAGGAGCGGCTGCTGCGGGCGATCTTCGGCGAAAAGGCAAGAGAGGTCCGGGATACGTCTTTGCGGGTACCCCATGGCGAATACGGCATTATTGTGGACGTAAAGGTGTTTACGCGGGAAAACTGCGATGAATTAAACCCCGGCGTCAATATGGTTGTGCGCTGCTACATCGCCCAGAAGAGAAAGATTTCGGTGGGAGACAAGATGGCGGGCCGCCACGGAAACAAGGGCGTTGTTTCCCGCATTCTGCCGCAGGAGGATATGCCTTTTCTGCCGGATGGAACCCCGTTGGACATTGTGCTCAATCCTTTGGGCGTGCCGTCGCGTATGAATATCGGCCAGGTGCTGGAGGTCCATCTGGGCCGGGCCGCCGCTGCGTTGGGCTGGAAGATTATGACCCCAGTTTTCGACGGCGCCCACGAGGACGATATTCGCGAATGCTTAAAACAGGCTGGTATGCAGGAGGACGGGAAGACCATCCTGTATGACGGACGAACCGGGGAGCAGTTCGACAATCCGGTAACGGTTGGGTATATGTACTATCTGAAGCTGCATCATCTGGTTGACGATAAGATCCATGCCCGTTCCACCGGCCCTTACTCTCTGGTGACCCAGCAGCCTCTGGGCGGCAAGGCCCAGTTTGGCGGCCAGCGTTTCGGCGAGATGGAGGTATGGGCGCTGGAGGCCTATGGCGCCGCCTATACCCTGCAGGAGATTTTGACGGTCAAATCTGACGATACGGTCGGCCGGGTCAAGACCTTCGAGGCGATTGTAAAAGGCAACAACATTCCCAAGCCCGGTGTTCCCGAGTCCTTTAAAGTGCTGATTAAGGAACTGCAGAGCCTGGCGCTTGACGTGAAGGTTTTGGATAAGGATAATCAGGAAATCGACTTAAAGCAGACCTTCGACGATGACGAGGATGTGGGTCTGGGCCATGTGGACGACGATCTGATGGATATGGAGCATGTGAAAAATGAGGACGAGATGGCGGATTCCTATACCATCGACGAGCCGGATACGGACGAAATGGACGGTACGCTGGACGCCGATGACCTGTTGGGATTGGATGAGGCCGACGATTTGTTTGAGGATGAAAGTTTTTAACCGGTGACATAAGCCGGTCTCCTGTTTTCGGGCGACTGGCTGCCCTTTGTTTTGGATGACTGCTCACGAGTTTATACAGGAAGAAGGATCGCACTTGGAATTTAATGTTTTTGAATCGATCAAAATCGGTTTAGCCTCTCCGGATCAGATCCGCCAGTGGTCTCACGGCGTGGTGGAAAAGCCGGAAACCATCAATTACCGGACCTTAAAGCCGGAGCGAGACGGCCTGTTCTGCGAACGGATTTTTGGGCCGACGAAGGACTGGGAGTGCTATTGCGGCAAGTATAAGCGTCTGCGCTACAAAGGAAAGGTCTGCGAGCGCTGCGGCGTGGAAGTAACCCGCGCCAAGGTTCGCCGGGAGAGAATGGGTCATATTGAACTGGCGGCGCCGGTTTCTCACATCTGGTATTTTAAGGGCATCCCCTCCAGAATGGGATTGATTCTGGATATGTCCCCGCGCCTTTTGGAAAAGGTGCTGTATTTTGCGTCCTATGTAGTGATTGATCCGGGCCAGACCCCCTTGGAGCCCAAGCAGCTTTTAAACGAAAAAGAATACCGCGACATGCGGGAAAAATACGAAAACGACTTTAAGGCGGGCATGGGCGCGGAGGCCATTAAGGAATTGTTGGCTCAGATTGACTTGGAACAGCTTTACAACGAGTTGATCGAAGAGTTGGAAACGGCTTCCGGTCAAAAGCGGATTCGGCTGTTAAAGCGGCTGGAGGTTGTGGAAGCGTTTAAAAAATCCGGGAATAACCCGACCTGGATGATTCTGGATGTTGTGCCGGTGATCCCGCCGGATATCCGGCCGATGGTGCAACTGGACGGCGGCCGTTTCGCCACCAGCGACTTAAACGATCTGTACCGCCGGGTGATCAACCGCAACAACCGCTTAAAGCGTTTATTGGAACTGGGCGCGCCGGATATTATCGTCCGCAACGAAAAACGGATGCTGCAAGAGGCGGTGGACGCGCTGATTGACAACGGCCGCCGGGGCCGTCCGGTTACCGGGCCCAACAACCGGCCCTTAAAATCTTTGTCCGACATGCTCAAGGGCAAGCAGGGGCGGTTCCGCCAGAATCTTTTAGGTAAGCGCGTAGACTATTCCGGCCGTTCGGTTATCGTTGTGGGGCCGGAGTTGAAAATGTACCAATGCGGTCTTCCAAAGGAGATGGCGCTGGAACTGTTTAAGCCTTTTGTCATGAAGCGGCTGGTCGATACCGGGGCGGCGACCAACATCAAAAACGCCAGAAAGATGGTCGAGCGCGCCCGTACCGAGGTTTGGGACGCGCTGGACATTGTCATTAAAGACCATCCGGTGTTGTTAAACCGTGCGCCAACGCTGCACCGCTTGGGTATCCAGGCCTTTGAGCCGGTACTGGTTGAAGGGCGGGCGCTGAAGCTGCATCCGTTGGTCTGTACCGCTTACAACGCCGACTTTGACGGCGACCAGATGGCGGTCCATGTGCCCCTGTCCGCAGAGGCGCAGGCGGAAGCCCGTTTCCTGATGCTGGCGGCCAACAATCTCTTGAAGCCTTCGGACGGGCGCCCCGTGGCGGTCCCGACCCAGGATATGGTTTTGGGCTCTTACTATCTGACGCTGGAGAAGGATGGGGAGCCTGGAGAAGGGAAAGCCTTCACCAGCGTGGATGAGGCGATGATGGCCTATCAGGAGGGCGTTATCGGCCTGCATGCCAAGATTAAAGTGCGCCGGACAAAGGTCATCGAAGGGGAGACCTATTCGCAGATTATTGAAACAACCATGGGCCGCATCATTTTCAACGACCCGATTCCGCAGGATCTGGGCTATGTGGACCGCAGCAAGCCGGAAAATATGTTCAAGCTGGAGATCGAATTTTTGGTCGGCAAAAAGCAGCTGGGGCAGATTATCGAAAAATGTATCCGCATTCACGGCACTGCCACCACGGCGGAGGTTCTGGATAAAATCAAGGCTCAGGGCTTTAAGTATTCGACCCGGGGCGCGATTACCGTGGCGGTTTGCGACGCGGTGATCCCGCCGCAGAAAAAAGAACTGATGGAGGAAGCGGACCGGCGGATCGACAAAATCACCAAGCAGTACCGTCGGGGTCTGATTTCAGACGACGAACGTTACCAGATGGTCATCAAAACCTGGAACGAGACCACCGATCAGGTGGCGGACGCTTTGAAAAACAATCTGGACAAATACAACCCCATCTTTATGATGGCCGATTCGGGTGCCCGCGGAAGCATGAACCAGATCCGCCAGCTGGCAGGTATGCGCGGACTGATTGCCAACACCTCCGGTAAGGCGATCGAAATCCCGATTCGCGCCAACTACCGAGAAGGCTTAAACATTCTGGAATACTTTATTTCTTCCAGAGGCGCGCGCAAAGGCTTGGCTGATACGGCGCTTCGCACCGCTGACTCGGGCTATTTGACCCGCCGTCTGGTAGATGTTTCTCAGGAAGTGATCATCCGCCAGCATGACTGCGGGACCCACGAGGGAATCGAGGTCTGCGATATTAAAGACGGCAATGAGATGATCGAGCCGTTTTCCGAGCGTTTGATCGGCCGCTACCCGGTGGAGGATGTGCTGCATCCTCAAACAGGGGAGTTGCTGGTTTCCAAAGACAAGCTGATGAACGAAGCGGACGCGAAGAAGATTATCGCCGCGGGCATCACCCGGCTTAAGATCCGGTCGATTCTCAACTGTGAATCCCAGTACGGTGTTTGCGCCAAATGCTATGGCGATAACCTGGCAAACGGTAAACCGGTGGCGGTGGGCGAGGCGGTCGGCATCATTGCGGCTCAGTCCATCGGCGAGCCGGGCACGCAGCTGACCATGCGTACCTTCCACACTGGTGGTATCGCTTCGGCAGACGATATTACCCAGGGTCTTCCCCGCGTAGAGGAACTGTTCGAAGCCAGAAAGCCCAAGCATCAGGCAATTATCAGCAAAACCTCCGGCGATGTTCGAATGGAGGAAATCAAGAAAAACCGCCATATCGTGGTGTTCAACAAGGAAACGCTGGAGGAGGAAAGCTACCTGATCCCGTACGGCTCCCGCCTGAAGGTCGCGGAGGGAGACCATGTGGAGGCAGGCGATATGCTGACCGAAGGCGCGGTGAATCCCCACGATGTATTGGCGATTAAGGGCCCGCTGGCCGTACAGGATTACCTGATCCAGGAGGTCCAGCGCGTATATCGGATGCAGGGTGTTGATATCAACGATAAACACATCGAGGTAATTGTCCGGCAGATGATGCGCAAATGCCGCATTGAAGACGCGGGAAGCACCAGCCTGATTACCGGCTCGCTGATTGACAAGTCGGAGTTGAACGAAAAAAACCGGGAGATCCGCGCGCGGATTGCTGCTGGAGAAGAAGGATTACAGGAGGCGACGGCTTCCACCCTGCTTTTGGGTATCACCAAAGCCTCTTTGGCCACCGACAGCTTCCTGTCCGCCGCATCCTTCCAGGAGACGACCCGTGTGCTGACCGAGGCTGCCATTAAGGGCAAGGTCGACCCGCTTTTGGGATTAAAGGAAAACGTCATTATCGGCAAGCTGGTCCCGGCCGGAACCGGTATGAGTTGCTACTCGGATGTGGAATATCAGGGTGTGAATGCCAATCCGTATTTTAACGACATAAAGGTCGACATTGAGTAGCCATAAAGCATAGATCAAAACAGAGGGAGACCGGCGGTCCCCTCTGTTTTCTGTGTGAAAATGTTGTTTAAAGGCGGATTTTCCAACGGCTGTCCGCCGCTTTCTGCATAAAACATGAGAAATATACAATAATTTTCCTGAGAAGCCAGGCGAATTTGATGAATCCGCTATTGACAAGCTTTGGCCCCCAATGATAAAATAATGAAGTTGTGTTTAATAGGTGAAGTATGCCTGTCAGACGGCAAAAACACACGGTCCGGCCAGACGGATGGCCGGAGGTTTATACTTTGTGTAAAAGAAAGTGAACGCTTTCTTTGCAATAATACTTTTATGTAAGGAGGTGCAATATGCCGACTTTTAACCAGCTCGTTCGCAAAGGCAGAGAGGTAGTTGAGAAAAAGTCTACTGCGCCGGCATTGCTGAAAGGGTGGAACTCCAAGAAGCGTGTGGCCATCGACCAGAATTCTCCCCAAAAGCGCGGCGTGTGTACTGCTATCAGAACCGCGACCCCGAAAAAACCGAACTCTGCACTGAGAAAAATCGCCAGAGTCAAGCTGACCAACGGAATTGAGGCGACCGCCTACATCCCCGGTATCGGCCACAACCTGCAGGAGCATAGCGTTGTACTGATTCGTGGTGGACGTGTTAAGGACCTTCCTGGTGTTCGTTACCACATTATCCGTGGTACTTTGGATGCGCAGGGCGTTGCCAAGAGAATGCAGGCCCGCTCCAAATACGGCGCCAAACGTCCGAAGGCTGGTGCTTCGAAGTAAGAAATTCCGTTTTAAGCTGATTGTGCTGCTGATGCAGCGGTTAACATAGATCATGTTGCCGTCGTATTGGCACAGCGGGAGTTTCGTCACTTTCGAGTACCGATGAATTCATACGATATGAAGGAGGGAAGCAAAGTGCCAAGAAGAGGTAATATTGCAAAACGTGATGTTTTGCCCGATCCGCTTTACAATTCCAAACTGGTTACGCGCCTGATTAACAGCGTAATGTACGATGGGAAAAAGGGTGTAGCACAGAAGATTGTATACGATGCGTTCGAAATCATTAAGGAGAAAACCGGCAAGGATCCTCTGGAAGCTTTTGAGGCTGCAATGGAGAATATCATGCCCGTTTTAGAGGTTAAGGCCCGCCGTGTCGGCGGTGCGACCTATCAGGTCCCGATGGAAGTTCGCCCGGAAAGACGGGAGACTCTGGGACTTCGTTGGGTGACCCTGTACGCCAGAAACCGTTCCGAGAGAACCATGCGGGAAAGACTGGCCGGAGAGATTATGGACGCCATTAACGAGCAGGGCGGCGCGTTTAAAAAACGCGAGGATACCCACAAAATGGCGGAAGCAAACAAAGCTTTTGCCCATTACAGATGGTAGTTTGTTATCCAATCTGGGTAATAGGCGGGCTTTCGGTCCGCGAAAAGAAAAGAAAAAAGGCCGGCAGAAAACGCTTTTTTGCGGTCTGCCAGGGCTTATTGCGTGATTATCTTGAAGGAGGACACTATGCCAAGAGACGTTTCGCTTGAGCAAACTCGTAATATCGGCATAATGGCCCACATTGATGCTGGTAAAACTACCACAACCGAACGTATTTTGTATTACACCGGCGTAAACCATAAGATCGGTGAAACGCATGATGGTTCGGCAACAATGGACTGGATGGCGCAGGAGCAGGAGAGAGGTATTACCATCACCTCGGCTGCGACTACCGCTTACTGGAACGGCCATAGAATTAACATTATCGATACCCCCGGACACGTGGATTTTACCGTTGAGGTAGAGCGTTCTCTGCGTGTGCTGGACGGTTCGGTTACCGTGTTCTGCGCAAAAGGCGGCGTAGAGCCTCAGTCTGAAACCGTATGGCGTCAGGCTGACAAATACCGTGTGCCGAGAATGGCCTTTGTCAATAAAATGGACATTATGGGCGCGGATTTTTACAACGTTCTGCAGATGATGCATGACCGTTTGAAATGTAACGCGGTTCCGATTCAGCTGCCTATTGGGTCGGAGACATTCTTCAAGGGCATTATTGACCTCCTGGAGATGAAAGCTTACATTTACAACGACAGCAAGGCGCTAGTCAACTATACCGTCGAGGAAATCCCCGAGGATATGAAGGAGAAGGCGGAGGAATACCGCGCCGCGATGATCGAACACATTGCGGAGACAGACGACGAGTTGATGGAGAAATATCTCGAGGGTGAGGAATTCACCATGGAAGAGATGAAGGCGGCTATCCGCAAATCGACCATCAACAACACCATGGTACCGGTTGTCTGCGGGACTGCATACAAAAACAAGGGCGTTCAGAAGCTGCTGGATGCGATTGTGGACTACATGCCTGCTCCCACCGATATCGAGCATATTAAAGGCATCAACCCAAATACGGAGGAGGAAGAGGAGAGACCTTCTTCCGACGACGAGCCGTTTGCGGCGTTGGCCTTTAAGATTGCCACCGACCCTTATGTGGGTAAACTGTGCTTTTTCCGTGTGTATTCCGGTACGGTTGCCGCAGGTACTACCGTTTACAACTCGGTGAAGGACGATCAGGAGAGAATGGGCCGTATCCTGCAGATGCACGCAAATCACAGAAAGGATCTGGAGATTTGCTATGCCGGCGATATTGCGGCGGCGGTTGGACTGAAAAACACCACCACCGGCGATACGCTGTGCGACCCGAAAGCGCCGATTATTCTGGAGTCCATGGAGTTCCCGGAGCCGGTTATCCGTGTTGCGATTGAGCCTAAGACCAAAGCCGGTCAGGAAAAGATGGGCATCGGCCTTGCCAAATTGGCTGAGGAGGATCCCACCTTTAAAACCTACACCGATCAGGAAACGGGTCAGACGATTATTGCCGGTATGGGCGAACTTCACCTGGAGATCATCGTTGACAGACTGTTGCGTGAGTTTAAGGTCGAGGCAAACATCGGCAGTCCGCAGGTAGCTTATAAAGAAACGGTTCGCAAACTGGTAGAGGTCGACAATAAATACGCCCGTCAGTCCGGCGGTAAGGGCCAGTATGGTCACGTTAAGATCAAGGTTGAGCCCAACGAATCCGGTAAAGGCTATGAGTTCCGCAACCAGATCGTCGGCGGCGCAATTCCCAAGGAGTATATCCCCGCGGTTGACGCCGGTATCCAAGGCGCGATGCAGGCTGGTGTACTGGCCGGATATCCTGTTGTGGATTGTATCGTAACTTTGTTCGACGGTTCTTACCACGAGGTGGACTCTTCTGAAATGGCGTTTAAAATCGCCGGCTCCATGGCTTTTAAAGAAGCGATGCGCAAAGCCGATCCGGTTATTTTGGAACCGATCATGAAGGTTGCGGTTACCACGCCCGAGGAGTACATGGGCGATGTAATCGGCGATTTAAACTCCCGCCGCGGACAGATCCAGGGTATGGAGACCCGTCCTGGTGCGCAGCAGATCAACGCGTTTGTTCCGCTGTCTGAGATGTTCGGCTATTCCACCGATCTGCGGTCCAAGACCCAGGGACGCGGCCAATATGTCATGGAACCCAGCCACTATATTGAGGTTCCTAAGTCCATTGCAGAGGGCATTATGAATGCCCGGAGCAAAAAAGATTAATTTTCCCGTATAATTGCCGGAAAAGCCTTGAATTTTTCGGTCGTTATTGGTAAAATAACTCCATAGCATGTACGAAATTTATCTTCTAAACAAGGGAGGAAATTCACTAATGGCAAAGGCTAAATTTGAAAGAAACAAACCCCATGTGAACATTGGTACCATTGGCCACGTAGACCATGGTAAAACGACTCTGACTGCTGCTATCACCAAGACCCTGGCAATGAAGGGTCAGGCTCAGTACGAAGCTTATGATATGATTGATAAGGCGCCCGAGGAAAGAGAGCGCGGCATCACCATCAATACCGCTCACGTTGAGTACGAGACCGACAATCGCCATTACGCCCATGTTGACTGCCCCGGACATGCTGACTATGTTAAAAACATGATCACCGGCGCGGCTCAGATGGACGGCGCGATTCTGGTTGTTTCTGCGGCTGACGGTCCTATGCCCCAGACCCGTGAGCACATCCTGCTGTCCCGTCAGGTTGGCGTTCCTTACATTGTTGTATTCATGAACAAAGCTGACCAGGTTGACGATCCTGAGTTGCTTGAGTTGGTTGAGATGGAGATCCGTGACCTGCTGAACTCTTATGAGTTCCCGGGCGACGATACTCCTATCGTTGTCGGTTCTGCTTTGGCTGCTTTGGAGGCTCCGGAGGATATCTCCAACGAAGCTTACAAACCGATTCTGGATTTGATGGATGCTGTTGATAAGTATATTCCTACTCCTGAGCGTAAGGCTGATCTGCCTTTCCTGATGCCTGTTGAGGATGTCTTCACCATCACCGGCCGTGGTACGGTTGCTACCGGTCGTGTGGAGAGAGGTCAGCTGAAAACCGGTGAAGAGGTTGAAATCATTGGTCTGACGGATGAGAGAAAGAAAACGGTTGTTACCGGTATCGAAATGTTCAGAAAAATTCTGGACTACGCGGAGGCTGGCGACAACATCGGCGCTCTGCTGCGTGGTATTCAGAGAACCGAGATCGAGCGCGGTCAGGTTTTGTGCAAACCCGGCTCCATCAACCCCCACACCAAATTCCATGCGCAAGTTTACATCCTGAAAAAGGATGAGGGCGGCCGTCATACTCCTTTCTTCAACAACTACAGACCCCAGTTCTATTTCAGAACTACCGACGTTACCGGCGTTATCACTCTGCCTGAGGGCACCGAGATGTGTATGCCTGGCGATAACGTTGAGATGGATGTTGAGTTGATCACCCCCATCGCGATTGAAGAGGGACTTCGTTTTGCTATCCGTGAGGGCGGCAGAACCGTGGGTTCCGGCGTTGTTACCAAGATTAACGGCTAATTTTTCAAAGCGCTATTGCAAAAGGCGGTACAGTTTAGGTTGTACCGCCTTTTTTCATGTCCATTGGCTTTGCCGATAAAAAGGGAAGGAATATTCTGCCTAGAGTTTTGGCTGGGTCTGCCTGCTGAAGGCTTGCATATCGGTGCGGACTGTGATAGAATCAAAACAGCAGATCACGCCGGCAAAAAGGGGACAGCGGTCCTTTTTTCCATTGGGTGCACCGCGTAAAAAGCATTCTTCCTTAAAAATTGATCAAGTCAGAATGGTCTGGGTTGGCGGGGCGAAAAAGCGCTTGCATCCATTATATGGATAGGTGTATAATAAAACTTGTACATTCGATCCATTAAAAACCGGCGAAATTATGTGTATGAGGTGAAGTGCAAATGGATATCATGGAACGATCCTTACAAAAACATGAAGAATGGCAAGGGAAGATCGAAATTATTTCCCGTGCGCCGATTCAAAATAAAGAGGATTTGTCGTTGGCCTACACGCCTGGCGTTGCACGGCCTTGTCTGGAAATTCAGAAGGATGAGGACAAATCCTTCGCTTTGACCCGTCGCGCCAACTTGGTTGCGGTTGTCACCGACGGTACGGCTGTTTTAGGTTTGGGCGATATCGGACCTGCGGCGGCGATGCCGGTTATGGAGGGAAAATGCGCTCTCTTCAAGGCCTTTGGAGGAGTGGATGCATTCCCCATCTGTATTGATTCAAAAGACGTGGACGAAATCGTCCGGACCGTTTCGTTGATTTCGAAAAGCTTTGGCGGCATCAATTTAGAGGATATTGCGGCGCCGCGCTGTTTCGAAATTGAGAAAAGGCTCAAGGAATGCTGCGACGTTCCGGTCTTTCATGACGACCAGCATGGAACGGCGATTATTGTTGCCGCTGCTTTATTAAACGGAATGAAGCTGACGGGCCGGAAAATGGGGTCGGCCCATATCGTCATCAACGGCGCCGGCGCGGCGGGAATTGCGATTGCCCGCTTACTTTTGCAGATGAATTTTGGGGATATTGTTTTGTGCGATAAAATGGGCGCCATTTATCGCGGTGCTGAGTGGACCAATGCGGCCCAAAAGGAGATGGCGGAACGGACCAACAAAGAGAACAAGCAGGGTTCCTTGGCGGATATGCTCAAGGGTGCAGATGTTTTCATCGGCGTTTCGGCTCCCAATATCGTCAGCCGTGAGATGATTTCTTCCATGGCGGAAAAGTCCATCGTATTCCCCATGGCGAACCCGACACCGGAGATTATGCCTGAGGAGGCGAAGGCCGGCGGGGCTTATGTAATTGGGACAGGCCGTTCCGATTTCCCCAACCAAATCAACAATGTTATGGCGTTTCCGGGAATTTTCAAGGGCGTGCTGCGAGTCCGTGCCCGGGATATCAGTGAGTCGATGAAAATGGCGGCGGCCTATGCCATTGCGGGGATTGTAAGCGACGAGGAGTTGGAGCCGGGTTACATCCTTCCCAATCCGTTTAACGAAAAGGTAGCGGATGCGGTGGCGGACGCGGTAGCCAAAGACGCAGTGGAAAACGGACTGGCACGAATCAAGTAAGCGGAGGTTAGAACAATGGAATATTTATATCAACCCAAGGGCGTTTGCTCCCGGCTGATTACCGTGGAGTTGGATGGCGAGACAATTAAAAAGGTCACCTTTACGGGTGGCTGCAACGGAAACACCTCGGGGATTTCCCGGCTGGTCCAGGGGCGCAACGCCAAAGAGGTTATTCAGTCTTTGCGCGGCGTACATTGCGGACCGAAGGCGACCTCCTGTCCGGATCAGCTGTCTTGGGCGCTGGAAAAGGCGCTGGAGCAAGGAGAATAACGAAAGAAGTGAGAAGATGCTTTGGATTTTTCTGTTTTCGGTAAGTTTACTGGCGGGATTGTACTATAATACGCTGCAAATCCGGCGGGAGAACCACCTTTTGCGCTTATTTGCTGTTTCGGATGACAGCGACATGAAAATCGTCCCGCCTTCTGGGACTGTGACGGCAGTAGAGGACGACGGGGAAAAAGCGGCGAGAGAGTTTGTTGCCCAAAAGGAAAATGGAAATATTGATAAGGCATATAACTTGGGAAACCGAATCGCAGATGTGTTTTTCGAAGAAAACGGCCTGATTTCGGCATCTTGCGAAGCAGCCTTGCGGCCGGTTGTCCTTTTGCAAAGAAAGGTTTTGTTTGCTTTTACCGCGGACGCTGTTCTTGGGGAGGAACTGCCGTCGGTTCTGGCAGAGACAGTTTCGCAGCAATTTTCTGTCAGAATACAAAAAGCCGATCCGGATCTTTATGACAAGGTAAACGATCCCAAAACGCTTTCGTATTACCTGCTTTATACGAAAAAGGGAAGGCCGCAGCCTGCGGATATGGGAAAGGCTTTTGCGCGTTTGTGTGCAGAAGAAAAAGAGGAAGGTCTGTGCGCTTTAGGCGAATGCCTTTATCGGGAGTATGCCGGCGCTTGCAAAAAAATGATCGAAGAGACAAAGTTTTGTTAAAAGAAAAAGTCCGCAAAACGCGGACTTTTTCTTTGCCTAATTTTAGGACTTAGTCACAGCAGTACGGAGGAACGGTACGGCCGCAGTTGCAGTTGTTGGCATAGGTGCCGCCATTGCTACCAAAAAGGTTGCACAGGTTAAAATCGCAGTACAAAACGTACAGAAGAATCAAAGCTAAAACGATAATCCAGGTTTTGTTTTTGTTTTCACAGCAAGACATGATAAAGCCTCCCAAATAAAATATTGTTGCCTCATCTTATGAATTTTTCCCGGAAAGCGTTCCGGTCAAAATTGGTATAAAATGATGGGTAAAGACCAATAGTATGATTGTCTAACAGATGTTGCCCATCAGGCAGATCATATATTGGTGTTGCTATATCATATGATGGGGCGGGAGGATGAGTTACATGTTTAAGTTTTCCGGCTTTACCAACAAAGCCAATACCGCTGTGAATGCTGCCATATCCCAGGCGTGCGTTCTGGGACATACTTATGTGGGAAGCGAGCATCTTCTTCTTGGACTTTTAGAGGAGGAAAGCGGCGCCGCGGCGGGTATTTTGCGCGGAAGAGGGGTAGACTGGGGAAAAATCCGTCAGAAATTGATTGAGATGATCGGTCGCGGCATTAAAACGCAGATGTCCCCGGGGAATTTTACGCCCCGCTGCCGGAGAATATTGGAAAACTCCCTCACGGAAGCACGTATGATGGGAAAAGAGGTTGCGGGGACAGAGCACATCCTGCTTTCGATGCTCAAGGAGCGGGAAAGCTATGCCGTTCGATTTTTGCAGGAACTGGGAACGGACTGCGACGGGCTTTATCGGGATACGATTGATCTGATCGGAAATGAATTGGTAGAAAGTCTTTATTTAAAAGGGAAAAAATTGGCGGGAAGGCAAAAAGCTGCCACACCAAAATGTCCGAACCTGGAAAAATACAGCAGGGACCTGACCCAGTGGGCTCGGGAGGGAAAGCTGGATCCGGTGATCGGGCGGGACGAGGAAATCCTGCGGACCTTACAGATCCTTTCGCGGCGGACCAAAAATAACCCCTGTTTAATCGGCGAGGCCGGCGTGGGCAAAACGGCGGTCGTCGAGGGATTGGCGCAGCTGCTTTTAACCGACGAGGCCCCGGAACACATGCAGAACATGCGGCTTTTGTCATTGGATTTGACGAACATGATCGCTGGAACCAAATTCCGCGGCGAATTTGAAGAACGGGTGAGGACCTGTTTGCAGGAAGTCGTCAGCATGGGAAATATCATCCTTTTTATTGATGAAATCCATACCATAATGGGTGCGGGCGCAGCGGAGGGAGCCATCGACGCGGCAAACATCCTAAAGCCCCAGCTGGCGCGGGGGGAATTGCAGGTGATCGGGGCGACCACCCTGGAGGAATACCGAAAGCATATCGAAAAGGACAGCGCTTTGGCCCGCCGTTTTCAAAGCGTTGAGGTGACGGAACCCAGCGGAGAAAAGACACTGGAAATTTTAAAAGGGCTTAGAATACGCTACGAAGGCTTTCACAACGTTCAGTTTGACGACGACGCTTTGCAGGCAGCGGTCGGCTTATCTGTCCGCTATCTGCCGGACCGATTTTTGCCGGATAAAGCGATTGACCTTATGGACGAGGCGGCCTCTTATGCGCGTTTGAGAGCGCGAAAGACACAATCCTGTCCGTCGCGCCGGTACACAATGATTTTAGCGGGAAAACCCTCGGCCGACGCCGCCAGAGGAGAATGGTCTGAGAACGGCTGGCCCGATGATTCGTCTGCCCAAAGGTCGCTGCCCATTGCGGTTACAGCCATGGATGTGGCGCAGGTTGCCGCGAAAATGACCGGCATTCCACCGGAACAGCTGATGCGGGACCAGAATAAACGGCTTTTGGAGTTGGAGGAGCATCTTCACCAGCGGGTCATAGGCCAGGAGGAAGCGGTTTGCGCCGTTGCGAAGGCGATCCGCAGAAACCAGTCCGGCATCAATGACCCCAACCGGCCGATCGGGTCCTTTTTGTTTTTAGGGCCTTCCGGCGTGGGAAAGACCGAACTTTGCCGGGCTTTGTCCGAATCGCTGTTTGCCAGAGAAGATGCCATGATCCGGATAGATATGTCGGAATACATGGAAAAACACGCAGTATCCAGGCTGATCGGTACACCGCCTGGCTATGTCGGTTATGAGGAAGGGGGACAGCTGACCGAAAAGGTCCGGCGAAACCCTTATTCGGTAATTTTGTTTGACGAGGTGGAAAAAGCGCATCCGGATGTTTTTCACCTTCTGCTACAGGTACTGGACGAAGGGCATTTAACCGATTCTATGGGCAGACGGGTCAATTTTAAAAACTGTGTGATTATTATGACCTCTAACATCGGGGCGCAAAAGATTGCGCAGCAGAGCCATTTTGGCTTTGGGACTGGCAGTATCCAGGAACAGGATATGAAAAAAGAAGTACAAAAAGAACTAAAAACGTTTTTCCGGCCGGAATTTTTAAACCGGATTGACGAAATCCTCTTTTTCCAGTATTTAAGCCGTCCGCAGCTGGAGCAGATCGGCAATAAAATGATTGGCCAGATTCAAAACCGCTTAAAAGAGATCGGGGTGGACGCGACTATTGACGCTGGCGCCGCAGCGTGTTTGCTGGCGCAGCAGGGGATGGATCCGGCGGAGGGAGCCAGGCTTTTAAAAAGGGAAATCCGCAAGCAGATTGAGGATCCGCTGGCCCAGCAGTATCTGGCCGGCGCCTTTTCCAAAGGGGATACAATCTTTTGCGAAATGGGTCCGGAACTGACAGTTCATAAAATTCTTTCCTAAGGCTTTGAAAGCGGTTTTGATTGTGCTATAATCATTTTAGCTTTTGGCTATTCCGGCCACTCATGTAGTCGGGCGCGCGATGAAAATCGTATTTTACAAACAGGAGAAGGATTCAATATGCGTTCATTTTCGGTGGAAACAGTTGTAGATGAGGACAATACGGCCTTAGCGGTCGGCAGCGGCGATTTGGAGGTTTTTGCAACGCCCATGATGGCGGCGCTGATGGAAAACGCGGCGGCGGCCTGTATTGCCGAGGAGTTGGGTGAGGATAACACTTCGGTTGGCACGATGCTTTCGGTGAGCCATGTGCGGGCGACGCCGGTGGGGATGAAGGTCAAAGCCACGGCGGAACTTTTAAAAGTCGAAGGTAGAAAGTATGATTTTAAGGTGACGGCCGAGGACGAACGCGGCCTGATTGGAGAGGGGACCCACAGTCGGGTCGCAGTCAATCGGGAACGCTTTTTAGAAAAAACCTATCAAAAATAAAAAAAAGGCTTCTTTCAACCGAAAGAAGCCTTTTTGCGTAGGGCAAAGGGACTGCCGTTTATGCGTTTGCAACCGTCTTCTGGGGGCGGCGCAGAGTCTTGGGATCAATCGCCAGGCAGAGCACCGCGATAATCACCGCAGTGAGGAACATATTGGGGATCATATATCCGCCGTTATAGGTCAGGGAGTACAGCCAGACAGGCTGCCCCTCCGGCGCAAAGGAGTCCCAAATAAGAATGCCAGACAAAAAGCTGCAAAGAAACCGGATAAAGGTAACGGCCAACGCGCCGACGGTATATCCTACCAGCTTGTTGGAAAAGGGTTTGGCAAATAAGTCGGCGGCGCCCAATACGGTGAAGGCGATGACATAATCTAAAAGGATGCACAGGGTAAAAGCGAGAATGGTGCCGGCCGGCGGCGCGTAAAATCCGGTGATGATCTGCACGATACAGTAGACAAAGCCGGTTAAAAGACCCCATTTGGCCCCGTGGCGGTAGGAGAGAAATACAATCGGAACCATGGAGACCGAAACGGAACCGCCGTTGGGCCATTTGGGCAGGGGAAGAATGTCCAGAACGATCGCCAGCGCGATCATTAAAGCGCATTCAACCAGGATGCGGGTTTTGCTTGTTTTTTGCATATGGGTCATCTCCTAAAAAAATCTACAAAAAAACGCTGCATGGATAAAAACCATACAACGCGCATGTTACACATTTCCTACGCTGGCATTATCCAGATCAGGTTATGGGTTTCGGATATCGCTTTATCCGCTCTCAGCCGCGTATACGCAGCACCCCGTATTCAATTCCCGCAACGTTTGATTGCGTTTTTATTATACCGGTTTGTCCTAAAAAGTCAAGAGGCGGGCGGACTTTGCCGAAAAAACTGCGTTTTTATGATGCTGCCCATCCATTGTAAAAGTTTTTTTGAGGATCGGGCCGGCATTTGAAGTGCAAGCGGACGGATGGTCGTTTATTTTTGTAAAGGCAGCTACAAAGGCGGTGATGCAGAGGAAATGACAGATGAAAAGTTTAAGGATCTGGTCATACAGTATGAAAAGCTGGTTTTTACCGTTTGCTATCAGCTGGTTCATGATTATCACGAGTCACAAAACCTCACGCAGGAAACCTTTCTTGCAGCTTACCGCCACATTGATACCTATCAAGGAGAAAACTACAAGCCGTGGCTGATTCGTATTGCCAGCAACAAGGCCAAGGATTATTTAAAAAGCGCCTACGCGCGCCGCGTGCAGCTGGACTATGATTCGGTTGGAGAAGAAATGGTGGACCTGCGCGCCGGACCGGATGAGGCATATATCCAGCAGGAGACGCAGGATACTGTTCTACAAGCGATCCACAGCCTGAAGGAGCCCTATCAAAAGGCGGTATCAATGTATTTTTTAGAAGAAAAATCGACGGAAGAAATTGCAGAAATCCTGGGCCGCCCGGTTAAAACGGTCCAGACCCAGATTTACCGAGGGAAATTTCTTCTGCGGGAAATGCTCAAAGAAACGGTTGGAAAGGAGAGAGGCCTATGAGTTTTGCATTGTTTTACGAAGACGGACATCTGACCGACGAGGCCTTGCAGGCGCTGATTCGCGAAGAGGAGCTTGACACACTGCAGCGGCTGGAGATTTCTGAGCACCTTTCTTTTTGCGATTTATGCACACTGCGCTACACGGATCTTTTATGCGAGGAGGTTTTGCAGTCTCCCGCTGTTCCCCTTTACGGCGAGGTGATGAAAAAGGTTCGAGAGCGGGCGAGAAGGGCGTTTTTGCGCAGGTTTGCCACTGTGTCTGCCGCCGCTTGTCTGGCGATGGTTTTTTGGTGGAGCGGGGTCTTTACCTTCCCGGCGAGGAGTATGGAAAAGGAGGGGAGACCGACCCACACCATGGAAATCAGCCGGGAGGATGAAAAACCGTCGGGCTTGGCGGGAATTCGGAGCAGCTTACAGCAGCTGACATCGGGTCTGGGGAATTGGACGCAAAGCTTTTTTGATTCACCGGACGAGGCCTTTGGCGGGGAAAAGGAAAACCTGGCCAAAACCGCCGGATAAAGCGTTTATCAATGAAAAGGAGAAATTTGCATGGAGAGAAATAAGTTTTTTGTGTTTTGCTGCGCTTTTGTGCCAGGCGCGGGGCAAATGTATCTGGGAATGATGAAAAAGGGACTTACGATTCTGACTCTTTTCTGGGGCGTTATTGGCGTGGCGGTTATGCTGGATCTGGGCGTTTTATGCATATTTTTGCCGATCATCTGGTTTTACTCCTTTTTTGACACGTTTAACAGTGCCCGGTATAATGGAGATCAGCGCCTGATGATGGACTACAAGTTTTGGGAGGATCTGAAAAACGGCGGTTGGGTGCCGAAAATCGGAATCGGCTCAAAGGTCTCCGGCAAAGCGCCGAAGTTTTTAGGGCTGGGCTGTATCCTTTTGGGCGTTTATTCTTTGTACGAGTCGATCATTAAGCCGATGTACTGGAGATTTGACCTGCCGGATTGGCTGTTCTTTATCCTAAACCGCATTCCCAATTTTATCGTTGCGGTGGCGATCATCGGCTTGGGAATCTATTTATTAAACAGAGAGAGAGCATCGAAAGAGACGGAGGATTTTGTAGAATATCAGGAGGGACATCATGAATAACTTTGAACCGGAAATGGAAAACAATACAGAGCAGAACAAACAAACCGCGGCCGACAGCATGGCGCAGAAGCAGCCGGCGCCGCAGGCGGGTCCGCAGATGCCGCCCAGATACCCGCAGCCACCGGTAGTTTACCCGGTGCAGCCGCCGCAACCGAAAGGGCGCCGGGTCGGTACGATCACCATGGCCTGCGCGCTGATTGCCGTTGGCGTTTTACTGCTGATTGGCACGTTTAACCAGTCTGTCAGCGTTTTGCTACTGGCAAAGCTTGCACCGATTATTCTGATCGTTTTAGGAATCGAGATTCTGCTTCGCTACTTTTTATCCAAGGGAGAAAAGCTTCGTTATGACTTTTTAAGCGGATTTATCTGCTTTATCCTGATTATCGGAAGTCTTGGGATGGCGGTGATTCCGGAATTGTGGTACAACTGGGGGCCTCATCGCAGCATGCTGGAAGAAGATTTGCAGGTCCAGGCCAAGCAGGTTTGCGCAAAGGCTTTGAAGGATGAGACCAACGTGACCAGTATGAACATCTATTTTGATCTGCGGCATGTGGATTTGCCGGAGGCCATGTCCATAGACGATCTGCGCCCGGCAGATTACGTAAGAGCAGAACTGAGAATGAGTAATAGTTTTACCAGTATAGAAGAATTTGCAAAAGCGGCGCAGTCGGTTCTCAAAAAAATTGCGGCGACAGGCATTCCGTTTGATTATATCAACCTGATGACTCCTTCGGTGGAGCAGCTGTATGGATACAGCCTGTACCTGGATGATGGTATGGGATTTGATCTTTCGATTGAACAGCTGCTGGACAATATTTCCATTCAATATGACGGCTATGACGATGGGTATCCATACGGCCTGGAAGATGTAGCAGGCTTTGCGGAGACCTATATGGACAGATTCCACTCGTTTGTGGAGGAATTTGCCGAGGCCATGCCGCAGGAATATCCGGCACGGTGCCGGGCGTTTGCCAGCCACTACCAGGAGCAGTATGACGCTTTCCTGAACGGGGAAGAGGTCATTTTCCCGGAAGACGAGTACGCTACCCCCGACGTACCGGTTTTGCCGGAGGATTCTTCGGAGGTCGAACCGGCGGAGGATACATCCACGCCGGAGGAAATAGCGGCGTAGAGGCTTTTAAAACAAAAAATCCCCGCCCTAAGGGCGGGGATTTTTTTGCTGCAAACCCAGAAAAAGGGCCAGATTGTTTACCCGGCCCTTTAGCGATTTGGTGGGACTATTCGTACTGCATGCCAAGTTCGATGGCGCGAAGGTTCGCTTCGATCAAATGTCTCTTTTTGGGGGGAACACATTTGTCGATGGCTTTTTTTACCGCTTCGAAATCCGCGAAGCCGGTATGCTTTAAAATCACGCCAATGAGGATAATGTTCGCCAGCCCCTGCAAATCGTTTTCGCTGGCCAAAGCGGTAGCGGGGACATAAACAGCAGTGATGTCGGTCCGGCTGCTTTTTTTGTCGACCAGCGTGCTGTCGATGACCGCTAAGCCGCCGGGCGCCACCGCGTCGATAAATTTATCGTAGGACTGCAGATTCATGGCCATCAAAACATCCGGCGATAAAACCAGGGGAGAGCCGATGGGCTCATCGGAAATGCAGACGCTACAATTGGCGGTGCCGCCGCGCATTTCCGGGCCATAGGAGGGAAGCCAGGAGACCTCTTTGCCATCCATCAGACCAGAATAGGCGATGACCTTACCGGAAAAAAGAATGCCCTGTCCGCCAAATCCAGCCAATAAGAAATTTTTCAGCGCCACTATTTATCGCCTCCTGTGATGTCTTTGTAAACGCCCAGAGGGTAGTAAGGAATCATATTATCCCGCAGCCAGTCCAACGCTTCAATGGGCGTTAAGCCCCAGTTGGTCGGGCAGGAGGAAAGGACCTCGACAATGGAAAAGCCCTTTTTGTTGACCTGATTTTCGAACGCCTTTTTAATTGCGGCTTTTGCTTTGCGGATATTGGGTACACAGTCCACCGAAACCCGCTCGGCGTAGGCGACACCGTCGAGGGTGGAGAGCATTTCGCAGATGCGCACCGGATATCCGGCGGTGGAAACATCCCGTCCGTAGGGGGTGGTTTGGGTAACCTGACCGGGAAGGCTTGTAGGGGCCATCTGTCCGCCGGTCATACCGTAAATAGCATTGTTGACGAAAATGACGGTGATATTTTCTCCGCGGGTGGCGGAATGGACCGTTTCGGCGGTGCCGATGGCGGCCAGATCGCCGTCGCCCTGATAGGTAAAGACGATATTATCCGGCAGCGCCCGCTTTAAACCGGTGGCGACCGCCGGGGCCCGGCCGTGGGGCGCCTCGACCATATCGCAGGTAAAGTAGTTGTAGGCCATTACCGCGCAGCCCACCGGGGCAACGCCGACGGTTTTCCCCTCAATGCCCAGTTCCTCTATAGCCTGGGCGACCAGGGTGTGGATGATACCGTGGGTGCAGCCGGGGCAATAATGCAGGGTCGCGTCGCTTAAAGTTTTTGGTTTTTCAAATACGACTGCCATTATTTAGCGCCTCCCATCGTTTTTTCAATTTGCTCCAGCACTTCGGCGGGAGAAGGAATGATACCGCCGGTGCGTCCGAAAAAGTAGACAGGCTTTTTGCCGTTGACAGCCAGCCGTACATCATCTACCATCTGACCCATGCTCATCTCCACGCTCATAAAGCAAGAGGCGGTTTCAGCCGCTTTTTGGATGACCTTTTCAGGGAAGGGCCACAGGGTGATGGGGCGGATCATACCCGCCTTAATTCCTTTGGCGCGGGCGCTGTTGACGGCGCTTTTGACGATTCGGGAGGTGGCGCCGAAGCTGACCAGCACGATGTCTGCGTCGTCTACCAGATATTCCTCTGCCATCGGCTCCTTTTCCTTGATGAGATCGTAACGATTAAAACGCTCCATAACCTTTTGCTCTAATTCGTTGGGATCCAGATACAGAGAATTCACAATATTGTGGACGCGTTTGTTTTGGTGGCCGGTGGTTGCCCAGGGCTTTTCGATTTTTTGCTCCGCTTCTCTTTCCGGGAACTCCACCGGCTCCATCATCTGACCCAACATACCGTCGGCGAGAATCATAGCGGGCATACGGTACTCGTCCGCTTTGTCATATGCGGTATAGACCAGGTCTACCATTTCCTGGATGGTAGCAGGGGCGAAAACAAGAATGTGAAAATCGCCGTGGCCGGTGGCGCGGGTGGCCTGCCAATAATCCGCCTGTGAAGGCTGAATTCCGCCTAATCCGGGGCCGCCGCGCTGTACGTTGATGATCAGACAGGGCAGGTCGGAACCGGCTATGTAGGAAATTCCTTCGGTTTTAAGAGAAATCCCGGGGGAAGAAGAGGAGGTCATGACCCGAACGCCGGCAGAAGCGGCGCCCAGCACCATATTGATTGCGGCAATTTCCGACTCTGCCTGCAAATAGGTACCGCCGATTTTCGGCATTCTTTTTGCCATATAAGCGGCGACTTCTGTTTGGGGCGTAATCGGATAACCAAAGAAATGGCGGCATCCGCTTTTGATTGCGGCTTCTGCCAATGCTTCGTTTCCTTTCATCAGTACACGTTCAGCCAAATGATTCACTACCTTTCCACTTTAATTGCACAGTCGGGACACATGGTCGCGCACATAGCGCAGCCAATGCAAAGGCTCATATCCGAGACTTTTGCCGGGTGATATCCTTTTGCGTTTAGAATATCCTGCGCCAGAACAACGATCTTTTTGGGACATGCAGCCGTACAAAGACCGCAGCCTTTACAGATATTTTCCGAAATGGTTACCTTCGCCATTGCAATCCTCCTTATTTTTTGCTAATCAAAACCGATAAACGGTCTATTGGCGATTTTTGTAAATTTACTTCCCGCAAAACCGATAAAAAGCGATTTTGTGCGGGAATCCTTAAAGGGGCAGCTTTTTTTCCTCCCAAGGGGGAAGGACGTATAGGTCCACAGGGTAAACGGCAGGGTCCGGTATTTGGGCGGCCAAGCTACGCTCTGCTGCTGCCGCGACCAGCGGGATCCCCGCCAAGGATGCGACCGACCGGCCATACTCCAGCGCGTCGAGAATATCCTGGGCCGTGGTCTGCCCGCCAAGGTTGGAGTTGTTGACAACGCCGGTCGCAGTAAGACGGGAGGCTCCCTCAATTTCCCGCAGCACCTGCAGTGCTTCTTCCGGTTGCCGGGTCAGATAGCGGTACCGGTTGACCACATACAGCATGTCGAACGATTCTTCCTGAATCAGCTTTGCGTAGCGGCCCAAAGCGGCAGCGCCTGCGTCGTCACCGCCAACGTCGAAAATCACATAGCGGCCGTCCTCTTTATTGAAAACCGAATAGATGTCCGCGCCCAGCGCCGGGATATCCAGATTGGTGTTCGCATAAGTAGGGCAGATCATCTCAATGCCCATCTGACCCAAGGCGTCCTTAAAATCGGCAGAACGAAAATAGGGGTTAACAATATCCAGATCGACCAACACCGCCTTTTTTCCGGCTTTGCACAAATCCACGGCGAGATTGACCGCAAAATTGGTTTTTCCGCTTCCGTAATGACCGGTGATAATGGTAATGCGTTTGCTGTTTTGGATCATCCAATCCCCCTTTTCCTGCCAAAATACACTGACAGCATAAAAAACTGTCCTTAACAGTATAGCATTTTTTAGCGCTTTACACAATCGCAGTAAGGCCGTTACAATTCATTATTTTCTGGGAGAAAAAGCAGAAAAAATTAGTTTAATTGTCAAAAAGGGCAAATAGTTTGGAAGGACCTTACAAAAAGCTTCGTCCACATTAAGAGCCGTAATACATATTCTCCGCAAAAATGCCGTATCCCTTGGTAGGGTCGTTGACAAAAACGTGGGTAACCGCGCCGACCAGCTTTCCATTCTGGATGATGGGGCTACCGCTCATCCCCTGGATAATTCCGCCGGTTTTTTCTAAAAGGGAAGGATCGGTGATACGGATCACCATGTTTTTAGTCGGATTATTCTGCGCAAAAGAGATTTTTTCAATGACAATATCAAATACCTGGGGAGTATTTCCGGAAATGGTGGTCAGAATCTGAGCGGGGCCCTCTTTTATTTCCTGTCGAAAGGCCAGCGGAATTTGGTAAGGGTTGGTATAGTCAAAAAACAGTTTGCCGAAAACGCCGGTGTTCCGGTTGGCAGTCAATTCACCCAAAAGGCTGTTTTCATGGAAGATTCCCCGCAGTTCTCCCGGGTCTCCGGGGCGGCCTTTCACCACATCGTTAATGGACACATCAACAATTTCGCCGCTCATTAAAGGCATCAGTTCTCCTGTATCTACATCACATACGCCATGGCCCAGACCGGCAAAGGTATGGGAGGAAAAATCGCAATAGGTCAAAGTGCCAATACCCGCAGCAGAATCCCGAACCCAGATGCCGATACGGTAGGCGCTTCCCGCCAGACTTTGTTGGGGGGTCAAAACGGTGGTTTTGTATTCTCCGTCCCGACGGTAGGTGCATTCTAACTGCCGCCCGCCGCTGGAAGATACGATTTTGGATACGTCTTCGTTGGAGCGCACCGGATAGCCGTCCAGCGTGCAGAGAACATCGCCGATTTCAAGGCCCGCGTCCTTAGCGGGATTGGCGGCCCCCATATCCGTTTCTAAATTGCTCATGCCCACAATCAGCACGCCGTCGGTAAACATCTTAATGCCGAAGGGGGTGCCGCAAGGCGCCAGCATGACGGTGGAAGTATGCTGAACGGTAACTGTTTTGACAGGGATGACACCAAACAGCTTGAGATCCAACAGATCGGTGTTGGAGCGGGCGCTGGAAACCTGTGCACCGGTGGATGAGGAGGAAATCCTGCTCGTTTGGATATAAGGCTGGGAGGCAATCGAAAAAATAGAATCTGGCTGCGCGAGATATTGGTCGGGCAGGGTTTCGCCCAGATAGCCGATGGCTCCAAAAAGGGGAATGGACAGGGAAAAAAGGGAAAGAGTAAGTACATGAAACACTTTTTTATATTTTTTCAAGGTTTATCAGCTCCTTTTTCATACAGCAAAAAATAAACGCCTTTTGTTTTCACAAATTCGCTCTCTATAAATGTTCCTTTCTGCGCTTCGTTTATGAAAGGCAAAATAAGCATTGCCACATTACCGGGATTTGTGCTATAATGTCAGCGTCAATTTGGCGTGTTTTACCAAAAAATCTCAAAATTTTTGAAACGAATCGGCCGGAACAGATGGAGGAATCGGAAAAAATGAGGACAAACTATGAAAGCCCTTTTGGCACCCGCTATGCCAGCAAAGAGATGCAGTATTTGTTTTCCGCAGAGTTTAAGTTTAAAACCTGGCGCCGCTTATGGATTGCGCTGGCCAAAGCGGAAAAAGAGTTGGGATTGGAAATTACCGATGAGCAAATTGCCGAGTTGGAGGCGCATCAGGACGATATCAATTACGAGGTGGCCGAGGAGCGGGAAAAAGAGGTGCGCCACGACGTAATGAGCCATGTTTATGCGTATGGCGTACAATGCCCCAAGGCAAAGGGAATCATCCATCTGGGGGCGACCTCCTGCTATGTGGGGGACAACACGGATATTGTAACGATGTTTGAAGCGATGAAGGTGGTTAAAAGAAAGCTTTTGAATGTCATTTCTTTGCTTTCCGATTTTGCGCTTCAGTACAAAGACCTTCCGGCGTTGGCCTATACCCATTTGCAGCCGGCACAGCTGACTACTGTTGGCAAGCGGGCGACCCTGTGGATTAACGAGTTGCTGATGGATTTGGAGGAGGTAGAGTACCGGCTGGATCATTTGAGCCTTTTGGGATCGAAGGGGACCACCGGGACCCAGGCAAGCTTTGTGGAATTGTTTGACAACGACACGAAAAAAATCAAAGAATTGGATCGGATGATTGCCCGGGCAATGGGGTTTGAAAAGGTGGTGCCGGTATCCGGACAGACTTATTCCAGAAAGGTGGACGCGCAGATTCTCAGCACCTTGGGCGGCATTGCCCAAAGCGCCAGCAAATTTGCCAACGACCTTCGGATTCTGCAAAACTTTAAAGAGATGGAAGAGCCGTTTGAAGCGCACCAGATCGGCTCTTCCGCCATGCCCTATAAGCGAAATCCCATGCGCAGCGAGCGCATCTGCGCTTTGGCCCGCTACGTGGTCATTGATACGCTCAATCCGGCGTTTACCGCCTCGACCCAGTGGTTTGAGCGCACGTTGGACGATTCGGCCAACAAGCGTATTGCGGTGGCCGAGGGCTTTTTGGCGGTGGATTCCATTTTAAATATCCTAATCAATGTGTGCGACGGCCTTGTGGTCTACCCAAAGGTCATTGAGCAAAGGGTCATGCGGGAGTTGCCGTTTATGGCGACGGAAAATATCATGATGAATGCGGTGAAAAAAGGTGGGGACCGCCAAAAGTTGCATGAAAAGCTGCGGGTCCATGCGCTGGCTGCGGCCAAGCGCGTGAAGGAAGAGGGCCTGGAAAACGATATGATCGACCGCGTCTGCGCCGACCCGGATTTTAAGATTTCGAAAGAGGAACTGGTAAGCGTGCTGAAGCCGATTCATTATGTTGGGCGCAGTGTGGAACAGACAGAGGAGTTTATCCATGAGATTGTCGGCCCTATTTTGGAAAAAAATCGGGGTGTTTTGGGTGAAAAGGTCCAGCTGAGCGTTTAGAGAAAAACGGCAAAAAACGGGACTGCGAGCGATCCGGCCCTGTTTTTTGTCTTTTTTGGCAACGCTCCCGAAGTTATTTGGGAAAACAGCGATTCTTTGTTGACTTTTTGGGATTTTTCACCTATAATCAAGTTTATGAGTGTCGGGCCTGAACAGGCTGCAATCCCATTTTTATAATGGGACAAGACATCGAAGAACATTGGAGGATTGCACATGAAACGAGTTGGAAAACCAGTCTTTTTCATCGTTGTAATATTGATTGCAGTCCTTACTTATCTGTCTTTTTTCGGCATTACATCTTACTTTGGAGATGTGGAAAGGACGATAATTAAGGGTGCGGACGATATTCGATGGGGTATTGATATCCGCGGCGGCGTAGACGTTACCTTCAGCGCGCCGGCAGATGTCAGTCCAACGCAGGAGCAGATGACGGCCGCTGAGTCGATTATCAAGCTTCGTCTGATCAACCAGAATATTACGGATTATGAAGTGTATACAGATTTAAATAAAAACCGCATTATCGTCCGTTTTCCATGGAAAGAAGATGAAACCGATTTTGACCCGGAAAAGGCTGTGGCCGAGTTGGGCGAAACCGCACTGTTGAGTTTCCGCGAAGGATATGAGGTGGATGCAGGCGGAAAGCCCACCGGCGTTACGGCGGAAAAGGTGATTTTGACCGGCAGCGATGTGAAAAGGGCCGCCGTGGGCGTGGACGAGAACAATCAGTATGTGGTTTTGCTGGAGTTGGAGTCTTCGGGAGTCGAGGCATTCTCGGAGGCAACAGGCCGTCTGGCGGGGACCAATATCCCCATCTCCATCTGGATGGACGAGAACGTCATCTCTTATCCGACGGTCAGCACCCAGATCACCGATGGTTCCGCCACAATTACAGGCAAATTTACCCTGGCGTCCGCTACGGATCTTGCCAATAAAATTAACGGCGGCGCACTCCCGTTCCGCCTGGAGACGGAGAATTTCCGTTCGATTTCCGCGACCCTGGGGATGGGAGCGAAGGACGCGATGGTACTGGCCGGAGCAATCGCCTTTGTTCTGGTATCGATTTTTGTGATTATTTTCTACCGCCTGCCCGGCGCAGTGGCGGTTATTGCCCTGCTGGGCCAGCTGACCGGAACCATTGCCGCAATCACCGGATTTTTCTCTAGCATCCCAAGCTTTACTCTGACATTGCCCGGCATTGCGGGTATTATTCTGTCGTTGGGCGTTGGCGTTGACGCCAACATCATTACAGCAGAGCGAATCAAAGAGGAGTTAAAAGCGGGAAAATCTTTGGATAATGCTTTGAATATCGGCTTTAAACGCGGCTTCACTGCCATTTTTGACGGAAATATTACGGTGATTTTTGTCGCGGTCATTTTGATGGGTGCGTTTGGGCCAACTGACAGTATTTTTGCAACGCTTTTGTCTCCGATCTTTTTCGCGTTCGGCGCTTCTACCGCCGGCACGATCTATTCGTTTGGCTATACGCTGCTGGTCGGTATCATTATGAACTTTATCATGGGTGTTACCGCTTCCAGACTGATGTTAAAGTCTCTTTCCAAATTTAAACCCTTCCGCAAGGCATGGCTGTACGGAGGTGACAAATAATGATAAATTTTGTTGGAAAACGAAAATGGTTTTATATCATTGCTGCTGTGTGCATGGTAGTAATTTTCGCAACGGCTATTTTGCTGGGCGTTCCGCTGGACATTCAGTTTAAGGGCGGATCGATGGTTACCTATTCGTATACCGGCGAAATTTCTTCCGCCGATGTTTCGAATGTTGCGCAGGGCGTGGTCGGAACGGTGAACGTGCAGGAATCGCAGGATGTTTCCAGCGGCGTTCATTCTATGGTCATTACCGTGGCGGGCTCTGGCAGTCTGACTACCGAACTGCATGAAAAGCTGACCCAGGCGATGGAAGAGGCCTTTCCGGATAACAATGTGAAAATTGAGCAGACAGACAACGTCGACCCTACGATGGGCAAGGAGTTTTTTGCCAAATGTCTGGTGGCGGTGGCCTTTGCCTCTTTGCTGATGGTGGTTTACATCGCGTTTCGCTTCCGTAAAATCGGTGGCTGGTCTGCTGGCGCCATGTGTGTTGTGGCGCTGGTGCATGACATGATTTGGGTTTTTGCCGCGTTTTTGTTCTTGCGCATTCCGCTGAACGACAACTTTATTGCGGCGGCCCTGACCATTTTGGGCTATTCGATCAATAATACCATCGTGATTTATGACCGTGTGCGGGAGAATAAACGTCTCATGGGCGGCAATACGCCATTGGAGGATCTAGTTAATACCAGCATCAACCAGACGCTCAAAAGAAGTGTTATGACAACCGTTACCACAATGATCGCGTTGGTGACTGTCTGCGTTGTGGCAATGGTATACCAGCTGAGTTCCATCCTTTCCTTTGCTTTCCCCATGGTTGTAGGTATGATTGCCGGATTGTTCTCGTCGCTTTGCCTGGCGCCGGAACTTTGGGTAACCTGGAAAGGCAAAAGAAATCTTCAGGAGAAAAAGGCGTGATATTGCCGGTTTGTGGCTTTTCAAGAAAGTAAGATAGGACGAAAAAACCGGGCAAAAAGGTTTAAAAACAGCACTCTATATAGAGTGCTGTTTTTTCTGTGGATCATCCGAAAAATTTTGTTTTTCAAAGGCCAAATTGGTCGAAAAAAAGATTGTATTTTTTTGAAAAATATGCTATGATTAATTTGATTTGGATATTTTTTAGAATTTGGTCTTATCCTTAGAGAAGGGCCCATATCAATCCCGGAAACGGGGCTTGTTCTTTTACATTTTGTTTGATTCTTTTCATTCTATAAATGAAGAGATTAAATAGTCAATAAGAGGCAATTGTGGAGGAAAGGAGGTACGAAAAATGTCAAATCTTTTTGTGCTGTGTCTAGGTATTGGTACTGTCTTTGTGGGGTTGATTTGTATTATTGTTCTGTGCAAATTGATGAGTATCATTTGCACAAAATTCA